>JANMHJ010000033.1:0-56099 GCA_031375105.1 Variovorax sp.
CCGAACCTTTGAGACGCTGGATTTACTGGAGGACCATCTGGTGGGGTCGCTCAAGACCCTGGAAACGCAACATGAATCGATCAAAAGTATCGCCGGATGGGATTGGATTATTAATGCTATTTCTAATGGGAATTAGAATAAGTGCGTGACAAACGCGCTTCTCCCAGTCTGCTCAGAAAGTACCGGAAAAGCCAGATCTACGCCACCTGCGTATGTATTGAATTTGGGCCAAGGAGAAATTATCAGACCTAGTTTTGATGGATCTTGTCTATTACTGATGTACCGCCAAAAAATCTGCCCATCTGATAGAGCTGCAATAAAGATTGCTTTCTCCAAGCTTGGCTTTAGATCTTCAGAAACTTCCAACCTAAGAACTCCATCACCCTGTGTACGATTAATGATGAAAATTGAATGGTTGCTGCTATTTTTGAGCTTGACACATTTACTTAGCAGCGGATAAGTAATCTTGAATCGACTGTAACTCTCCGCGTCACATGAAGCGGCCTGCGCGTAGCTGGCAGCTGAAAACATCCAAATAAATAAAAGAAGCACGACTTGCAAGATCAATCGTGACTTGCGGAAAATCCTAGCGTTAAGCATTCTCTACAACTCGCCCAAACCGCTTCTCAATGTACTCATCCACGAGCTTGTGAAACTCTTGCACGATGTTCTCGCCGCGCAACGTGAGCGCTTTCTGGCCATCGATGAAAACAGGTGCAGCGGGGCTTTCCCCCGTTCCTGGCAAGGAAATGCCGATGTCGGCGTGTTTGCTCTCCCCGGGGCCATTCACGATACAGCCCATGACGGCCACTTTGAGATGCTCGACGCCGGGGTATTTGGTTTTCCAAAGAGGCATTTGCATGCGCAAGTAATCGTCGATCTGTTTGGCGAGTTCTTGGAATGTGGAGCTGGTGGTGCGGCCGCAGCCGGGACACGCGGTGACGCTGGGGACGAATCTGCGCAGGCCGAGTGATTGCAAAATCTCAGACGCGATCACCACTTCCTGCGTGCGGCTCTCGCCGGGCTGGGGTGTGAGGCTGACGCGGATGGTGTCGCCGATGCCTTCTTGCAGCAAGATACTCATGGCCACTGCTGAAGCGACTGTGCCTTTGGTGCCCATACCCGCTTCGGTGAGCCCTAAATGCAGAGGGTAATTGCAGCGTTTGGCCAGTTCGCGGTAAACGGAAATCAAATCTTGCACGCCAGAGACTTTGCAACTGAGCAGCACTTGGTTGGGCGACATGCCCATGCTGACAGCCAACTGCGCGGACTCAATCGCTGAGGTGATCAGCGCTTCATACATCACTTGCTTGGCATCCCAAGGCGTGGGGCGCTGGCTGTTGATGTCCATCAAATGGGCGAGCAAATCTTGATCCAAGCTGCCCCAGTTCACGCCGATGCGCACGGGCTTGTCCCACTTGAGCGCAGCTTCGATCATTTGGCCGAATTGCTTGTCTTTTTTGTCGCCCTTGCCCACATTGCCGGGGTTGATACGGTATTTGCTCAAGGCTTCGGCGCAAGCAGGCTCGTCGGTGAGCAAGCGATGGCCGTTGTAATGAAAATCGCCCACCAGCGGCACATCAATGCCCATGCGATCAAGCTGCTCGCGGATATACGGCACTTGGCTTGCAGCTTTAGGTGTGTTCACCGTAATCCGCACCACTTCGCTGCCTGCCAACGCCAATTCTTTGACTTGAATCGCCGTGCCAATCGCGTCTTCGGTGTCGGTGTTGGTCATCGACTGCACGCGCACAGGCGCATCGCCGCCGACGGTGACGACGCGTTTGTCCCAGACGATGCGCGCTTGCAGGCTGCGGCGCGGCGCGGGAGAAGATTCAGGGATTTGGCAAGGTTCAAGCATCAGACTGGTCCAAACTTCATTTGACTTGAAATCGTGCCACAGCATCTTTGGAAGAGACGGGCGCGAGATCAAAAGCCTTGCCCTGTACAGTGACTTGCGTGAGATTGGCGCGCCCCACAATCACGGCAAAAGGCGGCTTACCGAGTGAGGGGCCCGCGCCCGCTTTCTCGCCAGTTTGTAGCGTACGCTGCAAGATGATTTTGCCGCCAGCGTCTTTGACCTCGATCCAGGTCTCGCCTGTGGCCGTGAAACTGACGATGCTGTCTGCGGGCAGCGGCACGGCGGGCGTGGCAGGGGCTGCTGATACAGAGATCGTGAGCGTTGGGCTGGAGACAACGGGGGTCGACAGTGCAGGCGTGACGCTCAGAGTGGGTAGGGTGGCTGACTCATTTGGTGGCATGCTGATGGGGCCGAGCACGGCTGTGGCCGTGTCTGACGCACCAGCGACGGGCGTAGCAGTCAGATTCACGCCACTGCCCAAGGAAACGCCTGCAGCATTGCCGTTGGCAGCTTGGGAGTTAGCGCCAGAAGAAGACGCGGCGGTAGAGGCTGAGCGGCTGGTGAAATCAGGCAACAGCATCAGCACAATAGCCGCCAACAGCAGCGCCATCACACCCAGCACCGCTGGGCGATTGAGTTGGGCAAGTGACGAGGGTGCAGGGCCATCTGCACGGGTGCGAAACGCGACATTCACGCCGCGATCAACCTGATCCAGCACACGGGTATTGAGCTGTGGCAATTTCTCAAGAATAGGCGCTGGATTGACCTTGAGCGCACGGCAAACACTGGAGGCCAGCGCCCGCACAAACACCGCATCAGGCAAGTCTTCCAAGCGATCCGCTTCCAAAGCTTCCAATTTTTTGACCGGCACTTTGAGCGACACGGCCAGTGCGGCCACATGCAGCCCATGTGCTTCACGCGCTTCACGCAGCATTTGGCCCGCGCTCTTGGAGGCATCCATGGCCGCCTGCGCCGAGTCCGCGAAACGGATCGGCAACTCCTCTTCACTCATCAAATGCTCCCCGCTCAAGCGATGCCAGTTCTTTCGATTGCGGATAACGACGACGCAGCTGCGTCGTTAACTGCTGCACGATATCTAAGTTGTTGAGCTTGCGCTCGACCTTGATGCCCAACCACAACGTCTCGGAATTGGCCAAGTCGGTGTTGTTGATCCTGCGAATATAAAACTGAGCGCGTTGCAATTCATTGCGCAAAAACAGCAAATTCGACAGGTTGTAGCCTGAAATCGGATTGGCAGCATCCAGCTCGTAGCTGCGTGCAAAACTGCGCTCGGCCACATCGCGGCGGCCCGCAGCCAGCTCGCACAAGCCCCGCGCCATATATGTTTTGGATTGGCCGTTGTACAGCGGGATCGCATTGGCTTGGCTAAACATGGCAATCGACTCGTCGTAGCGACGCTGCTGGCACATCATCCAAGCATAGTTGTGCATGCTGTCGGCATCGCGCGGATTGAGCTGCAAGGCACGGCGGAAGCTGTCTTCGGCTTGGCGCATGTCGGACAATCGCATGTAAATCAGGCCACGCAGGTTGAAAGCTTCGCCGTAGTTTGGGTCGGCTTGCAGGGCGAGTTTGAGCTCATCTAAAGCGACCGTGGTTTTGCCTTCGCTGAAATAGCCACTGGCCAGCTCTAGGCGGGTGCGGGCGCGGCGGCGAGCTTCGGGCTCGTCGGAATCGGTGACGATGTTATCGGTGGGGTTTTTGCCACTCGCTCCTGCGCCGCCAGCGGTGTTGGCGCAGCCGCTCAGCCCGAAGCTGCCCGCCAGGAGCACAAGCGCCAAGCCTACGGCTTTCCAAGGCATCCAGCTCACATTCATCAAAACCATAGTGTCTCCAATCGTCTTCAAGCAACTTGCTTTTGCATCATCACCACACGCCGCTGCGCCATGCGCTCAGGTGCGCGTGTGCGGTCTTGCACGTCGCCTGCGAGCTGGCCGCAGGCGGCATCAATGTCGTCTCCGCGCGTTTTTCGCACCGTGGTCACGATGCCTGCATCATGCAGGATTTTCGCAAATTCTGCTACAACTTTTGGAGCAGAGCAGAGCAGCCCGCTTTGGGGAAATGGGTTGAAGGGAATCAAATTGAATTTCACCGGCAATTTGACGTTTTTCACCAAAGCGGCCAACTGCCTAGCCTGCTCCGGCGAATCGTTCACGCCTTGCAGCATGCAGTATTCCATGGTGATGAAATCGCGCGGCGCGGCTTGCAGATAGCGCTCGCAGGCGGCCAGCAGCTCTTGCAGTGGGTATTTCTTGTTCAAGGGCACGAGATCGTCGCGCAACAGATCGGTGGGCGCATGCAGGCTCACGGCCAGTGCCACGGGGCAATCTTGCGCTAATTTATCGATCATCGGCACGACACCCGAGGTGGAGACGGTGACGCGGCGGCGCGAGAGGCCGTAGCCGTGATCCGAGAGCATGGTGCGCAGCGCGGGCACGAGAGCGGCGTAGTTTTGCAGCGGCTCGCCCATGCCCATCATTACCACGTTGGAGATCACGCGATCTTCGGTATTTTTAACTTTGCGAATCGTGTGCTCGGCAAACCAGAGCTGGGCAATGATCTCGCCGGTGCTCAGGTTGCGGGAAAAGCCTTGGTGGCCCGTAGAGCAAAAACGGCAGCCCACGGCGCAGCCGGCTTGGGAAGAGATGCACAGCGTGTTGCGATCTTGCTCGGGGATGAAGACGGCTTCCACCGCATCGCCATTGCCCACATCAAACAGCCACTTGATCGTGCCATCGCTCGATTTTTGCTCGGTGAGCACCTTGAGCGGGCTCACATGCGCAACGCCCGCGAGCTTGTCGCGCAAAGATTTAGCCAGATCGCTCATCTGGGTGAAATCAGACGCGCCTTTCTGGTGAATCCAACGATAGAGCTGCTTCGCGCGAAAGGCTTTTTCACCCAAACTCTCGCAAAAAACGGTCAACCCGTCGAGATCGTAATCAAGCAGGTTGACCGTCATATTTTTAGGTCTTTTCAGTGCCTAGCCGTTATAAATCCTGCGCGGAGTGCTATGAAATCAGGAGTAATAACGACCAAGGAAAAGATCAACGTGAATAAACATTCATGCCGGGGAAGAAGAAGCTGATTTCAACAGCTGCTGTCTCAGGGGCATCAGAGCCGTGCACAGCGTTGGCATCAATGCTGTCTGCAAAGTCGGCACGAATGGTCCCGGCGGCGGCTTTCTTCGGGTCAGTTGCGCCCATCAGGTCACGGTTTTTCAGGATCGCGCCTTCGCCTTCGAGGGCTTGGATCATCACCGGGCCGGAGATCATGAAAGTCACGAGATCATTGAAGAAAGGGCGAGCTTTGTGGACGCCATAAAACTGCTCAGCTTCGCCGCGTGAGAGGTGAACCATCTTGGCTGCGATCACTTTCAAGCCAGCAGCTTCAAAGCGGGCGTAGATCTGGCCGATCACGTTTTTAGCAACTGCGTCGGGCTTGATGATGGAGAGGGTGCGTTCGATAGCCATGGTTTTCTTTCGATGAAACAAGATAAAAATCAAAAAATCTGAGAGCCAAAATCCGTATAAACCCGAATTTCAGCAAAGCCTATGATTTTAGCCCAGATTGGTGACACTGCTGCGTCGGCCTAGACTGCGCTCACGATATCTGTGAAAGCGAAATCCTCGCCTTTGTAGAGCAGAGGAATGCCACGCGATTTGGCCAGTGCGTAGCTGAATAAATCGCCGAAATTGAGCTGGGCTTTGTGGCGATTTCCTTTGCCGTAGATCAAAAAGGCTTCGTACGCCATATCCACTTCATCCTTGTCTTGTGCCACAACGACATATTTGGACTCTTTCAGAATGCGCTCAAGCAAAAGATACCCCGAATGCTGGCGCTTGCCGTACATCACCAATCTCGCTTCAAGCAGGTTTGATGCGCTGATCAAAGCAGAGTCAGCGCGGGAGATTCGCTGCAGAAACGGTATTCGTTCTGGCTCACTTTGGGCAATCGCGATCAGCGCCGAAGTATCAACAGCGATGACATCACTCATACCGGCAACCCATGTTCGTCCCACTCCAAATCATTACCCGCATTTGGGTTGACTACTGGCAAAGCATCAAATTGAGCAAGTACCGCTAATGTGCGTTGCATGAATTCATCAGCCCTGCGTTGTTTAGCAGCCTGCTCTGCATCGACATCGCCCGGCAACCGATATGCATCAAGCGCCCGCTCTACAGCGCCCGTCTTGCTCGTGTTCAATGTGGCAGCCAGCCACTCTATTTTCCTGACCACTTCAGGATTGGCAATTTGTATGGCCATGAGATGCTCCATAAATCAATATTGATTGAATTTTAATCAATATCCATTGAAAAAGTCAAGGCAACACAAGCACTTACGCTAAATCCCAGAGGCCTTACACCACCACGGGCTCTGGCTCCAGCAGGATGCCAAAGCGCTCATAGACGCTGGTTTGGATCGCTTTGGCGAGCGTCATCACCTCGCCGCCGGTGGCGGGAGTGGCTGTGCCGGTACCTTTGTTGATCAACACAAGGGCTTGCTTTTCATACACGCCTGCATTGCCCACGCCGCGCCCTTTCCAGCCGCAGGAGTCGATCAGCCAGCCGGCGGCCAGCTTGATTTGGCCATCGGGCATTTTGTAATAGACCACCCTGGGCTCGCGAGCAATGATGTCGGCGCATTGCTCGGGCGTGACATACGGGTTTTTGAAGAAACTGCCAGCATTGCCGATCACGGCAGGATCAGGCAGCTTGGCGCGGCGAATTTGCACGACCCAATCTAAGATGTGCTGCGCACTGGGGACGAGCTCAGGCAACATATCCGCCCACACACGGCGCGGGATTTGCTCCTGCTTTGATAGCATCTCGCGCAGGCTATATGCCGGCTCTGTGCCGATTTCCTTTAAAAAATCAGCATATTTGCGCCGCAAATCTGAATAGGAGAGCTCAGGCCGCCAAGCCTTGGGCAAAGCAAAGCGCACCGTGGTGATCACAGCTTTGCCTAAAAGTCCGGTTTGCGTGGCGTGCTTAAACACTGAATCACGGTAGCCAAACGCGCATTGCGAAGCTTCCAGCGTAAACAGCTCTCCCGTGTGCAAATTCATCGCATCCAAGCTGTGAAAGCGGTCTTGCAGCTCCACGCCATAAGCGCCGATATTCTGCACCGGCGCTGCACCCACGCTGCCCGGAATCAGCGCCAAATTCTCCAGCCCCGGCCAGCCTTGCGCCACGCTCCAAGCCACTAAATCATGCCAGCCCTCGCCCGCGCCCGCCTCCACAATGAAATGCTTGGCCGTCTCGCTGTGCAGCCGCTTGCCCATGATCTCTATTTTCAGCACCAGCGGCTTCACATCCCCTGTAAGCACAATATTGCAGCCGCCGCCGAGGATGAAAGGCGGCTCTTTGGCAAAGCCTCCCTGGCTTGCAGCGGTTTGCAAATCCTCCACCGAGGCAATCCGCACGAGTTGCTGCGCCTTGGCGACAATGCCAAAGCTGTTATAGGCCTGAAGAGGCACATTTTTTTCGATCAAAAGAGGGCTGGGCATGCCACAATTGTCTCACCTGAAAACAACCCACAACCGAGTCTGCCATGCCTAGTTTTGATACCGTTTGCGAACCCAACCTCGTCGAAGTGAAAAACGCCGTAGAAAACACCGCCAAAGAAATCGGCACCCGTTTCGATTTCAAAGGTACAGGCGCTGCCATCGAATTAAAAGAAAAAGACAAAGAGATCATCCTGATTGGTGATGCTGACTTCCAGCTCACCCAAATCGACGACATCTTGCGCGCCAAGCTCACCAAACGCAGCGTGGATATCCGCTTTTTAGATGTGGGCGACGTGCAAAAAATCGGCGGCGACAAGGTCAAGCAAGTCATCAAAGTGCGAGAAGGCATAGCCCAAGAAGACAGCAAAAAAATCCAGCGCCTGATCAAAGACAGCAAAATCAAAGTCCAAGCCAGCATCCAAGGCGATGCCGTGCGCGTCACAGGAGCCAAGCGCGATGATCTGCAGGCGGCCATGGCAATGATCAAAAAAGACATGGCGGATATTCCGCTGTCGTTTAATAATTTTCGTGACTAATTTATAGAGGAATCGGCTGGTAGCCTTCGTATTTATTGCGCGGATTGCTATGTTTTTTATAGTACTCCAAGAGCAGCTTCTTGCTTAGAGCGGCTGCGAGTTTGAGGCGCTGTGATTTGGGCATCCCCCTTCGCTCATGTCCCCCGGTCGCGCTGCGCGCGCCCTCCTCCTTAACTTCGCTGCGGGAGATACCCAAATCACAGCGCCTCAAACCCGTGGCCTGTCGGCTACTCTGACTATCTTCGTTCGCCACATACGCGACACCCAACAATGCTGGCGCTCTGTGATTGAAGCACACCTCCCCGATCAAAGACCTCAGCCCAGCCGACTGTGATTGGGTTATCTCACGTAGCGAAGTAAAGGGGGAGCGCCAGCCGAAGGCCAGCGCGGAGGACATGAGCGTAGTGGGATAGCCCAAGCGCAGTCGGCTCGCTCAGATCACAGCACGCAGAATCTCGGCAATGACGTACAGCGAAGAATTTTCAAAGCAAAAAGAGCACCTAGCCGGCATATAACCTGCGCAGAGTGCTCTTCTTTTTATAGCAGCATCAACAGCGAAGAATCAAGGCTCCATCGCCATCGCGCGAATGCCTTCTCTCACGCCAATCGTGCCAATCGGCTGCGCCGCACCGGTCTTCAAATCCAGCGTGTACAAACGCACGCCTTTGATCTCTTTGCCGCTCAAAGCCGCAAAAGCCACGTCGCTCAGCGCTTGAATATCAAAGGCTGAATCCTCAAAATTCACACCTAGCTTGCCAACGGTAAAAAGCTGCCCCGTGTTTGGCGAAACAGCGGGCGCAGAGCCTTCGCGCGAGCCTTGCGTCACGAGCGCGCCTGTGGCTGCGTCTAGAGCGTAATTTGTGGTGATTTTCGGATCGGCTTTGTTGTAGCTGTATGCCGCACCCACGATGCTGGGCTTTTTGCCGGCGTTTGCGTCGCTGGCAGCGTAAGTGAGTAGGCCGTCGATTTGCACGCCTTCTACATTGGGGTTGCTGTCTACCACAGCGCCTGTATCAGGATGCAGGCGCAGATTCTGGCCGCTGTTGCTGATCACGCGGATGCGATCAACGGTGGGGTTGAAATCAAAGCCAAACTGGTTGCCTTCGAGCTTCACAGCAAAAGGCGCGGCGCCGACTGGGGTGAGTTGGGCTGTATCTTCATTCAGCGTGTAGAGGCGGCCACTGCTGCCCAAGGCGTAAAGCATGTCTTTAGAAACGCGGTAGTCAATCCCCAAGATCGACTCACCAGGCTGAAGGCCTTTGATGGACACGCTTGACAGGATTTTTTGCGGTTGCCCGGCATTGAACTTGATTAGCATGTGCGACGCTGTCACGGCCACAGCCTTTTCGGCGCGGGCCGCTCCCATCGACTCTTGCGGTGTGCTGGCGCAGCCCGCTAGGGCAACCGCAGCCAAGGCGATGGCGGTATGACGAAGGCTAGCTGCGGTGTTGCAGCTCATAGATCGGTAGAGCATGATGACGTCCTTGTTGCTAATAGAGATACTGGAGATACGCATGATCCGCTGATTTGGATGCATTTGAGCAAAATCTGCACCTCGCCCTTATAGAATATGCGCAGTATGCTACTGAATTTATAGTGAGACAAGATATGAGACTCCAAAACAAATCCATCATCGTCACCGGCAGCGGCAACGGCATTGGCGAGGGCATTGCCAAGCGACTGGCGCAAGAGGGCGCAAAAGTGGTGGTGAACGATATCAACTTTGATGGCGGGCAGCGTGTGGCGGCACAGATTGTGGCCGCAGGCGGGCAGGCGATCTTCGTGGCGGCGGATATGACGAAGTCCAATGAGGTGAAAGCGCTGGTGGAAAGCGCGGTGGCTCAGTTTGGCGGTTTACATGCCTTCGTCAACAACGCCGGCTGGACGCATCGCAACCAACCCGCGCTGGATGTGAGCGAGGAAGACTTTGACCGCTGCTATGCGATCAACGTCAAAAGTATTTATCTCTCCACCATTTACGCCACGCCTATCTTCCGCGCAGCAGGCGGCGGCAGCTTCATCAACATCGCCTCCACCGCTGGCCTGCGCCCGCGCCCCGGCTTGACTTGGTACAACGGCTCCAAAGGCGCGGCAATCACCACTAGCAAGAGCCTTGCCGCAGAATTGGGCCCCGACAACATCCGCGTCAACTGCATCAACCCCGTCTTCAACCCCAGCACAGGCCTCGGCCAAGATTTCGCAGGCGGCGAACTCACCGAAGAACGCCTCGCCAAATTCCGCGCCAGCATACCGCTCGGCCGCTTTTCTACCGCGCTGGATGTGGCCAACGCCGTGTTGTATTTGGCCAGCGATGAAGCGGCATTCATCAGTGGCGTGTGTCTTGAGGTGGATGGGGCCAGGTGCGTTTGAACGCATTTCTTGCCCTAGCCGACACGGTTTTTGAATTGCAGATTCAATGCTTGCCATGAACAAGTTTCTAGTTTTGATGATCGCCTTGCTTTTCAACGCAGCAGCCCACGCCACTAACCTCGGCGCTGGCCTGGCCAGCTATCCCGTGCAGCCACTGATCGGCGGCAAACCATTTGATTTGTGCAAACTAGATGTGAAGGCGGCCAAAGCTGTGCTCGTGGTGAACACAGCGAGCCAATGCGGTTTCACGCCGCAATACGAAGGGCTAGAAAAGCTGCATCAGCGCTTCAAGGCGCAGGGCTTGCTCTTGGTGGGCATTCCGGCGAATGATTTTGGTGCCCAAGAAAAAGGCTCTAATCAAGAAATTGCTCAGTTTTGCCAGATCAACTATGGTGTGAGCTTCACCGTGGCGGAGAAGCTGCAAACGCCGATTGGTAAAGACCCATTGTTTGCGCGGCTCTCTGCTAGCTCGGGCAAAGCACCCGCTTGGAATTTTCACAAATACTTGGTCGATGCCAAAGGGCAGGTGCAAAGCTTTGCCTCTGCAATTGACCCCATGTCACCTGCAGTTATAGCTGCTGTGCAAACTGCGCTCAATCCCTGAGCCCCTGCGCGGGTTACAGGGTTGATAATCAAGCCATGTCCGAGCGCGTCATTCCTCTATACGATCAGCGCCTTGATGCGTTCAAGGCGAGCATTCCTGCGCAAAAAATTGCTGCAACCGGCCTGCTGAGCGACACGCTGGGCCGCCCGTTGCGCGATCTGCGCATCAGCGTCACAGACCGCTGCAATTTCCGCTGCGCTTACTGCATGCCCAGCGAAGTGTTTGACAAAAATTATGCCTACTTACCGCAAAACGCCCTGCTCTCCTTTGAAGAGATTGCGCGGACTGCTCGCCTATTTGTCGCACACGGCGTACGCAAGCTGCGCCTGACTGGCGGCGAGCCACTTCTGCGCAAAAATATTGAAGTGCTGATCAATATGCTGGCCGCGATTGAAACACCCGATGGCGAGCCGCTGGACATCACGCTCACGACGAACGCCAGCTTGCTCAAGAAAAAAGCGCAAACCCTCAAAGACGCGGGTTTAAAGCGTTTGACGGTCAGCCTCGATGGCCTAGACGATGCGATCTTTCGTCGCATGAACGATGTGGATTTTCCTGTTGAGCAGGTGCTGGAAGGCATTGAAGCCGCGCAAGCGGTGGGCTTTCAGAGCATCAAGGTCAATATGGTGGTGCAGCGCGGCACCAACGATTCAGAGATTTTGCCAATGGCGCGGCATTTCCGTGGCTCGGGCGTGACGCTGCGCTTCATCGAATACATGGATGTGGGCGCAACCAACGGCTGGCGCATGGATCAGGTGCTGCCCTCGCGCGAGGTGATGCAACGCATTCACAGTGAAATGCCACTGGTGCAGCTTGATCCCAGCGCACCAGGCGAAACCGCCGAGCGCTGGGGCTATTGCGACGCAGACGGCCAACATAATCCCGCGCTAGGCGAAATCGGCCTGATCAGCAGCGTCACCCAAGCCTTCTGCGGCGATTGCAACCGCGCCCGCCTGTCCACAGACGGCAAACTCTACCTCTGCCTCTTCGCCAGTCAAGGCCACGATTTGCGCAGCCTGATTCGCGGTGGCGCGAGCGATGAAGACATCCAGAGCGCCATTGGCCTCATCTGGCAGCGGCGCGATGACCGCTATTCCCAACTGCGCAGCGAACTGCCGCACGACACCTCCATCAGCGCTCGCAAAGTGGAAATGAGCTACATCGGAGGCTAAAGCATGAGCATGATCACAGCGGTCGTTTTGGCCGGAGGCCGAGGCTCGCGTATGGGCGGGGTGGACAAAGGTTTGCAGAATTTTCGCGGTATGCCGCTGGTGATGCACGCACTGATGCGTTTGCAGATGCAGGATGGCGGCTTGATTGTCGAGAGCATGGTGAATGCGAACCGCAATTTGTCGGCTTATGAGTCGATGGGTGTTTCTGTCTGGCCAGATGCAATACCTGATGAATTTGCCGGACCGCTCGCGGGCTTTCTCACGGGGCTGGAGCGATGCGAATCGCCTTATTTGCTCACCGTGCCTTGCGATACGCCGCTTTTTCCGCTGGATCTGGCGCAGCGCTTGATGCAAGCTTTGGTAGCGCAAGATGCAGAGATTGCCGTGGCCAGCGCGCCTGAGACGGATGACGCTGGCCACACCAGCACGCGCGCGCAGCCCGTGTTTTGCTTGGCTAAAGCCAGTCTGATGGAAAGCCTGGCGGACTTCATGCAAAGCGGTGGCCGCAAAATTGATAAGTGGACGGCGCAGCATCGCACGGTGCATGTGGCTTTTGACTTGCCCGGTGACGACGCGCGAGCGTTTGCCAACGCCAACACCATGCAAGAGCTGCAAGCGCTGGAGTGAGCATGCCTTTTTCTAAAAGTCAATTTGAAGGCCCAAGCAGCCGTTCAGGCATGAATCCGGCCACACTGCTGATCCTGATCAGCCTGTGGATCGCGGTGGCGGGCAATGGAGCGCTGTGGCAAGAGCTTCACAAACTCGGCCGCTTGCAATCGGCGGCAGATATCTGGGTGGCAGTGTGCACCGGGCTGCTGATATGGGGCGTTTTGGTGGCACTAGGCGCGCTGCTGGCTTGGCGGCGCAGTATCAAGCCGGTGCTGATTTTTCTCTCGATCGCTGCCGCTTTAGGCATGCATTTCATGATGAGCTATGGCGTGGTGATCGACGACACGATGATGATCAACGTGTTTCAAACCGATCCGCGCGAAACCCGCGATTTACTCAACACCCGTTTGTTCATCACGCTGCTGCTTGTGGCGGGCTTGCCGATGATTTGGCTGCTGCGCCAGCCTGTGCAACAGGCGGGTTGGAAGAAACAACTGCTTCGCAACGCTCTTATTTTGATAGCGGGCTGCGCACTATTGATATCGGCGATTGCCCTTTCTTTCCAAGGCTTCTCCTCACTCATGCGCAATCACAAGCATGTGCGCTATTTGCTCAATCCACTCAATTCGCTGTACGCGATCAGTCAAATCGCCACCAAGCCTTTGCGTCACGGCCCGCAGCCTTTGCAAGCGATTGGGCAAGATGCAAAATTAGGCGCGAGCTATGCAGCGGGCGGCAAGCCACCCCTGCTGATGATCGTGGTGGGCGAGACGGCGCGCTCTGCCAATTTCTCGTTCAGCGGCTATGCCCGAGAAACCACGCCGCAGATGAAAGCGCTCTCGCAAACTGATCCCTTCGTTTATTGGAAAGACGCTTGGAGCTGTGGCACGAATACGGCCGCCAGCCTGCCCTGCATGTTTAGCCATTTGGGCAAAGAAGCCTTTGAAGACAGCAAAGCTCGCTATGAAAGCCTGCTCGATGTGTTGCAACGCGCAGGCTTGGCCGTGCTTTGGCTTGATAACCAATCAGGCTGCAAAGGCGTGTGTGATCGCGTCTCGAACGTCAACACCGTGAAAGCCAATCTACCCGAGCATTGCAGCAGCGGCGAATGTCATGATTTGGTGATGTTGCATGAGTTGGATGCGCGCATCGCGGCTTTGCCAGCCGCCCAGCGCGCCAAAGGCGTGGTCGTTGTGCTGCATCAGATGGGCAGCCATGGCCCAGCGTATTTCAAGCGTGTACCTGATGCCTTTAAAAAATTCCAGCCTGAATGTCTCACGAATAACTTGTCCGAATGCACCCGTGAGCAAATCACCAACAGCTACGACAACACGTTGCTGTATACCGACCAGCTCCTGTTTTCGAGCATTAAATGGCTCAAAGCCCGCGAGAATACTGCGCGAAGCGCTATGATTTATGTATCAGATCACGGTGAATCCTTAGGCGAAAAAGGCATTTATCTGCATGGCCTGCCCTACGCCATTGCGCCTAACGAGCAAAAGCAAATCCCATGGCTCAACTGGTTCTCGCCAGACTTCGTTGCAGCTCAAAAGCTAGACCTAGCCTGCCTGCAAAAAAATGCCAGCCAGCGCATCTCGCATGACAACCTCTTCCATTCCGTGCTCGGCCTGCTCGACGTGAAAACCACTTTGCATAACAGCAAGCTCGATGTGTATGCTCCTTGCTTAAAACCTTGATCATTTCCCGTTTTAAAATCTCCCCATGAACAGCAAAACCATCCCCATCCAGCCCCTTCGCTCTGCCAACATCACCGAAGGCAAATCGCGCGCTCCCAATCGCTCCATGTACTACGGCATGGGCTACAAAGAATCGGATTTCGGTAAGCCGATGGTGGGCGTGGCCAATGGCCACAGCACCATCACGCCTTGCAATAGCGGCTTGCAAAAGCTCGCTGATGCTGCCATTGAAGGCATCATTGAGGCGGGCGGCAATGCCCAAGTGTTTGGCACGCCCACGATTTCTGATGGCATGGCCATGGGCACCGAGGGCATGAAGTATTCGCTGGTGAGCCGCGAGGTCATCAGCGATTGCATTGAAACCTGCGTGCAAGGCCAGTGGATGGACGGCGTGGTCGTGGTCGGCGGCTGCGACAAAAACATGCCCGGCGGTCTGATGGGCATGCTGCGCGCCAATGTGCCTGCGATTTATGTGTATGGCGGCACCATTTTGCCGGGTCGTTACAAAGGTCAAGACCTCAATATCGTCAGCGTGTTTGAAGCCGTGGGCCAAAACGCCGCTGGCAACATGAGCGACGAAGATTTGCGCGAAATCGAGATGCGCGCCATCCCCGGCACGGGTTCCTGCGGCGGCATGTACACGGCGAACACGATGTCTTCCAGCTTCGAGGCGCTGGGCATCTCCCTGCCCTATTCCTCCACCATGGCCAACCCGCATGACGAGAAGCAAAACTCTGCTAAAGAATCGGCCAAAGTGCTGATCGAGGCGATCAAGAAAGACATCAAGCCGCGCGATATCGTCACCAAAAAAGCGATTGAAAACGCCGTGGCTGTGATCATGGCCACCGGCGGCTCGACCAATGCCGTGCTTCACTTCCTCGCCATCGCTCACACCGCAGGCGTGGAGTGGACGATTGACGATTTCGAGCGCATGCGCAAAAAAGTGCCCGTGATCTGCGACTTAAAGCCTTCCGGCAAATACCTCGCAGTTGACCTGCATAAAGCCGGCGGCATTCCGCAAGTGATGAAGATTTTGCTCAACGCAGGTTTGCTGCATGGCGACTGCATCACGATCACTGGCCAAACCATTGCAGAAGTGCTCAAAGACGTGCCTGATCAGCCTCGCGCGGATCAAGATTGCATTCGCACCATAGATAACGCGATGTACAAAGAAGGCCATCTGGCCATTCTCAAAGGCAATCTTTCTCCCGAAGGCGCAGTGGCCAAAATCACTGGTTTGAAAAACCCTGTGATGACGGGCCCGGCAAAATGTTTTGACGATGAGCAATCCGCCCTCAAAGCCATCCTCGCTGGCAAGATCACCCATGGTGACGTGATGATCCTGCGTTACCTCGGCCCCAAAGGCGGTCCGGGTATGCCAGAAATGCTCGCACCCACCGGTGCGCTCATCGGCGCAGGCTTGGGCGAAACCGTTGGCCTCATCACCGATGGGCGCTTTTCCGGCGGCACCTGGGGCATGGTGGTCGGCCACTGCGCCCCCGAAGCTTACGCCGGCGGCACGATTGCCTTGGTGCAAGATGGCGACAGCGTGACGATTGATTCCAAGCAACTGATCTTGCAACTCAACGTCGATGATGCCGAGATCGCCAAACGCCGCGCCGCATGGAAACAACCCGAGCCACGCTACACACGCGGTGTGCAGGCGAAGTTTGCATTCAATGCGTCTAGCGCGTCCACAGGCGCGGTGCTCGATCTGTATTAAAGGCTGCTTTCTCGCTATTTCAAATGGGGCTTTGCGCCCCATTTTTTACGCCAAATCGGCCTCTTCCCGTTATAGAACGTATGTAGAGTGCTATTGAATTGATAGTACCGATGTTGACCGCCACGCTGTAGTTTTATGCGCCTGCAACGTGTCGTCGGGCAAGCAGCATCGCGCAGATGCAACATACAAAATACAATACCTCCAATCACTCCATCAACAATTTGATTGTGCCTACCGCCTCTGCATCCTCCCCTCAACGCAAAGCCAAAGCGGAATTGCGCGGTAAAGCCATGGCAGTTGATGCCTTTGGCACGGGGCATGCCGCCACAGCGGTGGAGCAACTTTTGCAGCCATTGGCTCAGCTCATGATTGGGCATAGCTTGCAATTAGGCAGTATCACTGAAATGCTGAAAAAAGCGATGGTGGAGGCGGCGCTGAATCAGCAAGAGTCTGATCGTGAAATGACCGACAGCCGCATTGCCATTCTCACGGGTGTACACCGCAAAGATGTGCGCCGCTTGCGCGAAACCCCCGCGCCCCAAACGGTACTAGAGAGTTATGCGCCTTTGATGTCCATCGGCGCTCAAGTGGTTGCACGCTGGATCAGTGAACCGGCCTACCTGAACAGCCGCAACACCGCGCGTGTATTGGCACGTACCCCGCGCTACGCCACTTCGGGCGAACCTGATTTCAGCAGCTTAGTGGCCGAAGTGAGCCGTGATGTGGGTGCCCGCGCTGTGCTGGACGAGTTATTGCGACTTGGCATCGTACTCAACGCCAGTGACACCCATGTCCAATTACAAAGCGATGCCTTTGTACCGCAGGATGGGTTGAGCGAGAATTTTCATTTTTTAGCTGCTAACGTCAGCGACCATTTGGCCACCGCTGTCCACAATTTACAGCCGGATCGCAAGGGCTCGGCCATGCTAGAGCAAAGTGCTTTTTCGCAAGCCTTGTCTGCTGAAGATGCCACGGAGCTAGAACAAACAGCGCGTCTGCTGTGGACGCGGATACTCCAGCAGTTCTTGCAAAAAGCCACTGCTGCAGAGCTTCGCAGCCGAAAAAAACCAAATGCACAACACCGTGTCCGCTTTGGGGTGTATTTTCATTCCGCGCAGATGCCTGCTGAAGCCAATAACAAAGCTTCACTTAAGAAACCCGAACCCAAACCTAAACCCAAGGTCAAGCCATGAGCTTTTCAGTCAAATTTGACTTTCTGCAAATTTTCACTTGCGTTCGTCATGCCGCTTGTTTAATTGTGCTGCCTGCACTGATTAGCTGTGGTGGTGGTGGAGATACGACCTCGGCTTCGCTCCCTGGCACAGGCGGCACGGGTATCACAGCCTCAGGACCTATTTCGGGTTTTGGCAGCGTCGTGGTCAATGGCATTCGCTTTGATGATGGGGCAGCGCAAGTGCGAAGCGACGGGGATGTAACTAGCAGCGGAGCATTGCGCTTGGGCATGACTGCGAAAGTGCTCCGCTTTCAATCCAGCACTACCACAAGCAGCTCTCCGACAACGAGCCCTGCGGGCACGGCCACTAGCATCGAGATTTGGTCGGTGGCGCAGGGCAGTATCAAAGGTGTGCAGCTGCCCAATACCGTGACTGTGGCCGGCCTGACCTTGGTGGTGGATGCTGGTACCGTGTTTGAAGGTGCCGAATCCTTGGTTAGCCTCAAATCTGACGAAGTGATTAAAGTTTGGGGGCAGCCTAGCCGCGCAGACTTCACGCAGTGGAGTGTTTCGCGACTTGAGGTGTTGAAAGCACCACAAAACACAATCACCACAGGCAAAGTCAGCTTGCGCGCCGGCAAATGGAACCTCAACGGCATGACGCTGGCCAATGCACCCGATAGCTTGACCGAAGGCCAGCTGATCCGAGTGATGGGCACATTGGGCGGCACCACAGAAGTCACGCTGACCGCCATTCAAACCACCCTTTTAGCCGAAGCCGGAAGCACCAAGCCCAGCGCGGGCTACACCGAGCTGCAAGGCATCGTATCGAGCATTTTGAGCACAAGTACTTTAGCTCCCAACCCAGTGACGCGGTTCACCTTGGGCGCGAGCGTGGTGGATATCAGCAATGCCAATGTATTGCCCTCAGGCGCCAGCATCACCGAAGGCATGCGCCTGCAAGTGCAAGGCGTGTGGAGCAGCGGCGTGCTGGTGGCCAGCCAAGTGAAGATCATCTCGGAGCAGCAGCAAAGAGAAGTCGAGGTGGAGGGCGCGGTCGAGTCGTTGATCGGCATCTCTAACTTCACCGTGCGTGGCCAGCGTTTTGATGCATCTGCAATTGCCACGGAGCCACAAGCGACCCTGCTGATCGTTGGTGCCCGGGTGAAAATCTCTGGCCTGAAGAAGGGCACGTTTGTGATCGCCACGCGCCTAGAAATCAACTAGAAGTGGTCGCCCGGCAAGTTTTTGCCGCTGAATCCACCTACCGCTTCGGCAGCTCGCCGAGCCGCTCAATGCGCGCAAGCTCTGCGCGTGCCTGATATCCCTGCATGCCAATTGAACCCGCTTTAAGCGGCGCAATGGCCTGTAAATCTGCATTTTTCAAAAAAATCAAGGCGTGAATAAATTCACGTTTTTAGACTGACACCGTCAAGTAAATTCATTTTGTGTGATTTTTTCCCATAAACTGAATTTATGTGATTGATGAAAAACGTAAATTCAAGTAACGCCAAATTAGTATGCGGCTGTGAGTTGAGTTCTTCGAATTCACATGTATTAACCAACCTTTCAAGGCGAGCTATGAACACCTATTTATTTCATTCACATCAAACCAAACACGTGGCTTGCATCGCAGCAAGCTTGACTGCAGCGTTGCTCATGAGCGCGTGTGGCGGCGGCGGCGACGGCACCGATGGGGCAGCAGGTCGCAGTGTCGCCATTCGCACCACCCTTGAGGCAGCAGGTACAAACTGCGCCGCAGGCGGCAGCAAAATCGAAGCAGGTGCAGATGCCAATGGAAATGCAATGCTTGAAAACACGGAAGTCACCTCGACGGCCTATGTTTGCAATGGTGCTACTGGTGCTACTGGTGCTACTGGTGCTACTGGTGCTCAAGGTGCTACAGGTGCAGCAGGTGCCACTGGTGCTCAAGGTGTTACGGGTGAAACAGGTGCTCAAGGCGCTACCGGCGCTACAGGCGCAGTAGGCGCGACCGGTGCAACGGGTGCAACGGGTGCAACGGGTGCAGTGGGCGCGACCGGTGCAACGGGTGCAGTAGGCGCAACAGGTGCAACAGGTGCAACAGGTGCAACAGGCGCTGCGGGTGCTCCTGGCGAAAACGGTACGAACGGGATTGGTACACAAGGTCCAGCTGGTACGAATGGCACGAACGGCTTAAAGAGCTTGATCCTTTTAACCACAGAACCCAACAGCATCAATTGTCCAGCAGGCGGGGTCAAAATTCAAGTTGGCATCGATGACAACAACAACGGCACTTTACAAACAAACACAGAAGTTGATCAGACTTTCTATATTTGCAACGCCAATAGCAATACGTGAACCGCAACAAGATACTAGACATGCACCTTTTCATGAACGCTAGTGCGCAATTGTTTGTATAGATTCCAGCCCCGTTAGAACCGGGGTATTCGAAGATTATTGAAGTAAGGCACCTGCCAGTTGGTGGTGGCAGGTGAGCCTCAGGCTGTGTGTTTACTCGCGCGTGACTTGACCAAGAGCAGGCTCCAAAGCCTTCAAGCAGAAAGAAAAGTTTGCCATGGCACAACGCACACAGATTGAATCTATCGCAGCGCCTCGCTTAAGCAGTTCATGCTCAGGTATTTTGATTGAAAGAAAACGATGACAGTTTCAAAAAAAATGGTGTGTGTGCTGCAAAGCGGTGCGGTGTGGCTATGTGCTGCGCTAGCCGCAGCGCCCTCCCCCGCGTCAGCCAACGGCTCTGGTGAAAACGCTTCTTGGCAGTTTCAAACCAGCCTAGACAAGGTCAACAAAGGCACGATCGCAGACCTGATTGAGCGCAAGAAAGGTGGCTATTACGACTCCTATAAAGTTGTGAATAACACAACAAACAACACCACGGTAGACAAACAGTTCAACTGCTCTGTCAACGCCTCCTCAGCAGGCAACAGCGGCAGCAATGGCTTGGCAGCCACCACCTCCTCGCCCACCCTGAACAGCGCGGGGACCACCAACGCAGGCTCTGCTGCCAATGCCGCCACCAACAGCGGCACACGCAGCGGCTTGGGTATTGATCTACTCACTAGCGTCTCCGACAGTATCAACAATTCCCAAAGTAACAGCGGCGCACTCAGCGCAACAGTAACAGGCTCTACAACCAGTTCCTCCAATGGCGCAGTCAGTGCAGGGGGCGGCACCAGTAGCCAGGTGCTCAACTCCACCCAAAGCAACCTAGGCCAGCAACAGGCCAGCATCACTGGCAGCACTGCCTGCAACGGCCCGTTGATCAACGCCAACTAAGTCAACATGATGAATGCTCATTTTGGCAAACCCGGCGTCCAACGGCTCGCTCTGGCTAGCGCTGTATTGGTGCTGACCGGCTGCTCCAGCCTGCCCAGCAAACAACACGCACCTGATGAAGAGCCCGTTGTGATGGGCTCAGCCCCACGGCGTAACCACACGCCTAACGAAGCCGCGTTTGCCTGCATGACGAATGGCATCAAACAAAAAAACAAGCCCCTGATCGGTGTCGCCGTAGGCGATGTCAAAGACTACACCGGGCGCTACAGCTCCACCGAAGGCAGCACAATCACCCAAGGTGGCGCGCTGATGGTGTATTCGGCGCTGGGCAAGCTGGGCGGCACGGTTTTGATCCAAGAGCGTTTTGACACTCGCATTGCTGAACTAGAGCTGGCCTACACCGAAAAACGCCAACTTGGCGACGGGCGTACGCACACGGTCGAGGCGGGCAAACCCGCGGTGCCGTGGATACCCTACTTTGGCGGCAGCATCATCAAATCCAACTACTACATTGTGGGCGGCATTACCGAGCTGAATTACAACATCGCCTCCAGTGGCTTTGAAGTAGCGGTCAATAGTGCAGGCATCAAGCGGCGCACCTACACCATGAACATTGGCGTAGACCTGCGCATCGTGGACACCCGCAGCCTGTTGGTCGCCAAAACCGTCAGCTTGCAAAAACAAATCATTGGCCAAGAAGTAGGAGCGGGCGTGTACCGCTTCTTTGGCAGCGACTTGGTAGACATCAATGTGGGCAACAAAAACCAAGAGCCTTTGCAAATGGGTGTGCGCACGACCATTGAGCAAGGGGTGATTGAGCTGCTAGCGGCCATTGCTGAGGTGGATCCGAATGAATGTTTGAACCCGGTTGCGGTGGCCAGCGCACCGGGTGCTGTCGTGGTCGCACCTGTCGCCAAACCCAATGGCAATGGCGCAGTGACCTCGGTGGCGACACCATTGGTGGTCGGCGATGTAACCCAAAGCGCCCTTGTCCCACAAAATTCAGGTCAAGCCAGCGCCAACGCAGTGCAGCAACTGGTGTTTGAATTTGGCAGCAGTGCGATCTCCGGGGCTGCGATGTCAGCGGTTGAGAAAATTGTGAATGACGTGGCACAAGGTCCTCCGGTCACCTTTCAGTTGGTGGCCCGAGACACAGAGTTGTGGCCACCTTTGCAACGTCGCGAGCTGACGAATCAGAGAGTCAAGGTGACTATGGATGCACTTGCAGCCAAAGGCATTGCGGCATCTCGCATCGGCGTGACTTGGATGCCCGAGCCGACCGATACCAGCATCACCCGCCTAGGGGCTGGCTACCAGCTGGTAGCCACCTTGGTCGTGGGCAAATAGCCCAGGAGACACCATGGCTTATTGCAAAACACCGAAGACTCACACCAATGTTGCGCCCAAGCGGCGATACCGATCCTCTGCTTGATTCAATTTCTCTCTCGAATAGTCACCTTTTTTTATTGTCATTTCCATTACCTAAGTAGGAGCTTCTCATGAAAACCATTCTCAAATCGATGCAAGTTAAATCTGCACAAGCTAAATCTTTCCGTCCTTCTGCCTTGGCCTCAGCCTGTGTGCTGGCTCTCAGTGGGATGGTGGGCACGAATGCCATGGCACAGTCGGTGGCCTTTACGTTTCCCGGCGCGCCCAATCTGTTCAACGTGACTGACTACGCGCAGTTTTTCACCATCGTGCAGACCAACACAGGTATCTTGAACCCTAGCGTTTCGACTGTTTCTTTCGGACAGGTCGCTACAGGCACAGGAGGCGAGCTGCCCACACCCGTGACCGTACAAAACAACGTCGTACTTGGCACAGCGACAGCCAACACCAATTCTTCCGTAGGCAGCTTAACTTTGATCACCAATTTGGGTGTGGGCGCCAGTGATGGCATCAGCATGCAAGTCGCCCAGATACGCGCTGACGCAGCCACCACAGCCAGCGTTACCACCGCCAATGTGGGTATCAACAATACCAATCTGCCGGGTGCGGTCATGGTGCTGAGCAACAACAGCTTGTCGACCAGCGCTAACCAAAATACCTCAAACCAATCGGCATCCGGTATCTTGCCCTCCTACACATCTTCCGCAGCAGGAACTTCATCGGGCAGTTTTAACCAAGGCACTGGCGCATCCACCAACAACACAACAGGTAGCATTAACTTAGGCACTTACCAAGCCAACTCGAATACAGGTGCGTCAGGTGCTACAACGTCGGCGGCGACCGTCCTCCTAGACCTCAGCCAGACACCGTTCGGTGCAGCCAATGCCAACTTGTCTATCAACGACAACACCATCGGGGCTGCCTATCAGGCCAACAGTTCGAGCAACGTGATCAATGCCCAGGCAGGCTCTGCTGCCTTCACAGGCAGCGCCGTCGTTAGCAACGTGCAGGCCAATGTCAACGCCACATCCGGCAACGCGACCATCACGGGTTCCAGCGTCAAAGCAGACTACCGAGATGGGATACTCAACACCCAACTGAGCGCTGCGTTAGATATTTCTGGCAACGCAATCAACGCCTCCACTGGCGGCAACAGCGCAGGTGCCTTGGGGAGCAGCGGCCAAGTGCTGGCAAGCAACGTCATCGCTTTTGCGCAAGGTGTGAACGTGTCTGGAAATGGCGCACCAAGCAATGTGATGTCAGTGGATACCGTGAGCACTCAAACCGTCAATGGCGGATTGGCATTGTTCAGTGGTCAGCGCAACTTGGCCACGTCCATGACATCGGCTATCACAGATGGTGTGGTCAGCGTGCAGGGCGATCACCTGATTACGGGCGGTTCGATTAACGCAAGCAGCAACACTGTGGCCTCTGCGGCGACAGGTAACTTGGCAGGCAACTTGATAACTGCTGATGGCACCAGTATTTCGTCTACCGCAGCTGCGGCCAATGCACAGGGTAACTTCACCACCCCTATCAGTGCCACCAATACCGGTGCAGCAGTTACTGTGGGTGTCGGAATTGGCATCGCTCCAACGGATGTGACGGGCACAGTCACCCTGAATAGCAACACCTTGGGTGCCACGGCGCAGGGCAACTTAGCAGCCACAAATCTGGTTTTGAATGGTACTAATCTGTCTTCTCGCCGCGCAATCCCTGTGCTCATTACAGCGGACACCGCCTCAGGTTCAGGTCAGGGCGCTACAAACGTGGGAGCAGGCTCCAGCGCAGCCAATATTCAGGGCAACTACGGTGGCGCAAGTGCCATCACGGCCACCGTGACGGGTGCGACTGTCGCTGCCAATTTTGCAGATCAAGGCATTCCCACTGACAGAATTGGGATTGACAACACAGACGCAACAGTCAGCGGCAACACCATTCAGGCAAAAGCGGTGGGCAGCAGCGGCAGCACGGCAGTGGCCTTGTCTGGCACGACAGGTCTAGCCCAAGCGGGTGTGGGCAACGTACAAATTAATCAAAACCCTTTGGTTGCCACCGTCACCAACTCGGGTGCCGCAATTAACTCAGGTGCCGTGACAGGGGGCTCCGCTGTGACGCTGAGCAGCAACGCCATCATTGCCTCGGGCATAGTTAACCAAGGCACAAACAGCGTGAGCGCTGATTTCAGCAATTTGACAGCGGGGCGCGGCGCGTTTTCAGCCACCACACTGGATACCGGAGTCGCCAGAAACCAAGCAGCGTTTGGTATCGCAAGTAACCAGCAAAATACCGGTAACTCAACCGTGAGCAACATAACCGATGCTTCATTTGCTGTGGCAAATGTAGGCCGGACGGCGGTAGGCCTCGCAGGCGTGTCAGACAGCTCTGTTACCGTCACGGGCAACAGTGGCTCTGCAACCTCTATGGGCAACCAAGTTGCCAACAACGTCAACATAGTTGCGGCTAACTTAACCACCGTCACAGGCGGCGCCACTCAGATTGGTGGTATCAGTAACCTGCAAAACAATGCATTGTCCGCAGCTGATGCCGTCATTGTAGGCAGCGCAGGCACCGCACCTCTGATTGGCGTGCAGTTCCAGCAGTCTTTGAACACGGCAAGTGTGACCGTGGGTAGCAATGCGATATCTGGTGCAGCGACAGGCAACAGCGCTGCCAATGCGATCACGGTGGCTGCTGGCGGCTTCAGCACAACGCCGCTTGCTTCAGGCGCAATCACCGGTAACTCCAGCTCAGGTGCAACCAGTGTGAACAACGAATTTGCTTTGGTGAACCGCCAGAGTGATAGCGGCGCGAGCCGTAGCGCCGCTGTACAAGCATCTGTCGTAGGCATTGATAGTGTGGGAGTGTTGTTATCTCCAGCCATCATAAATTCCACTCTGACAGTACAAGGCAACAGCATCAACGCCCAAGCGCGTAACAACAATGCGAGCAACCGCATCGCGTTCACAAACACCAGCAATCTGGACAGTGGCGCTGGTATTCTTAATCAGCAAAGCAGCAGCAATGTCGTGACTGGTGTAGTAGAGAGCGTGGTTCGTATCCGTAGTTCTGGCACAGTCATCCTGAACGGAAATTTGTCTCTGACTGGCAACACATCGCAGGCGTTGGCAGTGGGCAGTTCAGCATCGAATAGCCTGACCGCAGGCGGAGCTAATCTTTCAGGCAATGCCACTGTGGTGGGAGCGGGAGCAACGAGCGGTGTCGTGGTTGATGTAACCACTGTGAATGCTGATTACGGGGTTGCAAACATCCAAAATCAAAACGGTAACGTGAGCGCGCGCGCTTTTGCTGCTGACCACATCAGCCTAGATACCGGCTTGGTGACGATTGGTTCTCTGACTTTGACAAGCAACGCGATTAACGCCATAGCGCAAGCCACCAGTGCCAGCAATAATTTGCTGCTCTCGGGCACCAATGTGTCGGGTCTGAATGGTGCTTTAGCATCGGTGCAAAACACCAATGGCAATATTTTAGGTCTTCAGACCAGACCGACGAATGGCACGTTTTTCGTGACCGCATTGTCCACCGACAGCACGCCTTTGTCGATCTCTAATAATGCTGTTTTGGTGTCGGCTGGCCAGAATGAGGCTTTCAATACGCAAAGCGTATTGGGCACAACTCTGAGCGGCAGTGGCCTTGCCACCAATGATGCATCGTATGTGGTGGCCAGCGCACAAATTCGCGCAGCAAGTGACTTCTCGGTACTGAATCAACAGGGCGGCGCTGGCAACATCACGGCAACTGCCAACCCCGGTGTGATTGGTGCCACAACTGGCAGCGCACTCGCAGTAGGCATTTCGGCTGGCAGCGTGACGGTGAATGAGAACAGCGTGGTTGCCAAAGCCAACGTCAACAACACCAGCAACGTGCTTAATCTCGATGCAACTGCAGCCTTAACCGCTTCAGGCGTGATTAACAACTTGCAAACAGCTTCAGCGGGCGCCGTGTCGGCCAATGTGAATATCGGCAATATTGGTGTGTCTCCACAAATAGCAGTTACAGCTTTGAACGACACGGCTGCAACCGTTGCAGGTAACAAAGTCACCGCACAAGCTGGCGGTAACACGGCCATCAACGCGTTGAACGCTATCTCGGGCAGCTCCATCACGGGCTATAGCCTGAACAACAGCGCATTGACCGGCTTAACGGGGGCCTCCACTACAGACACCACCTTTGCCGTGCTCAACTTTCAAAGCAATGCTGCAAGCATGAGTGGCAACATCACTGGGATGACCGTGGGTATCAACACAGGTGGTTTGGGCGCTATGGGCAATACCACGGCTTCCGTACAGGGCAATCAACTTTTGGCCTATGGCTATGGCAATTCGAGCAACAACGCCTTAGGCATGAGTGCATTAACAGGCAGCTTGAACCAAGCGACTGCTGGTATTAACAATGTGCAGATCAACTTAGCCTCGATCAGCACTGCGATCAGCAACTCGCAGATCGGTGTGTTTGGCGGATCCGTGGGTGGCGGCGCGGTGGTCGTTAGTGGCAACACAGCAACCTCTCAATCCATCGGAAATTCAGCAATGAACCGCATTATGGCCAGGTAAATGCCGATAGATAAGGGGCATCTTAAAAATGCCCCTTATCTGTTCATGTTTCATTTGAATTTAAGAAGAGACCTTCCTTCAATCAGAAGTTCTTTAATGAACTCTCAGCTTTAAAAGGTCAGAATCATGAAAATAGTTTTGCTCTTAGGTGCTTCTTCTTAAAAGAGGAAAAATAAAATGAAAAATCTCTTCACAACGTTATTCTTCATCAGCGCAGCCAGTATGGTGGGTATGACGCATTCGTTTGCGCAAGACGAAAATTATGCTGGCCCAGCAAAAATGGAGGTCCGATCTTTTTGGCGCCAAGCTGCGATATTTAAAAGCGGCAAGGGTACTGCCTCCACTTTGAGTAATATGGAAAGAGCCGTGGTTGGCATCAAACAAAAAGATCCCGGCTTTAATACCAAAGCAATGGATGCTGAAATCACCGGTGCGCAAGCCCAAGTGGATACGACGAACGCAACCCAAACGGCGAAAAAACAAGAAATTGCAGCGACCGCACAAAGCGGCCATGATGCCATCACAGCTAGGCTAACCGCAAACAAGATTTTGGAATATTTGTTTAATCAAAGTTTAACGACAGGAAGCCCAGATTCTGCAAGGTTGCAGGTGTTATTGAATGAGTACAACGCCAAAGCGGCAGAAGTACTCGCTATGAATTTCGGTGCGCGTGATCGATCAAATCAACAACTTCGGATGACATTCGCTGTGTTGGACAGTCGCGTCACGGGTTCTACCAACAACAAAGGCGCTATTGTGAGCGACAAACCCTCACAAGATGAAAATGAAATGCTGGGCGATGCCAGCGCAGAGCGCGTCAAAAGTTTTTTCTACAAAATGCAACTTGGACAGGCGAAATGGGATGCCGCTCGTAAGCTCTTTCCAAGCGAAGCTGGCTATGAAGCAATGTACCAAGCAGCAACGACTGAGATTGCCAAATATGGCAGCGTGGAAGATTTGCAAAAGACTATTCAGAAAAATAACTTGGCTGAAATTCAAAACAGAAGATTACCTGCACCAGAAACCTTGGACCCTGCGACAGAGCGTTTGTTTGTTGATTCATTCAACAAGTATTTGAGTGAGGAAATGAAAGGCAAGGGCTACAAAGCGATTCTCAAGCAGAAAGACTGGGGAATTATTCGCAATCAGGTCACCGGTATTGTGATGGGTCGAAAAAGGCAAGCAGCGGTTGCATACAAAGGAAACGATAGCAAGTGCTATGTGCGATTTGGCATCATTGTTGAAGAGCAATACATCGGCGGTGCATTTCAAAACGCAAGTGCTTTTGATGCGCGATACGGGGGTGGGGAGCTGCCCTGTGAGCACGCGAAATAGAAGCTAGAACCAAGTATGAATTTGATCTTTACGTATTAGGAAAACTCATATGAATCAAACACTCGCCAAAAAAATTAAACTGAGCCTGTACATATTTTGTGGCGTGGTTTTCGTTATCGTTGCTGCGCTGTTCATCAAAGTAAAAATGGACAACGCCTTTCTTTTGAAAAACGGTGTCAGAGTCAAAGGTGCCGTGCTCTCCAAAGCTGAGCAAACCTCCAGCAACAGGCGCGGTACGAAAAGCAACTATGAGATGAACCTGAGTTTGTTTGTCGATACATCTGCGCCTGATCCTAGCAAGCCCAAGCCACAAAGTTTCGACGAAAAGATGGACGCGTTGGTGGCGGCTTCTAAAAAGCGCATGCAAAACCAGCATCGCGAAGGGTATGCGAGAGTGGTGATCGGTGTATCAGGGGACAGTTTTAGAAAATACTCTCTGGGTCAAGTGATGGATGTCATACATTTAAAAGGTGAGCCAGAGTCAGCGAGGCTTTTGGTCGATCTTGAGTAGTGGTGGGTCTGCACGTCTGTTTCGAGATACTCTCCATGCAAATCCACTCACCATTTCTTCAGCCTGAACGCGGTCGTATTCCGTTCTTCGATGGCATGCATGAAGAGCTTGCAGCGTTTGAGTTTGCATGCGACTCCTGCAGCTTGAAAATTGCAGTGAATGTTCTGGAGTTCATTTGTCGAGCCGATACTTGGTTTCGTGGCTTACTAAATAGTGAACAGAATCAAATACTCCAATTTTTCGACTGCCGACACGGAGATTGGCGTGGTCACCCCATCATCGAATCGCATGACGATGGTCAACCGTATTTTGGTATTTTGGCGTGCAAGGGCTGCCTAAGCGAGCATTTGCTTTACCTCAGCTTCTATGAGCGGCAACCGGCGAGATACATTGCGACGTTTCAAGGTGCAGCTCGATTTGACTCATGCCCTAGCTAGCCAACCCAATGGTTTGCAATACCGCTATCGCGGACCGTGCGTGTTCAAACAACTCAGATAGGATCAATCGCGCTGCGCGATCACCCAGCATAGATTTCTTTGGTGTCCACACTTACGGCACAGGTTCACTCCAAAACGTCTAAAAAATCAAAGAGCACAAGTGCGAAATCCGACAAACCCGCCATCGCGCTCAGGCCGCGCAAAGCCGCGAAATGTGGGCGCTTTCATGCGCTCGCGTGTGGCCCAGCTAGCGCCCCGCAGGGCTTTGCAGTGGTCGAAATGCACCGTGCTGCCTTGATGCCAAGGCGATGAGATGAAGCCGGGATAGGGGCGGAAGGTGTTGAGCGTCCATTCCCAGACATCGCCCCAACGAAACCCTTGGCCGCGCAACTGCGTTGCTGCGATTTCCCATTCCACCTCCGTGGTCAAGCGCCGCCCGGCCCAGTTGGCGTAGGCCTGTGCTTCATACCAAGTCAAATGCATCGCGCTGCTGCTTGCCGCCATGCGCTGAAGCTGGCCAAAGCGCATCTGCATCACCGCGCCACTGGCCACGCCAATCTGCTCCACAAAGCGCGGTGCGCGCCTGCCTTGTTGGCCTGCCTGCTCATGCGCCAGCCAGTCACGCCCCTGCGGGCTCCAATGGCTGGCATCGTCATAGCCGCCATCGTCGACAAACTCCACAAACTGCGCCCAGCTCACCAGCTGCGCGTCAATTTCAAATTCCGGCACGCTCACTTCATGCAATGGCAGCTCATTGTCAAAGGAAAAACCACCACTCTTCGCGCCCAGCTGCCAGCGCGTGGCGGGCACGCTGATGGGCTGGCGCGAGACCAGCGCATGCATCGGCGGCGCTCTGAGCTTAAGCCCCAAAATCTGCGCCATCACGATGAACTGCTCGGACATTTGATCTTCACGCGCCAGCGCCAAGCGAAAGAAATACAAACCATCGTCTGTGGGCGCGGCTTTGTCTAAGAGCTCCAGCGTGGTCTCTAGCGTCTCTAGCAAATAGGTTTTGATCGATAAGAGATCGGGATAGGCTTGCGTCCAGCGATCAGAGCGGCTGGAAATGCGCGGATCAAAGCAACTGTCTGCACGCGGCTCTATCGAAGCGAGCAAGGCAGGCTGCTGCGGGCATTGCAAGCCCAGATGGCGCTGCGTATTTCGCCCCACCCAGTATTCTTGAAACCAGCCCGCGTGCCCCAGCAACCAAAGCGGCGGCAACACTTCACCCATACGCGGCACCGACAAATCTTTGCCAAAGCGCATATCCGGTACAAGTCGCTCAAATTCGGCCATCAGGTGCAGCGTGTGGTTGCGGGCATCAATGAGCGCCAAAGACAGCAGGTCTGCGCCCGCGCACCGAATCGCTGGCGAATCCATCGACAGGTGAACGGGTGTGGCTTGGCTGCTCACGTTAGGCGGCTATGTTTTAAGGTGCAGGTACTGTTTTTCATTATCGTTGAGGTCAACAAAATAGGAATATTGCAAAACTCATTCCTCGGCAGCCTAAAAAATTTGCGCCGCTTGCCAAAGTAACGTTAAGCTAGGGAATACCCGATGCAAGCGCGTCAGGCTTTTGCCAGAGGGCGCACACGCTAGCAGCGACAATACAAATAACTTACAAAGACGGAGTCGCAAATGGCTGCATTACTTAAATTCGCATTTGGCGTTGATTGGCTTAACGAACAGCTGAGCAAGCTGGCTGCATGGGCGGTATTCATCTCCGCCATGATTTGCGCTGGCAACGCATTCATTCGTTACGGATTTGATATGAGCTCCAACGGTTGGTTGGAGATTCAGTGGTATTTGTTTGCCGTCATCGTGATGCTCGGCGCGCCTTACGTGCTCAAGCTCAATGAGCATGTGCGTGTGGATTTAATCTACGCAAAGCTCAAGGGCCATGGCCGCGTTTACGTGGATATTTTTGGCTTGATCTTCTTCTTGTTCCCCGTGATCGGCATGCTGTTTTACATGTGCGTTCCTTATTTTTATCAAGCTTTTGTGTCTGGTGAGATGAGTCAAAACGCGGGTGGTCTGATCCGCTGGCCCGCACTTCTGACGCTTCCTGTGGGCTTTGGGCTGTTGTTTATGCAAGGTATCTCTGAGCTCATCAAGCGATTTGCATATTTGAAAGGCATCTACAAAATGGATGTGCATTACGAGAAACCGATTCAGTGATGCGCATCGCTTCATAAAAAACTTAAATTTCGCCTTCTCTTTTGAATTGAGCAACAAATGTTAGTTGAACACTTTCCCCCCATCATGTTTGCCGGTTTGGTGATCATCATGCTAATTGGCTTTCCCGTGGCCTTTTCGTTGGCTGCACTGGGCCTCGGATGCGGCTTCTTCGCGATTCACATGGGCTGGTTTCCCACCGCTTACATGAGCAATCTGCCATTGGCGATGTTCTCGATTCTCTCCAACGATTTGCTGCTCGCGATTCCGTTTTTTACCTTCATGGGCACGATTCTTGAGAAATGCGGTTTGGCCGAAGACATGCTCGATTCCATGGGTCAGCTCTTTGGCCCTGTGCGCGGCGGCTTGGGCTATTCGGTGATTATTGTGGGCTTCATTCTGGGCGCAATCACCGGCACAGTGGCCGGCCAAGTCATTGCGATGGCACTGATCTCGCTGCCTGTGATGATGCGCTACGGTTACAACATGCGTTATGCCACCGGTGTGTTGGCAGCGTCAGGCACCATCACGCAGCTTGTGCCACCTTCCTTGGTACTCGTGGTGTTGGCTGACCAATTGGGCAAGCCAGTGGGCGATATGTACAAGGGCGCTTGGGGTCCATCGATTTTGCAAATTTTGTTTTTCGCGGCGTACACCTTCATGCTCAGCCGAGTCAAGCCTGATTATTTGCCTTCAGTGCCCAAAAGCGCGCGCACCTTGCATGGCTGGGCGCTTTGGAAGAAATGCTTGCGTGGCATCGTGCCTTCAGCACTTTTGATCTTCACGGTACTAGGCTCCATGGGCGGATTGCCGTTTCAAAAATCAGCGATTGCTACGCCTACTGAGGCTGGCGCGATGGGCGTGGTGGGCGGCTTGATTTTGGCTGCTATGTATGGCCGTCTATCTAAGGCATTAATGTGGGAGGCCATGGTAGGCACGATGCGGCTCACGGCTATGGTGGTCTTCATTTTAATCGGCTCGCGCGTGTTTAGCCAAGTCTTCCAAGGCGTGGATGGACACAAGTGGGTGGAGCATTTGCTCTCAGGCTTACCGGGTGGACAGATCGGCTTCTTGATTGTGGTGAATATTTTTGTATTCTTCCTCGCCTTCTTCTTAGATTTCTTTGAGATCGCTTTCATCATCGTGCCCATGCTTGCGCCAGTGGCTGAAAAGTTGGGGATTAACTTAATTTGGTTCGGCGTGTTGCTCTGCGTGAATTTGCAGACCAGCTTCATGCATCCGCCATTTGGATTTGCATTGTTTTACCTGCGGGGAATAGCGGACACGCTATGGAAAGAAAAACGAATACCGGAGCCAGTGAAATCAAATGATATTTATATGGGCTCGATTCCTTGGATCATCATGCAGCTCATGCTGGTAGCGATTGTGATCTTCGTGCCACAAAGTGTCACCATGTTCTTAGACAAAGAAATCGTGGTGGATATTGACAAAGTGAAGATTGAAATCCCCGCAGAAGCGGAGGCTGCATCAAAAGATCCCGCTACGGTACTGACACCTTCAACCTCAACGCCTTCGTCGACCACTGATCCTTTTGCACCGCCATCAGCTGCCGATCAAGCAGCGACCGATAAGGCTGCAGAAGAAGAGCAAAAGAAAATCGACGACCTTTTCAAGAAATAATCGAGCGTTTAATCAAAGCCTCTCCGGCTTAAAAGCTGGAGAGGCTTTTTTCATTGCCTTGCCCAACATATCTTTCTAGTTCAAAGTACAGATCCATGAACGACATCCCCACCCAAGCCCGCCTCGGCCCTGCACCGTTTCCTTTTGTTCCCAGCCAGTCGCCCATGCGCAGCCGAGCTTTCACGCGCAGCTTTCAATCGCTTGCGACGATCATTGTTGCAAGCTGTGCCTACTGGTTGTTTTCGCTTTGGGCAGCGGGGCAGTTTGGCATGGCCAAAGGCAGCATGGCCAGCCAAGTTCTGTATTGGTACTTAGCCGCTTTAACGCTTATGCTGTACACGCTTTGGTGTATCCACACCAGCATCACCACGCTGAGTGCGACAAGTTTGGATCAAAGCTTTGTATGGAACAAACATGTCGAGCTGAGCGATCTGGCCTACGTCAAGCTGATCCGTATCCCCGGCTTAGATTGGCTGATCGCTCCGCGCCTCTATTGCCGCACCTTGCTAGGAAAATTCTCTGTTTTCTATGCGAGCGATCCTGCAATGATCCGCGAGTTTGAGCGCCTGCGCGATGAGCTTAAGCGCTTCCGACAAATTTACTGAAAACGATTAGCTCATGTAAAAACCGCCCGAAGGCGGTTTTTACATTCTGAATAGAAAACTCAAAAATCACAGTTTCTGCGCTTGCATGAACTGGTCAAAACGCGCTTCCGTGAAACGGAACCACAAGTTAGAGTCCGCACGGAACTTGCTGTAATCAGCGTAGATCTTGGCCCACTGTGGGTTGCTGGCATTGAGTTCGCTGTACAAAGCCATGGCTTGCTTGAATGCAGCAGCCATCACGTCGTTAGGGAAAGGACGCAGTTTGGTGCCGCTGCCCACGAGCTGCTTGAGCGCATTTGGGTTCTTGGCATCATATTTTGCTTGCATTTCTGTCGCAGCTTGGGCAGCTGCTGCTTCCACAATGGCTTTATTCTCTGCGGACAAAGCGTTGAAAGCCTTGTCGTTGATGTAGAAGTCCAACTCTGGACCGCCTTCCCACCAGCCAGGATAGTAGTAGAACGGAGCGACTTTGTTGAAGCCCAGTTTTTGGTCATCGTAAGGACCAACCCACTCAGCCGCATCAATCGTGCCTTTTTCCAGAGCAGTGTAAATCTCGCCACCTGGAATGTTTTGTGGGACGACACCTAAGCGACCAAGTACTTTGCCAGCGAAGCCGCCAGCGCGGAATTTCAGGCCCTTCATGTCGGCCACAGACTTGATCTCTTTACGATACCAGCCGCCCATTTGAGCACCCGTGTTGCCGCCGACGAAGTTGACGATATTGTAACCAGCGTAGAACTCACGCATCAGCTTCATGCCGTTGCCTTCTAACATCCAAGCGGTCATCTGACGGCTGTTGAGGCCGAAAGGAATGGCGCAGCCCAGAGCAAAAGCATCGTTCTTGCCAAAGAAGTAGTAAGGGGCGGTGTGGGCCATCTCAACCGAGCCTTGCTGAACAGCATCAACCACACCAAACGGTGGGGTGATCTCGCCAGCGGCGTGCACGGAGATTTCAAACTTGCCACCAGACATCGCTTTAACAGCGTTGGCAAAAGTATTGGCAGCGCCAAAAATGGTATCCAGCGCTTTAGGAAAGCTGGAAGACAGACGCCAGCGCACAGCGGCCTGAGCGTGAACAGCTGGTGCAACACCAGCAGCGAGGACACCGGCGATACCGGCGTTTTTAAGAGCGACGCGACGATCCATGTAAGGAGTCTCCTTGTGGACTTGGGGCAGTGAGTGCCTTCAGTCTTGTTGAACATCTCTCTGCGGTGCATAAGATGCACTGCTTTGAGGACTGTATAAGTCAAAACGAATTGTAGGGAGCACGCTCTGCGAAGCGTTGCGGGTTTTCCCTTGAGAAAGACCCTATAAACTGAAAGCTTCAGCCTTCTGTCAGATTGTCGTCAGACCCAACGAATTCAGGCAAAGCGTGCGCGGATGCTTGCTTCGATACCTGTCGCGTCTAAGCCTTGCAGGCTGAGCAGTTTGGCCGGATCGCCATGCTCAATGAAGACATCGGGCAATCCCAAGTTCAGCACGGGTTTGACGATCTGCAATTGTTGCAAAGCTTCGAGTACAGCCGAACCTGCGCCGCCCAGGAGGCAGCCTTCTTCCAGCGTCACCAGCTGTTCGTGTCTGCTGGCCACGTCGCGCAGCACATCCATGTCGATGGGTTTGGCCCAGCGCATGTTCACCACCGTGGCATTGAGTTTTTCTGCGGCTTGCAGCGCAGGATAAAGCATCGTGCCAAAGCTCAAAATAGCGAGTTTTTTGCCACTGCGCACGATCTCAGCTTGACCAAAAGGCAGCCCCGTCAATTCTTTCGCAGGCTGTTTGCCTACGCCCGCACCACGCGGATAGCGCACCGCCACAGAATGGTCTTGCTCGAAAGCGGTGGTGAGCAAGGCACGGCACTCAAATTCGTCTGCCGGGCAGGCCACCGAGATATTCGGAATGCAACGCAAATAGGCAATGTCATACGCGCCAGCATGCGTGGCACCATCAGCGCCCACCAGGCCAGCGCGATCTAGCGCGAAGACAACCGGCAAATTTTGAATGGCTACATCGTGAATGAGCTGGTCATAACCGCGCTGCAAAAACGTGGAATAAATCGCCACCACCGGCTTCATGCCTTCGCAGGCCAAGCCAGCGGCAAAGGTGACGGCATGCTGCTCGGCAATGCCGACATCGTGATAGCGCTCAGGAAAGCGCTTTTCAAACTCCACCATGCCAGAGCCTTCGCGCATGGCGGGCGTGATGCCCACCAAGCGGCTGTCATGCTCTGCCATATCGCAGAGCCATTGGCCAAAGATTTGCGTGAATGTGGGTTTGGCTGGCGCGGTCGATTTGGTCAGGCCAATGGCGGGATCAAATTTGCCTGGGCCATGATAGGCAATCGGGTCTGCCTCGGCGAGCTTGTAGCCTTGGCCTTTTTTCGTGACGACATGAAGGAACTGTGGGCCTGCGCCTTTTTCCATGAGCTGCTTGACGTTTTCCAGCATCGAAATCAGCGAATCTAGGTCGTGGCCGTCAATCGGGCCGATGTAGTTAAAGCCAAAATTTTCAAACAGCGTAGCTGGCACCACCAAGCCCTTGGCCTGCTCTTCGATGCGTTTGGCCAGCTCAAACAGTGGCGGCATGGGTTTGAGCAACTGTTTGCCCACATTTTTCGCTGCTGCATAAAAGCGCCCACTCATGAGCTGCGCCAAATACCGATTCAACGCGCCCACGGGCGGTGAAATGCTCATGTCGTTGTCGTTCAAGATCACCAAAAGCGGCAGATGAGGCTGCACACCCGCATTGTTCATCGCTTCAAAAGCCATGCCAGCGCTCATCGCGCCATCGCCAATGATGGCGATGCTGTGGCGTGCAATGCCCTGCGTTTTCGCGCCGATGGCCATGCCCAAAGCGGCAGAGATTGAAGTGGAGGAATGCGCGGTGCCGAAGGTGTCGTATTCACTTTCGTCGCGGCGTGGAAAGCCGCTGATGCCTTTCAATTGACGCAAAGTGTGCATCTGATCGCGGCGGCCCGTCAAAATTTTGTGCGGATAGGTTTGGTGGCCTACATCCCAGACGAGGCGATCATGCGGCGTGTTGAAAACGAAATGCAGCGCCACTGTCAGCTCCACTGTGCCGAGATTAGAGCTTAAATGCCCACCGGTTTTAGAGACAGATTGCAAGACATGCTCGCGCAGTTCATCGGCCAGTGTTTGGAGATCGTCGCGCGGCAGTTTGCGCAGATCGGCGGGTGCATTGATGGAAGAGAGCAAGCTCAGAGATGTCATGGAGGACTCTTATTTACTATAAATTTGATAGCACACTTCGCCTATTGTATAAGGGCGATTGGCTTATTTTGCATAAAAATATCAATGTGCACGCTGCACTACCATGTCAGCCAGCGCGCGCAGTGCAGCGGTGTGCGCGAGCGTGCTGGCATCGAGCGCGGCAATGGCTTGACTGTAGAGCTGCTGAGCATAGGCTTGCGAGCGATCCATGCCCAGAATAGACACATAGGTGGGTTTGTTTGCCTGGGCATCTTTGCCAGCGGTTTTGCCCAAGGTGGCTGAATCGGCTGTCACGTCCAAGATGTCGTCCACCACTTGGAAGGCCAGACCAATCGCGTGGCCATAGGTGTGCAGCGCCTGCGCCTGAATGGTAGTCGCAGCGCCACAAGCCGCGCCCATCATCACGCTGGCTTGCAAGAGCGCACCGGTCTTGAGTTCGTGCATTTTTTTGAGCTGAGCTTCATCCAAAGCCCTGCCCACGCTGGCTAAATCAATCGCTTGGCCGCCGGCCATGCCCGCTTCGCCAGCGGCGCGAGCGAGCAAGGCGCACAGCTTGGCCTGCATGGCCTGCGGCACAGCGCCATCCAAAGGCGTGAGCAATTCAAAGGCCAAGGCCTGCAAGGCATCGCCAGCGAGCAAAGCTGTGGCTTGGCCAAATTTCACGTGCACAGTGGGCTTGCCGCGCCGCAGCACATCGTTGTCCATGCAAGGCATGTCGTCATGGACGAGGCTGTAAGCATGGATCAGCTCCACAGAGCAAGCCGCACGCATGGCTGCTTCTGAATGACCACCTAGGCTTTCGCACGCGGCCAGCGCCAGCAAAGGGCGCAGCCGCTTGCCACCGCCGAGCACGGCGTAGCGCATGGCTTCGCCCAAGCCAGCAGGTGCTTGCGCAGGCACCCAGCGTTCCAAGGATTGCTCTACACGGTCTAAATGCGCCTGACCCCAAGCCGCAAAATCAAATTCGCTCATCCCGCACTTTTCTTTCAATTGGCATGGTTTGCATCCAGCAGCTTGATTTGCTGCTCCACAGCGGCTAATTTGTTGCGGCAGATTTTCAGTAATGCCGCGCCACGCTGGTAACCCGCCAGCAGCTCATCAAGCGGCATCTGGCCCGAATCCATCAGCGCCACGAGAGCCTCCAGCTGCTGCAAAGCGGCTTCGTAGCTCAATTCATCGTCTGAAGCTGGGGCGGGGGCTGTGGTTTTTGGCATGATCGTCTGAGAAACTCTGATTTTAGGCGCTGGGTGGGTGGTTTTCATGAGGCGAGTGTGAACTGCACCAGACGCTCATGCCGAATGAGCCTACCTGGCGAAGGGTAAAATAGGCCCAGTGGCGACGTTTGGGTCGCCATATTTTTTCATATTGTTCTGGGTTGCCAAACATGACCGACCTGAGCCTCACACGCCACCTCTCTCATTTGCAGACCGCTCCTCTGCAAGTTTCCAGCTATTTTGATCCAGCCACCTACCAGGCTGAGCAGCAGCGTATCTTCTCTACTGCACCTAAGTACGTCGGCCACAGCCTCGCCGTGCCGAATGTGGGCGACTATTACGCTCTGCCGCAAGAAGGCGAAGGCCGCGTTTTGATGCGCACGCCCTCTAAAAACGGCACATCTCGCCTAGAACTGATCTCCAATGTCTGTCGCCATCGCCAAGCTGTGATGCTGCATGGGCGTGGCCACCAAGAGCAATCCAACATCATCTGCCCGCTGCACCGCTGGACATACGACACCTCAGGCCAGCAGCCCACCGGCACACTGATCGGCGCACCCCATTTCGAGCACGACCCGTGCCTGAATCTCAACAACTACGCCCTGCAATCATGGAACGGCCTGCAATTCGATGCGGCATCCACGCAGCGCACAGATCTCAACCAACTCTTCCAAGGTATGAAAGCCGCCAAAGACCTCGATTTCTCTGGCTACGTGTTCAACCGCGCCATCCAACACGAATGTGCCTACAACTGGAAAACCTTCATCGAAGTCTATTTAGAGGACTACCACGTCGGCCCCTTCCACCCCGGCCTAGGTCAATTTGTGGCCTGCGATGAATTGCAGTGGGAATACGGCGCGAATTGGAGCGTGCAAACCGTGGGCGTGGCAGACAAACTCGGCAAACCCGGCAGCGAGGTCTATCAGCGTTGGCACGATGCCGTGCTCAACTTCCGCAACGGCCAGCCCCCCGCCCACGGCGCGATCTGGCTCACGCTGTATCCCACAGTCATGGTCGAGTGGTATCCGCACGTGCTCACAGTCAGCACGCTGTATCCCCAAGGCTCGCAAAAAACGCTCAACCTCGTTGAATTCTTCTACCCCGAAGAAATTGCCGCCTTCGAGCCCGATTTCATCACTGCCCAGCAAGCCGCCTACATGGAAACCTGCGAAGAAGACGACGAAATCGCCCTGCGCATGGACGCAGGCCGCAAAGCCCTGCTAGCGCGCGGCGACAACGAATCCGGGCCGTATCAGAGCCCCATGGAAGACGGCATGCGGCATTTTCATCAATGGTATGTGAAGGCGATGGCATCATGAGCTTCGTTGCTGCCCTAGACATGCAATGGCAACTCTAGCGCCAAACAGTATGGAGAACGCCATGAACACTGTGATCACTGAAAAGATTCGTGTGGATGACCAACATGGCATTCGCATCACAGACATGAGCCTCATTCCGGGCGAAGAAGTCGAAGTCATCGTGCGCCCTGCGCAAAAACAGCCCAAAGGCTTCCTGCAAACCGCGCTGTCCATGAATTTAGATTTGCCTGCGGATTACTCGGTGACTTACGAGCAGCAGTTGCGCAAACATTGAAGCAAGCCAACTTGGTTCATTGACACAGGCTTTGCAATCGCACTAGCTTCGTTGTGATGCAGCAAACGAACATCACACAAACCCTCTCTACCGACCATCACTTCGATCAAGCCGGATTCATTGCACTGCTACTGCACGAAAATCAAGTCCATTAGCTATCAATTGCATAGCACTCTGCGCATATTCCATGCCGGCTAACTGCCAAAATCGGCCTGAATTCTGCAAACTTTCCCTTTCTCAGGCATGATTTAGCGCATGACAACACCTACACCCTACGCCCCTCCCAAAATCTGGGCAGCCCCTGAATCTAGCGGTGGCCGCTTCGCCAATATCAACCGCCCCATTGCAGGGCCAACGCATGAGAAAGAGCTGCCCGTCGGCAAGCATCCCTTGCAGCTGTATTCACTCGGCACACCCAACGGCGTGAAAGTCACGGTGATGCTTGAAGAGCTGCTGCAAGCGGGCCACACAGGCGCGGAATACGATGCTTGGCTGATCCGCATCAACGAGGGTGCGCAGTTTGGCAGCGGCTTTGTGGGCGCGAATCCGAACTCAAAGATTCCGGTGTTGGTGGATCACAGTTTGGCTGAGCCGCTGCGTATCTTCGAATCAGGCGCGATTCTTGTTTATCTTGCTGAAAAGTTCGGCGCTTTCTTGCCAACCGAAACGCGGCAGCGCGCCCAATGCATGTCTTGGCTGATGTGGCAAATGGGCAGCGCGCCTTTCTTGGGCGGCGGCTTCGGACATTTTTATGCCTACGCGCCAGAGAAAATCCAATACGCGATTGACCGCTACGCGATGGAAGTCAAACGCCAAATGGACGTGCTCGACCGCCACTTGGCCGAAAACCGCTACCTCGCTGGAGACGACTACACCATTGCCGACATGGCCACCTGGCCTTGGTATGGTTTGCTGGCCAAAGGCTATTTGTATGAAGCGGGCGAATTCTTGCAGGTGCAGACTTACACGCATGTGCTGCGCTGGGCCGACGAAATCATGGCGCGCCCTGGTGCCAAGCGTGGCCGCATGGTCAATCGGGTGCAAGGCGAGCCATCAAGCCAACTGCACGAGCGCCATGATGCGAGCGACTTTGACACCCAAACGCAAGACAAAATCGCCAAACCCGCATGATCACGTCATCTCTCACGCTCTACGATTGCACCACCGCCCCCAGCCCTCGTCGCGCCCGCATCTTCTTGGCTGAAAAAGGCATCGCGCATGAGACGGTGCAAATTGATTTGCGCAGCGGCGAGCAATTGAGCGATGCCTACCGAGCCATCAACCCCCAATGCACTGTGCCCGCGCTGCGCACTGAAGAAGGCACGCTGCTCACTGACAACGCTTCAATTGCTGCCTACCTAGAAACACGCTACCCCGAGCTGCCGCTGATGGGCATCACTCCGCAAGACAAGGCCGAGATCGCGAGCTGGCATTGGCGCGCCGAGTTTGAAGGCTTGATGGCAATCGCCGAAACCTTGCGCAACAGCTCCCCAGCGATGGCGAATCGCGCCCTTCCCGGCCCGGTGAACTACGCTCAAATTCCCGAGCTGGCCGAGCGCGGTTTGGCGCGTTTGCAGCAATTCTTTGTCTCTTTGAACGCGCATCTCGAAGGCCGAGATTTCATCGCAGCAAACCAGTTCAGCGTCGCAGACATTACGGCGGTGGTGGCAGTGGATTTTGCGCGGGTTGTGAAGGTTAAGCCGGGCGAGCAGCATCCGCATTTGCTGCGTTGGCGGGCGAAGATGAGTGAGCGGGCTTCGATGGCGCTTTAGGGTATTTTTTAAGCGTTTTAGGTCTCTACCCGTTATATATCGTGCACAGTGTGCTATTTAATTCATAGCAATCTAGCGTTCATCTTGAGCTTGTCGAAGGGTTCACTTGCTTGCCGTTTCGCTCTACCTTGTGCACCTGCGGCCTAGCGTCGCGCAGTTACCCTGCGCTCTCCGCTTCAATTTTTGTTGGCTACCTGCTCAATTCAAAACCAAATCTCGTTGATGACGCTTTTAGCTCAACGAAGCACCAGTGCGCTGTCTTTGTAGCGATCATTGATATTTAGCAATCATCACTTCTTAACCATCCAAGCCGCAATCTGGCTCACCACGTCCGCCTCAATACCATTGAAGCCGTGATAACCAAAAGCCTCGCAGGGATCTCCGGTGGCTTGGCCGCCTTTGAAGATGATGCGTTCGTGACGCGGGGTGGTTTTGAGTTTGGCCATCAGCGGCGGCAGGTCGGAAAACAGGCAGGAGCTACAGCCGTCTTGCTCATGGTGCACCACCAATACCGGAATACGAATCTTGCCCAGTGCCATTTCTGGCACGGCGCGACTGCGTTTGTCGGCAAGAATGCCGGACGTGAGCACAATGCCATCCGGCGATGCCTTGCCCGCACATTCGCTGCCTGCCAACTCGGTGGCCACATACGCCGCAGACTGCGTGCCCCGGCTGGTGCCGCACAGCGGCAGCGGGCAATAGTTTGATTTTTGGCATGGTATGCGCATCAGTTTATCTGACGCGCATCATGCGCTTCTGGGCGATTAATTCCCCGAGCAGCCCCATTCTCCCAAATCAGTCAGCAACCGGGCAAGTGCTGGCGTAGGCATTGGCATAGATTCTTTTATATTCGCCGCCATCCTCTTGCGCCCACACGGCCATCGCGTTGCCCGCCGTATCCACAGTCAGCCCTGAATACACGGTGTACCGGTTGCTGGTCTCCAAGGATTGCGTCGTGCCCCAGCCCGACCCGGCGGTGTAGCGATTGGTCTTGACTTGATAAGTTGAGCCATTGCGCTGAATCCAGATCACAACGCTGTTGCCATAGCCATCAGAGGCAATTCTCGGCGAGCTCACGTCAAACACACTGTCGGTTTCAATCAGCTGAGCGCTGCCCCAGCCCGTGCTGGCATCAAAGCGCACAGACCACATGCTGTACAAGCTGCCTAGCGCATCCCGTTGGTTCCAGACTGCCAAGACATGGCCATTGGAATCCACCGTGAATGCGCCATCGTTCACCTCCACGGCACCTGTGGGAATTTGCGTTGCCGTGCCCCAGCCCGAGCCTGGTGTGTATCGATTGGTGTTGAGCACAGTTTGTGTTCCGTTATAGAGCAGCCAGGCGGCAACCACCTGCCCACTTGCCGTGACGTCCAATCGAGGATTTTGTGCATTCCCAGAGTTGTCTGTTTCGATGAGTTGCGCAGTTCCCCAGCCGCCTGCGGGTGTGAATCGGTTGGCCCAGATATCTAAACGGATACCGTTACGTTGCTGCCAAACAGCCATCACATTGCCGCTGCTGTCGCTGACCAGCTGAGGCGAAAACGCCGAGCCCGCGTCATCGGTTTCGATCAATTGAGCCGTGCCCCAGCCGCCTGTAGGTGTGAATCGGTTGGCCCAGATGCTGTAATTAACGCCGTCGCGTTGCGACCACGCTGCCATCACATTGCCGTCGCTGTCTGTGCTCAGCTGAGGCCCCCCTGCGTCGCCTGAGCCAGTTTCAATGCGTTGCCGGGCGCCCCAGCCGCCCAAAGGCGTATAGCGGCTCGCCCAAATATCATAATTTCCACTACTGCCTTGCTGCCAGATTGCCATCATGTTGCCATTGCTGTCGCTGCTGATCTGTTGGCCAAAGGCCGTGTTGCCACTCACAAGATCGCTGATCACATCTTCAACGCCCCAAGAACTGCTTTGACTGTACCTGCGTGCACGAATCGAAAGAAACCCATCGTATTGCTGATTCCACACGACGATAGCGCTGCCGTTTTGACCCAAAGCGACCTTGGGGTCTTCCGCATCATCGTTATTTTTCAAGGTCTGGATTTGATTTGCACCACACCAATTTTTAGCCGTCGCTGGGGGCAGGATCGGCCCGGGCGGAGGAGGCGGAGGAGGAACAATCACGACGGGCGGCGGCCCTGCGAACCCAGGGATATTGGCATCTGAGCCGCCCCCGCATGCGCTGACGAGGCAGATCAATGCCACAGATGCAAGCTGGCTAAGGTTTTGCAAAGCAGGAACCAGTCTGCCATTTTTTTGCATAGAAATATTCATGATGGAGTTCTCTATTCTTTGGAAGGTTTGAGCAGCAAAGCGCCAAGCTTCAGAAGCGCTGTTCGATGCCCAGAGTCAAGAGGCTGAAGTTGCCGCTACGCGTGTAGGCCTTGCTGCGCGTGATGTCCAGATCAACTCGCAGAGTCGTCCCAGAAGATAAGTTGTGACGCAGGCCAAGGCCGAGCAAGGGTTGCACCGTGGAATCTCGCGCATCGGGTACACCGGCCGTCGCGCTCACAAAGTCAGCTTTGACGTAGGCCAGCCCCGCGCGCACTTGCCATTGCAGGGGGCCCATGCTCATGTTGTAGCCCGCGCTCGCACCCAAGGCTTGCGCTTGGTAGCTGCCAAACCATACTTGGGTGGCATTGCTGTCACTTGCCGTGAATTTCGAGGCTGGCCGCAGGTACGCCAACTCAGCAACCCATGGACCCTCAAGCTGATAGCCTGCAAACAGCTTCAAACCCGGTTTGGAATTGCTGCACGGCGCGCCGCTTGCGCACAGGGTGGACTGCTGGGCAGCGCCAGCGCTAGCGCCAACATAGGGCTGTGCGCTGGCTTGTGTTGCCGCGAGCAACAGCGCACATGCGATGTGTAGCCCAAACGTATTGCATTGTTGTTGTTTCACACCTGCTCCTTCATGTGTCATGGCATTGACTGATCTCAGTTCATTCATGCAGGCAAGCTTATGACGATGATCGGCTCGCCACAACCGTCCTAAAGTACAGTGTGTCTATTTAGGTTTTGGCGCTACCATGCATGATGCAAAAGATTCAGGCATTGCTGGTTGATGATCACCCGTTGTTTCGACAAGGGTTTGTTGCAGCGGTCTGCCAAAAATTGCCGCAGATTGAATTTGCAGTCGCGGGCTCGGTGGCCGAGGCGCTGCAAATATTGCCGCGCCTCAACCCAGCTTTGATCTTGGCTGATTGGCGTTTGCCCGATGGCGATGGTCTGAGCTTGTTGACTGAAATGGGGCGTTTGTGCCCATCAAGTGCGCGGGTGTTGCTGTCGGGTGCCGATGATGCACGTCTGCCAGAGAAGGCACGCGATGCCGGTTTGTTGGGCTATATCCCGAAAACGCTGGATGCAGAATTGCTGGCTTTGGCGATGCAACGCATTCTGAATGGCGAGCGCTACTTTCCCGATGGCCCGCAGAGCCGCGCCTCGGCCTTACTGACATCACGCCAGCAAGACATTATGGTTTTACTTTCGCAAGGCAAAACTAACAAAGAAATTGCACGCTGCTGCGCCATCACAGAGCGCACCGTGAAAGACCACGTCTCATTGATTTTTGATCGCTTGGGCGCTGTCAATCGCGCAGATGCCATCACGCGAGCGATCGCGCGTGGTCTAATTTAGTGCTGTGGCTCTTCAAACCTCTCATCTGCCCACACCCAACTCGCAACTGATTTTTCAAGAGCAAGTTGAGGCGCTGTATCGCCCGCGAATCGAGTCTGTCGCTTCCGGGCTGGTCGTAGGCGCTATTTTGGCGCTCGCATTGGCCCGAACGCATTCATGGACTGTGGTGCTCATCTGGTATTTGGGTGTCTGCATTGTGCAATCGGGTCGCGGTGCGTTGCTGCGACTATCGCGATTCCAACCTGTCCGGGTGACAGACCCGCAGCGCTGGGCTCAGCGCTATCTCGTCGATGTGGCAATTGCAGGTTTGTACTGGGGGGTTTCTCTGGCCATCTTGGCGCAGCCCAACGATTTTCTAACGCAGACATTCATCGCCGCGGCATTGGGCGGCATGGCCGTGGGCAGCATCACCATTCATGCGTATCACAGCCCTGTGATGTATTCGTTCTTAGCCTGCATGCTGCTGCCGTTTTCGATGCGTATCTTGCTGATTGGCGATTTTTCCCATGTTTATCTCGGTGTCGGCCTATTGCTGCTGGGAATTTACCTGTCGCTTTACGGACGTTTTCATGCAAGAACACTCAAAAAATCGATCGCACTGCGGCATGAAAATCGGCATTTGATTGACCAATTAGAGAAAGAGCGTGAGATTGCCGTGAAACTGCAAACCGTCGCAGAGGCGGCCAGCGCTGCAAAGAGCCGCTTTTTCGCCAGCGCAAGCCATGATTTGAGGCAACCTTTGCAAGCGCTCAGCTTGTATGCATCCGTGCTGTCGGGCAGTCCATTGAATGGCGAGGTGCGCAAAATCAGCATGCATATCGCTGAATCCGCGCATGTGCTGGAAGATCTTTTCAAGGGCGTTTTGGACATTGCCCAAATTGAGGCGGGGGCCATGCAAATTGCTTATGAACCGGTGGAGGTGAACCAGCTTCTGCATCGGGCCATGCTGGTCTTTGATGGCGAGGCATTAGACAAAGGCTTGAGTATTCGCAGTGTGCCTTGCAAGCATTGGGTGCTCGGTGATGTCACTGCACTACAGCGCATCATCTCCAATCTGGTGGCCAATGCCGTGCGTCACACGCATGTCGGGCGGGTGGTGGTGGGTGCCAAACGGCGCGGGCCGATGCTGCGATTATTGGTGTTAGATACTGGGCCGGGGATTGATCCGGCATCGCATAGCCTGATTTTTGAAGAGTTTTACCGTCTGCCAGCCACACCCGGATATGGTTTTGGCTTAGGCCTTTCATCCGTCAAGCGCCTTTGTGATGCAGCGGGCTACAGGCTTGGGTTTAACTCCGAGCCGGGGCGCGGCAGCTGCTTCTGGGTCGAGCTTGCACTCACCTCAGCGCCAGCCAACACCTCAGAAATGATGGCAGGCAGAGCGCCGGCGCGCGGCTTGGCGCCTTTGAATATCTTATTGATCGAAGATGACGCTGCTGTCAGGCGAAGCTTAGAGACAGTTTTGCGAAGCTGGGGACATTTTTGCGCCTCAGCCGACAGCGCAGACCAAGCGATGCTTACCGTTTCTCAGCAGAGCTTTAAATGGGATGTGTTGCTCTCTGACTACGATTTGCCGGGCGGGACCCATGGCCTAGATTTGATTGCGAAAGTGCGTGAGGCAACGGACGCGAAACTTCCTGCCATCCTGATTTCAGGGTTGATGAACCCGCAATTGCAGGAGCAAGCAGCAAAGGCCCATTGCATTGCCTTGGCCAAACCCGTCACGCCCGTGCAACTGCGCTCCGTGATTGAATTGATTCGAGCCGAGCGCGCCAGTGTGCTTAACACGCTCAGCGAGCCACCGAAACACCCGCTGAATCTACAGATTCACCCAGATCAGCGTAAGTGCTGACGCGCTAGTACTATGCGCGTCCCGTGCCAGACATTACAGCGGTGGTGGCGGGCGAAGATGGGTGAACGGGATTCGATGACGCTTTAGACGGTGCATTAGGGTGTATTTTTAAGCGTTTTAGGCTTATAGCCGTTATATTTCTTGCATAGTTTGCTATTGAATAGATAGTATTCAACCGTTCGCTCTGAGCTTGACGAAGGGTTCTTCGCGTTATCCGTTTCGCGCCACCAGTTGTACCTGCGGCCTAGCGTCGCGCAGTTACCCTCCGCTCTCCGCTTCATAGTTGGTAGGTGCGCTAAATCACATCTTCTTTGCATCTGAAAACTCCGCCATAATTTACTTCACATATGGGACTGGCGATTTCATTTCCCAATGCACGAAACCACACTCCGTGGTTCAGTCCAATAAAGTTTCACTGCGACAGGAGGCATCCTTGATTTCTTTCAGTTTGATCTCGCGGCTGATAAACATTATTCGCAAGACTGCAGCATGCCGGCGACCAGAGGGTCAACACAAATGAGTCCCAAGGGGTTTTTCCTCACAATGGCTTTCGCGGTCTTCTTTCCTTTCTTACTGCGCTACTACCGCACGGGAACAGGGGAGTTTGCTTTCGTTTACATTGACAACGAGTTCCGCGCGTATCGACGCGGCAAGTTCATCGGGTCGAAGGTGACGGTGCTGTACTCGGACAAGCGCATTGATCGTTTTGCGCCCAGCAACTTCAAGGAAACTCGCGGCCCAGCTGTGGCCATTTACATCTGCCGTGACGAAAAATCAGGGCAGCATTGGTTATGGAGGCTGTACCGGCCGACCGAACCGGATCCAACCCTGCAAAAGCTCACGCTACAGGACGCAGAGGCAATGCTACAGCGCAAGGAGAAGCTCCTGAAGGAACTTTGCCCACGTCAGAGGCGGCATCCGACACCAAGACCTCTAGCGGAAAAAACCGGGAAACGCAGTCTCTGGGACGGATGATCAACGGTCAGCTACAGCCTAAAAGCTCAGTCGACACAGTCAAGCAGCGGCATTGTGGCGCGAGGCGTGAATGCAATCGTGCGCCTCGCAACGCAATGCCGTTGAGTGCAAGTCAATTCCGAGCTTACAGAGTAGGAGTGAAAACCTCTTAGATATCCAACCAAAGTCGACACGGAGACCATGGGGTGGTTACGCCGGAAATTTTTTGGAAGGCGCGTGGAGACCATGTTTAGTTTGCCGTTGCCGTTGTCGCGTGTGTTTTCAAAAAATTTACGGGGTGACTGCCCCATGGTAGGCCGCAAAGTACACAAGGGGGCGTGAAGCCTGTCCGCTTCAAGAATTTCAGAAAGAAGGAAAAGCGTGAGCTTGTAAGACCTAACCGACTAGCCGCGACAGATGCTCACACACCTAGGAGCACGCCATGCAGCCATCTCGATTTACTCTTATTTCCATAGCACTCTGCGCAGGTTCTATAACGGCTACAACCGCTTTTTCTATGGAAAAGTGCTCTGCTAAGTCTGCGGCGCTGATCGTGCCAGTGGTTGATCTTTACACCTCTGAGGGTTGCAGCTCTTGCCCGCCTGCGGATGCTTGGCTCTCGACTTTGAAGGCGGCACACAAAGAGGGCAAGGTGGTGGCGCAGGCGTTTCATGTGAATTATTGGGATTACATCGGCTGGACGGATCGCTTCGCTGCGCCCGCTTACACGCAGCGCCAGCGCGAGCTGTCTGCTCGCACGAACTTGAACAGCATCTACACGCCGCAAATCGCCAAAGATGGCCGCACGATTCGTGATTACGATGCCAGCAGCGCAGTGGCCAGCAAAGAGGCCGCGCAAGCGGCGATTGAGTTGCAGATGTTGGAAGCCAATCGCTTTGAAGCGAAAATTTCACCCATCCAAACTGGCGCGGCTTGGAGCGCCTATTTCACCGTGACCGAGCATGAGCACATCAGCCGCGTGACCAACGGGGAGAACAAAGGCGAGACTTTGAAGCATGATTTTGTGGTGCGCCAATATGTGCCACTGGGCTCATTTAATGGTGCGCAAACTTTGAAATTCAGCAGCCTCGCACCAACGGCCATGACTGGCAAAGAAGCCGGCAAAGCGCATCCGCGCCAGATCAATCTGGTGGTGACGGACAGCAAGAGCGGCAAAACCTTGCAGGCGCTCAGCTTGGGCTGCTGATCTATGTGCCGTGAGGCGCATAGATTTCACAACCCTGTTCGTGCAAACCGTATCCGTTCGAGCTGAGCTTGTCGAAGCTATAGCAACCCTTCGACAAGCTCAGGGCGAACGGAAATAAGCTTTGAGTATTGCGATTGATGTCTGAAACTGATCAATCTCTGTCAGATTGGGCACAGCAAAGCAGGCCTCAAAGCGCGACAATATGCGCATGAATTCCAGTAATCTACAAAAACTCTCCATGCAACAAGTGCTGATTGCGGGCGCTTTGATTGTGACGCTTTCTATGGGCATTCGCCACGGCTTTGGCCTTTGGCTGCAGCCGATCACGATGGCGCATAACTGGAGCCGGGCAGATTTTTCGATTGCACTAGCCATTCAAAACCTCTCTTGGGGATTTTTTGGCATTTTCGCGGGCATGCTGGCTGATCGGTTTGGTGCGTTTCGCGTGATCGTGGGTGGCGCGGTGCTGTATGCGCTCGGGCTAGCGGGCATGGCGCTTTCCACCACGACGCTGATGTTCACGCTGACCACCGGCATCTTGATCGGCGCAGCGCAAGCGGGCACAACCTATGCGGTGATTTACGGCGTGATTGGGCGCAACATTGATCCGGCCAAGCGCTCTTGGGCGATGGGCGTGGCGGCGGCGGCGGGCTCGTTTGGGCAGTTTTTGATGGTGCCGACCGAGGGCTTTTTGATCAGTCATTTTGGCTGGCAGCAAGCGCTCTTGATTTTGACTACGGCTACTTTGCTGATCATGCCGCTGGCTTTCTTTTTGCGCGAAGCCAGCTTTGCTGGCGGCGCAGCGCCTGTGCGCGATCAATCGATTTGGGAGGCTTTGAAAGAGGCTTTTAAATACCCGAGCTTTCAGCTTTTGATGGCGGGCTATTTTGTCTGCGGCTTTCAGGTGGTGTTCATCGGTGTGCACATGCCCAGCTATTTGAAAGACAAAGGTCTCTCGCCGCAAGTGGCAAGCTATGCGCTGGCGCTGATTGGCCTGTTTAACGTGTTTGGCACGTATATCGCGGGCTCTTTGGGCCAGCGGATGCCAAAGAAATGGATTTTGAGCTTTATTTACATCGCTCGCGCGGTGGCGATCTCTGTGTTTTTGATCGCGCCGCTCACGCCTTGGAGCGTGTATATCTTTTCAAGCGTGATGGGGCTGCTCTGGCTATCCACCGTGCCGCCGACGAATGCCACTGTGGCGCAGATCTTCGGTGTGGCGCATCTTTCCATGCTCGGCGGTTTTGTGTTTTTCAGCCACCAGATTGGCAGCTTCATGGGCGTGTGGCTCGGCGGCTACTTGTATGACAAAACCGGTAGCTACGATATCGTTTGGTACATCGCCATTGCTTTGGGTATCTTCGCGGCATTGGTGAATCTCCCGGTGCGGGAAGAAGCGATTGAGCGCCCCAATTCTGGCAAACTGCAAGCTGCTTGAACTCCAATCAACCCGCCATGAGCCACCCTGCAAAGCTCGCCGCCAGAATCCTCGCCTACAGCGCTGCTGTGATCGCCTGCGTGGGCGTGTTCATGCTCTACATTCAGCCTGAATTCATGGTGACGCTGGCGGGGCAGATCTGGGCTTGTTTTTGAGTATATTTTTAAACAATATCGGGCTTTACCCGTTATATTACCTGCGCGGAGTGCTATGAAAATTATAGTGATTACTGGAGCCTCTGAAGGTATTGGCGCTGAAGTTGCGCGGCAATTGGCGGCCTCGCACAAAGCTGGCATCGGCCTCGTTTTAGCCGCTCGCAAGATGGATGCTTTGCAGGCTGTGGCCGCGCAATGCGAGGCTGCGGGCGCGAAGACGCTTTGCGTGCGCACGGATGTGGGCGTGCGTGAGGATTGCAGCGCGCTGATTTCTCAGGCCATGGCGACTTTTGGCCGGATTGATGCGCTCATCAACAACGCTGGCATTTCCGCGCAGGCGCTGCTTGAGGAAGTGCCCGCCGACAAACTCGGTTGGTATGAAGATGTGATGCGCATCAACTTGTGGGGCAGCGTGTGGTGTACGCATGCCGCCCTGCCCCATTTGATCGCGGCCAAGGGCAGCATCGTGGCGGTCAGCTCACTGGCGGGCATCGTGGGCGTGCCAGGACGCACGGCTTACAGCGCCTCCAAGTTTGCACAGGCTGGCTTTTTTGAAGCCCTGCGAGCGGAGATGAAGACGCATGGCGTCAGCGTGACCACCGCTTATCCCGGCGTGGTGCTGACACAGATTCGCCAGCATGGGCTCAATGCGCAAGGCGAGGCACTCGGTTCAAGCGGCTTGAAGGAAGATGGCGCGATGACGGTGCAGGAATGCGCACGCCTGATCGTCCAAGGCATGGAGCGGCGCGAGCGCGAAGTCGTGATGACAGGCAAAGGCAAGCTGGGGCGCTGGCTCAAGCTGATCGCGCCCGGGCTGCTGGAGAAAATCGCCCTGAACGCGGTAAAAACTGAGTTTCAACCGAAGTAAGCCAAGGGCTTCAGTATGCACGGCAGTGAAAACGTTTCGAGCTGGGTGGCGCGCTGGTCGCATCTTGTCTCGCATGACGTGGCTGCTGGCCGCGTGCTCGATGTGGCTGGCGGCGCAGGGAGGCATACGTTTCATTTTTTAGAGCGAAATCATCCAGTAGCCTTTATAGATATTGCGCAAGTAGCTATCGAAAGCATAGCAATTAAGCTGTCCCCCGAACAGCGTAGCCGCTGTGAACTGATCCAAGCAGACATTGAAAACGGCGCTTGGCCACTGCCAGGCGAGCGCTTTGCATGCGTGATCGTCACGAATTATCTTTGGCGGCCACTCATGCCCACGCTGATCCAAAGCATCGCGGAAGGTGGCGTGTTGATTTACGAAACTTTCGCTCAAGGCAACGAAACTGTGGGCAAACCTTCGCGGCCTGATTTTCTTTTGAGGCCGGGCGAGTTGTTGCAAGTGTGCCGAGAAGCTGGCCTGCGCGTGATCGCGTTTGAAGACGGCTTTTTGAGCGAACCAGATCGCTTTGTGCAGCGCATCGTGGCGATTGCGCCTGACAAGAGCCTAAACACAGTTGCTACGGTTCAGCGTTTGCCTCTGATGTGAGCCCTGACGGCATTGACAATCCCCGAGTAAATGGGATTTGTAAAAACTGGCACATATTCTGCTACACGAACAGTATCGTGGTACATCCACGCATTGGAGTCCATCGTGGTGAATCACAAGATGCTCTCTGCACGCATGTGGTGTGTTTTGGCAGTTTTTGGCCTGATATCGTGCGCTGCGCTGGCTCAGGGCTCGCCGGTAGCGCCTGCTTCCCCCGTTGCGCCCCCTGCACTCACATCTCCTGGCATGGCTGCTGCCAGCTCCATCAATGGTGCAGACACCGCTTGGCTGCTGGTCAGCACAGCTTTGGTGCTGCTCATGACTCTGCCGGGCATTGCGCTCTTTTATGGCGGCATGGTGCGCAAGAAAAATGTGATCAACACGATGTCTTGCATCGTCGTGATCACGGCGCTGGTGAGTTTGCTCTGGTTTGCGCTGGGTTATTCATTGGCTTTCACGCCCGGTAGCCCTTGGATCGGCGGGCTTTCACGCGCTTGGTTTGAAGGCTTCGATGTGGTCAAAGGCAATCAAACGGTGGCGGTGAGCCATATCGCACCGAATGTGCCCGAGTCGGTGTATGCGATGTTTCAGCTCACGTTTGCCATCATCACAGCAGCACTGATCGTGGGCGCATTGGTGGAGCGGGTGCGCTTTACGGGCTTGATTGTGTTCATCAGCTTGTGGACGCTGCTGGTGTACGCACCGATTGCGCATTGGGTCTGGGAGCCGGGCGGTTGGCTGGCGCAGATGGGCGTGCTCGATTTCGCAGGCGGCGCAGTGGTTCATATCAATGCAGGCACATCTGCCTTGGTGGCGGCCTATGCGGTGGGCTTTCGGCAAGGCTATGGGCGCGAACCGTTGCTGCCCTTTAACCTAGGACTCACGATGGCTGGCGCTGGCTTGCTCTGGGTGGGCTGGTTTGGCTTCAATGCGGGCTCGGCGATTGCCGCAGATGGCCGCGCCGGGCTGGCGATGTTGGTCACGCATATCGCAGCATCGGCCGGTGTGGTGGGCTGGTTGGCTGCGGAGTGGGTGGTGCGCGGCAAGCCAACGCTACTGGGCATGTGCTCAGGCATCGTGGCAGGCTTGGTGGCCATCACGCCTGCAAGCGGGTTTGTGGGGCCCATAGGCGCACTGGTGATTGGTTTGGTGGCAGGCGTGTGCTGCTATTGGGGCGCAACGGGCTTAAAACGCCTGCTGCGTGTGGACGATTCTTTGGATGTGTTTGGCGTGCATGCCGTGGGCGGCATCGTGGGCGCGCTGCTCACGGGTGTGTTTAACGATCCGGCCATCAGTGGCGTGCAGGCTTCTGTGCTCACGCAAGCAATTGGCGTGGGGGCGGTGTTGGCTTACAGCACCGTGGGGACGCTGGTGATCGTGTTGATCACCAATTTGGTGGTGGGCTTGCGCGTGGAAGCCAGCGTTGAGGCCGATGGCCTTGATCTGGATCAGCATGGCGAAAGGATCGGCACATGAGCGCAGAAAAAATCACTGAAAGCGATCTGATGGCACTGGCCGCGCATCTGCATGTGCAACTGCGCCGGCGCACGGGCCGTGTAACGGATGTGGAATGGTTGGTCTCCAATAGCGAGTATGCGCAGGTGGTCATCAGTTTGGCCAAGGCCAGCGCCGTGACTGAGGGTGCGCCGGAGCTAGGCGCTTGGGCGGCTCGCTTTGAGATGGCGCTCATCCGGGTGCACCGACCCCGTCAACCCTTGCTTTCTGCTTTGGCGATTTCGGGCGCAAACCGGACACATGCAGGATCAGCGCCCTATGAGCGCCAAGAAGTGCCGCCTGCCAAAGCACGTGAGCGCGACAGCCAGTTCAGCGATGGCATTGTGAGCGAATTCGGTGATTCCCACCGCACAATCGACACCAGCCATCTCGCTTCCCGCAAGCCCTTGCGTGAGGCTTATGTCTGGAGCTTGCGCTAAATCAAAGCTGCGTCATCAAAAACGCCATGATTTGACATCAATGCAGCCGCATTCGATGCATTTGCGGGGATTTCAGGGCTGTGGACGCGGCTAAAATCGCCGCATGAAGCAAATTACCGGAAGCATTGTGGCCTTGGTCACCCCGTTCCACGAAGATGGAAGCGTGGATTACCCCACCCTGCGAAAACTGATCGACTGGCATATCGCTGAGGGCACTGATTGCATTGGCGTGGTGGGCACCACAGGCGAATCGCCCACCGTGAGCGTGGATGAGCATTGCGAGATCATTCGCGTGTCCGTCGAGCAAGCGGCAAAAAGAGTGCCCATCATGGCCGGCTGTGGCGCCAATTCCACCAAAGAGGCGATTGAGTTGGCCAAATTTGCGCGTGGCGTGGGGGCCGATTGCCAGCTGCAAGTTGTGCCCTATTACAACAAACCCACGCAAGAAGGCCAGTTTCAGCATTTCAAAGCGATTGCCGAAGCCACGGGCGATTTGCCGATCATTTTGTACAACGTGCCGGGCCGCAGCGTGGCTGATATGGCGCACAATACTGTGCTTCGCTTATCCCAAGTTAAAGGCATCGTCGGCATCAAAGAAGCCACGGGCAACATCGAACGCGCCCAATGGCTGATCAAAGATGCGCCCGAAGGCTTTGCGATTTACTCGGGTGACGATCCCACCGCCATCGCCCTCATGCTATGCGGTGGCCACGGCAATGTGAGCGTCACGGCCAACGTTGCGCCGCGTTTGATGCATGCGCTGTGCGTGGCTGCCATTGCAGGTGACCGCAACACTGCCATGAATATTCAGAAGAAACTTTTGCCTCTTCACAAGCATCTGTTCATTGAAGCCAACCCAATTCCTGTGAAATGGGCGATGCAGCGCATGGGCTGGCCGGGTAGCACGCTTCGCCTGCCCATGACGGCCATGTCACAATCGAATATCCCCACCGTGGAAGCCGCTCTAAAATCGGCTGGATTGATCTAGGATTTTTATGTCATCACGTATTTCTTCTTTGTTAGCCTTGACTGCTGCCCTCGCCTTGGCAGGCTGCTCTGTGTTGGAGCCGGATCGTATCGATTACAAAAGCGCCACCAAATCCAGCACGCTCGAAGTGCCACCGGATTTGACCGCCATTTCCCGCGATTCGCGCTTTAACGTCCCCGGCGTGGCCGTCACGGCCAATGCCTTTGCAGCTGGGCAGACACAAGCAGGCGTGCCTGTTGCGGCCAGTGCGCTGTCTGACGTGCGCATTGAGCGCTCTGGCAACCAGCGTTGGCTGGTGGTGGCCCGCCCCGCTGACCAACTCTGGAGCCCAGTGCGCGATTTCTGGCAAGACAACGGCTTTTTGCTCAACACAGATCGTCAAGACATTGGCATCATGGAAACCGATTGGGCTGAAAACCGCGCCAAGTTACCGCAAGATTTCATTCGCAACACCATCGGCAAAGTACTCGAAAATCTTTACGACACGGGTGAGCGCGATAAATTTCGTACCCGCTTGGAGCGCAATGGCAATACCACTGAGATTTATATTTCCCATCGCGGCATGGTCGAGAAAATCTTGGGCGGTAGCACAGCCTCGTCGCAGGTGGGTACAGCTTGGGAGCCTCGCGCCAGCGATCCCGAGTTAGAAACCGAAATGCTGCGCCGCATGATGATCAAGCTCGGCGTCAGCCAAGAGCAATCCAAAGCTTTGGTAGCGGGTGGCGCAGCAAAAACCACCTCACGCGTCGCCACTGTCAGCGGCACGCCCGTGGTGCAAGTGGATGATGGCTTTGACCGAGCTTGGCGCAGAGTAGGCCTGAGCTTGGATCGCACCGGCTTTACCGTGGAAGACCGTGATCGCGCTCAAGGCATTTACTTTGTGCGCTATGTCGAGCCCAAAGCTGACAGCAAAGAACCCGGTTTTTTCAGCAAGCTATTTAGCGGCAGCAGCAAAGATGCCGCCCCTCTCAAGTACCGCATCGCCCTGCGCAGCCAAGGCGAATCCACCACCGTCTCCGTGCTCAACGCCGCTGGCAGCCCGGAAAGCTCAGCCAACGCCCAACGCATCGTGAAGGTGCTGGCAGACGATTTGCGCTGATTCATACCGCCCAAAAATCAAGCCAGCTTCGAGCTGGCTTTTTTTTTGCGTGATCAAAATCATGGCAATAAAATTCGCACACCTCTCTCTTTGCCTGCATCTATCACTTCACCATTAATAAGTATTTACCCTAGTTTTTGCTTTTCACTGTCAGAATTACCGGGGCTATATACACCGTAGTGTGACGAATCCTCTAGACTGCTTCCATTTGTAATTTATCCGTAAGGGTTGGAATTCGGTTTATGGGAGAGTCATTGCCATCGGCGGTTTGGGGGGAGGCGCATTTGCTGTGGGCCTTGGGCAGCCTTTGCGCCTTGCATCGCAAGAGCTTCGATGCCCG
>JANMHJ010000040.1:0-101797 GCA_031375105.1 Variovorax sp.
CGCATCCACATGCTGCTGCACCTTCACCTCGATCGCTTTGGGATGGGGTAAATAATCTAAGCGCTCCTGCAGCGAGAGCACGGGTTCAAAGCCCTCGGCGTAAAGATCAATGCAGCGCAATTCGTGGCCGCGCGAGCGCAAGGCATCTTGCGAGCTTTGGTAAAGCGCTGCACTGAAGCTTTGCGGATTGGGGTGGCAATAAACGATGAGTGTGCGCAAGGGATGATGCCGTTTTAGATGATTTATTTACCACCGAGGCGTTGCTTCACATCCATGCCCACCTTCTTATTCACGAACTGTGTCGTGGCCACAAGGCTCAAATCCACATCGCCCGCTTTGTACAAACCAGCTTTGACCATCTTGTCGTGAAAATCTTTGATGCGCGCAGCGCTCATGGCGCCAATGCCGTTTTGCAGCGCTTCGCCGCTATCGACGATGCCCAGCGATTTCATCAGCGCAATGCTGCCGGCTATGCCAGCATCGGTGAGGTTCGGATTCGTTTTCTTGAGCAACTCATTGGTGGCTTTGTTGTCGCCATACAAATAATTGTTCCAGCCGATCAGGGATGCATCCACAAACTTTTGCACCAATTCAGGCTTGGTGCGAACCAACTCGGTGCGCGTTTCAATCGTGGTGCTGTAGGTCGAGAAACCGTTGTCTGCGAGCAAGAAAACCATCGGATCAAAACCTGCTTGCGCCTTGATGCTCACCGGCTCGCTGATGGAGTAGCCTTGCTGCACAGATTTTTTATCCGCTAGGAATGGGCCCACGTTAAATGCATAAGGCTTGAGTTGCTCATCTTTGAAGCCATGCTCGGCCTTCATCCACTGCCAGAAAGAGAATTGGCCGTCTTTGCTGATGAAAGCTGTAGGCGCTTTGGCAAGGTCGGCAAATGTGCGGTAGCCCTGATCGGGGTGCGAGAAGATCGCTTGTGGATCTTTCTGGAAGATCGCGGCCACCACCGTGGTGGGTACTTTGTTTTTCACGTTGTCAAAGGTGAGCAGCAAATTGCCGGTCATCAAAAAATCGAGCTTGCCTACGGGCAGCAGGGGGCGATTGTTCACCTGCGGGCCGCCTTGGACGATTTCTACATCCAGCCCATAACGCTTGTATGTGCCATCCACCACAGCCTGGTAAAAACCACCATGGCCGGGCTGGGCAAACCAATTCGTGCCAAAAGTCACTTTTTCCTGGGCAAAAGCTACTGTAGCCGGCAAGAATGCTGCACCGATTGCTATAGATTTAAGAGTAGATTTGAAAGCCATGAAGTTCTCCAAATAAGGGGGTGAAATGTACAAAGCTGGCAATATCGTTGCACAAACCATACCAAATTAAGCCTAGGGTTTTCATCGTCATTGATTCCGCATCACTTGAAAAGCCATGAAAAGCCGCTATCATTAGCACTCTATCGGGATGAGTGCTAACAAAAAAGTAAATTCACCCGAAAAGTGAGCTAACGCCAACTTCGGTAGGCGTTAACAGAATTCAACCTGTTGCTTTAATCTAAAAGGAAATGCAATGAAACTACGTCCACTGGCCGATCGCGTGATCGTCAAACGCGTTGACAGCGAAACCAAAACAGCCTCCGGCATCGTGATTCCCGATGCAGCCGCTGAGAAGCCTGATCAAGGCGAAGTCTTAGCTGTTGGCCCAGGCCGCACCACCGACAAAGGCGAAATCAAGCCATTGACCGTCAAAGTTGGCGACAAGGTTTTGTTTGGCAAATACAGCGGCCAAACCGTCAAGGTTGACGGCGATGAGTTGCTCGTCATGAAAGAAGATGACCTGTTCGCTGTCGTGGAGAAATAAAGCTACTGCGCGAGCGCCATGCGTCGTTGCGCGGTGCTCGGAATCCTCATTGGCCTAAAGCCAACTCCGGTTCCTGCGCTCCGTACGCCTAGCCTGACGCCCGCTCGCTACGCTTTCTTCCCCCCACGATCCCCTCATTCACTGATATTTTTTAGGAGCCTAACATGGCAGCAAAAGACGTAATTTTCGGCGGCGAAGCCCGCGCACGCATGGTTGAAGGCGTGAACATTTTGGCCAACGCGGTCAAAGTGACTCTCGGCCCCAAGGGTCGTAACGTGGTTCTGGAGCGTTCATTCGGCGCGCCAACCGTGACCAAAGACGGTGTCTCCGTCGCTAAAGAGATCGAACTCAAAGACAAGTTACAAAACATGGGCGCGCAGATGGTCAAGGAAGTTGCTTCCAAGACGTCTGACAACGCAGGCGACGGCACCACCACCGCTACCGTGTTGGCTCAAGCCATCGTGCGCGAAGGCATGAAGTATGTTGCCGCTGGCATGAACCCCATGGATCTGAAGCGCGGTATCGACAAAGCTGTGACGGCTTTGGTTGCCGAGCTCAAGAAAGCTTCCAAGCCCACCACCACCAGCAAAGAAATCGCCCAAGTCGGCTCCATTTCTGCGAACTCTGATACCTCCATTGGCGACATCATCGCCAAGGCGATGGACAAAGTGGGCAAAGAAGGTGTGATCACCGTGGAAGACGGCAAAAGCCTCGACAACGAGCTCGACATCGTTGAAGGCATGCAGTTTGACCGTGGCTATTTGTCACCTTACTTCATCAACAACCCAGAAAAGCAATCCGCTTTGCTCGACAACCCTTTCGTGCTCTTGTACGACAAGAAAATCAGCAACATCCGTGACTTGCTGCCTACGCTCGAAGCAGTTGCAAAAGCTGGCCGCCCATTGCTCATCGTGGCAGAAGAAGTTGAAGGCGAAGCCTTGGCTACTTTGGTGGTCAACACCATTCGCGGCATCTTGAAGGTTGTGGCTGTGAAAGCTCCAGGCTTCGGCGATCGCCGCAAAGCCATGTTGGAAGACATCGCCATCCTCACCGGCGGCAAAGTCGTTGCTGAAGAAATCGGCATGACGCTTGAGAAAGTGACGTTGGCCGATCTCGGTTCTGCCAAGCGCATCGAGGTAGGCAAAGAAAACACCATCATCATCGACGGCGCTGGTGCTGCTGCTGACATCGAAGCGCGCGTCAAACAAGTGCGTGTGCAAATCGAAGAAGCCACCTCTGACTACGACCGTGAAAAGCTGCAAGAGCGCGTGGCCAAGTTGGCTGGCGGCGTGGCCGTGATCAAAGTCGGTGCTGCTACCGAAGTTGAGATGAAAGAAAAGAAAGCCCGCGTAGAAGACGCACTCCACGCAACCCGTGCAGCAGTGGAAGAAGGCATTGTGGCTGGCGGCGGCGTGGCATTCTTGCGCGCCAAGCAGGCTGTGGGCGGCTTGAAGGGTGACAACCCAGACCAAGACGCAGGTATCGCCCTCGTCATGCGCGCCATCGAATCGCCACTGCGCGAAATCGTATTCAACGCCGGCGGCGAAGCCAGCGTGGTCGTGAATGCAGTGTTGGCCGGCAAAGGCAACTACGGCTTCAACGCAGCCAACGATACCTACGGCGACATGATCGAAATGGGCATCTTGGACCCAACCAAAGTGACCCGCACTGCATTGCAAAACGCAGCGTCGGTTGCATCCCTGATGCTCACCACCGAGTGCATGATCGCTGAAGCTCCAAAAGCTGAAAGCGGCGGCGGCATGGGTGGCGGCGATATGGGCGGCATGGGTGGAATGGGCGGCATGGGCATGTAAGCCTTGTTGCTCCTTGCCTAACGACCTGTAGCGTCGTTGCTTGAACTTGTCGTAGCGCTGCTACTGTCTGCGTCCAAGCGCCTAGCTACAGATCGTTATGCTGCGTCGATGGCTGTTACTGCTCTCGACGAAAAAACAAAGCCCGCAGACTGCAAGGTCTGCGGGCTTTTTTCTTTTGGCAACAATGCCTAGGATAAGGCATCATGAACGCATTTACTAGACACCCGACTGAAAGTCTAGTGTCCTAAACGCTATCTTGCTCAATGTGAGGCACTTGCAATGGATGATTTTTCCCCGCAAATCAAAATACCTAAGCTCTACGAAAGCGCAAGAGCATTTCATTTCAAAGCACTAGAGATGTTAGACAGTATGTCTGCAGTCATGCCCAAAATAAATATCCGCTACACAAGCTGGCGGTATTCGGAAGAAAGAAGAAGTTTCCTTGCAAATAACGAAATCAAAGCGGCTTATGCAAGGGGTTTTGAAAAAAACAGTCTCCACTGGCGGATACAACTGAGTACAGCGATTTCCTAGAGAATTTGCAAGCGCATTCATTTATAGCTCAGCATATTGATCAGCTTATTGGAAGCGCGCTGGGATCATTTAGCCTATCTAAAGACGACATTCTTAGTTTTACGATTAGAGCCGTGTTGCAGGTGGGGACTGAAGCGAATGATCTAGAGAGCTTTGATAAGAACTACTTAATTCTTGAAAGCAATCTGCTTTCAGATAACCTCGAATACGTCCGCACGACTTGCATCAAGGGAGCCGAGATGGCAATTGATGAGGTGTCAATAGATTCGAGTACAAAGCTACGTCGGCTGCGTACGGATGAAATGGCTCAAAGGTTATCGACATCGTTAGGATTAGCGTATTCATCGAAAGAGATTGAGTACGGAGAGGTGCATAGTTGTTCAGATTTAGTATTCGAAAAGCAAATCATGGTAAAAAAGAGTTTTGGAACTATTGCAGAAATAGATAATTTTCAAGAAGCATATCGTGAATTCTCTGATAAAGATGTGGAGCTTGCTTTCTTGGATGTCTGTAGCCTTGTAAAAGCTGGGCGACCACGCCTAGCCAGTACGATTTATGAATGCAAACAAAGCTTATTCAATTCAGGAACTATCGGATATGTTGACTCGCTTGCGGATTCGACTCCGGGCGTATATTGGTCGCTTAAAGACGCAGAGAAAGATCAGTTGATAACCGTTTGGGGTGAGGCTAGCAAGGCGTTTTCTGTGAGGAATTTCTTGAAGCGATCAATTCGTCGATTTGCAAGCTCGTACACGAGAACTGCACTTGAAGATCGGATCATCGATTTGGCAATCGCTGGCGAAGCTCTATTTTTGGCTGGGGACGATGGAAACACTGAGATCACATGGCGACTTAGTCATCGTGCAGGTGCTTACATTGGCGAGACACCTACAGAGAAGCTACGTATCTTTCGAAACTTGAAGTCTTTCTACGCTCTCCGTAGCAAGGTCGTGCACGGAGTTATTGAACTAAACGATAAAACTAATCAACTGAAGTTAGCAGAATATGTAGCGTTGACTAACGAAATCTCCGAGCTGATTCGTAAAGCACTATTGCGCGCAGTTAGCGATTCTAAAAATTGCAACAAGCATAAAACTCTAGTTGACGATGGGACTGCATATCTCTACTAGCGGGCAGTTAGACATCACATCACCACTTTTCTTGTTGTTGGGGAAAATATGTCTGCGAAAAAGTAAAGCAGACAGTTCTTGATACGTGTAAACTTAAGAGCTAAACACGTAAATCATGCAAAGCCAATACATCGTTCAAAACTCCAAGCTCATGAGCGGCACGCCCTGCTTTGTGGGTACTCGCGTACCTGTGAAGTCGTTGTTTGACTATCTTGAAGCAGGTGACAGTTTGGATGAATTCCTTGAGCAGTTTCCGACCGTCTCGCGCGAGGCTGCGGTGAATGTGCTGGAAGAGAGCCGTTTGGCCTTGATGGCTGCCTGAGCCCCATGCGGGTGTTGCTGGATGAATCAGTGCCGAAGGCAGTTGGCTTCGCTATCGAAGGTCACTTTGTGCGCTCAGCCCAGACAGCCGGGTTCGCAGGCTTGCTGAACGGCGAGCTGATGGCAGCGATGAAACAGGCCAACTACGACGTGCTGATCACTTTTGATCAAAACTTGCCTTACCAGCAGAATGCTCAGCTGCCGGTGGCAGTGATCGTGCTTGTTGCTCCCAACAATCGCGTGGAGACAGCGCTTCAATTTGCCCCGAGTATCCACAAGGCTTTAGAAGACTTGCAAGCTTCGCAACTGATCAAGCTGTATCTAGACTGAGTCAGCTTTTCTTATGATTGGAGTGGCTTCGGGCAGATGTAAGCGAGATGAGGGATCGTCGGTAACTGGGGGGGCCTGAGTTGTATCGGCAGGCAGTGCAAGTATCTTTTTATGCGCCGCGTCTGTCGTGGCTTCAAAGATGCCCTCTTGTCTCAAGAAGTCGTCAAAACTGCTACCGATGGGCATGTCACACCTGCCGCAGCCCTGCCACCAGCTCCGCAATCGCGTCAATATCCAGCGCATCTTCGGCTTTGGAGAGATAAAGCTCCAAATCAGGCACGGCGGCGCTGCGTTCGCCGATGGTTTCGCCCATTTCGGCTAAGGCCAAGCCGCGGTCTCGGTATTCGGCCCAGGCATCGGGGAGCAGGGCGATCAGGCGGTTTTGTACGGCGATGAAGCGGGGCCAGTCTTCTTGGGATTTGTGGATTTCTTTGAGATTGCGCAGCATACGCGCCAAAATGTCGCGCGGTTTGGCGGCTTGCAGATACAGGCCAAGCGGCACATCAAAATCATCGACCAAACCGCTGCGGCGTTTGTAGGGCTCCAGCCGCTCGGAAAGCTCTTCGCGAGAGAGGCTTTGGCCCGTGAGCGGATCAATCACCACCTGCCCGCGCGGCATCGTGACTTTGATCATGAAGTGGCCGGGGAAGCTCACGCCGCGTGCATTCAGGCCGACGGCTTGCGCGATTTCTAGCCAGATCACGGCCATGCTGATGGGGATGCCTTTTCTTGTGCGCAGCACAGCGTTGAGATAAGAGTTATCAGCGTCGTAATAATTGTTGGCATTGCCTGCGAAGCTCATGTCGCGGTAGAAAAACTGCTGAATCGCACGCAGGCGGTGCAGGGCGGCCGCATCGGGCGGGATGCGGCGCTTCAGGCGTGCGACGAGTTGATCCACATCGCCGAGCACCTGCTGCACATCCATGTCGGGATATTCGTCTTGGGCAAGACAAGCGGCGGCCTCCAGCAGCGGGAAAGCATCATCATCCGCCACGAGGGTGGTGAAGTATTCCAGCGGTGTGGGCGGATGAATATCGAGCTGCACGGATTTAATGATGACAGAAAAAACAAGCCTTGGGAATGCCGTGGCTATTTGTACAAAGGTTTTTACATGGCCAGCCGCGCCACACCTTCTTCGATTTTGGCGACATCGGCAGTCGCAAAACTAAAACGCAGCGTGGCGTGATCGGGGTGCACCGCGAAAAACGGTGTACCGGGAATGAAGGCCACGCCGCGCTCGATGGCCTGCTTGGCAAATTCACGGGCATCTGCGCCGGGCGCTGTGAGCCGCGCCCAGACGAACATACCGCCTTGCGGTGCAGAAAATTCTATTGCCTGCCCAAGCACTTTTTTGAGGTTGGCGCACATCGCCTGCGCCCGCTCGGCATACGCAGGGCGCACCTTGGCCAGCGTAGCGCCCATGCGATCCATCTTCAGGTATTGCGCAGCTGTGGCTTGCGCAAGATTACTTGTATGCGCATCAGAAAACTGCTTGCACATGGTGGCCTTGGCCAGCAGATCAGGATGTGCAATCAGCCAGCCCACCCGCAGACCCGGTGACATCACCTTGCTCAAACTACCGCAATGCGCCAGCCAATCGCGGCTGCCGGGAATGCCTTCAGACAATGCAAGCATCGAAGGCGGCGGTGGCGCGTTGAAATACAGTTCGCCATACGGATCGTCTTCAATGACCAGTACTTTGTATTTCAATGCCAGCTCTAGTACGCGCTTGCGCCGCTCTAGGCTGAGCATGGCGCCACTGGGGTTGCCGAAGGTGGGGATGAGATACACCAGCTTGGGTTTGTGTTCGATGATGAGTTTTTCCAGCTCATCGACTTTCACGCCATCTGCATCTATCGGCGCACCGACCAAATCAGCGCCGTAGAGGCGAAAGCACTGGATTGTGGCGAGAAAAGTAGGCGCTTCGACAATCACTTTGTCACCGGGGGAGATCATGGTTTTGCCCAGCAGATCAAGCGCCTGCTGGCTGCCGGTGGTGATGATCAGGCCTGTGGGCGCGACCTTTGCGCCTTTGCCAGCCATATAGCGGGCGATTTCTTCGCGCAGAGTGTCGTAGCCCTCCGTTGCGCCGTATTGCAAGACTGCGCCGGGGTTGTCAGCCAAAGCCTGGGTGGTGGCTTCGCGAATGCCTTCAACATCAAACAAATTGGCATCCGGAAAACCGCCCGCAAAGCTGATGATGCCGGGCCGCCCCAGCAGTTTGAAGATCTCACGGATGGCAGAGGTTTCGACGTTGTTGAGGCGAGAGGCGAAGGGGAGCATGGTGGCGCTTTCTGTAAGAGCAGAGGAGTGATTCTAAGGGTGATTTTTTTGAGAAATCGTCATGCAGCCGTTATATATCCTGCGTAGTGTGCTATATATTTAGGAGTAAAGAAGACTGAAAAAGCATCACCAACGCGGAATCAATTCGTCCTTGAGCATGCCTTTGCGCTGCACATAGTCGGGCATGATGGATTCAACCGTGTTCCAGAATCGGGGGCTGTGATCCATCACGCGCAGATGGGACAGCTCGTGGACGACGACGTAGTCAATCACGCTGGTGCGGAAATGAATCAGCCGCCAATTGAGGCGAATCGCGCCATCGCTGCCGGCGCTGCCCCAGCGGCTGCTGGCATTCGACAGAGAAAGTTTCGTCCAGCGCACGCCCAGCAGGGGTGCGAAATGATTCAGACGCTCTTCAAACAATCGCTTGGCTTGGCGCATCAGCCAGGCTTGCACGGCATCGCGGATGCGCTCGGGCGATGCGTCGTGCGGCAGGCCGATGTGCAGCGTGAGCTTGGGAACGCCAGGCAGCGCTTGTGCATCAGTGTGCAGTTGTGCCATGGGCGAGGCGCTTTTGCCTGCGCCATCGGCTTGGCGAGGATCGATCACGATGATGACGCTCTCGCCTAAAAAGGGGATCACCGCACCTTCTTTCCATTCCACCTGCGCCTGAGTTTGCCGTTGCTGGCGCTCCTGAGCTTGAGCGAGTTTGTTGACGATCCAAGCAGATTTTTCTTGCAAGGCTTTGTCCACTTCCGACAAAGCCACCCAGCGCGGCGCACTCACCACCAAGCCATCCGCACCGATCACAAAGCCAATGGTTTTGCGTTTCGCGCGGCGAAATTCGTAAGCCACGACGCACTCGCCGCCGCCTTGGCCGATGCGCTTGCCTGCCTGCGCTTGCAGGCGTGCTTCGCGGTTGGCGCGCGGGTGGGAGAAATGGGTGGGGCGCAGCACAGAGGCCAATGCTTGCGCAGGTGGGCTGCTCACCGTACTTGCTATCGATTCAGTAGCACAGTGTGTAGGTTGTGTAATGGGTTCTGGCCTATTGCTCTCATTTTTTAAAGGTAAGACCACCTCATGGAACAGATCGAGGGTGAGTTGCAAGAAGCTGCGCATAGGTACAGTGTAAGGGGTTTTTTGTAGCTGCACTGTCACGTCCCGTTACGTGGGTGACGAAGGGGATATGGGCATGTGTGGTGACCGTGCGTCTTTCTTGGGCGGCGTTGTGTCGGAATATGCCATTCGCATTCACATGCAGCGCGGAATGCAGCAATAATCAGAACTTCATGGACACGCCGTTTCCCATACTGTCAACTGATTTGCTCGATCCGCAGCCTGCACCGGCTGGCACTGCTGCATCAGTGTCGTCGCCCCGACCTGCACCTGCACCTGCACCTGCACCTGCACCTGCACCTGCACCTGCGCCCGCCTTGTCTGTTTCCTCAGAAGTTTCGCCTGTCGCTAAAACGGCTCCCAATTCTGGTCTGCGTGATACCTTGGCCTTGGCATTGGAGCTGGCGCCTCAGGTGCTAGACAACTTGGTAGGCCGCGCACTCCTGGGTATGGATCGTCAATCCACTGCGCATCCAGATGCTGCGCAGCGCAAGCTCTTAGATTCGGCGGCTATTGCGATGGATGGCCAGCGCCGCCGCTGGGTCAAGCAGTTCGTGGCTTTGCTGCGCATCGCGTTTGCGCATCCACCGGCTACTGCCGACGCGCTTCCCAATGCAGATCTTCGAATTTGCGCCAGTGAAATGGCTGAACTGGAACGCTTGACTTTGGCTGCCGGCAGTCAGCGCGGTAATCCGCTGGGGCCGCAAAGCTATATTCGTGCGATTTTTGAATTGATTTCACGCAGCGAAGCACGCCCTGAGCATCGCCAAGTCTGGACGCATTTTTTGATGGGTGCACTCGGCACGCAATTGGCCTGGATGTATTTGCAATTGGGTGCCAGCTTGCGTGTGCCTGGCAGCCGTGAGGTATCGCGGGTTGGCGACGCCCAAGAATTTGCCGAGTATTCAGATTACGTGTTTGGCCTGGGCGGTAAAGCCCCGCCAGAGATGCCCGCGCCGTTGATGCCCAAAGCAGAACTCACCCCCGAGATGCGGGCACTGGCCGAAGAAGCCAGCCGCACAGTCAAGCAACTGCGCGGCGTGTTGGGTATGCCCGAGCCAGAGGCCTCTGCGCAGAGCGAAGACGAGATGGCGCGCATGATGCAAGACATCGAGGAATCTGAGCGGCTGATGATCGAGGTGAGCAAACGTGGCCTGCAGTTGCCAACAACGCAAGCGTCCCCCGGCAGCACGCTCACGCGGCAAGTGGAAAAGCTCATTGACGAATACCGCAACGCCACCACACCTATGCTGGCCCGCGTGCCCACGCCCGTGCGTGATGCGCTGGAGAAATTGCAGCAACCGCTGGAACGCTTGGCGGCTGTGGATGCTTCTTTGTTTGACAAGCCCGATCACGCGGTGCGCCAGTTGCTTGATGTGATTGCCAAACGCAGCTTGCTGTTTGCCAACGAAGCGGCAGATGGGTTTACGAGCTTTTTCACGCCAGTGCAAAAAATGCTGGAAGCGGTGGGCCAAGTGGCGCAGCCGTCGGCCAAAATTTATGAGCAGGCGTATGTGCGTTTGCAACCACTTTGGGTTGCCCAAGATGAAGAGTTGAAGAAGCTGGCGCAGCTCAAAGAGCGCAGCATGGCGCAGATGGAAGTGCGCAAGCAACTGGCCAGCCGCTTGGCTTTTGAGCTGGTTAGCCGCCGCGATGCCAGTGACACACCTGTTGCGGTCAAGCAGATGCTGATGGGGCCTTGGGCGCAAGTGCTAGCGCGTGCGCAATTGCATCCTGAGCATCCGCAAGATGAGCAGCGCTACGAATATGCGGTCGCATTGCTGCTATGGAGCGTCTCGCTGCGCCGGGCGGGCGCACACAAAGAAAGATTGGTGCAACTGGCCCCGGATTTGATTCAAGCGCTGCGTGTGGGGCTGGCCAGTGTGGAGCATCCGCAGAGCAATATTGATGTCTTCTTGGGTGAGCTGAAAAAGCTGCATGAAGCGGTGTTGTCGGATGATGCAGACCATGATGATTCCGACGACACCTTTCCACCTGAGCCGCCTCAGGCTGCGGATATCTCAGACATGATGATGCTGAGCGCGATCCCCAGCACTGTGCGCACGCCACCAGCGCCGCCCGCTGCGCCGAGCTATCAATCGGATTTGAATTTGCTATGAGTTGGCCAGCTTAAGCTTGCTCAGCGCATGAGCTTTTTGCGCACCAAATGGATATTGCTGCGCAGAGCATAGAGCTCGTCCGCATGCGAGAGCGGGATTTTGATTTTTTCCACCATGCCGTCCAGCGCGTTGATCTCATCGACCAGTTGCGTGCGCACCTGCGGATCGGGTGAATCGCGGTCTTCGATGCTGCGCAACTGGGCATACCATTTGAAGATGCGCGAGCGCACGCGAAAGGTGTAGAGCGGCGGCAAAATGCGCGAGAGCGGCAGCAGCACCACGATGATCACCGACAGCGCCACCCACATGCGCTCGATTAAATTGGCCATCCAGAAAGGCAAATAGCGCTGTAGCAATGGCGGGCCGTTTTTCAAATAACGCTCAGCCTCTTGCGCCATAGGCAGCTCATCGCGCTGCGCATTAGGAAACTGCTTGGATTTGGCAAACCAACCGGGCACGCCGTGAATTTGATGCGTAGCGCCTGTGAAAAGTTGCAAGAGCGCCGGATGAGTGGTGTTGCGCGTAATCAGAGAGGCCGTGGGGCCGACCAAGCGTATGTCTTGCTTGGGGTTATCCAGCGCGAGATCGACCACACCGCGTGGCAACAGGGCAGGCGAGAGGAAATTGAAGCGCCTGGAATACGCCTCGCTTTGCTGCAAATCCATCAGCTTGATTCCCGGTGTTTGCAACAGCATCTGCACCATCAGCGATTCCGGTGCTGAGGCAAACACTAGCGCATCAATTTCGCCGCCTAAAAGAGCAATCGCGGCAGGTGTTTGATCTAGCGTAGAGAGCTTGATATCTTTTGGTTCGACGCGATTACTCTCCAGCAAACGCGCCATGAGCTTGGGCACGCCCGAGCCCTCTGTGCCCACATTGAGCCTCCAGCCGGGCAACTGCGTGATCGCGCTGAGGGTGGGGGTGGTGGCGGGTGTGGTTTTCTTGGCGCTGCTGCTGGAGACATTGAGCAATTTGGCCGCAGCATCTTCACGGTAAAACAGCCAGATCGGCTCCATGAAGAGGCTACCCAAGGTGGACAGTGCATCTTGATCTGTCTCAGTCAACTCATTCGTACCGCCCTGCACAAAGCCGACATCCACCAAACCATCGCGCAGGAGCTTGAGGTTGGCCGATGAGCCTTCGGTTTGCACGATTTTGACCGTGATGCGATTGGCCTTGAGGTAAGCCACGTATTTCTTGCCCAGCTCGTCATAAGCACTTTGCGCAGGGCCGGTGGCTAGCGTGACAGTTTTCGGTGGATTCGGGTTGAGCCACCAATAGGCTAGGCCAAGCAACGCAACACCCAGCGCAATGAATGGCCCAAACGAGACGAACAGGTCACGCAGGGAGATCAGGGTGTAGCGGATGGTTTTGGTCATGCCGCTACTTTAACCCCTCTGATACTGATACTGAAGCGATGCAATACAACGACTAGGAAGTTACCCGTGTGATGAACTCTAGAGTGAACTCTGCCCCAACTACTTTGAGAGCGCGCAAGCTGGCAAAAGCTACAATCAAACGTATGTTTCGCAGTCTTACCCTCCACCTGCTGATTGCGCTACAGCTGCTCGCATCGCTGGCTTGGTCTGCGAACATCGTCGCGGACGACAAGCTGCACAGTGCAGGGCATGTTTTGCTGGCGCACCATCATCACGACGATCCAGCCTCGCATCACCATGATCATCAGATTGACCCGCTGCTGGAGCTACAAGACAGGCAGGCTTCTTCTTCTGCCGAAGCAAGCGCAGACCACCATCACCATCACGATCTCAATGTGACGATGGCGCTCTTGCTGCGGCAAACCAAGCTGGCAGCCGCCGACGCTGCCATTCAAAATCCGCGTCTTTTGCCCGCCATGCAAAGCGCATATCAGCGCCCGCGCCTGCGCCCGCCCCAAGCCTGATCAAAAGCCAGCCTCGTTTCGACTGACCGCCGCACGCGCTGTCGGTTTGATCTTTTGTTTCTTTTTTGGGTAACACGCATGATTCACTCGACTTTTTTCTCTCTTTCCAAGCGCAGATGGCTGCTGATGGCCATGGCCATGATGCTCTTGGCCTTTGCGCTGCCGCCAGACGCTTGGGCGCACGGCATTTCTGAGGCCGACAAAGAGCGCATGCTTAGCGGCGGCTATTTGCGTTACGTGAGCTTGGGCGCAACGCACATGCTGACCGGCTATGACCACCTGCTTTTTCTCTTTGGCGTGGTGTTCTTTTTGGCCAATATGCGCGATGTGGTCAAGTTTGTCACGGTGTTCACGATTGGGCACTGCATCACCTTGGTCTTTGCCACTTTCTTCCAAATCACTTGGAATTACTACCTTATTGATGCGATCATCGCCATCAGCGTGATGTACAAAGCCTTTGATAACAACGGTGGTTTTCAGAAAGTGCTCGAAATCGAGCCGCCCCATCTCCTTTGGATGGTGTTTGGCTTTGGCCTGCTGCATGGCTTTGGACTGTCGACCCGTTTGCAGCAATTGCCGCTGGGCGATGAGGCGCTGCCGATTCTTGGGCGTATTCTGAGCTTCAATCTGGGCGTGGAGCTTGGGCAAATCGCGGCGCTGGCCGTGATGGTGGCGCTGCTCTCAGCTTGGCGCAAACGCGCTTCTTTTGCCACTTGGAGCTATGCTGCCAACTTGCTGTTGCTGTGGATTGGCGGTGGCCTGCTGGTGATGCAATTGCATGGCTACTGGCATGACAGCCACCCCGACGACTTCCGCTTCCCTGCCAAAGAACATCAACATGCCCACGAAGACATGGAGATCAATAAAACCGACAACGACAGTCGCAACACCTTAAAGTAACTTCCAGACACCTCGTGCGAGCGCAGCTTGTCTTCTGCAAGCCAGCGTCCTGCGTTTTCATTCATACCCACTACTTATTTAGGAATTCACATGCGTACCCTTATCACCCTCTCCACCTGCTTGCTGATCAGCTTCACTTCTGCAAGCGCCTTCGCCGACAAAGGCAATTCATGCCACTTCCACGGCAGCAAAGCTGCTCCCGAGGCCACCGTGGTGGGCTGTGCGGACGCACGGCGCGATGCGCTTGTTAAATCAGGCAAATTGCACAGCTCGTGGAGCAGCATCAAACACGACAAGATCGAGCAAATCGAAGGTAAAAAAGGCAAAGAGTGGAAGCTCAGCTACAAAAACCCCGCTTCGCCAGAGAAAGACAAGCAATCTTTGTATATGTTTTACACCGCGCCAGGCAATTTCATCGCTGCTAACCACACCGGCCAATGAGCAACACGCCCCCTTTAGCGCCAAACGCGAGCAAACCAGCCCTGCGAGGCGGCATGCTCGCGCTGATGGCCGCTACGCTGTTTGGCCTGAGCACGCCATTCACCCAACTCTGGGGCGCTGGACAGGGCGCTTTCACGACCGCCTCCCTGCTTTATGCAGGCGCAGCCTTGGTGGGGTTGCTTTCGCTGCGCGGCGCAGCGCGCGAGGCCCGCGTGCGGGCGCATGATGCGCCTCGCTTGCTGGCCATGGCCGCTTTTGGGGCCGTCATCGGGCCCGTGGCGCTGGCCTGGGGGCTGCAACGTACCAGCGGTGCCAGCGCCTCCTTGCTGCTGGCGCTAGAAGCCGTGTTCACCGCTGTGCTTGCTTGGGCTTGGTACCGCGAAAGCATGGACAAGCGCGTCTGGTTTGCCGTGTTGTTGCTGGTTGCAGGCGGCATCATGTTGGTGCTTGAGCAAGGCTTAGCAGGCTCTGCGCAATTGCTGGGCTTGCTTGCCGTGGGCTTGGCCACCGCCGCTTGGGGTGTAGACAACACGCTCTCGCGCGGTGTGGCAGACCGAGACCCGGGGCAGGTGATTCTCATCAAAGCGGCGCTGGGCTGTAGCGCAACCGGCTTGATCGCTTGGCTGCGCGCTGAGCCTGTGCCTGCTGCGTGGGCCGTCATGGCCGTGTTGGCCGTGGGGGCCACAGGCTACGGCCTGAGCCTGCGTTTGTATTTGCTGGCGCAGCGCAGCTTCGGCGCGGCGCGCACAGGCTCAGTCTTTGCCTTTGCGCCCTTCATTGGCGCGCTGGCCGCCTTTGCTTTGGGAGAGCGCAGCTTCAGCCTGTGGTTCATACTGGGAGGCGCATTGATGCTGCTTGGCGTGTGGCTGCATCTCTCAGAAGATCATGGGCACGCGCACGCACACGAGGCGCTGGAGCACGAGCACGCCCACCGCCACGACGATGGGCATCACACACACACGCACGCCCCGATGCCGCTTGGCGAACACAGCCATGCGCATAGCCACGCGCCCACCCGCCACAGCCATCCGCATGTCCCTGATCTTCACCATCAGCATATTCATCGCTGAAGCGACGTTCAACTTCTTGATCTGGCCCGATGAGGTGTAAATCGCTCGCCCTGAGCCTGTCGAAAAGCCCGTGAGGACTTCGACAAGCTCAGTTCGAATGGAAGTTGATACTTCATCGGTTCGGATAAATAGTACAGTGTGTTTTCAGCTCTTCACAGCAGGGGTAAGACGAAAGCAAAAAAACCACCCACCAGATAGATCGCCACACTCACCCAATACACCCGCAGCGAGAGCTTGCGAGTGCGCAGGCAGGCATCGCGCAGCGCGGGGTTGATCGGGCAAGGCGCGTTGCGATTGAGCCACTGCAATGCACCACTGGCTGCGAGCATGAGACCTGCGAAAATGAAGAGGCTGATTTTGTGCTCCGAGAGCCAAACGATCTGCGGAAACGCGCCCACCAGCCCAGAGAGCGCGGCACCTGCACCCAGCGCCACCAAGAGTGCGGGCAGGGCGCAGCAGATCAGCGTGGAGCTGCTGGCAAACAAACTCAGCACCGAAGTGGCCAAGCTGTTGCGCGTCTGTTGCGTGCCGTCACCGGCATGCTTCAGAATCTCGCATGAAGTACTCATTTCTTGCTTGCAAACTCAGATTTGATTTGCTGCACGGTTAGCTCGGATGCTTCTAACTTGACGACATCGTAGCCCGCATCCGTGATTTCCGCGCGGATCAATTTGTCGTCAAGTTTTTGACCCGGCTTGGCTTCGACTGCGACAACGCGCTTCTTCAAATCGACGAACACAGCCTGCGTAGTAGGCAGCTTGCCCAAACGCTTTTCAATGCCCTGAGCGCAGAATGCACACACCATGCCATTGACCGTAATTTTTACGGATTCAGTGGCAAATACAGCGCTAGCCGTCACAGATATTGCGCAGAGTGCTATGAATTTAAGAGTAATTGATGTCATGACGAGAGTCCTTAAAAAATATACATAAAGTTAAAACGGGCTTGCTTCGATGTGCTGACTCCCGTTTCAATAAAGTAGCGCTTATTGATGAAGCGCAGCATGGGCGTGATCTCGGTGCTGTCAGATAGACCGCGCATGCGCCTAGCCTCCACGATCAACCAAGGCTGCGTCTCGTCGTAGTCGGTTTCATAAAAAGAGAAACCGGCTCGCACTGCGCCATAGTCATGGTTGATGCCACTGGCGCGGTAAAGCCGTGCAGTTGCAGAGACATAGATACGCGCTGTCTCGTAGTCGGCGGAAAGCCCCGGCGCGAGCATGGTGCGTGCGCCTGAGAATCCCGTGCCGCGAACTGAGCCGATGCCGCCTAGGAACCAAACATTCGCCTGCGAATGCTCGGCGTTCCAGCGCTTAACGAGGCGTGTGTAATTGGCCTCTGCGAATTCACGAACGATCAATTTGTCGTCTGAACGCATCCAGACGCCGCCCGCACCTATTGCATCGCGCGGTGTCAGGGCGTGGTTGACCCACGCTTCGCGCCAGTTCGGGCCAAAGTCGCCCATGGCCATGGTGCTGTCTTTAAAGCCCACGGGGCCTGCATAAACGGAGCTGCTGACTGCCGCAAAAAATATCAGCAGCCATTTGTATAGCTTCATAAAAATCTCCTGAAAATAGAACACAACGCCCACTTGATAAGCGGACAAATTAGTCGGCTACATCAGGAAAATAGGAATTCGTTCTAACGGAGAATGCCACATCGGGGAAAAGGCGACATGGGCCTGTGGATACACGCTTGCGGTGGGAGGAAAAAACCCGTAGATCACCATCTCATTGAGTAAGGGAACAGCCGCGCAAATCACCTTGAGATTGCACTGTCCGTCGGCCTGCGACATGCCGGCGCAATCAGGCATGTCTGCTGTCAAAACTGTTTGATTCATAGATGCTTGCATCCACGGACACCAATTCTGAGCAGCTTGCGCAAAACGCAAGGGCAGGCATACCGCTATGGCTAGCAGTATTGCGGCAGACCAGCGTTTGCTTTGCTTCAACTTAAGTCTCTGGTTTAAAAATTTCTAGCAGACGCAATTGCTTACGAAATTGGCCTGCTAAGTAACCGATCCCTGCCGCCATCAACATAAAGCTGAACGCAAGCGGGCATGGCAGCCAATCGCTCATTTCGTCTCTGCCTTTTCAACGCCAGTCACAACATATGCGCCTTGGAGCTGCTCAGCCGTGAATTTGATTTTTTCGCCAGAGACTAATTTGTCAAACAATTTCTCATCGCGCACTTGGAAAACCATGGTCATGCTGGGCATGTCAAGGTTTTTGATGGGGCCGTGTTTGAGGGTAACCTTTTTAGCGTCTTTATCGACTTTGCGCACTTCTGCTTCAGCCATGTCTTTAGGCATGGGTGCGGCAATCGCAGTTGCTGCCGTTGGGGCAGCAGCGGGCTGCGCGGCGGGTGCAGTCGGTGCGGTGGATTGAGCAAAGCTGCTCGCGGCAAGCAGTGAAAGGGTGAAGGTGGCAATGAGGGTTGAAGTTTTCATGATGGAGATCCTTTTAAGCGAGGGAAGAATAAGACTGATAAACGCGGTGTTGGCCGCTTTTGAGGACAAGCATGACATCGAATTTGTCACGTTTCGTGCCCATTTCCATACCGGGCGAACCGATTGGCATGCCCGGCACCGATAGGCCGATGACTTGCTGGCGTAAATTTTCCGGTTCAGCCAGCAAACGTTTGATTTCGCTGGCTGGCACATGGCCTTCGATGGCAAAGCCAGCGATGAGACCCGTATGGCATGAGCCCATGTCGTCTGGGATGCCTAGCTTGGTGCGCATCGGCGCGGTTTGTTGCACATCGTTAGCTTTGACTGAGAAGCCTTCTTTCTCAAGATGCTCGATCCACATTTTGCAGCAGCCGCAGGTCGGCGTTTTCCAGACTTCGATGAAGGCGACTGTGCTCATCCCAGCGGGCGTGGGTGGGGATGCTTTGGGAGCTGAATGGGCCTGCGATTTGTGAGCGGCATGCGGGTCTGCAGAGGGCGCAGCGTTTGTAGTGGCTGAATCTTTTGCAGTGCAGGCTGTGAGCAACGAAGCGCCCGAGAGCAGCGCAAGCGTTGCTCCCAGCATGCCTCTGCGCGAGGAAAGATGCTTAGTGTTTGTGGCTAGCATGCTTGTCTCCTTTACCTGCAACAACTTTGATTTTCCCAATCATGCCCGCTTGATAGTGGCCTGCAATCAAGCAAGCGAAATCAAAATCGCCGGGTTTGTTAAATGTCCAAATGATCTCGCCTTTAGCTTTGGGCTTGACGTGCGCCATGTAGGGCTCGTCATGCTCCATGTTGGGAAATTTGATCATTTGCAAAGCATGATCGTCTAGCTCCTTTTTCGTGCCGATCACGAACTCGTGCATCACCGCGCCATTGTTGGCCACGACAAACTTTACCGTCTCGCCCAGCTTGACTTCAATCTTATCGGGCGAGAAGCGCATGTTGTCCGTCATCTTGATTTGAATCGTGCGCTTCGCGGCTTTGGCGTCGCCTGCGATGCCCCAGTCTTTTTGTTCTTTCTTCACTGGCCCTTCTTTTTTGCTGTGATCTTCATCACCATGAGAAAAAGCAGGGATTGCCGGCATCAATGCTGCGCAGAGCGCTACGATTTTAAGAGTGTTTTTGAATGGCATGCTTGGACTCCTGTTTCTGAAATAGGCTTTGTTGAATTTAATTTGTATAGCCGCGAAGGGAAGCGTAAGAGGCGATTTGTTCATTGCTTAGCAAAGCGGTTTGCTTCAAATGGGTTTGCAAATGAGAATCGCGAATCTGAGCTTGGAGCTCGCCGATGCGGCGCGTGGTATTGGCAAGCAGTTCGGGCGTGATGCTTTTGTTGGCGAAGGCAGTATCCAATTTGCGTTCGGTGTCGACAAGCTCTACACCTAGCCGGCGCACCTCAGCTTTGTGCATCTGCAACAACTCTTCGGTGGCGCGCTGCTGCGCATCGGATAGGCGAAGTGGCCTACGCAATTCGAGCACATGCATGGGGCCTGGATAACCGTTGAGCTCGGCAGCGAGCGCCAAAGTCATGCCTCTGCCTTCAATCCACTCTTGCGTTTGCTGAGGAGAGAGCGCCTTGATGCTGCGCGTTTGCTGGCCTGCATAGGGCGTGGCGCTTTGTGCGGCAGGCTGCGCGGCTGCTGGTGCGCCGTGATGATGCTGATGCCCAGAATTTTGAGAAAAAGCAGGGATAGTCGCCGCAGATATTGTGCAGAGCGCTATGAATTTAAGAGTAGTTGACATCGTAATCTCCAGTTGAAAGTTAATGACCAGCGTGGCCGCCCGCAGGTTTGCGGATGTTCACAGTCAAGGGCTTGGCCTCGGGGGTGTTCTTCAAGCCGGGTACAAAGCCGTTGTTGGCTTTTTGCTCAGACAAGAATCTTGCAGGCTCGGGCAAAGCGCCCGTCCATTCAAAGGCTTGCGTGCCGGGGGGCTGCTTGTACCAACCCGGATCTTTGTAATCTCCCGGTTTTTGGTCTTTGCGCACCTTGACCATGGTGAACATGCCGCCCATCTCTACTGGGCCATAGGGGCCAGTGCCCGTCATCATCGGCGCCGTATTCTCAGGCAGCTCCATCTCCATTTCGCCCATATCAGCCATGCCGCGCTCGCCCATGACCATGTAGTCGGGGATGGCTTGTTGGATTTTTTTCACCAAGCCTTTGTGATCCACACCAATCATGGTGGGCACATCGTGGCCCATGGCATTCATCGTGTGGTGGCTCTTGTGGCAATGGAAAGCCCAATCGCCTTCTTCATCGGCAAGGAACTCGATCTGACGCATTTGTCCCACGGCCACATCGGTGGTCACCTCATACCAGCGCGTGGATTTAGGAGTCGGTCCGCCATCAGTGCCGGTGACCAAAAACTCATGGCCGTGTAAGTGAATTGGGTGATTGGTCATCGTGAGGTTACCAATCCGAATGCGCACCTTGTCGTTGTATTTCACATTAAGCGTATCAATGCCCGGAAAGACGCGGCTGTTCCAGCTCCAAATGTTCTGATCGAGCATGGTCATGATTTTTGGAGTCATGCTGCCGGGGTCAATGTCGTAGGAATTGAGCAAGAAGCAAAAATCGCGTTGCACTTCATCAATCAGCGGATGCTTTTCTTTCGGATGCGTAACCCAAAAGCCCATCATGCCCATGGCCATCTGCGTCATCTCATCGGCATGCGGGTGATACATGAAGGTGCCCGGGCGGCGCGCGATAAATTCATACACAAAAGTCTTGCCTACCGGGATTTGCTTTTGATTCAAGCCGCCCACGCCATCCATGCCATTGGGAAGGCGCTGGCCATGCCAGTGAATCGTGGTGTGCTCAGGCAGTTTGTTGGTGACAAAAAGCCGCACACGATCACCTTCAACCACTTCAATCGTCGGACCCGGGCTTTGCCCGTTGTAGCCCCACATATTGACCTTGAAGCCCGGCGACATCTCGCGCACTACGGGCTCGGCCACGAGGTGGAACTCTTTGACGCCATTGTTCATGCGCCAAGGAAGCGTCCAGCCGTTGAGGGTGACGACGGGGTTGTAGGGGCGGCCAGTTTGTGGCACGAGAGGCGGCATGGTGTCGGGCTTGGCCTGCATCACGGGCTCGGGCAAAGCGGCCATCGCCACTTTGCTGACGCTGGCGGCGGTGGCGGCCAGTGCTGTTGCGCCTAAAGTGGCTGAGCTGAAAAAGTTTCTGCGATCCATGTTCAATGTCCTTTTGCTTCACCGCCGCCCGCTGGGGCAGCAGCTAAGCTGGCCATGCCGCCAGGGGAAGTGCCGGTGAGGGCGGTTTGTAAGTCGGTTTCAATCAGCCAAAAATCGCGTTGAGCTTCAATGCTGGCGTTGACGGCGGCAATGTTGGCGCGGGTATCGCTGAAGAGTTCAAAAATGCCGATCAGCATGCCGTTGTAGCGCAGCAGGTTTTCGTCGTTGATGAATTTGCGCAGCGGTACGACCTCATCGCGGTAATTCTTTGCGATGTCATACGCCGTACGGTAGCTGTGCCAAGCTTCGCGCACTTCGCTGCGGGCGTTGATAGCAGAGGCGCGCACTTGTGCGACCGACTGCATATAGGTGGCTTGCGCTTTGGCATTGGCTGCACCGCCCCAGTCGAAAATCGGAATTGGTAATTCCAATTCCCAACCACGCAGGCGTTCTTTGTCGCCCGTGATTTGATCGGTCGTCGTCTCGCGGATCAGTTTCAAATCAAGAGCATTGATGAAGCCTGAAGCTCTGACATAGCCTTGAGATTTAGCCACGTAGTCAGCTTGCTGCGCCGCTGCGCGAACATCCAATCGCTGCGAGAGCGCTTGCGCTTCGATGCCTTGTGAATCTCGCACTTCTTTGGGCAAATCTGGCAAACGATCAGGTAACTTAAAGCGCGTCTGATCGCCCCACAAGCCCATCAAGCGAATGAGTTTTTCGCGTTCAGAAAAAGCGGTGTTTTCTGCTTTGGCTTGCATCGTGGCGGCATCCAGCAGCATGGCTTGCTCTTTGGCTTGACTCAGCTTGCTCCAGTTGCCCACACGCGCCATACGCCGTGCCAGCTCACCCGAGGCTTCGGCGGCTATTTTTGCCTGCGCGGCATATTGCGCTGTTTGCTGCGCGGCCACTGCGCTGATCCAAGCCTTGCGGGTGGCGGCGGCAATCTTGATGATCTCTTGCGCCGCCTGTAGCTTGGCCAGCTCATGTTGCTGGCCTTGCCACTGGCTGCGCCAAGGCAGGGCGAGGATGCCCATGATGTTCAGGCCAATAGCTCGCTCCAGCATGACCTTGTCACCCTCCACAGCTCGCATGAAGGAGAAATGTGGATTGGGTAACGTAGCGGCTTGCACGCGCTCAGCTTCGCTGATGCGCAATTGCGCGAAGCTGCTCGCCACCGATGGGTTGTTGAGTAAGGCGATGGATACCGCGCTCTCAAGGCTCAAGCTAGGGGATGCCAGCCAGGCGCTGACAGCCTCCTGCGTTTGCGCAGTAGGTGCTGTGGCGATTTGTGCTTTCGGAACGCCCAGAGCACTTAGGCTGGGCGCACTTGCAGCTGTGATCTCTTGTGTGCCGCCATCGGGCGACAAACTGGCGCAGCCCGCGAGCACCACAAGTGCGGCTAACGCGAGGCCGGTTCGGCTGAAATGATGAAGTGTTTTCATAAGGTGGCTCAATGTTTGTGAGCTGGGGCGGCTTTGGGCGGTATGGCTGGGGCGCTTGGTGCTGCGGCAGGTGCTGTGGATGTGGATCGTGATGCGGGTAGCGGTGCTGTTTGCGTACTTGGTGCGGGCATTTTTTTCTCCTCCAATTCTTCGGCTTTGAGAATATCTACGTGGCCGCGCTCGAAGCGACCGACATCGTTGTTGGCTTTGCGCCAGTCAATGCGCTCTTGCTCGATGCCAAGCGAGGTTTCTTTGAACACCGAGCGGTAAATGATGCTTGGTACAGCGCTCTTGGGATCGCTCGCCGAAGCGCTCAACATTTGCGCCTGAGCGCCAGGGGCCAGCAATAAAAGTGCGCTCAATGCACTTGGCGCGATCAGCGCACAGCAAGTGGCGCGGGTTGTGGAGTGGTGATGTAAGCGTTCCATCTGAAATTCCTGAAAATGGTGGGAATGGATGCATGCGCCAGAGGCATGCAAACGTGAACAAGCCCTTGTGACCCCGTAATCAGCAGATTACGGACGCACCTAGGGCTTGAAAATCAGAGAACGGGTGGCTTGGCTTGGCGCTGTGGCTCTGCGCTGTGCCAAAAGGCTAGCGATTGAGCTGGCGCAGCGCTGCCCTGCAGAGGCAGGCGAGTGCAGGTGAGGTGATCAACCAATGCACTGAAATGGCAGGCTTGGCAAGTGGTGCACTGACTCTGCTGAGAATCATCGCTCGGGGATGCAGCAGCGTCCATGTGACATGGGTGCTGCCCAGCGGGGGCGATGTCAGCTTGCTCAGAGGTAGCCGCAGAGACCACACGCACAGAGACCATAGACGCAGAATTTTTACCGGAAATCAGCATGTCATAAGCCATGGCATCGCCAATGAAGCCTCGAATGGGCATCAAAAACAACATAACAATGACAAAAATTTTGCGCACGCGTTAATGATAGTACAAAATCGAAAAAGTTCAATCGTTACAAATATTCTGTAGTGATGTCAGCAGTGGCGGCCAATTAGCGCAAATGCAGCCGTAATTTCTGTTCATCGTCTGCAAGTTGTTTGCGCATCAATGATAAAAATTTCATGGCTGTACCTGAGGTGACCTTGCCAACCGGCAAGGCGAGCAAACAGGCAAAAGAAACATCGACAGACAGCTTGCGTACCACCAAGCCGCGTTCGGCGTAATCCAGCGCTGTGATCGGGTTGATCAAACCGACCCCTAGACCTCTCAAAGCCATTTCGCAGACACTGGCCGCATAAGGCGTTTGCACTGCGACGCGCAGACTGACACCTTGCAGTGCCATTGCTTGCTCCAGCCGTCTGCGCGAGGCATCTTCTGGGTTCAGCGCTAAAAAGGGAAGCTCGGCCAATTGCGCAGGCTGGATCACCTGCAAGCGCGCTAGAGCATGCCCGGGCGGCATCACCACCACGCCAGGAAACTGCGCAAAGGTGGAGTGCTCGATACCATCGAGTGTGATTTCATCGGCCATCAAGCCAAAATCGGATTGCCCAGCGGCAACGCGATCTCTCACGTCTTTGGAACTGAGCACCTGCAAGGAAATTTGCGGCCAAGGGTCTTTCTTTAAATCGTCTTTCAAGCGCGCCAATACGCGCGGCATGAAGCCCAAGCCAAAGGCCGGGTAACAGCTTATATTGAGTTGATTGATGCCGAAATCGCGCAGGCTGCGCAGGCGATGCTCAATACTTTCCATGCCCACGAAGACGCGCTCAACTTCGCTCAGCAGCGCATGCGCCTCGGGCGTGGCCACCAAGCGCCCGCTCGTGCGGCTGAAGAGCACCATGCCTGCTTGCTCTTCCAGCCTTTTGAGCGATTGACTCACTGCGGGCTGCGTCACATGCAGCAGAGCAGATGCCTTGCGGGTGGAGCCCGCCCGCATGAGAGCGCGAAAAGTCTCAATTTCTGTAAAGCGCATAGGTCATGAATTTGATGAGTGATAAATTATTTTATAGGTTTAAAAGAAATCAATTGTTATTTTTATACAAAATTACCTACGATGAAGTTCCCTGTAATCCAATGGAGACCACCATGAATGCTTCTACCCGCCGCACACTCGCTGCTTTGCCGTTTTTGATGCTGATGTCGCTGGGCGCACAAGCCCATGATTTCACCGCTGATATTGCGCAATTCAACAAAGTAGCCGCCACTAAAAAAATGGACAGCAAGGAAGCTGTGTCGGCGCGCGTGGCGCTGGAGCGCTCACAGGGCGTGATGGAGCAGGCGGATGTGAAGATGCTGCTACGCATTCGCTGAAGCAAGCTCTCAAACTGATCGAGACGGCTCCCGCTAAATGAGCGCTGTTTTAGCCGAATCGGTCGTCACCTTCAAGCGCAGCTCCAGTTTGAAGGGGCTTGAATGTCTGCGCTGCAACGCAACCTATCCGGTGCATCTGCTGCATGAGGGCTGCCCGGCCTGTCGGTCTCAGGGGCATTTCGTGAGCTTGCGGGCTGCGTATGACAGCGGGCCTTTGCTTGGCCGCGTGAGCCAGCCGTATGCACAGCATTTCACACTGGAAGAGGGCGACACGCCTTGCAAGCCCTCGCGTGATTTGGCTCAAATGGCGGGCGTGGCGCAGGTGTGGATCAAAGACGAATCGCGCAACCCTACCGGCTCTCACAAAGATCGCATGTCGGCCATTGGCATCACGCAGGCGCTGGAGATGGGGGCGCACACGGTGGTGTTGGCATCATCCGGCAATGCAGCGCTTTCAGCAGCGCACTATGCACGCGCTGCGGGGTTGCGCTGCGAGGTGGCCTGTTATGCGGGGATGCCAAAAGAGTATGTTGAGGCACTGGACGCGCTGGGCGCACAGCGCTTTGATTTTGCCGACAACGCGGGTCGCTGGGCTTTTGTGAGCGAGCGTGCTGCACAGTCCGGCTATCTCGCCCTGACCAACCATCATCTGCCCGCGCTAGGCAGCGCGCCACTCGCAGTAGAAGGCTACAAACTGATTGCAGAGGAATGCTTGGCGCAAGGCTGTGTGCCGAGTGATGTGGTCGTGCCTACGGCGCGTGGAGATTTGGCTTGGGGCATTTTTGCGGGCTTTAAAGAGCTGCTGAAATCTGGGGGCGTCTCAAAGTTGCCAAAAATCTGGATCGTTGAGCCCTTTGCGCGCTTGACGCAGGTGCTCAATGGGCAATCATTGCATGGCAACTTTGCCGGATCAACTGCGCAATTTTCCACGGCAGGTGCCACCGTGACCTACCTTCAATACCAAGCCGCTACTGCCTCTGGTGGGGGCGCGATTGTGGTGGGAGATGATGCTGCTCGCATTGCCCAAGCGCAGCTTGCCGCTCTTGATATCAGCTCTGAGCTGTGCGCAGCTGCGGCTTTTGCTGCCATTGAGCAACTCATCGCAAGAGGCGCTTTGCAGGCCCACAGTCAAGTGCTGTGGTTGCTCACATCCAATGCCTCGCGTGACCCGAGCCTGACCTCACCTTCAACGTCTTCTTTGAATTGATTCCCCCCTTTTTTCTTTGATCCATCCTCTAGGAGCCCGCCATGACCGTCCATTTCTCCCGCCACCGCCGCCTCTGGCTCACTGTATCAGCCGCCAGCTTGGCTTTTCCAAAGCTGGCCTTCGCCGCTTATCCAGACAAACCTTTGAAAATTATTGTGCCTTGGGCACCTGGCGGCAGCACCGATGCGATTGCTCGCGCTTTGGCGCAGCGCATGGGAGAAGGACTCAAGCAATCGGTGATTGTGGACAACCGCGCTGGTGCAGGTGGGCAAATCGGCACCGACTTTGCCGCCAAATCTGCGCCTGATGGCTATACCCTCGCGATTGTGGAGTTGCCGCATGCGATTGCGCCCGCTGTGGTGGCCAAGTTGCCTTACGACTTGCTGCGTGATTTTTCACCGATCTCACTGGTGGGCACATCGCCTTTGATCTTATTTGCAGGCGCAGATGCCACTGATTTGAAAGCCTTGATCAAAGCATCGAGCGGTAAAGTGCCAGCAGCCATCGCCCACAGCGGCTCGGGCACATCGAGTCATTTGGTGGGTGAGCTGTTTGCCAAAGCCACCAAAATCAAATTCACCATGGTGCCTTATCGCGGCTCAGCCCCTGCGCTCACCGATGTGGCTGCGGGCTTGGTGGCAGGGCACTTTGCTACGCTGGCCAGTGGCGCGAGCCTGATGTCCGCTGGCAAGATCAAGCCGCTCGCTGTGACGAGCCGCAACCGCATGGACACGCCATCCATGCGCAACGTGCCCACCATGGCTGAGCTGGGCTTCAAAGATTTTGAGGTCAACCAATGGTGGGCGCTGGTGGCACCAGCCACCACACCGCTGGACATCTTGGAAACACTGCGTGGCCAGACTCTCAGCAGCCTGGCTGATCCTAAAGTGCTGGAGCGCTTGTCGACACTGGGTGTTAGCCTTAAAGGCTCAACGCGTGACGCAACACGCGCCTTCATGCGCGCAGAATCCGAGCGCTGGCAGGCTGTGGCCAAAGGCATTGGTTTGCAGCCTCAATAAAGAGCTAAACCGGCATGTAGCCGGCATAGAATATGCGCGAGATGCTATTGAATAAATAGCATCCACGCTGCCATGAGCACCATGCCCACATCCTCAATGATGGTCACGGTGCTCATCGGCAGTTGAAACACCGTGCCTAAGCAGGCGCATTGAATCTTGGTTTTGCTCATCACAGCGCGGATCACGCCGATGGCGGAAAAGCCCATGATCAGGAGCGTTGCCCAGTTGGTGAAGGCGGGCTGGAAGTTAGCCAAATACGCCAATCCCAAAGCCAGCTCGACGAAGGGATACGCATAGCCCCAGCCATGCCAGCGCGCTGCCAGCAAGTCGTAACCTGCATAGGCGTTGGCGAAGGCCTTCACATCGAGCAGCTTGAAGAATGAAAACGTGAGGAAGAAGCCTGCCATGAAGTAGCGCATGGTCTCGTGCGCAGTGAGGCTGCTGCTAAGGCTCATGCCGTGACCCGCGTGTTGGCCGAGTTGAATCAACACACTGCCTGCCAAGATGTAGGCGATGATCATGAGCAACGGGCGGTAGGTTTGCAGGAAGCTTGGGCTTGCTTCTTCTACTATCGTTTTAGTAGCGTTCTGCGCATATTCTATGCCGGCTAGTGGCACTTTTTGCTCTATAAAAGGCGCAGGAAGCAGCGCATACGCTCCCGCAGAGCGCACCGCCGCTTGCAGATCATCCAAGCTCGCGTGTGCATCTGTGAGCGTGGCCTGCATCGGCGAGAGCGTGATGCTGACTTGCGCTGCCAGCGGCGCAAGCGCCTTGCTCACGCGGCTCACACATGTGCCGCAATGTAGGCCGGTCAGTGGGTAGGTGGTTTGGCTCATGATGTTGATCCTTTCAATTCTTGACGTGCTTTGCGAAACACAGCGAATGCCGAGCTGATCGCCAGCAAGCCCATCAGGCTGGCCACCAGCACGTCTGGCCACGCGCTGGCTGTGCCGAATACGCCAAACGCTGCCAAGATGACGGCGATGTTGGAGAGCGCATCATTGCGCGAGCACAGCCAGACGGACTGCATATTGGCATCGCCGTTGCGATAGGCGTACAGCATCGCCGCTACGCCGACGTTGACGCACAGCGCGAGAAAACCGACGATACCCATGGTGATGGCTTCCGGTGGAACACCCGCGCGTGCCGACCATGCCGCCTTGCCCAAGACGAAGAGACCAAAGCCCAGCATGCAAGCGGCTTTGAGCAACGCCGCTTTGGCCCGGATCACCAGCGCCATCGACATGACTGCGATCGATACGCCATAGTTGGCGGCATCTCCAAAAAAATCAATTGCATCGGCCAGCAGCGAGACGGAGCCAGAAGCCAGGCCAGCAGCCAGCTCCACGATGAACATTAGCGCATTAAGAATAAGCGCAATCCAGAGAATGCGGCGATAGCGCGGGTCAGCGCTGTCAGGGGCTGCGTGTGAATGGCAATGTGCGGACATGGTGTGATTTTCCTCTTGATTTCTGATGCAATGTTAGGATTAGAAACCTTCAAGTTACTTCAATGTCAAGCCATGCCCAAAATTCAACCCCAAAACACTCAAGGCTATTTGATCGGCCAAGCCGCCAAGATGAGCGGCGTGAGCAGCGCCAATATCCGATTTTATGAGAAAGAAATGCTCATCAGCCCGCATGGAATCAGCGCGAACAGCTATCGTTTTTATAGTGATGAAGATGTACATCAATTGCGCTTCATTCGTCAATTACGCAGCTTGGACATGACTCTGGCCGAAGTGCGCAGCTTGCTCGGCTTGGACCTGCGCAAGAAGCGCGATTGCCAGACCGCCCGCGATACGTTGGACGAGCACATCGGCCATGTGCGAGAGCGCCTCAAAGAGCTGCGCGTGCTGGAGAAAAACCTGATCGACTTGCGCAGCCGCTGCGATGGCGAGGATGAGCATTGCCATTTGCTTGAGGCGCTGCATGCGCAAGCGGATTTGAATAGGGCTGCCGTGCCAAAGAGCAGGCTCAACCAAGCGCTTTGAAAACATCAGCAAACACGAGCGCCGTTCTTGGCATCAATTCATCGCTTGATACGACAACGCAGACGCACAGGTGAATTTGAAACATGACTAATTTCACAGTGACAGCTCAAGCCACCCCGCCTATGCTCCGGCTCTTGCACAAAACCATGAGAGCTTGCTATGAAATTAGTTACTGTGTCCGATCGTTGCCAGTACGCCATGCTTGCGGCATTTCTTATTGCTGGCTTAACTGGGTGCGGTGCGAGCAATTCAATTGCTCCCGTGAGCAGCAGCTTGACTCCTACGGTCAGCATCAGCGGCCCTGCCCGTGCCGTGGCCAACACGATCTACAGCTATCAAGCCAGCGTGACCAACACCACGCCCACTGCCTACAACTGGACTTGGGGCGATGGCACGAGCACGGCAGGCAATCCCGCCAGCAAGGTATGGAATAAACCCGGCAGTTTTATCAGCACCCTGAGTGCCAGCGTGGCTGGTAGCAGCTTAAGCGGCGCAGCGAGCGGCACAGCCAGCGCAGTGGTGGTGAGCGAGCCCATTTCAGCTGGCGGCTTTCATACCTGCGCCCTGAAACCCGATACCAGCGTCGCCTGCTGGGGTCGCAATGGCGGGGGAGAGTTGGGGGATGGCAGCACGATAGACTCTGCGACCGCCGTCGTCGTCACAGGTTTGACGAATGTCATTGCGCTGAGCGCTGGCACTTACCATAACTGTGCGCTCAAACCCGAAGGCAGCGTCGTCTGCTGGGGTAGCAACGCCTATGGTCAGTTGGGCAATGGCAGCATGACCGACTCCGCAAGGACGGTGGCTGTTTCGGGGCTGAGCAGTGTGGCTGCTTTGAGCGCAGGCGGTGGCCACAATTGCGCCCTGAAAACCGACACCACCGTTGTTTGCTGGGGTAGCAACGATTTCGGTCAACTAGGCAATGGCAACCTCACCAACTCCACCAGCCCGGTGGCCGTTGTAGGTCTGACGGGCGTCGTGGTCGTGAGCGCAGGTGAAGGGCACACCTGCGCGATCAAAACCGATAGCAGCGTGGTCTGCTGGGGTCGCAATGATACGGGCCAACTTGGAATTGGCAGCGTCTCCACCTACTCCACCAGTACGGTTGCAGTGTCTGGTTTGAGCAGGGTCGCGGCGATCAGCGCGGGCTTCCTACATACCTGCGCGCTCAAAGCCGATGGCAGCATTGCCTGCTGGGGCAGTAATGTCAGCGGCCAGCTAGGTAACGGAAGCACCACAAGCTCCAGCACGGCAGTCATCGCGACTGGTTTGAGCGAGATGGTGGCTCTGGGCGTTGGTGTGAGCCACAGCTGTGCCTTGAAATCGAACGGCACCATGGCCTGCTGGGGTGCAAATTACGACGGGCAACTCGGTAACAACAGTTTCACCAATTCCAGCATGCCCTTGATTGTGACCGGCTTGAGTGGTGTTGCGGCTCTGGGCACGGGCTACCAACATACCTGCGCCCTCAAAACCGATGGCAGCGCGGCTTGCTGGGGCTACAACAATGTTTATGGCGCACTCGGTAATGGCGACACCAGCAATGCAAGCTCACCCACAGCCGTGCTAGGTGGCGCGGTTTACTGGAAGTAAAACTTTCAGCTCAACAACTTACGAACACCCCAATCCTTGAAAGAAACATCATGACCCCTCATCAAATTGAACTCGTGCAAAAGACATTTACAGACATCAAACCCATTGCCGACACAGCGGCTGAATTGTTTTACAACCGCTTGTTCACGATAGACCCCAAACTACGCCCGCTTTTCAAGGGAGATATCAAGGAGCAAGGTCAAATGCTGATGTCTATGCTGGGTGTGGCGGTCAATGGCTTGAACAAGCTAGAAACTCTCGCGCCCGCAGTGCGTAAGTTGGGTGCGCGTCACGTGGGCTACGGCGTGCGCGATGAGCATTACGCCACCGTGGGCGCAGCCCTTCTGTGGACGCTCGGGCAAGGCCTCGGCGATGCCTTCTCGCCCACTGTGCGTGAGGCTTGGGTGAGTGCTTACAGTCTGCTGGCCAATGTCATGCAAGAAGGTGCGAGAGACGCGCAAATTTCCTCGTCACCTGCTGTTGTGCGACAAGCTTGAGGGGAATATGACTAATTTCACAGCGATTTGCAGTTGCTTAGTTGAGCTAGGCTGTGTACGCTATGAGCCATATGCAGCAACCATCCATGACAGCCCCTCGCTTTGAGCACGCGACCTGCGAAAGCACGCTGGTTTTAATCGCTGACGATCACGCTTTGGTGCGAGATGGCTTGAAGATGCTGGTCACGCGCATCTTGGGTTCTGCCAGATTCATAGAGGCAGATGATGCAGATTCATTGTTTGCCGCAGCGCGATCTTTGCCTACACCTCGCTTGGCGCTGGTTGACTTGAATATGCCCGGCATGGACAAAGGGAGCCGATTGCCACAATTGTCTCGCCAAAATCCATTGTTGCCCATGGTAGTGATTTCAGCGCTCACTTCGCCAGATATTGTCAGGAGAGTGCTTGAAATTGACACGGTCTATGCCTTTGTGCCTAAAAGTGCCACTTCCGAGCATATGCGTGCAGCCATGGATGCTGCCATGCATGGTTTGAAATTTCCTTTCACACATGTTGAAGATGCTAGCTCGGTGGCAGATTTGATGCTTTCTCCGCGTTTGCAAGAAATTCGCGGCCTGCTGCGCCAAGGCATGAGTAACAAGCTCATTGCCAGTCAATTAGGCATCACAGAAGGCACAGTGAAGAATCATATGAGCGAAATTTTCAAAGCGCTCAATGTGAGCAATCGAACACAGGCCGCGCAATTCAACTCCGATACGGCATGACTACCCCAACCGTCAGCGAGCAACCAGATCCAGAAGACATTGGTTATTCCAATTCTACATTTTGGTCTTTGCGCGGAGGAGAGACACTCGTTGCTTCGCTGTTTTTGACAACACTTCCTTGGTGGCAACCCTTGACTTGGCTTTTGCTTGTGGCTGGCTCGGGCATCTATCGCGATTGGCGTATCCGACAGCCGACCTTTAAAGCACTGCCCCTTGCTGAGCGCAGATACTTTTATCGATGGAGCATCTGGCTGCGCATGGGTTTCGGCGGTTGTTCGTGTTTTTTGCTCTACGTGCCTGGCAATGTGGTGATGATTGTTTTGCTTGGATTTTGCATGCTCTGCAGTGCCGTGCTGGCTACTTTGAGAGTGGCCGGAGATTTTACCCGCACCATTGGCGCTGTCAGCTTGGTGCTGCTGCCCCTATCATTTCGCATGATCATTGATGGTTTTCAAACCGAGGGCTTTATTTCGTTTCTTGGCGTGGGGGGCATCTTTCTCGCTTTGACAATGATCTTTATGTCACGCATCCAAGAGCGTGCCTTGGCGCAGCAATTCGAGCTGCGGCAACGTGCCGAGTTGGCTGTAGATGCCCTTGCCAGCATGGGTTTGGCAAAATCCCGCTTTTTTGCAGCAGTGAGCCATGATTTGCGCCAACCTGTGCATGCCATCGGTCTGTATTTGGATCCCTTGATCAAGCTCGGGCGCAGCACGCAAGACCTCAATGCGCAGCGTGCCGCAGAAGGCATACGGCAATGCTGGCGGGCACTCGATGATCTGCTTTCTCAGGTACTCGACCTGACCCGCATGGACTCGGGCGCTTTGCAAGCTGACATGAAATCGGTGGAACTGGCGCCCTTGGTTCGTGATTTGATCATGCAGCATAGCGCTGTTGCCGAACGCGCGGGTATCCGCTTGATTACCTTGGTGAAATCCGGGAGATATGCTGCAGCTGATGAGTTGATGCTCAAGCGCGTGTTGTCGAATTTAATGGATAACGCGATTAAATTTTCTCCTGCAGGCAAGCCAGTGGTGATCGCGTTGCGCTCAGTCAAGAGCCATTGGCATGTTCAGGTGCGCGATGCGGGCATGGGCATCGCCTTAGGAGAGCAAGAGAAGATTTTTGAAGAATTTGTCCAGCTCAACAACGAAGCGCGTGATCGCAAGCGCGGGCTGGGTTTGGGTTTGGCGATATCCAGACGCTTTGCCATGTTGATGGGAGGTGACGTGCAAGTGCGCTCAAGGCTTGACTATGGCACCTGCATGACTGTTGTGTTAAAGAAAGCAGAGGAGCGCAGCAAACCGCGCGTGGCTTCTTCTCCTATGCAGCCCATTGTGGAATCAGAAGCGCACAAGGTGCTGGGCAGTGCCGCATCTGTATTGCAGTCGCAGGATGTGCTTTTGGTGGAAGATGATCCGTTGGTGGCTCATGCCATGGCTCAATTGCTCGGTAGTTGGCATCTGAATGTCCGTCATGTTGACAATGCGACCGATGCGATGTTGCACATTGATTTTGGGCAGATCGCGATCTGCGATGTGCGGCTGCCCGATGGCGCATCTGGTATCGATGTGGCTTTGGCCATGCGTGCGCGGGGCAAAAAGGTGCTGCTGATCACTGGCGAGACCGATATGGCTGTGCGCAATGCTGCGCAACACCATGGCATGGCCTTGCTCATCAAGCCTGTCTCTAGCGCTAGGTTGTTTAAGGCTGTTCAGGCGCTTTAGACAGTTGATTTGAGTGGGTTTTTAAGTGGGTACATGACTAATTTCATATATACACACATAAGCTAAGTGCGCACACTCGCTCCTTTATTCATCAAGGAACAATCATGGTGCGCACAAATGCAGCAATATTTTCAAAATGGCGTATTCGCCCGTTTAGCTTGACGCTGGCGGCCTTGATTGCGCTGGTTGGATGCGGAGGTGGTGGCGATGCGGGCGCTCCCGCTTTACCGACTGCGAGTGTGCCTCCCGCGTCGAGCGTCACAGTTGCTGATCCTGTCCCTCCTCCTCCACCAATTGCGAGCTCCACTCCCACGTTGAGCGTGACAGGCACGACCCGCGCCATTGTCAACACGCTGTATAGCTACCAAGCCAGCGTAAGCAACGCCACGCCCACGGGCTTTGATTGGACATGGGGAGACAACACCGCCAACAGCACGAATAATCCAGCGACGAAAATGTGGCGTACATTGGGTAGCTTTAACGCGCAGCTGAGCGTTAACAGTGGCACCACAAGTTGGGCTAACAGCCAAACCGTTACCGTGGCTGATCCGATTTCGGCTGGCTTGCAACACACTTGCACTGTGATGCCAGATAGCACAGCGACTTGCTGGGGGAATAACCGAAGAGGGCAGTTGGGCAATGGCAACACCAACACGCTAGCTGTCCCGTCCGCCGTGCCCGGCTTAACTCAGGTCGCCAGTATGGCCTCTGGTGCGCAGCACACCTGCGCGCTTTCAACCGCAGGCACCGTGAGCTGCTGGGGTTGGAACATTTACGGCCAGCTAGGCATAGGCTCGACAACGGATCGTCTCACGCCAACCGCTGTGATCGGTTTAACCGATGTCGTTGCGCTTAAATCTAATAAAAGTAGCACCACCTGCGCACTGAAATCCAATGGCACAGTAAGTTGCTGGGGTAGTAATACCTATGGTGCCATCGGTGATGGTGCTGTCAGCTCAAATATTCGGTCGACACCGAGCAACGTACCCAACTTGTCTGAGGTGGTTAGCTTGGCAAAAGGCACTGCGCATACATGCGCCTTGAAAGTCGATGGCACGATCAAATGCTGGGGATGGAACCGAGCCGGTATGTTGGGTGATGGCACGACGACAGATCGCAGCCTGCCCACTTCGGTTTTTGGCATCACAGATGCTGTCAGCGTATCTGCTGGTTTTAACCATACCTGCGCACTAATGACCAATGGCACAGTCAGCTGCTGGGGAAGAAACGAATACGGCCAACTCGGCAATAGCAACGCTTCTGACCAACTTTTGCCGACCGCGGTGTCTGGCTTATCGGGCGTGATTGCGATCGAACTGGGCGACTATCATTCATGCGCTCTGAAAGCAGATGCCACGGTGGTTTGCTGGGGCTATAACGCAGTTGGGCAACTGGCCGACGGCACGACGATCAATCGCAGCACACCAACGGTGGTGTCTGGCCTAGCCTCAGTTGCGGCGCTGACGGCGGGTAATGCTCACACCTGTGCCCTCAAAACCAACGGCGCGATGTTGTGCTGGGGTTGGAACGAAGAAGGTGAGTTAGGCGATAGCACTTTGATTAGCAAAACCACCATCACACCCGTCGTAGGCGGCAGTGTATTTTGGAAATAACCCGCCTCAAGATGCAGTTGGGATCTGATTTTTTTGAAGCACAGCTTGCGCTTTGTTGGCCCACAGAGCCAAGCTGTCCAGTAAATCTCGCTGACTGAACGAGCAGCTTTCTTCTGAGAATAAAGCGCCCGATTCGAGGCGATCAAGCAGATCATGATAGACGACGCTGTATTTCTCTGGGAGCGCTTGGAGCAAAGCGTGATGCGTGCGGGCTTGTTGCACAAAGGCATGAGCCAGCAGCTCGCCGCTTTGCATTTGAGTGAGCTGTTGGCGCAACAGGCTCAATTGTTCAACTGCAGCGCTCATTGAACCGTTTTTCCTAAACGCTTCAGAACAGGTAAAGCGCGATCAGGGTAATCGGTGATCAGGCCGTCTGCGCCGGCTTCGATCACGGCTGTCATCTCTGCTTCAGAGTTGGTCGTCCAAGGGATGACTTGCAGGCCAAGTTGATGCGCTTTGCTCACGAGCACGGGCGTGATGTCGGCAAAGTAGGGCGACCAGATGTCGCAGCCTGCAGCTTTGACCATGCTGGGCACATCGGCATGGTCTGCGGCGCGTACTGAGCCCGTCCAGACTGGGGCTTTGTCTGTGGCTGGGTTGATATTGTTTGCCCACGGCTGCTGGGCAGTGAGGCAAGATGTTTGAACGCGCTTTGTGCGCCCTTTTTGCAGCTCTTGGATGTTTTGAAGTGTGCGCCAATCGAAGCTTTGAATCGTGACGCGGCTGGCCAAGTCATGCACGCGCACGAGATCAAGCAACTTACGTGCAAACACTGCTGCGCTCACGGTGTCGTTGTGTTTTTCAGGGGAGATTTTGGTTTCGATGTTAAAGCGCAGCTTTTTCGCGCCGAGCGCGTCCACACGTTTGAACAGGGTGGAAAGGGCAGGCATGCGTGTGCCGTCCATCGCTTGCTGATCTGGGAAGCGTTTTGCATACGCGCTTTCGGGGTTGATGCGACCCACGTCATAGGTTTTGAGCTCGGCCAACGTGAGGCGATTGACGAGCACGGGAGCAGTCAGGTATGCGCCGCTGGCATCGCGTGTGATCTCGGGGTTCAAGGCGCGGTCGTGGCTGATCACCACCACGCCATCTTTGCTCACACCCACATCCAGCTCCAGCGTGCTCACGCCGAGTTCGATGGCGCGCTCAAAGGCAGGCAAGGTGTTCTCGGGCAGCAAGCCGCGTGCGCCGCGATGGCCTTGGAGATCAAAAGAGGGGCTTTGTGCAATAGCAGTATTCATACCCCAAATTATGAGGCAAATTGACCAGTAGCCGTTATGGAATGTGCGCAGCATGCTATTAAATTAGGAGTGACAGGAGAACTATCCCAACGAGCGTAGCTTAAGCGCACGGGCTCAGTCGGTCAACGATGAGAGGAACTGCTTGAGTTCGGGCGTTTGCGGGTTGCTAAACAGCTCTTGCGGTGGCCCCATTTCATGGACGCGGCCTTGGTGCATGAAGATCAGGCGATCACTCACCTTGCGGGCAAAGCTCATTTCATGGGTGACCATCAAGAGCGTCATGCCCTCTTGGGCCAAGCCTTCCACGACTTTGAGCACTTCGCCGACCAGCTCTGGATCGAGTGCAGAGGTGATTTCATCGCATAGCAACACAGCCGGCTCCATGGCGAGGGCTCGCGCAATAGCGACGCGCTGCTGCTGGCCGCCAGAGAGTTGTTCGGGCATGGCATCGTATTTTTCGGCAAGGCCAACGCGCTCCAGCAGCTTGCGAGCCATGGCTTGCCCTAGCGCGGCATCACGTTTTTTCACGAGCGAAGGCGCAAGCATGATATTTTTGCCAACGCTCAAATGGGGAAACAAATTAAAGCTCTGAAAAATCATGCCAACTTTTTGGCGCAGCTCGCGCATGGCCTCTGGCTTGTTGTGAAGCAGGGGCTGGCCTTGCACGCTGAGGCTGCCGCTTTGAAACACTTCCAATCCATTAATGCAGCGAAGCAGCGTGCTCTTACCCGATCCGCTTTTGCCGATGATGGCGATCACCTCGCCGGGCGCGACCTGTAGATCAATGCCTTTGAGCACTTCGTTGCTGCCAAAAGATTTACGGAGCTGCTGGATGTCAATAATCGGGGATGTGGTCATGGCAGTTCAATCATGAGGCCGGGCGCAGCTTGCGCTCTAGGCGTTTAGCATAGGCACTGATGGGAAAGCACAGTGCAAAATAAAACAGCGCCACACAGCTGTACACCACAAAGGGTTTGAAGGTGGCGTTGGTGATCATGGTGCCCGCTTTGGTGAGCTCCACAAACCCAATCACGCTGGCCAGTGCCGTGCCTTTGATCACTTGCACTAGAAAGCCCACCGTGGGCGCAATGGCGATGCGCAGCGCTTGCGGCAAGATCACATGGCGCAGCTTTTCTGTGAACGAGAGCGAGAGCGAATCGCAGGCTTCCCATTGGCCTTTCGGGATGGCCTCCACGCAGCCGCGCCAGATTTCCACAAGAAAGGCGCTGGTGTAGAGCGTGAGCGCCACAAAAGCGGCTGTCCACGCGCTGGTTTTGATGCCGAAGAGCGCGATGCCGAAATAGATGAGAAACAGCTGCATCAGCAAAGGCGTGCCTTGGAAGAGCTGCACATAGGCATTGACAAATCGCTTGAGCCACACGGAAGGCGACAGTCGAGTAAACAGCAAACCCAAGCCCACCAAACCGCCGCCCACGAAGGCCATGATGGAGAGCAAGACCGTCCACCTTGCAGCGAGCAGCAAATTGCGATTGATATCCCAAAGCGTGAATTCGACCATGACTCGCTTCTCAGAAAATGAAGCGCTGCCCAAGCCATTGCAGGAGCTTGCGCAGCGCAATAGACAAGGCCAGATAAATCGCCGTGGCAATCAAGAAGGCTTCAAAGGCGCGGAAATTGCGACTTTGAATCAGGTTGGCGGCGTAGCTCAATTCCTGCGTAGAAATTTGCCCGCAAACCGCTGAGCCCAGCATCACGATGATGATTTGGCTCACCAAGGCTGGCCAGACTTTGCGCAGTGCCGGTGGCAACACCACGCGAAGAAAAATCTGCGCAGGGTTCAATGCCAAACTCTGTGCCGCCTCCAATTGCCCACGCGGCGTGACTTCAATCCCAGCGCGGATGATCTCGGTGGCATACGCGCCGAGATTGATCACCATCGCGATGATGGACGCCAGCTCCGGGCTGAGCTTGATGCCTGCTGCTGGCAAGCCAAAAAACACAAAGAAAAGCTGCACGATAAAAGGCGTGTTGCGGATCAGCTCCACATAGGTGCCCGCAGCCAAGCGCATCCACGCTCTGCCATGCACCCGCGCCCACGCGCAAGCGATGCCCAACAACACGCCAATGACGGTAGAAACAGCGGTCAATCCCAAAGTCCAAGCCACGCCCTTGGCCAGCAACGGCCATTGCGAAAGCACAGCGCTGAAATCAAATTCGATCATGGGAGAACCGAGGTGGAAGGAGAGAGATATCTGCCCCAGCAGACACCGTGAATCTGGCTTTGCCAATCCACGGATGGCACCCTCTGGGGGGCGACGGCCACTGGGCCGTCATGGGGGGATTCAATTAGGCAGATCGCCCGCAGGACGGCCGAGCCACTTATTCGCCATCTTGTCGATGTCACCATTCTTCTTGGCCTCAGCCAAAATTTCGTTGACTTTCAGGCGCAGTTTGTCCTCACCTTTGCCCACGCCAATGAAATTGGGGCTGTCTTTGAGCAAGAGCTTGTATTCGGTGTTGAGCTGGGGATTCTTGCCCATCATGTTGCCGGCCACGGATGCGCCCGTAGCAATCGCCTGCACTTGGCCAGCGACGAAAGCAGATACAGTTGCGTTGTTGTCTTCAAAGCGCTTAATGTCCGCCGTGGCTGGCGCAACCTTGGTGAGTTCTTGGTCTTCAATCGCGCCGCGCGTCACAGACACGGATTTACCGGCCAAATCAGCAAAGCTTTTGACATTCAGGTTTTTCGCGGCAAACACAGCCTGGAAGAAAGGCGAATAAGCAGCGGTGAAATCAATCACCTTCTCGCGGTCTGGATTTTTACCGAGCGTGGAGATCACGAGATCAGCTTTTTTGGTTTGAAGATAAGGAATGCGGTTGGCGCTGGTGACGGCCACCAGCTCAATGCCCACACCCATTTTTTGGGCGATGTAATTGGCCATGTCGATGTCCAGGCCTTGGGGCTTCAAATCGGTGCCGACGAAGCCGTAGGGCGGAAAGTCCGTCGGAATAGCAATCGTGATTTTCTTGGCTTTCATCACGTCATCAAGCGCGGTTTGCGCTTGGGCTGCGGTAATAGAAAGCAGGCTGGCTGCGGCCACGGAGGCCAACATCAGGGCTTTGAAAGAAATGCGTTTGTTCATAGGTGCTCCAAAAAAGTGTATACAGTTTAGAAGCAAACTCCGTGCCAGAGCACCCTGATCGCGGGTGCAAACCTAGAGCATTCCCTAGCCTAAAGTTTCAAGAGAAAACTCAATCGAGCTTGGCTCCCGATTTCTGCACTGCCGTAGCCCACTTTGGTAATTCGGCGGCGATAAACTTGGCGAAGTCTTCTGAGCCCATGAAGGCCGGATCTGCACCTTGGCTGACCATGCGGTTGCGCACATCGGGCATGGCCAGCACTTGCTTGAAGGCGTCCGACAATTTGTCCACAATCGGCTTGGGTGTGCCCGCAGGCGCGAGAAAGCCATAGAAGCCGACCACCTCAAAATTCTTGGCCAGCTTGGTTTCCATCACGGTAGGCACATCGGGCAGGGCGGGGTTGCGCTCGCGGCTCGTGACAGCCAAGGCTTTGACCTTGCCTTGCTTGTGATACTGCGCCGCCTGCGGAATGCTCTCGGCCATGAATTGCACTTGGCCGCCGATCAAATCTTGAAACGCTGGCGCACTGCCGCGATAGGGAATGTGCACCATGAAGAGCCCCGTCTCGGTTTTGAACATCTCCGGCACCAGATGGCTGATGCCGCCATTGCCGGCTGAGCCATAGTTCACCTTGCCGGGATTGCTCTTGGCGTAGCTGACGAATTCTTGAAGCGTGTTGGCTTTTACGCTGGGATTCACCAGCAGGGCGAGCGGCTGCATGGCGGTGCGCGCAATCGGCACGAAATCTTTCAAAGTGCCATAGGGCAGCTTGGAATACAGGCCGGGGTTGATCACCATCACGCCCGTGTTGGCCAGCATGATGCTGTAGCCATCCGGCGCAGACTTTTGTACATCTTGCGCACCCACAATGCCGCCCGCGCCGGCTTTGTAATCCACGATGATGGGCTGGCCGAGCACGCTTTGCAATTTGTCTGTGAGCAAGCGTGCATGTTGATCGAGCGGGCCGCCGGCGGGGAAGCCGATCACCAAGCGGATGGGTTTGTTGGGATAGGCCGTCTGGGAATAGGCTGTTGGTAGCAGGCCAACAGTCGCCAAGGTGGCAGCAAGAAGAGTTTTCACAGAGGTGCGGGTTTTCATGGCGGTCAATAAGAGCAGATAACATGCATGATAGCCAGAACACACTATCCGAGACATTGGAGTTTTCCTTGGAATCCCACAAAAGCGCCGCACACTTTGCGCATTGGCCTGCTCGCCTGCCTCACAGCCTCACACCGCCTGCGGGCTCGCTGTGGAACAACCTGGCTGTCAACGCACTGCGCTACCCCGATAAAGCAGCGCTGCGTTTCTTTGATAGCTCGGTGAGTTATGCTCAGATGCTACAAAAAGCAGAGCAACTTGCGCAGGTTCTATGCCGGCTAGAGGCCAAAAAGGGCGAAAGAATCGTGGTCTGCATGCAGAATTGTCCGCAGTTGGTGCTCTCGCACTTTGCGATTCTTCGGCTGGATGCGGTGGTCGTTCCCGTGAACCCGATGAACAAGGCCGAGGAGCTCAAACACTACATCCTTGACCCCGATACGCGCATCGTGATCACCTCGGCAGATTTGGCGGCGGAGTGGGCGAGCGCATCCAATGCTTTGCCGCCAGAGCAGCGCTTGAAGCACTTGATCGTCACGCACATGAGTGATGGCTTTGGCGCAGAAGCAGAGAAAGACATGCCGCCCGCTTGGCGCGATTGGCTGCTCACAAAGCACGCAATGCCTATCATCGAAGGCGCGCAAACCTATACATGGGCTGATGTGATGTCAGCCCCATCCACGCAAGCTCTGCCGCCCGTGACAGCCACCAGCGAAGATCTCGCCATGCTGTCCTACACCAGCGGCACCACAGGCTTGCCCAAGGGTTGCATGCACACGCATGGTTCGCTCATGCACAACGCCGTGGCCAGCATTTTGTGGGGCAATGGCACTGCGCAAAACGTCACGCTGGCTGCCGTGCCGATGTTTCATATCACCGGTATGGTCAGCCTCATGCACGCTTCGCTGTATGCGGGCGCGACGCTGGTGATCATGCCGCGCTGGGATCGTGATTTGGCAGGGCGCTTGATTTCGCGCTACAAAGTCACGCACTGGACGAACATTCCTACGATGGTGATTGATCTGCTCGCCTCGCCCAGCTTTGATCAATACGATCTGAGTAGCTTGGTGTATATCGGCGGCGGCGGCGCGGCCATGCCCCAAGCTGTGGCGCAGCGATTGTTGGAGCAATTTGGCTTGCGCTATGTGGAAGGCTATGGCCTCACTGAGACGGCCGCACCCAGCCACAGCAACCCCACAGATCGCCCCAAGCAGCAATGCCTAGGCGTGCCCTTCATGAGCTGCGATTCGCGCGTAGTCAATCCTGAAACTTTGGAAGAAATGCCTGTGGGCGAGCAAGGTGAGATCGTGATGAACGGGCCGATGAATTTCAAAGGCTATTGGAAAAACGCTGAGGCGACCGCTAAAGCCTTTTTCGAGCGCGATGGCAAAGTGTTTTTCAGGAGCGGCGATTTGGGAAGAGTCGATGAAGAAGGCTACTTCTTCATCACGGATCGCTTGAAACGTATGATCAACGCCAGCGGCTTTAAGGTCTGGCCAGCGGAGGTGGAGTCATTGATGTTCAAACACCCTGCGATTGCCGAAGCCTGCGTGATCGCTACCCGTGATGCCTATCGCGGCGAAAGCGTCAAAGCCGTCGTCGTGCTGCGCAGCTCGCATGCAGGGCAGGTGAGCGAGCAAGATATCTTGCAATGGTGCCGAGACAATATGGCGATTTACAAAGTGCCGCGTGTGGTGGAATTTGCTCAAGTCTTGCCTAAGAGCGGCAGCGGGAAGGTGATGTGGCGGCTGTTGCAGGAGAAAGAAAAGACTGCTTAAACTCCTGTTTTGATAGCACTCCGCGCAGGTTCTATGACGGCTAACCTGCGATTTTCTTTAAATATTCGATAGTTTGTTCTGTCGCGCCACCCGCTCATGTTGGCACGAGGTGTGCGATGTGCTGCGTGGCAATTCACCTCGCGCAGTGATTCTTGTAGCGTGCGAGTATGGTTTGCATCACCACCTAGATTGGCGCACAACCTCTGTAGCGAGCGCGAATGGAACAGCCCCGCATCCCATCACCCACCTCGCACCATGTGGCTTGGTGGGTGTTTTGAGATTTAACTCACTGTAAGGCATCATTAATTTGCATAGACAAGTTGCTTTTGCCAATATTGCAGACCTCGCAAAGTGGTTGAAGATTTTCGAGCACAGTTTCTCCGCCCCTACTCCAAGGCGTGATGTGATCAACATTAAGGACAACTCCTAGATGAGTTGCTGGAGATCTTCCACACGCACAGCATGCAAACCGGTCTCTGCGGTTTACAAGAAAACGAAGTCTCCAAGATGGATCGCGCTGAGTTTTGCGTTTTGATGGTTGTGGCGTTTGCTCGGCTTGCGTGGGGACGTATTCGTACCCATTGCTGCTTGTTGCAGGTTGCTCCATTGATAGCACAAAATTTTCGAGCGCACTTCGCCAAGAGCCAAAGCGTCGCACGTAAGAATGTGCAGATGCTTCAGACAAGAGCGCTGTCATGTCAGTTTTCTTTGGTTGCCGACCAAGCGACTCCCAAACTTTTGCTAGGTTGCTGAGTAATTCTTCATTAGATGCTCTTGGATGCCAGTTTTCAGATACTTTCAATCCAGCAGCTTCAAGTGCGATAGGCCATGACCCGAAAGCGCGTTGAATCGTAGCGACTGAGAACTTCCCAATAGGTGAATATTCGGTTCCAGAAAGAGTTTCTGTTTGAAGGCAGCTTGCAACGGAAATTAAGTCTGCCAGAAGCTCATGCTTTGGAATCGTCATCCGCTTCCCAACCAGCAGTCCGCTCAGTGCAAGAGCTTTGTTCCAAGAGTCAAAACGGTTCTGAATGGTAGCGGTTGAGAATCTGCCGTTTTCGTTGTATTCCGATTTTGTAAGCGTGTGCTTGCCAAGACGAGTTGCAGTTGCACGCATATCTTCTAGCAGAACCTCATTGGCACAGTCTCGATTGTCTGGTTCAAGTATGTAGTGCATGATGTTTACTGGTGCTTAACGAACTTGGATTTGATCTTATCAGTCGCTTGCCAACTAAACCGCAGGGCGTGATAGGCGTGGTCTGGATGGGCGGTGCGGCCATTCGCGCTCGCTACAGAGTTGGTGTGCAAACAAAGGTGGTGATGCCAATCCATTCAACGCGCTACAAAAGCATCTGCGCGCGGTGCAAACCGACCAGTCAGATCGCGCTCGCCATGCCAGCGGAATCGGGTCGCGTCAAACCGCCAAGAGTGCAAACAATGCAAAAAATCAGAACGGCAATTTAGGCCTATCACCATCTATTCGGGCAAGTCTTCTATGCCATCGAGCCCTAAAGCCTAACGCTTATCGCTGTTGTCAAACTTGTCTCGCGGCATTAAAAACATCGCCACGCCCAGCACGATCAATACCACGGGCCACCACACGCGCAAGACTTCCAACATACTAAAGTTCAGCCAGCCTAGGTTGCTCACTAAAAACGCTGCGCCTACTAGGATCAGCACCAGCGCTGCAAAGTTGCCTCTCATATCTGTAGCCCTTCCGGTGTTGTCAGTAAAAATTATATTATTACTCAGTCTGCTCAAATTGTGCCAAGACCGCCAGAGCACTCGGGGTGGATGGCGTAAGTAAAGGGGGAGGCGGCGTGATCACTTCACGGAAGACAAATCAAACCTTGATGCCGCCGGAGGACATGGAGCCATCCGCCCCGGGTGCTCTGGCGGGCGTTTGAGCCAAGCAAAGGCCATGCACACACGGTTATTTTTACAAGCGTTTCAAAAAGGCAATTTAGGTATTCCACCGCCCATACCCGGCAGGCCTTTCATGCCTCCCATGCCTCCCATGCCTCCGAGTTTTTTCATCATCTTCATCATGCCGCCACCCTTCATTTTTTTCATCATGTCGCGCATTTGATCGAATTCGTTGAGCAAGCGGTTGACTTCCTGAATTTGCACACCTGCACCTTGGGCAATGCGGCGCTTGCGGCTGGCTTTGGTTTTGCCATCAAACAAGAGGCTGGGATTGCGCCGTTCTTTACCACTCATGCTGTTGATGATGCCTTCCTTGCGGATGATGTCTTTCTCCGCGCGGTTCAAATCGGCCTCGGAGGCTTTGCCAGCGAGTTGGCTGGGGAGTTTGTCCATCAGGCTCGACAAACCGCCCATGTTTTTCATTTGCTGTATTTGCTCTAAAAAATCTTGCAAGGTGAAGCCGTCGCCGCTTTTGATCTTCTCGGCCATCTTCTGGGCAGCCGCCATGTCGACGTTGGCCGTGACTTGCTCGACCAAGGCGAGGATGTCGCCCATGCCCAGAATTCGGCCTGCAAAGCGCTCGGCATCAAAAACTTCCAAACCGTCAATTTTTTCGCTCGTGCCGGCGAATTTGATCGGTACGCCAGTGATCTGTTTCACTGACAATGCTGCGCCGCCGCGTGAATCGCCGTCGGTTTTGGTCAGGATGATGCCGGTCAGTGGCAGTGCATCTTTAAAAGCTTTGGCGGTGTTGATAGCGTCTTGGCCTTGCATGGCATCGACGACGAAGAGTGTCTCGATTGGATTCAAGATGCTGTGGAGCTCTTGAATTTCTTGCATGAGTTGCGCGTCAATCGCCAAGCGGCCAGCGGTGTCCACCAACAGCACGTCGAAATAATGATTCTTCGCATACAGAAGCGCGGCGCGGGCGATGTCGGCGGGTTTTTGATCAGGAGAGGATGGAAACCACTCCGCACCCGCCTGTGCCGTCACGGTTTTGAGCTGCTCAATTGCAGCGGGGCGATACACGTCGCCAGACACAGTGAGCACTTTCTTTTTGCGCTTGGTGATCAGGTGCTTGGCCAGTTTTGCGGTGGTGGTGGTTTTGCCCACACCTTGCAAGCCTGCCATCAGAATCACGGCAGGCGGCTGGGCGGCGAGATTGATGTCGCTCACGCCTTCGCCAATTGTTGTTACCAGCTCGCGGTTGACGATGCCCACCACCGCCTCGCCCGGCTTGAGCGAGCCCACCACCTCTTGGCCAAGCGATTTTTCTTTCACCCGTGCAATGAAATCGCGCACCACAGGCAGCGCCACATCGGCCTCCAGCAGCGCCATGCGCACCTCGCGCAGCATGTCGGCCACGTTGGATTCGGTGATGCGGGCCTGCCCGCTCATCGTTTTGACGAGTTTTGACAGGCGTTCGGAAAGGGCTGAGGCCATGATGGATATTGCTGGTTGGCAGGCCGCTTGCGCAGCGCTTGCAGAGGTAAACTAGAAGCCATGATTTTATCCAGTAGTTCCTCAACGTGAATTCAGCCGCTTGGTTTTGGGTGCTAGCCGCCGTGGCCTTGGTGGCGTATGCCCTGCCTGCGCTGATGAAAGCGCCTAAGCCGCAGGCTGTGGCCAGTAGCTTGGCTGTGGCTTGGGGTGCGCACGGCTTGGTGCTGGGGGTGGCTTTGTTTTCCGGGCGTTTTGGCTTTGGGCCAGCGCTCTCGGTGATGGCCTGGCTGGTGCTCACGGTGTATGCCGTGGAAAGCCGCCTCTATCCGCAAATGCAAAGCCGCCGGGCTTTGGCAGCGCTGGGCGGCTTGGCTTTGCTGATCGGGCTTGTGTTTCCAGGCGCTTCTCTTGATGCAAAGACTTCGATCTGGCTGCCTTTGCATGGTGCGTTTGGCGTGGCAGCGTATGGTTTGCTGGCTGTGGCCACGGTGCATGCTTGGCTGATGCGTCGCGCGGAGGAGCACATGCGTTCAGCGCAAGGCGCGGCGGATGCCGGCGTGGGCTTGCCCTTGATGACACTGGAGCGCTTGATGCTTGGCTTTGTTTTTGCAGCATTTGTGTTGCTCACGGGCACGCTGCTTGCGGGGTGGCTGTTTGGCGAGGATTTGTATGGCCCGGGCAAAGCTTGGTCGTGGAATCACAAAACGATTTTTTCTGTACTGGCTTGGGGCGTGATGGCAGCGCTGCTTGTGGGGCGCTGGCAATGGGGCTGGCGCGGCAAGCGGGCGGCACGCTTTGTTTATGGAAGCGCCTTGCTTTTGTTGCTGGCTTATGTGGGCTCACGCTTCGTGCTAGAAGTTTTCCTCCAACGCACGGTTTGATACCTCGTTTTTGAAAGATTCCGTTTGAAATACGCTGTTGTTATTTTGGTTGTGCTGCTGGGCGTATGGTTGTGGCGCAAGAATCGCGCGGATGACCGGCGAGAAGCTGTCAAACCGCCCGCGCGCAAGGATTCGGTGCAGCCCAGTCAACCGCAGATCATGCTCAGTTGCGCAGTCTGTGGTGTGCATTTCCCAGAGAGCGACGCTATTGTGGGCAAGAAGAATCATTACTGTAGCCTTGCGCATCGCAAGCAGCGAGAGCCTTGATGCAAGAAGGTCAAAGTCGCTTCAGTGCGCTGATGGATGTCAATGCCGTAGCCTCGCGTGAATTGGATTTAACCGACCGCGAGAGTGGCTTGCCTCGCTTGTGGCGCGGTTTCATGGCCGCGCGTATTTTGGTGGCGGGTGTGTTGTTGCTGCTGCTTTTGTATCTGCGTGCGATGGGTCAACCACCTCAGAGCTTGGCGTTGGTGGTTTGTTTGGCCTATCTGGCGTTGACGGTATGGGTACGCGTGTTGGGACGGCCTACGTTGCCAGGTGCTCGCTTTGATCCTCAATGGCTGGTGACGGTGGGTGTGGATGTGTTGGTGTTTGGTTTGCTGCTGTATTTACAAGTGGGCACGATCAATTACACACCTTTGTTTGCTTTGCCGGTGCTGCTGGCCGCAGTGCTTGGCCCCTTGCTGCTGGCGCTGGGCACGGCGGCAGCAGTCACAGTGGCTTTGCTGCTAGATGCGCTTCAATACACCTTGGCAGGCACGCCGGATGCGTCAGGCCGTTATGTGCAGGCAGCCATCACAGGGATGGGGCTTTTTGTCGTGGCCTATCTGACCAACCAACTGGCCACACGGCTCGTGCGCCAAGAGCGTGTGGCGCGCGGCAGTGAGATGGCGGCGCGTGCGCAAATTCAGGTGAATCAATTGGTGATTGACAATTTGGGCGATGGTGTGCTTGTGATCGATGCCAATGGCGTGGTGCATGCGGCCAATCCGGCAGCGCGAGAGATGCTGGGCGCAGGCCCGGTGCCCGATGTGAGTTTGGCCAAGCCTCCCTTCGTGTTGGCGGGGCGCAGTGCGTGGCAGGGCTTGGCTGATTTGGCTGCGCGCAGCTTGAGTGAGCAACAAGCGCTGAGTCGCGATGTGGCTGTGAACGATGGGCACAACAGTCAGCGCCAGTTGCATGTGAAGACCTATTTATCGATCTTGCCAGATGCGCCAACGCAGGGCAATCTGTGCGTGATGTTCATGGAGGATCTGCGCGAGATGGAGGCGCGTGTGCGCACCGAGAAACTGGCGGCTATGGGGCGCATGTCGGCTGCGGTGGCGCATGAAATCCGCAATCCGCTGTCTGCCATCGCTCAGGCCAATGCCTTGCTGGCTGAAGAAATCACACAGCCCCAGCAGCAAAGCTTGGTGCGCATGGTGGCGCAGAATGTGCAGCGTTTGAATCGCGTTGTGGAAGATGTGCTGGATGTTGCGCGCGCTCAAAGTGGTGCGCGGCACGCCGTTGTGCTGCATGATGCCTCACGTTTTATCAGCCAGGTGTGCACTGATTGGGCGGGGCAGAATAATGCACAAAAAGTGCTTCTTCCCCCTATAGAATATGCGCAGAGTGCTATCGAATTCGAAGCAGATCATTTGCGCCGTGTGCTCGTCAATCTCCTAGACAACGCGCTGCGGCATGCAAGCAGGCATGCCAGTGCAATTCAAGTGACTTTCCAGCCAGACCGTACGACCCCAGGCGGTTGGAAGCTGAGTGTTTGGAGCGATGGCGCACCGATTGAGCAGAGTGTGCAGAGGCATTTGTTTGAGCCCTTCTTTAGTTCGCAAAGTAGATCCAGCGGCTTGGGCTTGTATATCTGCCGCGAGTTGTGCATGCGCCATGGTGCCACCATAGGCTACCAGCGCAGTCTGCGGCAGCAGCCGGGACGCTCTGCTGCGCAAGAGGGCAATGATTTTCAGGTGCAGATGCGCCAGAGCCTAGAGGTCACCCAACCGATGCCTTTGATGCCCATGGCATCGCGCGGCTGATCACTTCGCTCAGCCTACAATCTGCGCATGCTTTCTCCTCTTGATCCTTCAGCTTCTTTTCGCGGTACGCCGAGCGTGCTGGTGATTGACGACGAGCCGGATCTGCGCACCTTATATGAGCTGAGTCTGACGCGCGAGGGCTACGAGGTGGTCACAGCCGGCAGTGTGGCGCAATCGCTGGCTGCGCTTCATCAGCGGCAGTTCCATGCGGTTGTCTCGGATATGCAATTGCCCGATGGCTTAGGTTTAGAGGTCTTAAAGTTTTTAGCGCAAACGCAACGCAATGAACGTTGCGTGGTTATCACGGCGCACGGCTCGGCAGAAAATGCGGTGGAAGCACTGAAAGCGGGTGCGTTTGATTACTTGAGCAAGCCCGTGGATTTGAAGCAGTTTCGCTCGGTGGTGGCGCAAGCTGTGCGCCTGAGCCAAAGTTTGCCTCGTGAGCCTGTAGGTGCTTCGACCAGCTCAATCAGTGTGCCCAACGCGCCTCAGACCGAAGCCGTTGAGCGTCCCGGGGCAGCCGAGCAAGCGCTGGCGGCGATTGTGGGTATCTCAGAAGTCATGAGCCATTTGCGCGCTCGCATCACCAAGGTGGCGCGTAGCATGGCACCTGTGTTGGTGCATGGCGAATCAGGCACAGGCAAAGAGCTGGTGGCTCGTGCGATCCATGCATGTAGTCACCGCAGCGAAGGCCCTTTCGTGGCGGTCAATTGCAGCGCCATTCCAGAGAACTTGCTGGAAGCGGAATTTTTTGGCGTACGCAAGGGCGCTTTCACTGGCGCTAGCGCAGACCGTGAGGGCTTTTTTCAGGCTGCACATGGCGGCACTTTGTTTTTGGATGAGATGGGCGATCTTCCGCAAGCCATGCAGGCCAAATTGCTGCGTGCGATTCAGGAGCGCAGCATACGATTGCTGGGTGATACCCAGGAGCAGTCGGTCAATGTGCGTATCGTGAGTGCAACGCACCGCGATTTAGCTGCTGCTGTGGCTGCAGGGCAGTTTCGCCAAGATTTGTATTACCGCATCAATGTGATTGACATGGCCTTGCCACCCCTGCGTCAGCGCTTGGAAGATTTGCCAGTGCTGGTCGATTGCCTGTTGCGGCGAATTGCCAGCGAGTCGGGGCAAGCCGTGCCAGCAGTCTCGCCACAATTACTTGCGCATTTGAGCGGGCTGGCATTGCCTGGCAATGTGCGCGAGCTCGAAAATTTGCTGCACCGAGCGGTGGCACTCTCGGACGGTCAGCATCTGACTTTGGACGATACGCAGCATCCGCTGACCGCTGTGGCAACGACACTAGCACCCGCACCAGCATCGCGTGAAATGTCAACCAAAGAAGCAGAGGCAGAAAGCGTTTTGCCACGCGATCTTCAGGCTCATTTGGACGAACAAGAGCGGCAAATCCTGATCAAAGCCTTGAAAGACACAGGCTTCAACCGAACTGCCACTGCCGCCAGACTGAGCATGAGCTTGCGGCAAATCCGCTACCGCATGGCGCGCTTGGGGATTGAAGCCGATGATGACAAGGCCTGAACACGCAAAGCTTTGGCATGCGGGCTGGTGCAGTGCAGCCAAACGGTTGGATTCTCCCAATTTTGGCCCTAGGCCCGTGGGCGGGCCGATTGATTTGATTGTTTTGCATTCCATCAGCTTGCCACCTGGGCGTTATGGTGGTCAAGAAGTGCAGGCTTTGTTTACCAATCAGCTGGACTGGGATGCCCACCCCTATTTTCAAAGCATCCGTGGCGCGACGGTCTCCTCGCACTTTTACATTCGACGCGATGGCCAGCTCTGGCAATTCGTCAGTGTTCAGGATCGCGCTTGGCACGCGGGCCGCTCAAGTTTTCGAGGGCGCGAGAACTGCAACGACTTCTCTATTGGCATCGAATTAGAAGGGCTGGAAGGCCAGCTGTTTGAGTCGGCTCAGTATTTTCAGTTGGCTGCGCTATGCCAAACCCTGCGCTCTGAGTATCCGATCACGCATATCGCGGGGCATGAGCACATCGCGCCAGGTCGCAAATTCGATCCAGGCGTGGGCTTTGACTGGCCGCGTTTGATTCAAGATGTGGGGTGGTCGCCTCAGTGTTTTCCCGTGCTATCTTTTTTGAAGTAACGAACCACTTACTTCTTTCATGTGCCTGCGTCGCACACAGCGCGCAATGAGGCAGACCCAGCATTGACGCGGGCCGCGCTTGAAAAAGCGTCTGTAAGCCCCATCTGGATTGGGTTTGGCGCGGCAGCAGCAGATGCTGCTTGGGTCGCTGGCCCGATGTGCCTGAAAACTGTGCATTCATGCCCAGCAAAAGCGAGCCAAAACTGTGCAGGAGCTGCTTTCTGCATACATCAAAAGTACACATGGATGCCCCCGTTGATCAGGGTTTTTGTAGTGTTTTTTTACGTGTTTGTGAGCCAAGCACACGCACTCGGTCAAAGAGCCCGATACACTACCTATAGTGTCTTGCCAAACCAAAAAACACTAGATATAGTGTCTGACTGTTGCACCCTAGCTTCAAATTTGATAGCATGTCACATAGTTCAGATACCGAAAAACACTCACTTCGCGACAACATTAATCGAGATCAACTCAAGAGGACGCAATGCAGACGACCACCCTTCAATCCGGCTCCAGTGTTTCTTACCTTGCAGGCGACGTGCCTGCCGCTCAGGCTGCGACCTCGCAGGCCGCCAGCAACCCTTACAGCAGCTACCAAATCATCCGCCGTAATGGTTCGGTAGTGCCATTCGAGCCCAGCAAAATTGCTGTGGCCATGATGAAAGCTTTCTTGGCAGTGCATGGCACACAAGGCGCAGCTTCGGCCAGCGTGCGCGAGGCGGTTGATTCGCTGACCAGCAATGTGGTGCGCGCTCTGATGCGCTCGCGCCCAGGTGGAGGCACCTTCCATATCGAAGATGTGCAAGATCAAGTTGAATTGGGCTTGATGCGCGGTGAGCACCTAGAAGTGGCTCGCTCCTATGTGCTTTATCGTGAGCGTCGCGCACAAGAGCGCGCCAAAGCACCTGCAACAGCCGTTGTGACCACGCCCACCTTGCACGTTGTCGATGGAGGCAAACGCGTGCCTTTGGATATGGCTCAACTGCAAGGTTTGATTGAATCGTCGTGTGCCAACCTGAGCAAAGATGTCAGCCCTGCACCTATTCTTGCGGAAACTCTGCGCAATCTGTATGACGGTGTTCCAGTGGATGAGGTCTACAAAGCCTCGATCCTCGCCGCTCGCACGATGATCGAGAAAGAGCCCGACTACACCTATGCCACATCGCGCCTTCTCCTGCACACGATCCGCAAGGAAATCTTGGGCAAGGAAACCACACAAGCTGAAATGGCCGTGGAATATTTGGAATATTTCCCTCACTTCATTCACAAGGGTGTGAAGAACGAATTGCTCGATGAAAAGCTGGAGCAGTTTGATCTCAAGCGCTTGGCCGCAGCCTTGAAGCCCGAGCGTGATTTGCAATTTGATTACCTCGGCCTGCAAACCTTGTATGACCGCTACTTCCTGCACGTGCGCAAAACCCGCATCGAAATGCCTCAGGCCTTCTTCATGCGCGTGGCTATGGGCTTGTCGCTCAATGAGATTGACCGCGAAGCCCGTGCAATAGAGTTTTATGAAGTCCTCTCATCATTTGACTTCATGAGCAGCACGCCCACCTTGTTCAACAGCGGCACACTTCGCTCGCAGCTGTCTTCGTGCTATCTCACCACCGTGCCAGATCACTTAGATGGCATCTACGAATCCATCAAAGAAAACGCGCTGCTCTCCAAATTTGCAGGCGGCTTGGGCAACGACTGGACGCGCGTACGTGCCATGGGTTCTCATATCAAAGGCACCAATGGCGAATCACAGGGTGTGGTGCCTTTCCTCAAGGTGGTCAACGACACGGCCGTGGCTGTGAACCAAGGCGGCAAACGTAAGGGCGCGGTTTGCGCTTATCTAGAAACCTGGCACTTGGATATAGAAGAGTTCTTGGAACTGCGCAAAAACACCGGTGATGATCGCCGCCGCACGCACGACATGAACAGCGCCAACTGGATCCCCGATCTCTTCATGCGTCGCGTCATGGAAAAGGGCACCTGGACGCTTTTCTCGCCCCATGATGCGCCTGATCTGCATGATCTGTTTGGTTCGGCGTTCGAGAAAGCCTATGTGGCTTATGAGAAAAAAGCGGCAGAAGGCAGCCTCAAGCTGCATAAAACTGTGTCTGCCCCTGATCTGTGGCGCAAGATGCTCACCATGCTCTTTGAAACTGGCCACCCTTGGATCACCTACAAAGATGCTTGTAATGTGCGTTCACCTCAGCAGCATGTGGGTGTGGTTCACTCCTCTAACCTGTGCACCGAGATCACACTTAACACGTCAGATACCGAAACAGCTGTGTGTAACCTCGGCTCAGTCAATCTCGTGCAGCATTTGAAAGACGGCGCGAACGGCAAAGAGCTGGATCGCGTCAAGCTGCAAAAAACTATCACGACCGCGATGCGCATGCTAGACAACGTGATCGATATCAATTACTACGCCGTGAAAAAAGCGCGTGACTCCAATATGCGTCACCGTCCTGTGGGCTTGGGGCTGATGTCGTTTCAAGACTGCCTCTATGAGCTGCGTACACCCTATGGCTCGGATGCGGCGGTGAAATTTGCCGATGAATCCATGGAAGCGATTTGCTACTACGCCTACTGGGCCTCCTCCGAGTTGGCCAAAGAGCGCGGCAAGTACACCAGCTACAAAGGCTCGCTCTGGGATCGCGGCATTCTGCCTTTAGACACACTGGACATGCTCGCTAAAGAGCGCGGTGGTTATGTGGAAGTTGATCGCTCTAGCACGATGGACTGGGATGCTCTTCGCAAAAAGATCGCGCAAGATGGCATGAGAAATTCCAACTGCGTGGCGATTGCGCCAACTGCCACGATCTCCAACATCATCGGTGTGGACGCTTGCATTGAGCCTTGCTTTGGCAACCTCTCCGTGAAGTCCAACCTGTCGGGCGAGTTCACCATCATCAACCACTACCTCGTGCGTGATTTGAAGCGCTTAGGCTTGTGGGACGATGTGATGGTGGTGGATTTGAAGCATTACGATGGTTCGCTGCGCCCGATTGATCGCGTGCCGCAAGATATCAAAGCTTTGTATGCCACGGCTTTTGAAGTCGACACCACTTGGGTAATCGAGGCAGCAGCCCGTCGCCAGAAATGGATTGATCAGGCGCAGTCGCTCAACATCTATATGGCAGGCGCTTCCGGTAAAAAGCTCGATGACACCTACAAGCTGGCTTGGTTGCGTGGCCTCAAGACCACCTACTATTTGCGCACGGTTGGCGCTACACATGCAGAGAAATCGACCGTCACATCAAGCACGCTCAACTCGGTGGCCTCGGGCGGTGGAGTGGGTGGCTCGGGTGTGAGGAGTGCTTCCGTGCAAGCGGCCAAGCCGGCAATGAGTGCTTTAGATGCAGCTGCTGCTGCAGCGCAAATGCAGCTGTCTTCTTCGCCAGCAACCGACATCAAGTTCTGCGGTGTGGATGACCCCACCTGCGAATCTTGCCAATAAAAACAGATGTCGCTTTGTGCTTTGTTTTCCGTGAGCTACTGATTTCATAGCAATCGGTGGTGCGCGAAAGCAAAGCTGTGATTTCAAAGCGATGTAATTCAGCAACACAAAATCGAGTTCAGATGTCGCAAGACTTGCAAGAAATTTGCATTTGCATTCATCTGCTCTCATAATCGGAGCATTCACTTATGTTGACCTGGGACGAAGAAGTCAAACCCGCACTGCAAACTATTCCTACAAGTGGCTCCTCGATGAGTCACTTGGATGCAGTGCCTTCCCCGATCGCAGTTGCTGATCGCAAAACATTGGACGATGGCGCACCGATGCCTGCCAATTTTGCTGCCACTGCGCAAGCCGCTGAACACTCCAACCAAGCCAACACGCATCGCCGCGTGACCGCTGCAGACAAACGCATCATCAACGGCGCGACGGATGTGAATCAGCTCGTGCCCTTCAAATACAAATGGGCTTGGGAAAAGTATCTCGCCACCTGCGCCAACCACTGGATGCCGCAAGAAATCAACATGACGCGCGACATCGCCTTGTGGAAAGATCCCAACGGCCTGACGGATGATGAGCGCCGCCTGATCAAACGCAATCTCGGCTTTTTCGTGACGGCGGATTCTTTGGCTGCCAACAATATCGTGTTGGGCAGCTATCGCCACATCACTGCACCTGAGTGCCGCCAGTTCTTACTGCGTCAAGCCTTTGAAGAAGCCATTCACACCCATGCCTACCAGTACATCGTGGAATCGCTGGGCTTGGATGAGGGTGAAATCTTTAATGCCTACCATGAGGTGGCCAGTATTCGCAACAAGGATGAGTTTCTCATTCCGTTCATTGACACATTGACCAATCCGCATTTCAAGACTGGCACGCCCGAAAACGATCAGAAGCTTTTAAGAAGCCTGATTGTCTTTGCCTGCCTAATGGAGGGTTTGTTTTTCTACGTCGGCTTCACGCAGATTTTGGCGCTTGGCCGCCAAAATAAAATGATGGGCGCGGCAGAGCAGTATCAATACATCCTGCGCGATGAATCCATGCATTGCAATTTTGGCATTGACCTGATCAATCAGATCAAGCTGGAAAATCCGCATCTGTGGACGGCGGAGTTCAAAACTGAGATCAATGCTTTGTTCATGAAGGCCGTGGAGCTGGAATACGCTTACGCCGAAGACACCATGCCACGCGGTGTACTTGGCTTGAATGCATCGATGTTCAAAGGTTATCTGCGCTACATCGCCAATCGCCGTGCGGTGCAGATCGGCTTAGAAGAATTGTTCCCCGGTGAGGAAAACCCCTTCCCGTGGATGAGTGAAATGATCGACTTGAAGAAAGAGCGCAATTTCTTCGAGACGAGAGTGATTGAGTACCAATCAGGAGGTGCGCTGTCCTGGGATTGATCCATTGGGTCGATCTGGGTAGGCATACCAAGCGATTGGTCAAGGAAGGCGGTGGCTGAAAAGCCGCTGTCTTCAGGTTTGCTAAAGCTCAACATAGAGCTGGCAAGCTAACCCTATTCAGGCTGTTGGGCTTTTAGTCCAGCGGTTTGAATCGCTTGGCGTGCATCTGTACGCGAAGTGTTTTATCTGTTGATCCGTAAACTAGATCTAGGAGAAACAATCATGGCAACTGCGAAAAAAGCACCGGCAAAAAAAGCCGCTGTAAAGAAACCCGCTGCGAAAAAAGCAGCAGCTAAGAAGCCCGCCGCCAAAAAGGTAGCAGCTAAAAAAGCACCGGCAAAAAAAGCCGCTGCTAAAAAGCCAGCCGCCAAGAAGGTAGCGAAGAAAGTTGCGGCCAAAAAGCCAGCAGCGAAAAAAGTAGCGAAAAAAGCGCCTGCTAAAAAAGCAGCAGCGAAAAAAGTAGCGAAAAAAGCAGCAGCTAAAAAACCTGCCGCTAAAAAGCCTGCTGCCAAGAAAGCCGCGAAAAAGCCCGCTGCGAAAGCTGCGAAAGCACCCGCTGCCCCTGCGGCTCAGACGACTCTGAACCCGCAGGCTGCTTGGCCGTTTCCAACGGCCAGCAAGCCCTGATAGGGTTTGAGCAACTGAAAACCCGCCATGCAAATGGCGGGTTTTTTTGGCTGTGAGTTTGCTAAAAACTGCTCAGCTCGAAGAAGGAAACACCCAAAGCAGCAGTGAGGTCATCACCAAATACCGTAGAAACTTCCCAATCAGCATATAGCCCACACAAGGCCAAAACGGTAATCGCAGCCAGCCTGCTACCGCGCACAGCGGATCACCCACAACGGGCAACCAAGAGAGCAAACAAGCCTTGGGCCCAAGTTTCTCCAACCATTGCAAAGCCTTGAGCTGGACGGAATGGCCTTTGTATTTATCTACCGCACCGTGTGCACCATAGCCGATCCACCAATCAATGGCGCCGCCAATCGTGTTGCCAGCCGTCGCTACCAAAATCGCGGGCCAAAACAAATCGGGATTGAGCTTGATCAGGCCAAATACGGCGGGCTCTGAGCCCAAGGGCAGCAAGGTCGCAGAGATGATGGAGATGAAGAAGACCGTGGTCAAGCCGAACTGAGGCAGCGCGAGCCATGCCATGATTTCCAAGAGCCAAGAGGGTAAATTTTCCATAGGGTGACAGTGCTGAGGGAGTATACTCGTGCCTCTTTTTTCATCAATTTCTCTCCCGCCAAATACCCATGAACACCGAGCTTTTCGGTCCACGCATTGGCCCCTACCAGTTGCCCAGCCCGGTGTTTGCTGCGCCGATGGCGGGCGTGACGGATTTGCCGTTTCGCAAGCTGTGCAAATTTTTTGGTGCGGGTTATGCGGTGAGTGAGATGGTGACTTCGCGCAAGGAGTTGTGGGCGAGCTTGAAGACATCGCGCCGCGCCAACCATGAAGGTGAGTCTGCACCCATTGCCGTGCAGATCGCGGGCACGGATGCTTTGATGATGGCCGAGGCTGCGGCCTACAACATTGACCGAGGTGCGCAGATCATCGACATCAACATGGGTTGCCCTGCCAAGAAGGTTTGCAACAAATGGGCGGGCTCGGCCTTGATGCAAGACGAAAAACTGGCGCTGCAGATCATCGAAGCTGTGGTGCTAGCCGCGCAGCCGCATGGCGTGCCGGTGACGCTCAAGATGCGTACTGGCTGGTGTGCCACCCATAAGAATGCGCTGAGCATCGCACTGGCTGCGCAAGCGGCGGGCATTCAGATGCTCACGATCCATGGCCGCACCCGCGAGCAGGGCTACAAAGGCGTTGCCGAATACGAAACGATGGCGGAGATCAAAAGCCGCCTGCATATTCCGATGGTGGCCAATGGCGATGTGGATTCACCGGAAAAAGCCAAAGCAGTGTTAGCGTTTACTCAGGCCGATGCCGTGATGGTGGGTCGCGCAGCGCAGGGCAGGCCGTGGATTTTTCGTGAGATCACGCATTATTTGCAATCTGGCGAGCATCTTGCGTCGCCCTTGGTGGCCGAGGTGCGCCGCGCGATGCTGGCACATTTGCTGGAGCACTATGCGCTGTATGGCGAGTTCACGGGTGTGCGCAGCGCTCGCAAACACATTGGCTGGTATGTGCGTAGTTTGCCCGGTGGCGAAGCGTTTCGCCAGCAGATGAATGCAGTGGAAGATGTGCAGGAGCAACACCAAGCGGTTGCCGATTATTTTGATGATCTGGCTACGCAGATGGATCGCTTACCCGTGCAACAGACGAGCTTGAATGAAGAAGAAACCGAAGAATTGAGTTTGACATGAGCAAGAAAAATATTGAAGACTGTGTGCGCCAAAGCTTAGATGTGTATTTCAAAGATTTGGGCAATGAAACGCCGCACGATCTCTACAACATGATGCTGGAGATTTTTGAGAAACCCATGCTGGAAGTGGTCATGCGCCAAGCAAGTAACAACCAATCCAAAGCCGCCGAATGGCTGGGCTTGAATCGCAACACGCTGCGAAAAAAACTCACCGAGCATCAGATGCTTTGAGGCTGTCTTGCAGCAAACATCTCTTGTGACTGATCCATACAACGCATTTTCATAAAACGACAGGGAGCCGCTCATGCGTGCATTGATATCTGTATCTGATAAAACTGGCGTGCTCGAATTAGCTCGCCAACTGCATGCCTTGAAGGTGGATTTGATCTCCACCGGCGGCACGGCCAAGCTACTGGCCGACAACGGCCTGCCTGTCACGGAGATTGCGCAAGTCACCGGTTTTCCGGAAATGCTCGATGGCCGTGTGAAAACCTTGCATCCCAAAGTGCATGGCGGCTTGCTCGCGCGGCGCGACTTGCCAGCGCACATGGCCGCTTTGAACGAGCATGCGATTGAACCCATCGATCTGCTGATCGTGAATCTTTATCCGTTTGAAGCAACGGTGGCAAAAGCTGGCTGCACGCTGGAAGATGCGATTGAAAACATTGACATCGGCGGCCCAGCGATGGTGCGCAGCGCGGCGAAGAATTGGAAGGATGTGGCGGTGCTTACCGATGCGTCGCAGTATGCGGGCGTGATTGCTGAATTGAAAGCGGGGGGCATCAGCCAGATGACCAAATTCGCGCTGAGCGTGGCAGCGTTCAACCGCATCAGCAACTACGATGGCGCGATCAGCGATTACCTCTCTACTATCGATTTCGAAGCATCTCACGCAGAAAATACGCTGACTAGAAGCCAATTTCCCTCTCAAACCAATGGCCGGTTTGTGAAATTGCAAGATTTGCGCTACGGCGAAAATCCTCATCAAGCCGCAGCGTTTTACCGTGATTTGTATCCCGCGCCGGGCTCGCTGGTGATGGCCAAGCAATTACAGGGCAAGGAGCTGAGCTATAACAACATCGCCGATGCAGATGCCGCTTGGGAGTGTGTGAAGAGCTTTTCTGAGCCTGCATGCGTGATCGTCAAGCATGCCAATCCATGTGGCGTGGCTGTGGGCATGGATGGCTTGGCGGCTTACAGCAAAGCCTTTCAAACCGATCCTACCTCTGCGTTTGGCGGCATCATTGCCCTGAACTGCGCGTTGGATGAGCAAGCTGCATTGCAAATTTCAAAACAGTTTGTGGAGGTCTTGATTGCCCCGAGCTATTCACCCGAGGCGCTGGCGGTGTTCAAGGCGAAAGCGAATGTTCGAGTGTTGGAGATCGCTCTGCCACCGGGCGGAATCACTGCTTGGGACAAAGGCCAAAACTTGATGGATGTCAAGCGCATTGGCTCTGGGCTGTTGATGCAGACGGCGGATAACCATGAACTGCAACTGACTGATTTGAAAGTTGTGACGAAACTACAGCCCACGCCTGCTCAGTTGCAAGACTTGCTGTTTGCTTGGAAAGTGGCGAAGTTTGTGAAATCCAACGCGATCGTGTTTTGCAAAGATGGCATGACGATGGGTGTGGGGGCAGGGCAGATGAGCCGCTTGGATTCAGCGCGGATTGCGAGTATCAAAGCCGGGCATGCTCAGCTGAGTTTGCAGGGCACCGTTGTGGCCTCTGATGCGTTTTTCCCGTTTCGCGATGGCTTGGATGTGGTGGTCGATGCAGGCGCGACCTGCGTGATTCAACCCGGCGGCAGCATGCGCGACAAGGAAGTGATTGATGCTGCCGACGAACGGGGTGTTGCGATGGTGTTCTCTGGAGTTCGTCATTTCCGCCATTGATGACAAACGATTTGCTACTAAATATATAGCAAATTGTTCAAATCATAAAAGGGCGAGAGCACACTTTTATCATTGAAATGCAAGAATTTCCGCGCACATTGAAAATCCTCACGGTCTATGGCCTGATCTTCGTGGTGTTGTTCCTCGGATTGCAATGGTGGATGGCTGAGCAGCGCAAGCCTCGCTTGATTGTCGACGCTGCCGGGCAGACGCAGATCGTGTTGCCACGGGACCGCAGTGGCCATTATTTCTGGATTGCGCAGATCAACGGCAAAGAGGTGGAATTTTTGGTGGACACTGGCGCTAGTCAGACCTCGATCTCAAAGGCCTTGGCACAAGAGCTGGGTTTGCAGGAGCAGGGCAGTGCGAATTTCAGCACGGCCAATGGCATGGTGCGAGGCGGCTTGTCCCAAGCCACGATTTTCTTGGAAGGTGGCCTAAAATTTGAGCGCCAGCGCATTGCTGTCTTGCCGCAGATGGAGCGGGTGGGTTTGCTTGGAATGGACGTTTTGGGCAAACTCAAGCTTGAGCAGCAGGGTAAGGAGCTGCGGATCACCGTGGTTCGCCATTGACGGAGCAAAACGAGAAGCACCATGATGACATTAATCGACTATGCGGCCTACCAAACCTTGAATATCACCCGTTGTGGCGAAGGCGGTTTCGTGCTCGACATTCAAATGAAGGCACTCAACGGAAAACTCCCTACGGCAGGCCATGCCGGTCACAGCGAGCTCACGGAAATTTGGCGCGATGTGAGCCGAGACGATTCAGTCAAAGTTGCTGTGCTGCGCGGAGAAGGCTTGGGTTTTTCGGGCGGCGGAGATTTAGCCTTGGTCCAAGACATGGCGCAGGATTTTGAGGTGCGCAGCCGGGTCTGGAAAGAAGCAAGGGATTTGGTTTACAACGTGATCAATTGCGATAAGCCCATCGTGAGCGCGATGCATGGCCCCGCTGTGGGCGCAGGCTTGGTCGCCGGGCTACTTGCTGATATTTCGATTGCAGCAGACACTGCCAAAATCGTCGATGGCCACACGCGCCTTGGCGTGGCCGCAGGCGATCATGCTGCCATCATTTGGCCGCTACTTTGCGGCATGGCCAAGGCCAAGTATTACCTGTTGCTTTGCGAATCTGTGAGCGGTGCGGAGGCCGAGCGCATTGGCTTGGTGTCGCTTTGCGTACCGCAAGATCAGCTGCTACAGAAGGCTTATGAAGTGGCCGACAGGCTGGCTGCGGGCAGCCAAAGCGCGATCCGCTGGACGAAATATGCGCTGAATAACTGGTTGCGCCAAGCCGGCCCGAGCTTTGATGCCTCGCTCGCGCTGGAATTCATGGGTTTTGGCGGGCCGGACGTGCGCGAAGGTGTGGCCAGCTTGCGCGAGAGGCGTAGCCCGAAGTATTGAGCTTTCCCGCTATGCAATGTGTAGCTTGCGTGCTAAGCTCGTTGACATCTTCTAGGAGACTTACCTTATGAGCGACAGCAATAACCCCATAAACAGCACCTTTGGCAAGTTTGTCCCAGGCTTTGATTTCTTGCAAGGCTTGGCCAGCTCGGCGGTGAAGGGTGCGGCCCAAGGTATTCCGCAGCTACCCAATCCGGCGAACTGGGTCGCGCCTACGCTGAGTGTGGAAGAGCTGGATAAGCGCATTCAAGAGCTGAAAACGGTGCAATTTTGGCTCGATCAAAACGCCAAAGCACTGCAAGCCACTGTGACGGCGCTTGAAGTGCAGAAAATGACGCTGGCTACCCTCAAAGGCATGAACTTCAATATGGGCGATGTCGCCAATGCCTTCAAGCTCAAAGCCACGGAGACGATGGCGGGCGCGGTGAACACTGCCCTAGGTAAACCGACTGCAAAAAAATCTCCTAAGAAGAAGGTCGGCGCGACTTCTGCCAAGAGTGCTGGCTTGGTTGATCCGATGCAATGGTGGGGTTCTCTCACACAACAGTTTGGCAATATTGCTGCTGAAGCGATGAAAGATGCCGGCAAGAAAACTGCGATGGACACCACGAAAAACATGGCCAAAGCGATGACACAAAGCGCCGTGAACACCGCGATGAATACCGCCAAATCTGCTGCACAAGCCGCTTCCACTACGGCGCAGAATGCTAGTAAATCCATAGCAGCTCGCGCAGCAAAATCAACGGCCAATGCCCAAAAAGCTGCAAAAACAGCCACTAAAAAAGTAGCTGCAAAACGCAGATGAAATCTTTTTCCTTCGCGCATGCCACGCATCCGCAATGGCGCATGTGCGCAGGGCTGGTGATCGCGCAACTTCGCGCCCAGATGGCGCTGCCCGAGCATGCCGCTGCTCCGCCGCTAGGCATCCTCTATTTCACCGATCATTACGCGGCTGAGGCGCAAGCGCTGCTGGAGTTGCTGCGCCAAGAGCTGCCGCAGGTGAGCGATTGGGTAGGTACGGTGGGCGTGGGTATTGCGTCGAACAATGTGGAGTATTTTGATGAGCCTGCGATGGCTGTCATGCTCTGCGATCTGCCGCGCGAGCAGTATCGGGTGTTCAGCGGCATCGCGCCTTTGGTGGCGAGCAAAGCATTCGTGCCACACAGCGCTTTGGTGCATGCGGATGGGCGAACGCCTGATTTGGCAGAACTGCTGGGCGAGCTTGCCGGGCGCACATCATCCAACTATCTCTTCGGTGGGTTGGCTGCGAGCCGCCATACCGCACCGCAATTGGCGCTGCATCAGGACAGTCAGAACACAGGTGTGTTTCAAGGCGGTTTGAGTGGCGTGGCTTTCAGCGAAGGCGTGGCGTTGATCTCGCGGGTGACGCAAGGCTGTGAGCCGATTCGATTGCCAGACGGCAAAAAAACCAAAGCGCATCGCATCACCAAGAGTGATCAGCATGTGGTGCTGGAGCTGGATGGTGAGCCCGCGCTAGATGTGCTGCTGGATGAATTGGGCGTATCTTTAAGCGATCCGCAACGTGCGGTGATCAGTTTGCGACAAACTTTTGTGGGGCTGACCAGTGGAGCGCCTGAGCAGAGCTTGGCGCGCAGCCAAGGCAGAGCTGTGGAAAACCGCCAAGGCAGTGGAATTGAGCGCGGCCAAGGCCGCTTTGGCGCAGACACGCGGGTGCGCCATCTCGTGGGGCTTGATCCGCTGCGGCGCGGTATTGCTGTGGCTGATCTGGTGCCTGAGGGCAGTGAGTTGACGTTTTGTGAACGCAACAAAGAGGCGGCGCGGCGTGATTTGATGCGCATTTGCGCAGAGATTCGGGAAGAATTAGAGCCTGAAGAGGAACTTCTAGAGGCGGCTTCTGATTCGCAGAATACTACTGATTTGATAGCATCTAACGAACGCTCTATAACGGGAAGTGGCCAATTTGGCTCTAAAAACATCATGGGTGCGATCTACGTGAGCTGCGCAGGCCGTGGCGGCCCGCATTTTGGTGGTGATAGTGCTGAGCTACAAATTGTGCGCCATGCTTTAGGCGATGTGCCGCTGGTGGGTTTCTTCGCAGGCGGCGAGATTGCGCATCAGCATGTCTATGGCTACACCGGTGTGCTCACGGTGTTTACCGCCCCTGCTTGATTGTCTGATTGCTAAACGACCCTAGCGCGGTATCAAATTCTGATACCCATCGCTCTGCGCCATGCGGCTGCACAAGCTTTTGAGAGCAAACGTGCATTCCCTCAGATGATCCGTTCATGTTCAACCCTTCAGGCCTTCACATGAATCCTTCTCATCTCAACAGCGTTTCTCAGCAGCGCTTTCATACCGCTTTGATGGCTATGGCCTTCGCTGCGATCAGCTTTGCCGTCTTCTTTCCGCTTCTCGCGCCCCTGCTGCCGCATATTCCTACCAGCGGCCACAGCCATGTGCATGCGCATGGCCATGCTTTCATTGATGCACGCAGCCTACTAGGCATTCCCAACTGTATCGATGTGCTCTCCAACATTCCTTTCCTCTTCGCGGGCCTTTGGGGCTTGATTGCACTGCGTCGCCGCAGCTTGCCAAACGCCAGCCGCCGTGCCGCGCAAATCTTCTTCATTGGCCTGATCCTTACCTGCTTCGGATCGAGCTTCTATCACTGGGCACCCAGTGATTTCGGTTTGATGATTGATCGCTTGGGCATGGCAATAGCCTTCGCAGGTGTGATCTCGTTGGCAGCGGGTAGCCGTTTGGGTGAATCAGTGGCCAAGCAGGCCATGCCTGTGCTGCTGGTTCTCGCGCCGCTGGCCGCAGTGGCTGCGCATAGCCTGCACAACGTCTTGCCATGGGCTGTGGTGCAGTTTGGCGGCATCGCGCTGATTTTCTGGCTGGCAACATTGCCGCGCCGCGCAGGCCAAGCTCTGAACCTGTGGGCATTGATCGCTTGGTATGCATTGGCCAAACTGCTCGAAGCGCAAGACGAAGCCGTATTTCAACTCACACAAGGCATTGTTTCTGGCCATAGCTTGAAGCACATCGCAGCCAGCCTTGCCGCTGTGCCCGTGATTGCGGCTTTGAAGAAGTCATAATGCTCGCAGAACGACCCAACAACATCGAGGAGCCCGCCTTGAGCGAAGCAAATAAACACAACGACCATCCCAATCAATTCGCCCTGCTCGGCCAACGCCGCTTCGCTCCGTTTTTCTGGACGCAGTTTGCAGGCGCGGCGAATGACAATGTTTTTAAATTTGCCTTCACCGTGATGGTCACGTATCAGCTCTCCATCAGCTGGATGCAGCCTGCGATGGCGGGGTTGGTGATTGGGGCGTTGTTTATTTTGCCATTTTTGTTGTTTTCCGCCACCAGTGGGCAGCTGACTGACAAGTATGAAAAAAGCAAAATCATCCGCTTCGTGAAGAATTTAGAAATTGCGATCATGCTGATTGCAGCTTACGGCTTCTTCAATGCCAATGTGCCTGTGTTGCTGGGTTGTACTTTTCTCATGGGCTTGCATTCCACGCTATTTGGCCCAGTGAAGTTTGCCTACATGCCGCAGGTGCTCAACGAGCGTGAGCTTACAGGCGGCAACGGCATGGTGGAGATGGGCACGTTTGTGGCGATTCTTGCAGGCAATATCGTTGGCGGTGTTTTGATTGCTCTACCCGGCATCGGTGCTACGTATGTTGCTATCACTTGTATAGCAGCTGCTGTTTTGGGAAGAATCGTTGCGCAGTATATTCCGGCCACACCTGCGACCGACCCCACGCTTCAAATCAACTGGAATCCTTTCACCGAGACTTGGAAGAACTTGAAATTAGCGCACGGCAATATCGTCGTCTTCCGCTCTTTGCTGGGCATCAGTTGGATGTGGTTTTTTGGTGCGGTTTTCTTGAGTCAATTCCCCAGCTTTGCCAAAGACGTGTTGCATGGCAGCTCCAATGTGGCTTCGCTCTTGCTCGTCGTTTTCTCGATCGGCATTGCCACGGGCTCGTTGCTGTGCGAGGTATTTTCTCGCAGACATGTGGAGATTGGCCTCGTACCGCTGGGCGCGATTGGCATGAGTGTATTTGCGCTGGATTTGTATTTTGCTTCTCGCAGTTTGCCTCAGGCTGAGCTGCTCACCGTGATGCAGTTCATCAGCATCAGCGCACATTGGCGCGTGATGGCGGATTTGTTTTTGCTCAGCTTGTTTGCGGGGCTCTACAGCGTGCCTATGTATGCGTTGATCCAGCTGCGCAGCCAGCCCACGCACCGCGCCCGCATCATCGCTGCCAACAATATTTTGAACGCGCTCTTCATGATTGCCAGCAGCCTGATCGTTGGCGCATTGCTCGGCAGCGGTTTTACGATTCCGCAGGTTTTCTTGTTCACCGCGCTGGCCAATGCGATGGTGGCTATCTACATCTTCCTGCTCGTGCCCGAATACTTCCTGCGCTTCGTTGCTTGGGTGGCTTCACGCTGCATCTATCGATTCAAAGTCACTGGCGATGAAAACATTCCTACCAGCGGCGCAGCCATCCTCGCTTGCAACCATGTGAGCTTTGTGGATGCCATTTTGCTCATGGCCGCCAGCCCGCGCCCCATCGTCTTCGTGATGGATCACCGCATCTTCAAAATGCCCGTGCTCGGTTGGTTCTTCAAACTCGCCAAAGCTATTCCCATTGCTTCTAAAGCTGAAGACCCCGCTGCCTACGAAGCTGCGTTCACAGCCGCTGGTAAAGTGCTCAAAGCAGGCGATATGCTCGCCATCTTCCCCGAAGGCGGTATCACCCGCGACGGTACGTTGCAAGAATTCAAAGGCGGCATCATGAAAATCTTGGAACAAGCCAAGCTACAGGGTATCGAGCCACCCGTGATTCCCATGGCGCTCACCAATCTCTGGGGCAGCTACTTCAGCCGTATTGAGAAAGACGGCGCGATGATCAGACCGTTTCGTCGGGGGTTGTTTAATCGGGTGGGGTTGAATGTGGGTATCGCAATTGAGGCACAAGATGTCCAGCCTCAGGCATTGCGCACTAGCGTTCATGCTCTGTTGTCGCGCTGAACAACAAACTCAACCAAAGCATGAGTGGGGGTTGGTTTCTCGGAAAAGAATCTCAGCAAGAATGAGGTTTATTCAAGCACAGCACGCAATTGGCGGGTGGTCAGAGCCAAGCGTCGATTGCTCACTTGAGCCAAGCTAGACATGAAGGCCAGCGCATCTGCTGGATGGTTCATCGCCCAAGTGTCAAAGTCTGTTTTGGCCAACACCAACAGGCGTGCGGCCTGTTCTCGCGTTAGGGAATGTGCGGTGCGCGGCGTGCCGTTGAGAAACGCCATTTCTCCGAAAGCTTGGCCACGCCCCACAGTTGCCAAGCGCAGTCCACCGGTGAGTGCGGTTTCCATGGAAATGCGGCCTTGATGAACAAAATACAAATCTGTGCTTTGATCGCCAGCAGCAAAAACACTTTGATCTGTTTCCAGTTCTAAGATACGCATGCGATTCATCAGAGCAGTGCGCGCTTCATCGCTCAGCGATTGCCCCAGTTCACCCAGTGGATCTAACTCATTGGTGGCAACTGAAGGTCGCTCTGCCAATAAACCCTCCTCCGCCCATTCGAGGGCGCGATCCACATCAGCAAACAATTGCAGCCCAGGCATGGGGGGAAGGCGTTCGAGGTCTGTCACCGCCAAAGCCAGTGGGATACCTTTGCTATCGAGCTCACGCGCTAAGCTGCGCAAATGCGCCAATCCTGTCTCGTCCCAAGCGGGAACGCGCGTCGCATCCAAAATCACCCAGCGGTGCTGGGACATCAATCGGGCACGCACCTGTTTAGCGACAAAGGCTGCAACACCAAAGGACACAATACCTTGCAGCTCAAATACCGCAACTTGATGCATGCGCTCGGCGACCCACTGATCGGCCTCTTTGCGACGTAGTCGGCGGGAACGCATTTGTCCATTCAGATGCTCGCGGCGCAGTGCACTGGATGCCGATACCTTGAGCAAGGCCACAGTCGCAACCACCAGACCCGTGACCAAGGCGATCACGCCACCTGCAAATGCAAACACCAAAGCCACCAACCAGCTCTGTAAAAGCGTGTCTTTGGCGCGTTGCCAAATGCTTCGAAGATACATCTCTTTTGGAATTTGACGCAATCCTGCTGTGATCAAAGCACCTGCAAAGCAAGCCATGGGCAGCCAAGACAACCACCAATGCCCGGTCAAGGTGATGCCAAGGATCAAGCCTGCATGCCAAAGGCCGGCATTCGTTGCGAAGATCCCATTTTGACTGGCCATGCGGCTGCGCGAAGCACTGGTTGAGGCTGGAATCCAGCCCATCAATGCACAAGCGGCGCCTGCCAAGCTTTCCGTCTGCAAGACATTGTTGCCATGGTCAGGCTGAGTCTGTTCAGCAGCCAGTTCTTGCCTGAACACCACTATCTCTAAGCTGTTGACCAGCGCAGCGAGAGCAGACAGTGAGAACAAGGTGGGACCCAATTGCCGCACAACATCGAGCCATGGTAAATTTTGCCATGTCGGTATCACAATAAATGACAGTGAGTAGGGTTCGGCGGCACGGGCTAAGGTTGGCAGCAAGTCGCCCAGAGTCCATTGCAAGGCTAAGGCAACCAGCGCTACGAGTGCGGTGGCAGCAAACAGCCAAGGAAACTGTGGCCACCGAGCTGTCACAAAGCGCTGAAATAACCAGGCCAGCAACACCACGGCACCGGCGACGCTGGCATGCCAAGCCAGAACCAAATCCCATACCCACAGATCGGCACCGAAGGCGATTTTCAGTTGGGATAAGACCATGGCCAAACCCACGCCAGCTGCAAAGCCCTGCATCACTGGAACGGGCATAAAGCGCGCCAAATCAGCCAATCGGAGCACCCCAAAAAGCCATTGCAGCATAAAGGTAAAAGCGATCACCAACGAGGTCACGGCCAAGGCATGTCCGGGAGACAAGCCCAGTGCATCGGCCTGTCGTACAACCAACCCCAAAACCGTGCCGTAAAGCAAAGCGATTACGGTGCTCGGTGCATAGATGACGCCGCTATGGCGAAACAGCACAGCCATCAACACGCAGGGCAATGCAACGGCCCACATGACCATCGCCCCAATCGGAAAATCAGAACTCACCGGCGAGAGCGCCAACAAACCCAAACCGAGCGCATGAGGTAGCGTGACAGAAGCTGCCGAAGCGCCGCCCGTAAATCCGGGCCACCGGACTAACGATGCTGGCAAGCTGGGGGCAAGGGTGGCTTCGGAGTCGATGGACGACATGTTTGAAGCGCTCAGGGACAGGCGCGGGTGCAGGCAACATCCGCGTAAAGATCTAGAGCGACGAACGAGGCGATGGCATCCAAAGGCCAATGCAAGGTGGATTTCATGGCGCGAAGCATAACACCGCCTTTACACCAAAACGCTCTCACATAGGCAAGCAGGAACACAGTGCGTACAGCAGCGTTGATCAACTGATTTCATGGGTGATGAGCTTGATCGCAGATGCCAAAAAGTGTTTAACTTTTGTTTTCGAAATAGGGTTGAGATTCGGGTTGATGCCAGCCCCGCGTCTTGCCCGGATTCATCAAACCATGCGGGTCGGCGATTTTTTTGAAGTCGATTTGAGCAGGGTCAATTTCTTTCATGCCGCCGTCTTCTATGGTGACAACGTGGTTGTCGAAAACCATACAACCGTCTTGCTCGAATTCTTTGATGATTTCGTAAAGGCGAGCTTTGTCGAAATAGCTCACCAGCGGTAAGCCGAAGGCGACACAACCGCCGTATTGGCGGCCGAATTCGTGGTGTTGCAAAACTTCATCGCCCCAGCGCGCCATTTGCTTTTCTACCAAGGCGATGTCGATGCCAATGCCTTGTGTCCATGGTGCGACGGTTTGTAGATTCGTCCAGCTTTTGTCTTGCTTAAGTGCGATGAGGGTGGTGTGGTTGTAGGCGCATTCAAAAGCGGGGGAGAGCTTTTCGACTTTGAGTTGCTCTTCGGTGAAGGCCATGGATTCGTAGCCAGCGTGTTTGGCGACGAGGGCACGCCAAGCCTCTAAGCTTGTGGGGTTGACCATAGAGAACACGGCATCTTTGTTGGCCGGAAAACGTGCGCCAAACTCAGCTTCGTAATACGGAGCAATGCGCCGCTCCACTGCGGTGATGAGGAAGGCATCGACCGAGCTACCAATCGCTTCCGTGGCCTCACAGCCAAAGCGTAGGGCGGCACTGTAACTGTCAAACAGGGCGATGTGGTGCACCCAATCGACAGCGGGCTTGAGGCTTAAAGTGAGCGCGGTGATGATGCCGTTGGTGCCGTAAGCATGATGCACTTTTTGAATGTCGGCATCTTTCAATTCAATGATGCGCGGAGTTTCTTCCAGCGTGACGACGCGAATCATCGTGACATTGCCTGCGTCTTTCAAAATCCCATTGCGCACACTGCCCGCGCCAGCATAGCCGCCTGCGATGAACCCGCCGATGGTGGCGATGTCGCGCGTACTGGGGTACATGAGAATTTCTTGGCCGCCTTCTACGCAGCCGTCAGCTCGCACGGTTTTCTCTAAATCAGCGATCAAGATGCCCGCTTCGCAGGTCACCTTTCCAGGCGCAATACTGATCACGCGATTGAGCTGCGTGACATCCAAAATCACGCCACCTTCGAGCGGCACGCATTGGCCGTAATTGCCTGTGCCGCCGCCTCTTATCGTGATGTTGAGGCGGTGCTTGGCGCAGGCGGCAGCGACTTGGATGACTTCCTGTTCATCGCGCGGGCTGACCATGATGTCGCCCATCTTGTCATCGAGCTCGGCTTTGAGAATGGGGCTGTACCAGTAGTAGTCTTTCGATTTCACAGCGAGCGTGTGTGCATCGCGGGTCAGCTGGATACCTTGGATGTCTTGGAGGAAGGCTTCGAAGTTTTTCATGAGGTTAGGGGTGTGAAGTCAAGTTGCCGGGCGCGAAGGGTGCGTAACTTTCGCGCCCTTCGCGTCCGGTATTGGTATTCGGTTGTTAAATCTCAAATCGTTGACAGTCTCTGCACAAGAGGCGCATTCATCAAATCGCGTGCATCACTCGCATGCACGAGTAGTAAATCATTCACAGCGCAGCCTTCGCGGATCAAACCATCCCAAGGCAGACGCATGGCTTTGGAGGGCGCGCTGGTGATGCTGCTGAGCCAATCGATGGGCTGCGATAAATGGCCCATTTGAACGGCTAGCGCATAACTGGCCAAAGGGTTGTAGCTGCCGTAGGGATAGAAGCCATCTGCGACGTTGTCTGTGGCAATGGAGCAGTTCACGCCCAGCTCGCGCGCTTCACGCAGGCGGGTGAGGCCGCGCTCTAGGGGCGTGCGGTTCCACGCGCCTTGTAAGTAGAGATTGGTGGCGGGCAGTGCGACTATATGGATGCCTGCTTGGGCGCAGAGCTTGAGCGTAGCCATGGCTTCCGCGTCGCTTTGTACGGCGAGTGAGCAGGCGTGGCCGCAGGTGACGCGGCCATGCCAGTTGTTTTTGATCGTGAGCTCGGCAATGGCTTTCAAGCCGCGTGCATCAGCGTCTAGGCCTTCGTCGGCATGGAAATCTAGATCGAGTTGGTTTTTGATGGCCAGATCAAAGACGCGCTGGAGTTTGTCGTAGATGCGTTCGTTGCGGTAAACGAACGCGCCGAGCAGGGCAGCTTCGCCTTGGCTTTGATCACAAGTGAGGTTTGCAGTGGCGACTTCGAGCGCGAGCTCTTCGCCGTTGAAGGCAGCATCAAAACCTTCGCCAAAAAAATCCAATGGCGTGAGGCTCACGCATTGCAGTGTGAGTCTGCCGCGCCACTGAGTGCGCAGCTTTTCAAACACGGCGAGAGATTTCGGCGCATCTTTGTTCATCCAATCCAGATGCGTGCGCAGGGCTCGGCAGCCGTTGGTATAGGCTTCCGTCAAGGCGCGTTGCATGCGAGATTCAATTTGCGCAGCGCTCCAGCCGTCGCGGTGTTGGGCCATGCGCTCAATCGCTGCATACAAATCGCCTTCTGCTGCGCCCACTTCATCCACGACGAAAGTTTTGTCAATGTGCAGATGCAAATCGACGAAAGCAGGCAGCAGCATCTGCGCCTCATTCACTATTGAATTAATAGCATGCTGTGCAGGTTTTATAACGGCTAGAAGCCCTTTTTCTATATAAATATCGAACGCAGTTGCCTCAACAGAGAAGCCACGCACGCTGTGCGGAATCTGCACACCCGTGATAACACGTGAGCTTGCATCCATCAACGACTTGCCTTGACTTCGCTCTCATGCCATTTGCCGAGAACGAGTTTGGAGATGAAGTTAAACAACACAAAAATCATCACACCTGTGAGCGAAACGAGCACCAGCGCCGCAAACATTTTCGGAATTTCGGTGCGAAAGCTCGCTTCCAAGATGCGTGATGCCAAACCCGTTTGCTTACCAGCCGCGCCTGCGGTGAATTCTGCCACCACAGCGCCAATCAAGCTCAGGCCGCCGGCGATTTTCAAGCCGGCGATGAAGTAAGGCATGGCCGAGGGAATGAGCAAATGGCGCAGTGTTTGCCAAGGCGAGGCGCGATACAGCGTGAAGAGATCGCGCAAATTATGATCTGCGCTGCGCAGGCCGATCACGGTGTTGGAAAGAATGGGGAAGAAAGCCACGATCCAAGCGCAGAGTAAGAGCGCGGCCATGGTGCTGTCGATGAAAATCAAAATCAAAGGCGCAATCGCCACAATCGGCGTGACTTGCAAAACGATGGCAAACGGGAAGAGGCTGGCTTCAACCCATTTGTTGAGCGCAAATAGCGTGGCCAGAATCACGCCGCCAGTGACGGCTAAAAACAGCGCGCCAAAAGTCACTTTCATCGTGAACCACCAGCTCTCCATCAGCGAGCCGAGATTCTCCCAAAGCGTTTGCAAAACGAGCGTGGGCGCGGGAAGGATGTAGTGCGGAATGTTGTTGATTCGCACTAAGGCTTCCCAGCCTACCAAGGCAGCAGCGAACACCACGAAAGGCAGAATTTTTAAGAGAAAAGTGCTTCCACCCGTTATATTCTGTGCGCTAGGTGCTATTAAATTCATAGTATTTTGCGAATCTTCAGACATGATGCTCTCCCGCTTTTTGTAGTTCTTGCGAGACTTTCACGCAAAGTTGCGCATAGCGCTCGGTGCTCCTAAAAGCGTCCGTGCGCGGATACGGTTCGTCAATGGCAATATCTGCGATCACGCGGCCTGGCCTTGCGGCCATGATGATGATGCGATTGCTCAAATACACGCTCTCGTAAACGCTGTGGGTGACGAAAACTGTGGTGAATTGCTTCGCATGCCAGAGGGACAACGTGTCGTTATTGAGCTTGAAGCGCGTCATCTCATCGAGCGCGGCGAAAGGCTCATCCATCAACAAGAGACGCGGCTCGGTGACCATGGCTCGCGCTATCGAGACGCGCATTTTCATGCCGCCGGAAAGCTCGCGCGGATAGACATGTGCAAACTGCGCCAAGCCTACTTTCTTTAATGCGTCTTCTACCTGCGAACGCGCTTGCTCGCGGTTTTTCCCTTTGAGGCGAAGCGGCAACCACACATTGTCAAACACCACCGACCAAGGCATGAGCGTAGGCTCTTGGAAGACGAAAGAAATGTCTTTGGAATGATCCTTCGATGGATCGCTCCAAGCGATCTGACCTGAAGTCATGGGCAGCAGGCCTGCCATCATCTTGAGAGCTGTGCTCTTGCCACAGCCTGAAGGGCCGAGCAGGCTGACGAATTGATGTTCACCAATGGCCAGATCGACATCTTGCAGAGCAAGTGTGCCGTTGTCATAGCGTTTCACGACGCGCTGGAGTTCAAGGAGTGTGCTCATGCTTGGGGAGAATTCAAACAGGGATTTCAGGATGCTGCCGCAACGTGCTCATCGGCAAGCTGCTGATCTCTTGCAAGACTTGCGCCAGTTTTTGCGCAGAAGCGTTGATCACCGCATGGCCTTTCTCTGCTGTGGCAATAGATGCATTGCCGCAAGCACCCAACGGGTTGTAATCCTGCGTTTGCCAGCCCATTTTGGCGCTGCTTCCGTTACCTAAGATCGGGTATTTTTCATGCCGCGCTTGCGAGCTGCTTTTGAAATCACGCGCTTGAGACATGTCCACTGTCTGCGGCGCGAGAGCCAGCATCATGGAAGTTTCCATGTCGCCGCCATGTATGCCGAAGCGGTGCTCGTCTGCGCTGAAGAGACCATTGACTTCGTCGCCCAAAGGCAACGTGAACCAGTTGACGCTGAAAACCAGCATGTCGAGTCGCACGCGTAGATCTCGCGCCACGATATCCATCACGCTGATTTGCCCGCCATGCGAATTGAGCAGCACGAGTTTTTTGATACCTGCGCGATGCACACATTCGCCTAGCTCTGTCCACAGCGCAATCACCGTCTCAGCCTTCAAAGTGAGCGTGCCTGGAAAGCGCTGGTGCTCATTGCTTTTGCCCACTTGTTGTGTGGGTAAAAACAAAGCGCGGGTGTTGCCGAGCAAGGGCAGGGTGGCTGATACCACGCCGTTGACCAAGGTCGTGTCCACCGAGGTTGGCAAATGTGGTCCATGTTGTTCAATGGCTGCAACAGGAAGCACGGCGACGATGTCGTCTGCGCCACTGGCAGCGAGTTGGGCAAAGTTGCGGGTGGAGAGATCCGCCCAAGAGTGAGAAGGAAGTTTCATTTCCAGATGTTAAACGGGAAAGACGATGTCGCAGCACAGGGGGGCGGACAAACCCTGTTGGCATATTGGCCTGACTATTGCTAGTATCTTTGCTGAAACTTGACCAAACGGTCAGTTTTAAGCCATTGCACTGTTGATGCATAGCCCAAGGAGTTGCCAGCGTGTCTGCCCATATTTCCCCCGATATCCGCCCCGCCCGCCTGAGTGCGCAAGAATATGCCGCTCGCTTTGGTGATGCCACGCCGCGCCTCACGCCTTCTCAAGCGCTGCTAGAAGCCGAGCGCTGCTTGTATTGCTTTGATGCACCCTGCGCCAAAGCCTGCCCCACCAGCATTGATGTGCCATCGTTCATCAAACGCATCGCAGATGGCAACCTGCGCGGTTCGGCGCGCACCATTTTGGAATCCAACCCGCTGGGCGGCATGTGTGCCCGCGTTTGCCCGACGGAAAATTTGTGTGAGGCTGTGTGCGTGCGCACCACGCAGGAAGACAAGCCTGTGGCGATTGGCCGCTTGCAGCGCTATGCGGTGGATGCGCTGATGGAAAGCAAGCAGCCCCAGATATTTACTCGCGCAGCAGTGACGGGTAAAAAAATCGCGGTGGTGGGCGCAGGCCCAGCAGGCCTCTCATGCGCTTACACGCTCGCTCGCGAAGGCCATGGCGTGGTTATTTTTGACGCTCGCCCCAAAGCGGGTGGACTCAACGAATATGGCTTGGCAAGCTACAAAACACCGAATGATTTTGCGCAGCGGGAGATCAAATGGCTGCTAGATATTGGTGGCATTGAAATTCGCCACGATTGGAAACTAGAAACCGCGCAGCAATTGGCTACATTGCGCCAAGATTTTGATGCGCTGTTTTTGGGCATGGGCTTGTCCAGCACGCACCAGCTTGGCGTGCCCGGCGAAGATTTACAGGGCGTGCAAGATGCGGTGGATTTCATTGCTACTTTGCGGCAAACGGTTGATCTGGCCACCTTGCCTGTAGGCAGGCGCGTGGTGGTGATTGGCGGCGGGATGACGGCTGTGGATGCTTCTGTGCAGTCTAAATTACTGGGTGCAGAAAGCGTGCACATGGTGTACCGGCGTGGCGCAACAACGATGACGGCTTCTAAAGACGAGCAAGAGTGGGCACAGACGAATGGCGTGGTGATCTCTCACTGGCTTTCGCCGGTGGAAGTGATCGGAGCAAACGACCATGCAACAGGGGTGAAATTCGCGCAGCAAGCTCTTGTTGGCGGCAAGCTCGTGCGCACCGGGCAAACGCAAGTGATCGAAGCCGATATGGTGCTCAAAGCCATTGGCCAGCAATTGGGCAACCCTGTGCTCTCGCAAGCAGGTTTCCAGCTGGAAGGTGGGCGCATAGTGACGAATACTGCTGGTTTGACCAATTTGCGCGGAGTTTGGGCAGGCGGCGACTGCCGCGCAGGCGGGCTGGATTTAACAGTGGAAGCCGTGGAGCATGGCAAGCAGTCTGCCTATGCGATCCACGCCCATCTTGGTAACGCTTGAATCACGGAGTGAAAACGATGGCAAATCTCAACACCACTTTCGCTGGCATCCAAAGCCCCAATCCCTTTTGGCTTGCCTCTGCACCACCCACAGACAAAGCCTACAACGTCAACCGCGCTTTTGAGGCGGGCTGGGGTGGGGTGGTCTGGAAAACACTGGGCGAAGCGGGGCCGCCTGTGGTCAACGTGAACGGCCCGCGCTATGGCGCTTTGCTCACACCCGATCGCCGCATGATGGGCTTCAACAACATTGAACTCATCACCGATCGCGATCTGGAGATCAACCTGAAAGAAATTACCGAGGTCAAACGCAATTGGGCAGATCGAGCCATGATCGTCTCGCTGATGGTGCCTTGCGAAGAGCAAGCTTGGAAGGCGATTTTGCCGCGCGTGGAAGATACAGGTGCAGATGGCATTGAGCTCAATTTTGGTTGCCCGCATGGCATGAGCGAACGCGGCATGGGCGCGGCTGTGGGGCAAGTGCCTGAATACATTGAGATGCTCACGGCTTGGTGCAAGCAGTATTCCAAGTTGCCAGTGATCGTCAAGCTCACGCCAAACATCACCGACATTCGCCTGCCCGCACGTGCGGCGAAGCGCGGCGGCGCGGATGCTGTCTCACTCATCAACACGATTAACTCCATCATGGGTGTTGATCCCGCCACGCTCACCATGTCGCCATCCACCGGTGGCAAAGGCTCGCATGGCGGCTATTGCGGCCCTGCTGTCAAACCGATTTCACTCAACATGGTGGCTGAGATTGCGCGTGACTCAGAGACGGCGGGCATTCCCATCTCTGGCATCGGCGGCATAGGCAACTGGCGAGATGCGCTGGACTACATCGCCCTCGGCTCAAGCAATGTGCAAGTTTGTACCGCTGCAATGGTCTATGGTTTCAAAATCGTCCAAGAGATGAAGGATGGCTTGTCGAACTACATGGACGAGATGGGTTTTAAGAGCGTGCAAGAGATCGTCGGCAAGGCATTGCCTACAGTGTCTCCTTGGCAATATTTGAATCTCAATACCATTTCGAAGGCCGTGATCAATCAAGACACTTGCATTCAATGTGGCCGCTGCCATATCGCCTGCGAAGACACATCGCACCAAGCAATCACATTTGTCAAAAATGGCAAACGGCATTTTGAGGTGATGGAAGACGAATGCGTGGGCTGCAATCTCTGCGTCACGGTTTGCCCTGTGCCTGAATGCATCACGCTGCGCGATTTATCCGTAGGAGAGACCGATCTGCGGACTGGCAAGAAAGTCAGCGATGCACATGCGGATTGGACGATGCATCCGAATAATCCCATGCGTGCAAGCGTGCCTGCCTAGGTTCACAATACCGCATAGTTCGTCTTTTTTATCCGCTTATTGAACCCGCTATTTCAAGGAGACTCTCATGACAACCCTATTGATTCGCGGCGGCACAGTCGTCAACGCTGATCGCGCTTTTCTCGCCGATGTGCTCTGCCAAGATGGCCGCATTGTGCAGGTCGGCGAAGGTCTGTCTGCTCCGGCGGGTGCAACCATTTTGGATGCCGGTGGGCAGTATGTGATGCCAGGCGGCATTGATCCGCATACCCATATGCAGCTGCCATTCATGGGCACGGTGACGATGGATGATTTCTACTCTGGCACCGCAGCAGGCTTGGCTGGCGGCACCACGATGATCATTGATTTCGTGATCCCTGATCCGATGGAGCCGATCCTCGCGGCTTACAAAAAATGGCGTGCTTGGGCAGAAAAATCTGCCTGTGATTACAGCTTTCACGTCGCCGTGACCTGGTGGGACGAAAGCGTTAAGCGCGATATGGGCACATTGGTGAGAGAAGAAGGCATCAACAGCTTCAAACACTTCATGGCCTATAAAAACGCCATCATGTGCGATGACGAAACCTTGGTGAACAGCTTTCAAAGAGCGCTAGAGCTGGGCGCGATGCCCACCGTACATGCTGAAAATGGCGAGCTGGTTTATTTGCTTCAAAACGAAGTATTGGCCAAAGGCATCACGGGCCCTGAAGGGCATCCGCTCTCGCGCCCGCCGCGCGTGGAATCCGAAGCGGCAAATCGCGCTATTGCGATTGCTGATGTGTTGGGCGTGTCGATTTATGTGGTGCATGTGTCTTCTGCGGAAACGGCGGAGGTGATTGCACTGGCTCGCGCACGCGGCCAACGGGTGTATGGCGAGGTGTTGGCGGGGCATTTGGTGATTGACGAAAGCGTCTACCGCGATACTGATTTCACCCGCGCCGCGGCGCATGTGATGAGCCCGCCTTTCAGAGAAAAAGGCAACCAAGAATTTTTATGGCGCGGCCTGCAATCGGGCAACCTGCACACCACGGCCACCGACCACTGCACTTTCTGCGCAGAGCAAAAAGCCGCTGGCAAAGACAGCTTTGCAAAAATCCCAAATGGCTGCGGCGGCATTGAAGAACGCTTGGCTGTGATTTGGGACGCGGGCGTGAATACAGGCCGTCTCACGCCGAGTGAGTTTGTAGCCATCACCTCTACCAACACGGCCAAACTGTTCAATATCTATCCGCAAAAGGGCAGCATTTCGGTGGGTGCAGATGCGGATGTGGTGGTCTGGGATCCGCAAGGAACGAAAACTCTTTCCGTAAAAACGCAACACAGCAAGGGCGATTTCAATATCTTTGAAGGCCGTAATGTGCGAGGCATCCCGTCGCATACCATCAGCCAGGGCGAGCTGGTGTATGTCAAAGGTGAATTGCGTGCGAAATCAGGCGTGGGTCGCTACATCAAGCGCCCCGCTTTTAACTCTGATTTTTCTGCCAACAAGCTTCGCGCAGCCAGCCAAGCGTCGCACGCCGTAGCGCGTTAATCGTTTAATCTTTTGGAGTCAAGATCATGAGCACTGCAACACTTGAAGCCAAGGTCGACGTGAACAGCCTGCGCATCAATGGTGATCGCCTCTGGGCATCGCTGATGGAGTTGGCGCAGATTGGCGCGACACCGAAGGGTGGTGTGTGCCGCCTCACATTGACCGATCTGGACAAGCAAGGCCGAGATTTGGTGACGCGCTGGGCAAGGGAAGCTGGCATGAGCGTGACCATCGACAAGATTGGCAATGGCTTCATGCGCCGCCCCGGGCGCAACAACAGCCTGCCTCCGATCATGACCGGCAGCCATATTGACACCCAGCCCACAGGCGGCAAGTTCGATGGCAACTATGGCGTGCTCGCGGGCATCGAGGTGGCGCGCACTTTGAATGATTTGGGCATTGAAACCGAAGCGCCAATTGAAGTGGCGTTTTGGACGAATGAAGAAGGCTCTCGCTTTGTGCCGGTGATGATGGGCTCAGGCGTGTTTGCCAAGGCGTTCACGCTGGAGCATGCCTATGCAGCGAAAGATACAGAAGGCAAATCTGTGAAAGATGAGCTGGCTCGGATTGGCTATGTGGGCGATCAAGAGCCGGGCGATCATCCGATTGGCGCGTATTTTGAAACGCATATCGAGCAAGGCCCGGTGCTGGAAGACCACGACGTCACGATTGGCGTGGTGCAAGGCGTGCTGGGCATTCGCTGGTTTGACTGCACCGTGACTGGCATGGAAGCGCATGCAGGCCCTACACCGATGGCGTTGCGCAAAGATGCGCTGCAAGTGGCTACGCATTTGATGCAAGAGGTGGTGGCATCTGCGCTGCGGCATGCGCCGCACGGGCGCGGCACGGTGGGCATGGTGCAGGTGCATCCGAACAGCCGCAATGTGATACCTGGACGGGTGAAATTTTCGATGGATTTGCGTAACAGCACCGATGCGCTGGTGGATCAAATGGTCACCGAAGTCAAAGCCTATGCCGACAAGCTGAGCAAAGAGTCTGGCCTGCCGATTCAAATTGAGATGGTGTCAAGCTATTCGGCGATTGGCTTTCATGCCGATTGCATTGATGCGGTGGCGCGCGCTGCTAAGAAGCTGGGTTACTCCAACATGCCTGTGGTCTCTGGCGCTGGCCATGATGCGGTGTACATGGCCAAGCTGGCTTCCAGTGGCATGATTTTCATTCCCTGCAAAGACGGCATCAGTCACAACGAGATTGAAGATGCCAAGCCGGAGCACATCACGGCGGGTTGCAATGTGCTCTTGCATGCGATGCTTGAGCGAGCTGGCGTGGTGGGCTCTTAAAGGGCTAAATCGCTCAAGCCGCAGCCACGCAAAATCAGCGACACCACATGCTCTGTGGCGCGGCTGTGCGCCTTGGTGCTCAGATTGTTATGCCCCAGCACCGCGCTGACCTGCACATCAAAATCAGCATAGGTTTGCGTGGCCGCCCAGATCGTGAAAAAGAGATGCGTGCCATCGACCTTGGCCATGCGGCCTTGATCCATCCAAGTTTGCAGCACTGCGGCTTTGGTTTTGACGAGCTTGCGTAGCTCGGTAGCCAGCAACTCTTGCACCACAGGCGCACCATGCAAAAGTTCGTTGGCAAATACTTTTGACGCATCAGGGCGTTGGATCGACAATGCCATCTTGGCGCGGATGTATTGCTCAATGGCCGTGCGTGGATCAGCATCAAAAACAATCGCATCTGCGGGCGCGAGCCAATCGCTCAAAATACGCGCCAACACAGCGCGATAAATCGCCTCTTTGCTGCCAAAGTAGTAATGCAGATTGGCTTTGGGCAAACCACTGGCCTGCGCAATCGCAGCCATGGTAGTGCCCGAAAAACCGGCGCGTGCAAACATGGCTTCCGCTGCTGCCAAAATCACGCGTTCATTGGTTTGACGAATCTGGCTTTGGCCAGCTTCGTCGTTGGGTTTTGTCATTGTTGATTGTGATTTACAAGATAGAAGGGCTTGCTGCATTTCAACAGCAAGCCCTGCTATTTTCATCTGCCTAACCCTCACCAGAAGCAGGGTATTCAGATGTGTTCAGAATTTACTTCTGAGCAGCTTCCCACACAGCATGCGAGTAAGCAGCTTTGCCTGGATCTTTCTTTATCACAGGTGAGCTGCCAGCGGCCATCAAAACTTTGACGGTACGCTCAAAAGCTGCTGGCTCAAGATAACCCACTTTGGGTGTGCCGGCATTGGTGATCAGTTTGGCCACGTTTTGCATCTGGCGCAATTGCACTTTTTCAGAAGCGCTGCCCGATGTGTCAGCTGCAACCACGATCTTCGCAGCAGCTGCTGGATTTTTCACGGCCTCATTCCAGCCCTTGAGTGTGGCTTTGACAAACTTGCCCATGCGAGCCACAAAAGCAGGATCTTTCAGCTTGGATTCGAGCACATACAGGCCGTCTTCCAAAGATGCTACGCCTTCTTTTTCATAGAAGAAAGTGACCAGATCGCTTTCTTTCACGCCCGCATCAATCACTTGCCAATATTCGTTGTAAATCATGGTGGAAATACAAGCGGCTTGGTTTTGCAACAGCGGATCGACGTTGAAGCCTTGCTTCATGATCTTGATGTCGGTATCGGGCTTGTAGCCGAGCTTGGCCATCCAGTTGAGAAACGGATACTCATTGCCGCCATACCAAACACCCAAGGTTTTGCCCTTCAGATCTTTCGGGCTGGCAACGCCGCTGCTCTTTTTGCAGGTCAGCATCAGGCCAGATTGGTTGAATACTTGAGCGATATTGACCAACGGCACACCGGCTTCGCGTGCGGCGAGTGCATCTGGCATCCAGTTCACCACGACATCGGCTTGGTTGCCAGCAATGACTTGTACAGGCGAAATATCGGGGCCGCCGGGCTTGATGGTGACATCCAATCCTGCTTCTTTGTAATAGCCTTTGGCTTGCGCCACATAGTAGCCTGCAAACTGCGCTTGGGGCAGCCATTTCAGCTGCACCGTCACTTTTTCAGCTGCCACTGCAACGCCACCCAAGGTGAGGCTGCAAGCGGCAACTACTGTCGCCAACAGGCGAGAAGTGAGTCGAGAAGAACGCATCATGAAAACTCCTTTAAGTTAAAAACACAAGCACAAAACAAATCAACCACTAGGTACATCTATGCATCCATCGCTTCAGGTTTCCCTGACTGATGGATGCCAAAAAATCGCACGCCGCTCCAACTGAACTAGCAAGGCGTATGCCACCGAGCCCGTGATTGCCGCCACCACAATCGCGCCCCACACCAAAGCCATATTCATCTTGGCAGATTCTGTGGAAATACGAAACCCCAGCCCTTGTGTGGGTGAACCAAAAAACTCCGCCACGATAGCCCCGATCAGCGCCAGAGTGGCATTGATTTTGAGCGCACCAAAGATAAAAGGCAATGCCGCTGGCAAGCGCAGCGCTAGCAATGTGCGCGGATAACTGGCGGCATAGCCATGCATCAATTCACGCTCTAGCTTACCTGCCGCTTGCAACCCGGCAATGGTGGAAACCAGCATGGGAAAGAAGGTCATGAGCACCACCACCGCTGCTTTGGAAGGCCATTCAAAGCCAAACCACATCACCGCAATCGGCGCTACACCCACCAAGGGAATCGCGCTGGTCAGCGAAGCCACGGGCATCAAGCCGCGCTGCAAGAAAGGCATTTTGTCAATCGCCAGCGCCACCGCAAAACCCAAGGCGCAGCCCAGCGCCCAGCCCACCAACACGGCCTTGCCCACGGTTTGCACAAAGTCGCCCCACAAAGTGGCGCTGTGCTCCAGCATGGAGCGCACGATCAACCAAGGTGCTGGCAACAAAACGCGGGGCACTTCAAACGCTGTCACCAACAGTTGCCAAAAATACACCACCCAAATGCCAAACAAACCCGCTGTGAGCAAACCCACCGTGCGCGATGCGCCCGGCAGAGAAGCGGTGCGCTGAATGCTCCAGATGGCGGCACAAGCCAAGGCGAGAGTCGCTAACCAGAAAGCAAAAGGCAAGCCGCCTTCGCCGCTCTCGGGCGGCGTGGCGAATGGAAGCAGCAGCGCCGCGCTAGATGCGCAGGTGGCTATTAGTACAAGCGTCAGCATGGAGGTTGATTTTGGCGCTGTGCTCATACACGCCCCCGGTTGCGCAAAAAGTAACGTTCTGACAAAGCCACTAGCGAGGTGAGTGCCAATCCCAGCAGCGCAGACATCACCAAGGCCGACCAAATCTGCACCGTGTTGCCGTAGTACGAACCGGTGAGCAACCGCGCCCCCAAGCCCGCTTGCGCCCCCGTGGGTAATTCAGCCACCATCGCGCCCACCAATCCCGCAGCCACGCCTACCCGCAAAGCAGGAAACAAAAATGGCAACGAAGCTGGCAAACGCAAAAACCACAGTGCTTGCCAAGGGCTGGCGGCATAGGTGTGCATCATCTCGGTTTCAATGCGCTGGGGCGAACGCAGGCCTTGCACCATCGCCACCGTCACAGGGAAAAAGCACAAATACATCGCAATCACCGCTTTCGGCGCAATGCCTGAAAAACCCATGCTGCCTAAGATCACCAGCACGATGGGCGCAATCGCCAACACTGGTACAGTTTGCGAGGCCACGATCCAAGGCAGCAAGGCACGATCTAGCGTGCGCGAATGCACAATGGCAATCGACAAGATCAAGCCCAGCGCCGTACCCATCACAAAGCCGAGCAGGGTTGATTGCCCAGTCACGGCCACATGAAACAGCAAATTGCGTGGCGAATCGAGCGGCCAATCGGTCAGGCTTGACCACATGTCCAGCGCCACCTGATGCGGTGCAGGCATCAAAGGGCGCTCCATCGACATCGTGGCTTGCAGCAAGTCTTGCCAGCCCCAACCCTCTTGATCGTTCAACACGCGCTCAATCGCACCTGGGGAATTCAGCACCCAAGCCGCCACATACCAAACCAAGAACAGCACCGCCAAGACCACCGCCACAGGCAAGCCTTGATGCAGCAGCCGCGATGTGGAAGAAGGGGGCAAGGTTTTACTCATGGTGGCCATCTGCCAAAGCCTCGCGCACCTCATGCGCCAGCGCGATGAACTCTGGGCTATCGCGCAGCCCCAAATACCGCTCATTCGGTAAGGTGGAATCGATCACTTTCACAATGCGCCCTGGGCGCGGCGACATCACCACAATGCGGGTGGACAAATACACCGCCTCGGCAATCGAGTGCGTCACAAACACCACCGTGCGCTTTTCGCGCTGCCAGAGCTGCTGAAGCTGCTCATTGAGCCGATCGCGGGTGATTTCATCGAGCGCTCCAAAGGGCTCGTCCATCATCAAGAGCTTGGGCTCAAACGAAAGCGCCCGCGCAATCGAGACGCGCTGCTGCATGCCGCCCGAGAGCTGCCAAGGGTATTTGTTTTCAAAACCTGTGAGGCTCACCCGCGCCAAATGCTCCATCGCAGTAGCGCGCGCCTTCTCGCGCGAATGCCCCTGAATCTGCAAAGGCAGCGTCACGTTAGCCAACACGGTGCGCCAAGGAAACAAGGCGGGCGACTGAAACACATAGCCATAAGCGCGAGCCAGCCGCGCATCTTGCGGCGACACGCCGTTGACCAACACTTCGCCACTGCTGATTTGCTCTAAATCTGCAATCACGCGCATCAGGGTGGTTTTGCCGCAACCCGAAGGGCCAATCAGAGAGACGAATTCGCCTTGCGCAATATCCAAATCAATGTCGCTCAGCGCGTGAACGGGTTGATCGGCCGTTTGATAAATCACGCTGGCATGGCGCACCTGAACAGCACGGGCTTGCTCTTTGGTGGCGGGTGCTGCTTGATGTTGTGCAGGAGGAAGGTCAGATAGGGTCATTGGCGAAAATGGTGGAAATCAAAGGCAAACCGCCATCAAGGCAGCTTGCAAGCGCAGCTCGTGATCGAAAAGTTAACCATTTGGTCAACTATTTCAAAAGAATGTAAGCGATTTTCGTGCCAGACAGCACAGCAAAAACCCCCATTCAAAAGGATGAGTCAGTGCAGCGGCGGGGCGATTGGCTGCACAGCTGACGCTGCGAAGTGGCCATCAGCGCGTTTGTTTTAGGCTGCCGCTGCCACAATGCTAGCAGCGTCCACATGGAAGAATTTTCGTAAGGCTGCTCGCGTATCGCTGCGGCCAAAGCCATCGGTGCCGAGGGTTTTGTAGCTGCGGCCTGCGGGAATACAAAAGCGCACCTGCTCCGGAACAGAGCGCACATAGTCGGTGGCGGCGATGATGGGGCCTTCAGTCTGCGACAAGATGTGTGCGAGCCAAGGCGTTTGCTGGCTTACTTCGCAGGCTTGCGCATCGCGTGCGAGCTCGCTCCAACTGGTGACGCTGATGACGTGAACGCAACAGCCGCCGCGCTGCAATTGCTGGGCTGCTTGGATCACTTCGGTGAGAATCGCACCAGAGCCGAGTAGGGTGATATTTTTTATCTCATTTTTAAGGCTTGTAGGCGCTTGGCCGACATCATCATTGCGTAACTTGCTATCAAATAAATAGCATCCACGAATCACACCTTCATGCGCTGCTTCAGGCAAATCAGGCTGCGCATAGTTTTCGTTCATCAAGGTGACGTAGTAGAAAACGTCTTGTTGCTCGATCAGCATCTCGCGTGCGCCGTGATCGATGATGACGGCCATCTCGCCTGCGAAAGCAGGATCGTAGGCTTTGCAGTTGGGGATGGTGGCGGCCACCAAATGGCTGGAGCCATCTTGGTGCTGCAAGCCTTCGCCGCCCAAAGTGGTGCGCCCCGAGGTTGCGCCGAGCAGGAAGCCGCGAGCGCGTTGGTCTGCCGCAGCCCAGATGGCATCGCCCACCCGCTGGAAGCCAAACATGCTGTAGTAAATGTAGAAAGGCAGCATGGACAAGCCGTGCACACTGTAGCTGGTGGCCGCAGCCGTCCAGCTGGCAATCGCGCCAGCTTCGCTGATGCCTTCTTCCAAAATTTGACCGTTGAGTGCTTCGCGATACGAGAGCACCGAGCCGATGTCTTCAGGGGCGTATTTCTGGCCAACGCTGCTGTAAATGCCGACTTGCTTGAACAAATTGGCCATACCAAAAGTGCGCGCTTCGTCTGCCACGATGGGCACGACACGCGGCCCGAGCTCGGCATCTTTGAGCAAATTGCCCAGCAGGCGCACGAAGGCCATGGTGGTGCTCATTTCTTTGCCGTTGGTTTGCAGCGCAAATTGCGCATAGCTGGGCAGCGCGGGCATGGGTAAGGCCTGCGCATGGGTTTGCCTTTTGGGCAGATACCCGCCGAGTTGTGCGCGCTTCTGATGCAGGTAATGCATCTCGGCGCTGTCTGCTGCGGGTTTGTAGTACTCAAGATTTTTTGCTTGCTCGTCTGTGAGTGGCAGATTGAAGCGATTGCGGTAGTCGATCAAATCGGTGTCGTCGAGTTTCTTTTGGCTGTGGGTCGTCATCTTGCCTTGGCCGGCTGTGCCCATACCGTAGCCTTTTTTGGTGTGCGCGAGGATGACAGTGGGCTGGCCGCTGTGGGCAGCGGCAGCAGCGTAGGCGGCGTGGATTTTCACGATGTCGTGGCCGCCGCGCTTTAAGCGGTCTATTTGCTCATCGGTCATGCCTTGGGCGAGGGCGGCAAGCTCTGGGTTTTGACCAAAGAAATGTTCGCGGTTGTAGCGGCCATCTTTGGCAGCGAAGGTTTGCATTTGGCCATCCACCGTGTGGCTGAAGGCTCGCGTGAGTGCGCCTGCATGATCGCGGGCGAAGAGGCCATCCCAATCGCTGCCCCAGATGAGCTTGATCACATGCCAACCTGCGCCTGTGAAGAGTTGCTCCAGCTCGTCAATGATGCGACCGTTGCCGCGCACCGGGCCGTCCAACCGCTGCAAATTGCAGTTGACTACCCACACGAGATTGTCTAAGCCTTCGCGCGCAGCAAGTGTGAGTGCACTCATGGACTCAGGCTCATCCATCTCACCATCGCCAAACACGCCCCATACTTTTCTTGCGCTGCAATTGAGCAATTGGCGATGCGTGAGGTAGCGCATGAAGCGGGCATGGTAAATGCTACTGATCGGGCCGATGCCCATGGAGCCCGTAGGGAACTGCCAAAAATCGGGCATGAGCCAAGGATGCGGATAGCTGGATAAGCCGCGTGCACCATGTTGCGGCGCTTCGATTTCGCGGCGATAAAAGTTCAGATCGTTCTCCGTCAAACGGCCTTCGAGAAAAGCGCGTGCATACACGCCGGGTGCGCTATGCGGTTGGAAAAACACCAAATCGCCGCCATGGTGCGCATCTCGCGCATGGAAAAAATGGTTGAAGCCCACTTCAAACAAATCTGCCGCACTGGCATAGCTGGCGATATGGCCGCCGAGTTCGCCATAGGCTTTGTTGGCCCGCGCCACCATCGCCAGCGCGTTCCAGCGCATGAGTGAGCCGAGCTTTTCTTCGATGGCCAAATCGCCTGGAAAAGCGCCCTGCTGGCTCACATGAATTGTGTTCACATAAGGCGTGGCCAGCTCAGGCTTCCATTGCACTTGCGCGGCATGCGCTGCGCGCACCAGCTCATCGAGCACGAAGCGCGCGCGCTGGGCGCCTTGCGTGGCCACCAGCGCTGCAAAGGCATCGCGCCATTCAGCAGTTTCTTGAGGGTCGGCATCCAAGTTTGTTTCGGTGCTGGCGAGCAAATGATGGTGTGAGGTAGGTGCATTCATACAGCTGAATTGTGGATAAATCACTGAAAAATGTGCTGCCGAATTCAGCTTCTTGATGGGATAAATTGAGCATAAAATGCCGTTTATATGCATTTAGACAGCATTGATTTCAAGATTTTGAGTGAATTGCAGCGTGAAGGTGACATTTCCAATGTGGAGCTGGCGCGTCGCGTGCATCTCTCGCCATCGCCCTGTCTCGCGCGTGTGAAGGCGCTTGAGGCTACAGGCGTGATCAGCCGATATGTGGCCTTGGTCAATGCATCAGCGATGGGTTTGGGTTTGAACGTGTTCATCAACATCAGCCTCAAAACCCAAAGCAAACAAGCGCTGGCTGATTTTGAGCAGCGCATCGCTGAGCATGACGAGGTGATGGAATGCTATTTGATGACGGGCGACAGCGATTACCTCATCCGTGTGGCGGTTGCAGATATGGCGGCGCTGGAGCGCTTTATTTTGGATCAACTCACACCGATACCCGGCTTAGAAAAAATTCGCACCAGTTTCACACTCAAGCAAGTGCGCTATAAAACGGCATTGCCGCTGCCGCGCTGATCTAACTCGAGAAGATGCTATGACCCAAGATTTGTTTCGCCAAGATGCCTATTTGAGCGAATGCAGCGCCACTGTGCTGGCCGTCACTGAGCAGGGGGTGATTCTGGATCGCACCGTGTTTTATCCGCTTGGCGGCGGGCAGGCGGGAGATGCGGGCTGGCTGGTGTTGCCCGATGGCCACGAGCTGGTGGTGAGCGATACGCGCAAAGCCAAGGATGCTACGGGGTTGCCCACAACAGATATTTTGCATGTTTTGGCTCCTGAGCATCTACAAATCCTACATAGTTTGCTATTAAATTCAGAGCAGACAGGCGCTGCGATACAACTCACCGCTCGCATCGACTGGCCGCGCCGCTATTCGCTGATGCGCTTTCACACCACTACACATCTGCTGTGTCATCTCGTGCCCCAGCTTGTCAACGGCTGCTCGATCACGGCTGATTACGCACGGCTGGATTTCAACATGACCGAGCCGTTAGACAAAGAGCTGCTGAGCGCCGGCATCGCCCAGCTCGTGCAAGCCGCGCATCCCGTCACTTTGAGCAGCATCACTGATGAAGAGCTCGATGCCAACCCCGCCCTCGTCAAAAGCATGAGCGTTAGCCCCCCGCGCGGTAGCGGCGTGATCCGCACGATTCGCGTGGGATCCAAGCAACTGATTGACCTGCAACCCTGCGGCGGCACACATGTGGCCAACACGTCTGAGATTGGCGATGTGCGCGTGATCAAAATTGAGAAAAAATCCGCCACGACGCGGCGAGTGGTGTTAGGATTTTGCCCATGAATCTACAAAGAAAACGCAGCATGCAACCAGATCGTAGGCTGTTGTGCTGGCTGGCTTTGCTGCTTTGCTTTAGTTGGGGTCAGGCCTCAGCGCAAAGTCCTCAGAGCTTGGTATGGTTGACAGCCGTTCGCTTGTCGGCAGGGATGGTGATGGATCCGATGATGCCTTTGGCCGGCTGCGAGGTGGCCGCACGTCAGGCGATTGCACAGCGACAAGAGGCGATGGGTGAGCGTCTCAGATCGGAAGCCGGACAATGGTCGCTGCATCCTTTGTCGATGCCCGCTTCTGCAACGCACTCTGCCGCATTGACAGCCTTGATGCAAGCACCGTTGTGGGTTGTGGATGAAAAAGGCAGCAGACCCGTACAACTGACGCAATTGGTGGGCGCGCTGGTGCTGTCGAATGGCCCATGCTTGCATCTGAGCAATTTTGAATTGCCGCAGATGCGGCGCTTCAATTTGGCTGACGATGCAGATTTGCTGATCTCGACACGGCCCTTGTCCAGCAGCACGCGGCTGGTACGCGCTAGGCAGCCGACGCATCAAGCCTTTGCAAACAATGAATTCAACCCTCGCCTCGAGCGTCCTTTGGCAGCTTGGTTTTCCTCTCAAGCTGAATTGATGCAGGCGTTTGCCAAAGATCTGCCCAAGCCGAACGATGCTGCTGATCGAGAGATCTGCATTGCCTCGCATCAAGCCTTCAATGCCACGCTGGACGGCGCATTGAGACCATTGATCAGCCTTCGGGTTCAGTGGTGTGAATGTGCGCAACGTGAAGCGGGCGTTTGCCGCAGACTGAACGATCCGCGCGGCAAACTAGCGCAGTGGCTCGCCGTGGTCGAGCGGCGAACGGGCGCGATCTGGCACAGCACCGTGGGCGGTGCGGATGATCTGCAGTTTATGAGCGTGATAGCTTTGGCTACCGGGGGTGATCTGAAAGAAGACGTGATTTGGCTGCTCGAAGAGCGTGCGCAAGGCGTGCAAAGCTCAGTCTTGATGCGCGAAGACAGGCAGCTCAAGCGGCAAATGATTTCCAGCTACTCGGGCCTGTGAGTCTGTGTTACTCCACTGATCTGATGGAGCAGCGATGAGCAGCCGACCCGAACCGACAAAATTACATCTGCTGGTAATCATTTTTCTTCTGATTTCATACGTTATGGCGTGGCAAAGCGCTGTCGCGCAAGACACTTCATCCGCACCGATCAACGCGCGTTCGACTGCTTATATAAAACCGGCTTTGGTAGCTCCCGAGTGGTTCGTTGCATATCGGACTGACGCGGGTTATATGCTTGATCCAATCGATGAAATGACAACTTGCCCTCAGGCTTTGGAGGCGGAGATATCTCAAAGGCATTTCACATCCAATGGTGCATTGCAAGATGGTTTGCGGCATTTCTGGGTGCATCCCGTCTCCATCCGGTTACCTGCACAGCAGCAAGCAGATTTAGCGAGGTTTCAAAAAAAGCCTTTGTGGCTCATTGAGGAAACGGGTGTTCGCCCAATTCGTTTGCCTAATTTGTTGGCCAGATCGTTCGAGACCTACGGGCCATGCATGCATCTGTCTAGTTTTCCAGTAACTGAACCCAAGCGCGTCAATACGGCTGATTTTTCTGAAGTGATAGTGTCTGTTAAAGCGCAACCTGCTGGAACGCGAATAATTCGCGCGATAAATCCTGCGCACAATGCATTTAATCAATTGCCAGAAACGAATAGCGGCACAACACCTGAGGAGCGAGCCATAGCGGCTTGGGTATTGAAGCAGCCGAGTGTGCTCAAAGCGTTTGAAAAAGACTTGCCTAAGCCAGAACCAAAAGAACGTCATCACCTGTGCGTGCCTTCATTTCAGCCCTTCAACGCCACGCTTGATGGCCAATTGCGCAGCATGCTCAGCTTGCGTTTGCAATGGTGCAATTGCGAGCAAGCCTCGTCCGATGTGCCGAATGCACCATGTGCGAAGTTTGAGTTTCCTTACAACAATAAAGTGCATTGGCTGGCAATTGTGGAACGTCGCGGCCAGTCTGCGGGCATAGTTTGGGCAAGCAGCTTGCAATCTGGTGATGCTTTGCAGTTCATGCACTTGAAGGGCATAGTCACTCGGCCGAGTATTGGAGACGACATACTTTGGATCGGCGACATTCATTACGAAGGTTACTCAACCAGCTTGATGCAACGAGTGCCCCGAGCTACCAAGCTGCGCTCCATCAAGATTTCCAGCTACTCGGGACTGTGATGGAGTAGTTTGACCAGAAGCTAGACTTTGCCCTACAATTTGGGGATCAATTCTAGTTGAGGAGCCCCACCATGCAAACTTTCAGCATCCGCGATCTGCGCGACCGCTCGGGTGAGCTTACGCATGAGGCCGAAGCGGGGCGCATGTCTTTGGTGACCAAGCATGGGCAGCCGTTGTTTGTGACTTTGCCTTTTACCGAGGATTTGTTGCAGCATGGGGTGCGCAAAGCGCTGGCGATGTCATTGCTGCGTGCGGGTGATATTTCTATTGGCAAAGCTGCTGAAATTGCAGGCATGCCGTATTTGGATTTTTTGCCACTGGTGAAGGCCATGGGGATGTATGTGGTGGATTGCGATCCTGCCGAATTGGCAAATGAGCTGAAATTATTGGGCGGCTGATGCAGACGCGCTTGGATATTTTGGTCTCAGACACGGGGCCATTGGTTGCGTTGGCAAAGTTGCATTTGCTGCTGCAATTGCATCGCGTTATTTCGCGTTTGTATTTGCCTAGGGCGGTGTTCGTTGAGGCCACGCAAGCTGGTAAACCGTGTGCCCAAGAATTGGCTCAGTTTGTTCAAGCGAACCCAGATTGGGTCATTTGCCAAACGGAGATTGAGCATGTGTTGATTGATGCGCTGTCTGGGCGCTTTGGCGCAGGCGAAGTGCAGGCGATGTATTGGGCAGGGGAGCTGAAAGTTGCGTTGTTGCTCGATGAGCGCAGAGCGCGAGCTGCTGCCAAAGAGCTGGGCTTGCAAGTGGTAGGCTTAGGAGCGGTTTTGCTCAGATGCAAACAGCTTGGCATCTTGCCGTTTGTGCTGCCCGCACTGAAGGAGCTGGAAAAAATGGAATATTTTCTATCTCCTCAAGTGATCAAAGCAATCGCAGCGATGGCTGATGAACAATGAACTATCGCCGCGGATGCGTACTCCACACATGATGTATTTTTCTTCTCACTTTATCAGGCATTTTGCTACTTTTTTAATAGCATTCTTCGCAGTATTCACGTCGGCTATCGCCCAAAATAGCTCAAAAAACTTAGTATCAACCGCTGCGAGCGCCGTGGTGACTACGCCGCAGGTGCGCGCTGAGTTGCTGGCTTACGCGCCTGATGGCGTGGGCTCGGGTAAGCAGGTCTGGGTGGGTTTGCAAATCGCGCATCAACCCGAGTGGCACACCTATTGGAAGAATTCTGGCGATTCGGGGCAGCCGACGGAGATGCAGTGGCAGCTTCCTGCCGGCGTGCAGGCGGGGGAGACGCGCTGGCCTGTACCTAAGAAGATTTGGATTGGCTCGCTGGCCAATTACGGTTATGAAAACACCGTGCTGCTGCCTGTGCCTTTGGAAATTTCCTCCATGTACAAGGCGGACTTTTTGAAGCCTGATTTGGATGTGAAGCTCAAGGCGGTGTGGCTGGTATGCAAGCAAGAGTGCATTCCGGAGGAGGGCGAGTTTGCTTTGAAAATTCCGGCGACCAGTTCCACGGCTTTAAGCAAGGCGGCTTTTGATGCGGCGTTTGCCGCGTATCCGAAGGATGTGGCCTCAGATGCGAAAGCGAAGATTGCGGGCAAGGAGCTACAGTTCAGCGTGCTGAATTTGCCTGCTGCTTTGCGCGGCAAGAGTTTGCAGATGTTTCCTGAGACACCGGAAGTGCTGGAAAACGGCGCGAAGCTCGCTTCTGAATCGCAGGGTAAAGCGGGGGCAAGCTGGCAACAGGCTTGGGCAGGCGATGTGTGGACGGCATCGTATCCGCTCTCAGCGCAGCGCAGCGCCAGCCCCGAGCAGATGGCTTTGGTGTTCACAGCTGATGGCAAAACCGCCTACCGCGTGCAGGCCAAGGTGGAGGGCGAGTGGCCCAAGCTGGCTGCCAAAGCGCAAATGAGCCCTGAGCTGGCGGCGGCTTTGCAGGCGAATGCGAATGCTTCCAAAGCACCTGTGAATCTAGATGGCGATGTCACCGGGCTGCTTGCTGCGCTGCTGTTGGCGATGCTCGGCGGCTTGATTTTGAATTTGATGCCTTGTGTGTTGCCCGTCTTGGCGATCAAGGTGCTGGGTTTTGCAAATGCGTCCAACCAGAAGGCGCGGGTAGCAGGCGGTGTGGCTTACACGGCGGGTGTGGTGCTGAGTTTCTTGGCGCTGGGTGGCTTGATGCTGGCGCTGCGTGCGGGCGGGCAGGCATTGGGCTGGGGTTTTCAGTTGCAGTCGCCAGCGGTGGTGGCGGCTCTGGCCGTGCTGTTTACCTTGATTGCGTTGAATTTGCTGGGTGTGTTTGAGCTGGCGAATGTGTTGCCTTCTTCGGTGGCCACGTTGCAGGCGAAGAATCCTCAGGCCGATGCTTTTCTCTCGGGCGTTTTGGCGGTGGCCATTGCCTCGCCTTGCACTGCGCCTTTCATGGGCGCATCTCTGGGCTTTGCGCTGGGTTTACCGGCTTGGCAGGCTTTGGCGGTCTTTGCGGCGTTGGGCATGGGTATGGCGCTGCCTTACCTTGCCGCCAGCATCGTGCCCGCTGTTGCTCGCCTGCTGCCGCGCCCCGGTGTGTGGATGGATGTCTTTAAGAAATTCATGGCCTTTCCGATGCTGGCCACCGTGGTCTGGCTGCTGTGGGTGATCGGCCAGCAAAGCGGGATTGACGGCGCTGCGGCCTTGCTGGTGCTGTTGCTGTGCGTGACTATGATTGCTTGGGCGCTTTCCTTGCAAGGCCGTACTCGCACTTGGATTACTATCATTTCTATAGCACTCTTTGCAGGTTCTATAGCGGCGATTGGCTCAAATGTCTTAAAAATCCAAGATGCAGCAGTAGCTCAGCAAAGCGCTGGCTGGCAAGCCTGGGAGCCCGGAAAAACCGAGCAACTGCTGGCGCAAAACAAACCCGTCTTCGTCGATTTCACCGCCGCTTGGTGCGTCACCTGCCAATACAACAAAAAAACCACGCTCTCAGACAGCGCCGTGTTAGAAGATTTTGCAAACAAAAAAGTGCAGTTGCTCAGAGCTGATTGGACGCGGCGCGACCCCGCCATCTCCCAAGCGCTCACTAGCTTAGGCCGCAGCGGCGTGCCCGTGTATGTGCTCTACAAACCGGGCAGTGCCCCTGTTGTCTTGTCGGAAATTTTGACAGTCACACAGTTGCAAGCGGAACTTGCGAAACTCTAAGCCCTCAGAAACGAAGTTTTAGGAGTCTCGCATGCAACGCCGCCAATTCGCCACATCCACACTCACTGCAGCTGCCCTGCTGGCCACCACCTCAGCATCTTGGGCGCAAGCTAGCGCCACCGTCGGCCAAGCCGCCCCGAATTTCAGCGCGAAAGATGTGAACGGCAAAACCGTCTCGCTGGCTGATTTCAAAGGAAAAACCGTGGTGCTCGAATGGGTCAACCCCGGTTGCCCTTATGTTCGTAAGCATTACGACGGCGGCAACATGCAAGGCACGCAACAAGAGGCTGCAACCAAGAATGTGGTCTGGCTTGCCGTCAACTCCACGGCCACCGATCATCCCGATTACCTCAAACCCGCTGATCTAGCTAGATGGATGAAAGAGAAAAAGGCGCCCGCCACACACACCCTGATGGACGAAGACGGCAAGATCGGCAAAGCCTATGGCGCTCGCACCACACCGCATCTTTACATCGTTGATGGCAAAGGCATGTTGGTTTACGCTGGCGGCATTGACAGCATTCCCTCGGCCAGCGCGGCAGATATTCCCAAGGCCACGAATTACGTGAAAGTCTCTTTGACAGAAATCGCTGGTGGAAAGCCTGTGAGCAACAGCGTCACACGTGCTTACGGCTGTTCGGTGAAATACAAATCTTGATCATCATCGCGTAAAGCCTGTCGCCGCGCGGCCACTGCCCTTGGTCACCATTGGGGGCACTTCGATCATGCCCATCTCGTCTAAAAACACGCTGGAGCGCGCCTCTTCTGTGGGCCAAGCCTGATCCCAACGATCTGGTTTTGCTGTACTTGATTTTTTCTTGGGCACATTGGCTTCGCGCAACTCCAACCGTGTGGCCTGCCATTCCGATTCGGGATGCTGCATCGACATCATTTGAGAATGCTGCTCGGCGGCTTGCAATTCAGGCATCACCATCGCGCGGATGGTTTTCGTGTCAGGCAAATCGTCACTGGTGATTTGCCAAATAGGAATTTGCGCCATCTCCAGTGCTTTGAGCTTGCGTTGCGTGCCCTCGGATGCCTGTCGTCCCGGCTTACCCGATTGCAACTGAATCACGCCCAGCACATCCCCCTGCTCAGAGCAGATCAAGAAATCCACGCAGCGTCGCCCCACGCTGCCAAACCATTGGTTGTAGGAGCGGTTTTGCGTCACGCTCAAGAATCGCGCGAGTGCAATCTGCGGCATCAAAAGGCATTCTGGCAATGCACGGCGCAGCAACACCAACACGCGCAGCTCGGCAGGTGTGAGTGGGCGCATCGTGCGCGGCTGCCAGTCGTCTAAGCGAAATGGCCGAACCTTGCCGCTGTGCACCACAGGCGCAGAGCGCTGCCACAAAACCCAAGTGATTGCAGCCAACCCAAGCACCACCAAAGCCGCCAGGGGCCAAACCCAAGTTGAGAGCATATTCATAACACCCCATATAAGAAAGTTATTGCCAAGATGCCGCGCAGACACAATTGCCAGCTCGGCAGCGTTTGTTGCATTATGTGGCCGAGAATGCAAGCGCAGGCAAGCACACGTATGGAGTGTGACGGAGTGTTAACCCTTCACGCACACTACTTGCTTGAGCGTGTGCACCACGTCGACCAGATCGCTTTGCGCCGCCATCACTGCGTCAATGTCCTTGTAGGCAGCAGGTGTCTCGTCAATCACGTCTTTGTCTTTGCGGCATTCCACGCCTTCTGTCGCATTGCGGTGATCTGCCAGCGTGAAGCGGCGCTTGGCTTCGCCTCGGCTCATGATGCGCCCCGCGCCGTGTGAACACGATTCAAACGACTCCGGATTGCCTGTGCCGCGCACGATGTAGCTGCGCGCGCCCATGCTGCCGGGGATGATGCCCAACTGGCCTTTTTTTGCGCTCACTGCACCTTTGCGTGTGACGAATACGTCTTCCCCAAAATGCGTTTCCTTTTGCACATAGTTGTGGTGACAGTTCACCGCTTCGATATGCGATTGAAAACTCTTGTGGATCACAGTTTTCGCAGCATCAATCACGCGGCGCATCATTACCTCGCGATTGGTGGCTGCAAACTTCTGCGCCCAGCCCACAGCGCGCACATAGTCGCCAAAATAACGTGCGCCTTCCTCGAAATAAGCCAGATCACGATCCGGCAGATTCGCGTTGTTGCGCAGCGCATCTTGCTTGGCCAGCTCGATAAACATCGTGCCGATGAAGTTACCCACACCGCGCGAGCCCGAATGCAGCATGAACCACACAAAGCCCGCTTCGTCTAGGCACACTTCAATGAAGTGATTGCCTGAGCCTAGCGTGCCCAAATGGTTGCGATGATTCGTCTTGCCGATCTTCGGATAGTCTTTGCATAGCTCGGTGAATTCAGGCTCAAGTTGAGCCCAAGCCGTGTCCACCGAGCCCGGCACTTTATGCCAAGCCCCCGGATCACGCGTACCCGGCACTCGCCCATGCGGCACAGCGCGCTCAATCGCCGAGCGCAGCGGCGCCAGGTTGTCTGGCAAATCCTCCGCGCGCAGCGTCGTCTTCGCCGCCATCATGCCGCAGCCAATGTCAACACCGACAGCGGCGGGAATGATGGCTTTGATCGTCGGAATCACCGAGCCAATCGTCGCGCCAATGCCGAAATGCACATCCGGCATCACCGCCACATGCTTAAACACAATTGGCAGCCGAGCCGCATTCGTCAGTTGACGACGCGCCTCATCCTCCACCGGCACACCGCGCGTCCACATCTTAATAGGCACACCGCCGGGGGTTTGTTCTTCAATATAGTTAGTTTCCATGTCCATGATTTTCTCCTTGAAACTTGGGGTGTGCTTTGCAGCACGCCCCAAGCCCTAATGATTGTGCTTAACGAAGCTTTACCAGCCCATTCAGCACCTGATCCAAACCTCCGAACACGGAGATCTTGTCGATACGCTCAGCCACGCGCTCCAGTGTCTCCAGCTCTTTCAGGCGCAGTGCGATGGGGTTGTCCTCCATCACCTTGGCCGTGTTGAGCAGAGAGCGAGTAGCAGCTGTTTCTTCGCGGCGGCGGATCACGTTGGCTTCAGCGGATTTACTCGCTTCCACCACCTGAGCGAAGATGGTTTTCATCTCGCCAGGCAGCACGATATCTTTCACGCCCACGCTTTGGAGCTGTAGGCCTTGCGCGGAAAGCTTAGCGCGAACATGCCCGAGAACGACCTCGTCGATGACGGTTTTGTTCTCCAGCAGCTCGTCGAGCGTGCGCGTGCCAACGGCAGCGCGCAGGCCGAGCTGCAGCTCGCGATACAGATGCTCTGCTGGCTTGGCCAGTTGGGCAAATGCCTCACGCACATCGGTGTAGCGCCACGTTGCAGACAGGTTCAGACGCAGGCCGACTTTATCGCGCGTCAGAATATCTTGCCCTGAAACTTCCAACGTTTGCAGACGCAAATCCACCAGCTCCACGGCCACTTGGCGGCCAAACTTCCAGAAAGCGTAAGCACCGGGTACGAGCAGCTTGTCAATCTTGCTGTCCACCGTGAGCACGCCCACGTTGTGTTCAGGCACTTGGCTCATGAGCAGGCCGGTGAGCCCCTGCACCGCGCGTTGGCGCAGTTGGGTTTGCGTCAGGCGCTGCGCGAGAGCAGCAGTGAGTTCAAAAGTCTCAACGATCTCCAGCACCTCGATGCGGACATCCACCAAGCCTTTCCAATACAGGCGGCGAGTAGCAGGCGCGAGGATTTCGACGAGGACGCCGTTTTCCACGCGCAGACCCACTTGCGTCTCCGTCAGTTCGACGCGCACGAACTCTTCAGCTACCACTTCAGGCTCTTTGGCCATGAGGTAGTCTGCCAAGCTGTGCGCGAAGGCGGTTTGGTCGATAGCAAAAGTATCGATGCGCAGCTTGTCAAAGCCCTCAAACAGCCAGTAGCGGCCAGGCTTCATGATGCGCTCGAAATCGCCATTGCGTAGCAAGATGCCGCGCTCGTTTTTCTTGATGGTCACACGTTTGAACATGTTGTTCTCCTTATGAAATGTGTAAGAGTGAATAAAGGTGCCGTTACAGGAGCTGCAGTGGATGATGAATGCCTGCCTGAAGGTGATGCCGTGCGCTTTAAGCGTTTGCGAAGTGCAATCAAGACATTCGCGCTGGCTCAAGCTGGCGGCTCACGCCCAGGCCGCGTGCCCATCACACGGGCCGCAGTCGCTGACAGCGTTTGATTGGGCTCTTTGAATCAGCAAGCTGATTCGTTGAACTGCATCTCGCGCTGCGTTCGGCGGGTGGTCTTGCGACCGTTTGGTTAGCTTGGCTTTTCAGACCAAAGTTTGGAACAGGAGTCGAACCTGCGACAGACGATTTATCAGATCGTTGCTCTTACCAACTGAGCTATCCAGTGGTGGTCATGGCGGGACTCGAACCCGCGCCTTACGGCACACCATGTCATGACCCTATCTGAGCTTGAAACTGTGCGGCATACGTAGCACCGATCTTTCAAAAGAGATGCTGCGCACCGGCGGAGCGCGCTTTCGCGCCAACCCCTGACCTGTTAGCGTTCAGTTCTTCACAACAGATTCTTGTGCGGTTGAACTAGTGCTTAGTTCAACCGCGATCCTTTTGGCAGGCGAGCTGCCAGCCATTCATGCACGTCGGCGCGAATGTGTCGACCTGCGAGTAGGAAGTCTTCGAAGCGGTTGGGCACATAGGGTGCGTAGAGCAGCGGCATACCGGCTTCTTCCGGTGTGCGCGCTGCTTTGCGTCCGTTGCATGCGCCGCAAGCTGTGACCAGATTCATCCAGCTCCATGCGCCGCCGCGTGATGCGGGCAGGATGTGCTCGCACTGCAGATCACGCTCATGAAACTGGTCGCCGCAGTAAGCGCAGGTGAATCGGTCACGCCGAAACAGCTTGTGTTTACTGAAGCCGGGTACGATGTCAAACAAATTGACCCGTGCCGAGCCATGTAGCGCGATGATGGGATAGACCTCCAGTACCGAGGGCTTGCCGCGCGGCACATTGAAGCCGCCACGCAGCACAGCAAGCGGGCTCGCGCCCTCGCACCAAGCCACAGAATCTGCAGCCACATGCGTTGCCGCTTGTTCAAGAGAAATCCAAGCCTGCGGCGTGCCTTGAATATCGAGTTGCAGCACATGGCTGCGATGGGTTTGCATGGCTGACTCCTTTCTGGCATGCGGTTTTGATATGGGTTGTTCAACCAGATTCGAACTGGTGTCTTCAGGGTCACATCCTGAAATGCTGCCGCTGCACCATGAACAACATATTTGGTATCTCGTGAAGGATTCGAACCCTCAACCCCCGACTTCGTAAGACGGTGCTCTGATTCCGTTGAGCTAACGAGATAAAAACTGACGCCCCGAGAAAGTCTCGAACTTCCAACCTGCGGATTTCGAGGCCGCTGCTCTGCCAATTGAGCAATCGGGACATATTGGCGTCTCTTATCGGAGTCGAACCGATGGCTTTCTCCTAGACAGGGAGACACTCTGGCCACTGAGTTAACGAGACGAAAATTGGCAAACCGCAGGGGTATCGATCCCCTCTCTACAGATTGAAAGTCTGCTGGCCACACCTGCTGCCTCGCGGTTCATAAATGGTCTGGGTGGCTGGCTTCGATCCAGCGGCCTCCTGCTTCCAAAGCAGGCCGTCTACCTGACTGACATTACACCCAGAAAAATTGGTGCCCCAGGGGAGATTCGAACTCCCAGAATCCTGTGTCTGAGACAGGCATGTATGCCGGTTCCATCACCGGGGCGTGAAGTGTTGTGATTTCACTTCGGCTGTGTCCACACGCGAAGACCCGCACATGCGGATCAAACTGTTCGCTGCACAGGCAAGAGCGACTTGCATGCACATGCGCTGCATCGCAGTTTGCGAGAATTCGAGCAGCGTGGTGTGTGGGCACACCCGAAGTGAAACGGCGTTTGATCTAACGATCAAAACAGCCGAACTTCTTTTCAACAAATTGTTAAAGAACAGTGACGCATTTGCACAATGCAAAGCTGCGCCCTCATGGCACGATGACCACGATGAAAAAAGACAACAAAAAAGCCCGATCTCGTTTCCAAGACCGGGCCTACAGAGGTAGGTGAAGACGGTACGTGAGTTACACGTGACCCTCGCCCGGTGGGGCTGAATAATCCAATGCCTTCGGCTCAAAGCCTAGGCGCGAGCTATGCATGACATTCAGCCGCGCACAGCCACACCAAGCCTGAGCGGCTAAGCGTGTGGGGGATGCGATACGGTTAAACATATGAAGCTCTTGAAAAAATTAAAATGCAGAAAACTGCGATAGAACGTAATGTAAAGACTCTTTACTGGATCGTCAACATCTGCGACAATTATTTTTTGATTTCGTTGCGAATTTTCAACACATGCAAGACTTTTCCGTCAACGCCACAGTTGTGCGCCGCACCAATCTCAATATGCTTTTGCATGAGTTTGTGAAAACCCGCATCGCGCAAGGTGCAGCGCCCAAAGGCTTGGAGCAGGAGTTTGCGCAGCAAATACAAATCTCCCCCAGTATGCTCAGCCAAATCAAAAGCTCACGCCCGATTGGTGACAAGCTCGCGCGGCAAATTGAGGTGCTCTGCGGCTTGGCGGCACATTGGCTGGATGAGACGCAAGCTGTGGCAGAAGATTTGCCCAATGAGGCGGAAGATCACATCGCGGATTTGGCGCGCCAAGCTTGGCGGCAATGCAATGCCGAACAGAAACGCGAGCTGCGCTTGCATTTGCGTGCCTTGGCGCAGCCAGAAAAGAAAGCCTAAGCCATCAACGCTGGCAAATCTGCCATGCTGGTAAACACATGGGTTGCACCCACATCGCGCATGGCTTGCGCGCTCGAATGGCCGATTTCATCAGGGCAGTACGCGAAGACGGTGCAGCCAGCGGCCACGCCTGCTGTAGCGCCCGTGGTGCTGTCTTCAATCACGGCGCAGCGTTTGGAATCCACGCCCAGCGCTGCCGCCGCAGCTAAATACACATCGGGTGCAGGTTTGCTTTTGGGCATCTCTACGCCGCTGAAAATACGGCCTTCAAAGAAATGCAAGAGTCCGGTCTTGGTCAACTGCAACACGACCTTACCGCGATCAGCGCCGCTGGCGCAAGCCATTTTAGTGCCGTACACAACTTGCAGTTTGTTGAGTGCAGACTCAATATGTGGGATGGCTACTAGAGAGGCATGCAGCGCAGCATTGCGTCGTTTGCGGAAGGCTTCGATCCAAGCGTCATCCACCTTCTGGCCTGTCTTGGCTTCGATCAATGGGCCTTGGTCTTGCACGAGTTTGCCGATGAACAGGCGCATGCATTCAGCCGATGTGAGCTGCCAGCCCATCTCGCCTAGCATCTGGCGCAGCACGCCATTGGAGATGTGTTCGCTGTCTACCAACACCCCATCGCAATCAAACAAAATCGCGTCAAACTTCATATCTGCTTCCGATAAAACTGTATTCTAATTGCTATCAATAAATGAGCAATCCGCGCTTATTCTATAACGGCGTGTGGCTGATTTAGATCGAAACATCCGGCTTGAGCGGTAGATTGCTCTCGATGGCTTGCATCACGCCTGTGCTGTGGGGTGCGATGCCGTATTCGCGTAGATTTTTACGCAGCTCATAAGCATCCACTTCATTCCAAGTCAGCCCGCATTCGAGGCAGGCATGCGAATGCGCGTTGTCTAGAAACACGGGTTTGCCTATTGCTCCGGCCCGATGAAGTATCAAGCCGCATACTGAACTCGCTTGTCTTGAAAGTAGCGCATCACACGCTCAGGGTTTTGCTCCAACATCGTCATATGCTCGACTGTTGCAGCGCGTAACTTGGCTTTTGTGCGCAC
>JANMHJ010000073.1:0-32886 GCA_031375105.1 Variovorax sp.
CTTACGAAGCCGTGGCGCAACTGACCGAAATAGGCCTGGGGCAGTCCAGCGCGGTGGGCATTGGTGGCGACCCGATCAACGGCCTCAAGCACATCGACGTGATGCAGGCCTTCAATGACGACCCGGACACCGATGCCGTCATCATGATTGGCGAAATTGGCGGCCCGGACGAAGCTGAAGCCGCTGAGTGGTGCAAACTGCACATGAAAAAGCCCATCGTCGGCTTCATCGCCGGCGTGACAGCGCCTCCCGGCAAGCGCATGGGTCACGCAGGTGCGTTGATCTCTGGCGGTGCGGACACGGCAGACGCAAAGCTAGCCGTGATGGAAGAATGTGGCTTCAAAATCACACGCAATCCATCGGAAATGGCTAAATTGCTCAAAGCGATGCTGTAAAGCTCTGTTGAGGCGATAAGCGGCGTGATCGAAAGATGCGCCGCTTTTTTCATGACCAAAACGCACGTGTAGGATGTTAGCCAATACGCAGAATTACGCAGGATCAAGGCTTCGCCTAGGCGCTACACTTGAGGCCAAATACTTTAAGCATTTTGAGCACTTCGCCTTTATAGAATGTGCGCAGAGTGCTATGAAAAACATAGCAATTGGAGTGAGTGATGGAAGAATTCATGACGACCGCGTTCTGGCTCGCCGTAGGCCAGATCATCTTGATCGACATTTTGCTCGGCGGTGACAACGCCGTGGTGATCGCGCTGGCATGCCGCAACTTGCCCGCCAAGCAACGCAAGCAAGGCATCATTTACGGCACGATTGGTGCGATTGTGTTGCGAGTGATCCTAATCGCCTTTGCTTTGGCGCTGCTGGCCATTCCCTATTTGAAGATCGTCGGCGCTGCACTGCTGCTGTGGATCGGTGTGCAACTCATGATGCCCGAGAGCGATGACGATCACAACATCAACCCCAGCGACAAACTCTGGAGCGCCGTGAAAACCGTGATCATGGCCGATTTGGTGATGAGTGTGGACAACGTGATTGCCATCGCGGGCGCAGCGCAAGGCGCTGGTCAGCAGCATCAGTTGCCGCTGGTGATTTTTGGTTTGCTGGTGAGCATTCCCATCATCGTTTGGGGTAGCCAAATCGTGATGAAGCTGATGGAGCGTTTCCCTGTCATCATCACTTTGGGCGCGATGTTGCTCGGATGGATCGCTGGACAAATGGTCTACACCGACCCTGCCATGGTCGGTATTCGCCCTGAAGGCAAGATGTGGGAATACACCTTCGCCGCCGTGGGTGCTGCGCTGGTGCTGTTGACGGGCCAAATCTTGCAAAAACGTGCGGCCAAGCCGCCGCCATCGGTCTGACGGGATATGTGGCCTGCTTGGGGTTGCCAAAGTAAAAGATTGCTGCGGATACCTTATGAAGTGCATCAGATTGCCTAGCGCTAAGTCGTTGCAGTGGCGTTAATTTGCAACAAAGCGCAGGCAATACGTGACATTTTGCCTTGATTGTCTTTCTCGCGTCTGTTATCGTAGCGTGTCTATTTCGGAAAATTTTTCCACAGGGACAACAACTTAGCGCACTTTTCTGAAAAGTGACATTGAATTGAGGCGAGCGAGGGCGCATTGGCGACATCCACACTGAAAAAACGCGGGAATTTTTGGCGCGCTGACTGGTTTGTCGGCGTGCTTGTTGTGCTTGCTGTGCTGATTTTGCATCAGTTCGGCGATTTGATCGGCACACTTGAGCGCCGCTTCTACGATTACGCCAGCACCTCCACCAGCCGCCAGCCGTCTGACAAAATCGCTGTGATTGCGATTGATGACACCAGCATCGCCAATATTGGCCGCTGGCCTTGGAGCCGCGATGTGCATGCACAGATGACCGATATGCTTTCGGGCTCAAAAGCCAAGGTCATTGCCAACACCACCTTTTTCTTTGAGCCGCAAACCGATCGCGGCTTGCAATACATTCGCAAAATCAAGGAATCACTGGGCTCGCCAGATGCCAACAACCCCCAGCCGGCCATTGAGCAAGCTGGTAAATGGATCGCTGAGGCTGAGCTGACGCTAGACACAGATGCCAAGCTGGCGGCAAGTATCGCTAAAGCAGGCAATGTGGTGCTGCCATCGGTCTTTAAATTGGCCGAACCCTTGGGCAATGCCGATAAGCCGCTGCCTGAGTTTGCTCTGAAGAGCACGGTCGATGAAAACCAAGGCTTTTCTTTGCCAGCTGTCTCGGGTCAGCAGCCGATTGAGTTGATCGGCAATGCTGCAAGTGCGGTGGCTCACCTTAACTTGTTGCCCGATGCCAAAGACGGCACAGTGCGCGAAGAGCCTCTGCTCGTTAATTACTACGGCAAAGCCGTGCCTTCCATGGCACTCATGGTAGCGGCCAAGAGCTTGAATCTAAAAACAAGCGACATCAAGCTCAATTATGGTGAATCCGTACAAATCGGTAAGCTCAAAGTCAAGACGGACGATGCTGCCGTGATGCTGCCTCAGTTTTACAAAAGCTCGGCAGACAAACGCGCTTTCCCGGTGGATTCGTTCTATGACGTGCTCTCTGGCAAAATTCCAGCGAGCAAGTATGCCGACAAAATCGTCATCATTGGTGCAACAGCCGCTGGTGTGGGCAATATCTTCCCAACTCCTGCAGCGAAAGACATGAGCCCAGCTGAGACGATTGCGCACGTCACATCGAGCATCTTGAACGAGCATTTCATCGTGCAACCTAGCTGGGGCGTATGGGCGGCTTTGCTATCTTTCTTGCTGGTGGCGGCGTATTTGATTGTTGTGTTGCCACGATTGTCAGCTGGCATGGGCGCAGGTGTCACGGCGGCGCTGTTTGTGCTGTTCTTGGGCTTGGAGTTTGGCTTGCTGTCTGGCGCGGCAACTTGGCTCAAGCTCGTCTTGCCCGCAGTGCTGCTCTTGATCGGTCACTTGGCGCTCACCACCAAGCGCTTCCTCGTCACAGAGGCGGGCAAAGTCAAATCCGACGAAGAGTCTGCTGAGACCAATCGCATGATGGGCTTGGCGATGGCTGGACAAGGGCGTTTGGATGAGGCGTTTGATCGCTATCGCCGCGTGCCAGCCTCCAGCGCATTGCTGGATAACTTGGGCAACCTAGCGCTGGATTTTGAGCGTAAACGCCAGTTCAACAAGGCGCAGGCTGTGTATGAGCACATGGCGGGCCTCGACAAGAACCACAAAGGTTTGCAAGATAAACTTAACCGCGCCAAGAACCTATCGGAGACGGTGATTCTGGGTGGCGGCGGTGCACACCCAGGCGGCACGATGCTGCTCGATGGCGGCGGCGTAGAAAAACCCATGCTCGGTCGATATCAAGTCGAAAAAGAGCTGGGCAAAGGCGCAATGGGCGTGGTTTATTTGGGCAAAGACCCCAAAATTGGCCGTGTCGTAGCGATCAAAACCATGGCTTTGTCGCAAGAATTTGATGGCGACGAGTTAACCGATGCTCGCGAGCGCTTTTTCCGCGAAGCCGAGACAGCGGGTCGCCTACAGCATCCTTTTATCGTCACGATTTACGACGCTGGCGAAGAGCACGATCTGGCTTATATCGCCATGGAGTTCCTGAAGGGCAAAGATTTGCTCGACTATTGCAAAGATGGTAATTTGCTGCCCATGCAGCGTGTTGCCACGATTGTCGAGCGCGTGGCTTCGGCGCTGGCCTATGCGCATAAAAACAGCGTAGTTCACCGCGATATCAAACCCGCGAACGTGATGTATGAGCACAGCTCAGACACTGTGAAGGTCACTGACTTTGGCATTGCCCGAATCACAGATTCCAGCAAAACCAAGACCGGCATGGTGCTGGGCACGCCCAGCTTTATGAGCCCCGAGCAGATTGCAGGTAAGAAGATTGACGGCCGCTCGGATTTGTATTCGCTGGGCGTGATGTTGTTCCAAATGCTGGCTGGTGTGTTGCCTTTCCGGGGCGACTCCATGGCCGAGTTGATGTACAAAATTGCCAATGAGGATGCGCCAGATATTCGCATCATCCGTGCTGCCATCCCACAGAAGCTGGCCGATATCGTTGCCATGAGCCTGTCTAAACGACCAGAGACGCGCTACCAAGATGGCGATCAGTTTGCAGCCGATTTGCGTGCGGTGATGGCTGATCTATCTGGTCTTCCTGAATCGAGCTCCTCTGGCTCGAGCGCAACCGCAAAGCCAAGTGCTGCAAGCGCAGACGAAAAGACGCAAGTGATGAGCGCATCTGCCAGTGCCGACATGGCCACACAAGTCATGAAAGCCGATCCCACAGCCGACAAAACCCAAGTCTTCAGCCGCGATGATCAGGCCACGATGCCGGCCGCTTTGATGGCAACGGATAAGTTCGCTGCTACTCAAAAATTTACCCCAAGCAGTGCCCCCCAAGCACCTGCCGACGACCCGTTTGAGAAGACCATGGTCACCCGCCCGCCAGCGCAAGGGGGGCAGTAGCCTGCTTTTGGCAGTCAGAATGCACCCGAAAGCCGCTATAGTTCGTAATTACTACATGATTTACCAGTTTTCTTTCAGTACCGACCCTGGCCTGACCCGTGATAACAACGAGGACTCGGTGGCCATTGATGCGCCGACGCAATTGGCCGTGCTGGCAGATGGCATGGGCGGTTATAACGCAGGCGAGGTAGCCAGCGGCATGGCGACAGCATTTATCAAGTCAGAAATGAGCCGTTGGCTTTCGCAGGCTGGCAAAAATGCCAATGCTCGCGAGGTGCGCCGCGCTCTGGAAATTTGTGTGGACAATGCCAACCGTTCGATCTTCAATGCCGCCAACTCTAACCCGCAATACACGGGCATGGGCACGACGCTTGTGGTCGGCGCATTCCAAGAGGGCCGCCTGATGCTCGGCCACATCGGCGATTCGCGCTGCTATCGCCTGCGCGGCGAAGAATTTTCTCAAATCACCAAAGACCATTCCCTGCTCCAAGAGCAAATGGATGCCGGTCTGATCACGCCTGAGCAGGCAGCCACCTCACTCAACAAAAACTTGGTAACCCGTGCATTGGGCGTTGAAGATGCGGTGATGCTAGAGACCAACGAACATCGCACCGAAATTGGCGACATTTACCTGATGTGCTCGGATGGCCTGTCAGATATGGTCACAGACGAGGGCATCGCTGATATCATGCGGGTTGAAGAAGATCTGGATACCAAGGCCAAGGCCTTGGTGGATGCAGCAAACGCAGGCGGAGGCAGAGACAATATCTCTGTGCTGCTTGTGCAGGCCAAGGATGGGCAGAGCAAGCGCGGCTTCATGTCGCGCCTGCTTGGCAAGTGAATAAACTCAACAACAGGAGCCGACCATGCCGAAAATGATCGTGTCGATCGACGGTGTCGTCATCAAAGAAGTACAGCTGACCAAAGACCGCACCACCTTGGGGCGGCGGCCTTACAACGACATCGTGATCGATAATCTTGCCGTCAGCGGCGAGCATGCCGTGATCCAGCTGTCGGGTAATGAAGTCAGTCTGGAAGACCTCAACAGCACCAATGGCACTTACATCAACGGCAAAGCCGTGAAAAAGCAGCAGTTGGCGAACAATGACACGGTTGAAATTGGTAAATACAAGATCAAGTATGTCAATGAGCAGCAAGAAGCGGGCTTTGAGCGCACCATGGTGATCAAAGCAGGTGCGGCGGGCTTGAGCGCTGCTGCGCCGCCAGCTATGACATTAGGTGTGACGTCAGCGCCTGCGAGTAATGCCGCGATCAAGGTGCTTTCTGGCGCAGCTGCGGGTCGCGAAGTGCCCTTGGTCAAGGTCGTTACAACCATCGGCAAGCCCGGTGTCGCTGTTGCCGCCATCACCAAGCGCCCGCATGGTTTTGTGGTTGCGCATGTAGAGGGCACAAGTAAGCCCTTGTTAAACGGCGCCCCCATCGGGGCTGAGCCAGTCACCTTGAAAGATGGTGACGTCTTGGAGCTTGCGGGTACGCAGATGCAATTCGCCACGAATGCCTGACCGTTAAGGTCAGCCACACTGTGCCGCGGCAAGCACCAACAAACCCATCAGGCACAGCGGAGGCGGCATGCAGCTTTTTTTCAGGCACTGGCCTCGCGTTCTGGTCACCCTGATTCCGCTGCTGCTCGCACTGCTGCACACCGCCAATATCTTGCCTATCGGCGTGCTCCAGCGGCTGGACGACATCATTTACGACACGCGGCTGCGGGCGACCATGCCCAAAACCTTGGATGATCGCATCGTCATTATTGATATCGACGAAAAAAGTCTCGCCGAGGTGGGTCGCTGGCCTTGGGGGCGTAACAAAATGGCCACACTGGTGGACGAACTCTATGAGCGGCAAAAAGTAGCGCTCATGGGCTTCGACGTCGTCTTCGCCGAACCTGACGAAAGCTCAGGCCTCAAACGCTTGCGCCAACTCGCAGGCAATGAGCTCAAAGACCAAGCCGGATTTGGTGAACGGCTCAACCAGATCGAAGCCAGCCTCGATTACGACGCATTGTTTGCCCGTTCGCTGGAAAAGCGTCCGGCGGTTCTCAGTTATTACATGACCAGTGATCGCGGTGGCCGCACCAGTGGTGTTTTGCCATCGGCTGTGATGGATAAAGCAGCGCTGCAAGGGCGCCCCATCAAGTTTTTTGGTTGGACCGGCTTTGGCTCCAACATAGAGCAGATCGCCAAAGCGGCTCCAATGGCCGGCTTCATCAACCCTGTGATTGATCCCGATGGCGTGATTCGGGCGATTCCACTGGTTTCTGAATACAAAGGCCAGTATTACGAATCGCTCTCGATGGCCATGTTTCGCGTACTCACGGGTTTGCCCAAGGTAGAGCCCGGTTTTCCCCAAGAGCGCTTCCTCTCACGCAATTACCAAGGATTAGAGAGCATTTTGCTCAAACAAGATGGCAAAACATTGGCCATCCCCGTGGATGACCGTGTCGCCGCGCTTGTGCCTTTCCGTGGGCCGGGCAATGTGGGGGGCGGTTCGTTCAAATACATCTCAGCAGCCGATGTGTTGGCCAAGCGCGTGCCTGCGGGTGAACTGAATGGCAAGATTGTCTTGATCGGTACGACCGCGCCTGGCTTGCTCGATTTGCGAGTCACACCAGTGGGCGAGACCTATCCCGGCGTGGAGGTGCATGCCAATGTGATCTCAGGTCTGTTGGACGGGCGTTTGTATGTCAAACCAGATTACGCGGTGGGCTATGAAGTGATCTTGCTGGTGTTGGCGGGCTTGATTCTCGCTTTTACGCTGCCGATTTTGTCTGCCCCCAAAGCGGTGGCCCTGAGCGCAGTAGTGCTTGCTGCCTTAGTGGGCCTGAACTTCTGGTTGTATCTCGGCGCAGGCTTGGTGCTGCCTCTGGCGGCTGCTTTGGTGATGGCGCTGACGGCTTTTGCATTGAACATGAGCTACGGTTATTTCGTAGAGAGCAAATCCAAGCGCCAGATTGCCAACCTGTTTGGCACTTATGTGCCGCCCGAGCTGGTCGATGAGATGGTCAAAGACCCCGACAGCTACAACATGAAAGCGGCCAGCAAAGAGCTCACCGTGATGTTTTGCGACATGCGCGGCTTCACCAAAATGAGCGAGACGATGGAGCCCACGCAATTGCAGGGCTTGCTCAATGATGTGTTCAGCCGCTTGACGCAAGTGATTCGCAATAACCGGGGCACAATCGACAAATACATGGGCGATTGCGTGATGGCTTTTTGGGGCGCTCCTGTAGAGTCGCCTGAGCATGCCGCCTTATCGGTCAAGACGGCCATGGAGATGGCCAATGAAGTACGCAAAATCAATGAAGAGCACCGCGCCAAAGGCATGCCAGAAATTGGTGTGGGCATTGGTTTGAATACCGGCTCGATGTGCGTGGGCGACATGGGCTCAAGTATCCGCAAGAGCTACACCGTGATTGGCGATGCTGTTAACCTCGGTTCGCGCTTAGAAGGCTTGTCCAAAACCTATGGCGTGGATATCGTGGTGAGTGAGTCCACCAAAAAAGCCGCCCCTGATTTTGCTTGGCAAGAGCTGGATAAAGTGCGTGTCAAGGGCAAAGATCAGGCCGTCACCATCTTCTGGCCGCTTGCTCCCTTGGAGCGTTTGCCCAAAGAATTGGGTGATGAGATCAAGCTGTGGAATGCTTTCTTAAAGTCCTATCGCAACCAAGATTGGGATCAGTGCGACCTGCTCATGCTCAACATTGAGCGCAGCATGACCACCAAGGACGGTAAAACCGCGAAAAAATACCTTTACCAACTCTACTCTGACCGTGTAGCCTCTATGCGTCAGCTGCCATTTGACCCAAGTTGGGATGGTGCGACGAATTTCGAGACGAAATAAGGGAGCTGCGCCTCATGAAAATCAGGGTTTTGGGATGCTCTGGCGCTATTGCCAAAGACTGCCGCACCACTTCTTTTTTGGTGGACGATGATCTACTTGTCGATGCAGGCACAGGCGTGGGCGATCTTACCTTGGCTGAGATGGCCGCGATCAACGATGTGGTGATCACACATTCGCATCTGGATCACATCGCCAATCTACCGCTCATGATTGACTCGGTGGCTTCGATGCGCAAACAGGCTTTGCGCGTCCACGCTCTACCTGAGACGATTGCTGCTCTCAAGCAACATATTTTCAACAATCTGATTTGGCCGGATTTCACGAAAATCCCCAGCGCTGAAAACCCCTTCTTGAGTTTTCATCCCCTGCAAACCGGCTCGCGCCTGAAAATTGCCGGCAAGATGATCGAAGCCCTGCCTGCGGTACATACCGTGCCTGCTGTGGGCTATGCGATCACGGCGGGCGCAGGTTGCTGGGTGTTCTCAGGCGACACCGAACGCAATCCGGCATTTTGGAAGCGCATCAACCAGATGAACGTGGCCATGCTGGTGATTGAAACCGCCTTTTCCAACCGTGAAAAACAGTTGGCGCATTTGAGCCTGCATCTCTCGCCCAATGTGCTGGCGCAGGAGCTCGATCAGATCGACAAGACCAAGCATTTCCCAATTTACATCACCCACACCAAGCCCGCCGAGACGGAGCAGATCATGGAGGAAATCCAGCGCTTTGACCAAACCCAACCGTTTGGCCCGAACGTGACACACGATATCCGTTGGCTGCGTGCCGGACAGGAGCTGACCGTATGAATGCCGTCTTAAAACCCGTGGCTGCGTCGTCTTCATCGACATCCGCAGCCGAGAAGGCTTTTTTTGACTCGCAAATGCTGCCGCCAGAAAAGCGCGGCATGACCTTTGAAGTCTTGTTTTATCGTCAATTGCAAAAAGTCACCACGCGCATTCACGAAACAGAAAACATTGATCAGCTGATGCTCGAGGCCAGCGAAGACATTTGCAAGCTGCTCAATGCCGATCGCCTGACGCTCTATGCTGCCAATGAAGACGGCGTATCGATCACCTCCAAGATCAAAACTGGCCTGAATGTGGCCAAAGATTTGAAGCTGCCCATTGGCGTGCAAAGCATTGCGGGTTATGTGGCCATGGCCAAACAGCCGGTGAACATAGCCGATGTGTATGAAGACGAGGCCTTGAAGCGCATTCATCCTTCGCTGTCATTTTTGAAAGAAGTCGATAAACGCTCGGGTTACCGCACCAAGCAAATGCTAGTGATGCCGATTTTGGATGGTGAGCATTTACATGGTGTCTTGCAGGTGATCAACAGCAAGGGCGATGTGCCTTTTGGCGAGCTGGAGCTGGAAGGCGCAACACAGCTTTGCAAAACGCTGGCCACTGCCATTCGTCAGCGCGCTGACAAAGCCAACAAACAGGTTGAAGATGCTGCGCGCAAGAAGGCGACGAAATACGATGGCTTGGTCAATGTAGGCGTACTGACTTCTGAGCAGCTCAAGGATTGCGTCGCACAAGCGCGCGAGCAGGCCAAATCTGTCGAGCATTTGCTGATGGCAGATTTCGGCATTCGCCCGATGCAAATAGGCCCCTCGCTGGCCAAATTTTTTGGTGTGGATTACGAGCCTTTCAAGGGTGGACGCATCCGCTCTGAGATGCTGCATTCGCCTCTTAAGCTCGACTTTGTGCATTCGCAGGGCTGGATTCCGCTGGAAGAAACGCCCGATGGCTTGGTGGTGATGTGCTTGGATCCTGAGGCTGTGCGCAGTTCGCGCATCGTGCAACAGATTTTCCCGCGCGTGAGCAAACTCAAATTCTGCGTCACCACGCAAACCGAATTTGAAGAAACCATCGTTCAGTTCTTCGGTGCAGGCGTAGAAGGTGGCACGATTGATGAGCTGCTGGCAGACTTGAATGCGCCGCTGGACGAAGATGCCGATGAATCGGCGCTCGAATCGGCGGCAGCAGACAACGAGTTGGTGAAATTCGTCAACAAAGTCATCATCGATGCCTACAACCAGCGCGTCTCAGACATTCACATTGAGCCCATGCCTGGCAAAGAAAAAACGGGCATCCGCTTTCGAATTGACGGCAGCTTGCAAACATATATCGAGGTGCCGGCTAGTTTCCGCCAAGCGCTGGTCACCCGCCTGAAGATCATGTGTGACCTGGACATTTCTGAAAAGCGCAAGCCGCAAGACGGAAAGATCAAGTTCAAAAAATACGGGCCACTCGATATCGAGCTGCGTGTCGCCACGATTCCTTCGGCTGGCGGTGTGGAAGACGTGGTGATGCGTATTCTGGCTTCTGGTGAGCCGATTCCGATTGAAAAACTCGGCCTCACGCCGCACAACCGCGAGCGTTTGGAAAAAACCGTCTCAAAGCCATATGGTCTGTTCTATGTGTGCGGCCCCACAGGCTCTGGCAAAACCACCACGCTGCATTCGGTGTTGAAATTTTTGAACAAAGTTGACACCAAAATCTGGACAGCGGAGGACCCGGTCGAGATCACGCAAAAAGGTCTGCGCCAAGTCCAAGTCAACAAAAAAGCTGGCATTGATTTCGCGCTCATCATGCGAGCATTCTTGCGAGCTGACCCCGACATCATCATGGTGGGCGAATCGCGCGACAAAGAAACGGTGAGCATGGGCGTGGAAGCCTCGCTCACGGGCCACCTAGTGTTCTCTACATTGCACACCAACAGCGCGCCTGAGTCGATTATCCGTTTACTGGATATGGGCATGGATCCGTTTAACTTTGCTGATGCTTTGCTCGGTATTCTCGCGCAGCGCTTGGCCAAGAAGCTGTGCGATTGCAAAGAAGAATACGCGCCCGATGCGAAAGAAATCAAAGAGTTCATGAAGGAATACGCCGAGGATTTGCAGCATACGGCGGCTTGGGTGGCCGACCCGGGCGGCTCTCAGCAAGAGCTGCTACAGACTTGGACGGATAGCTACGGCAAAGACGGGCATCTGCGCTTTTATCGCCCCGTGGGCTGCGATAAATGTAACAAGACGGGCTACAAGGGCCGCATCGGTTTGCATGAATTGCTCGTAGCTGATGACACGGTGAAGAAACTGATCCAAGAGCGTGCCCGTGTGGCGGATATTTTCATCGCAGCAGTCGGCGGCGGTATGCGCACGCTGAAGATGGACGGCATGGAAAAAGTGATGCTGGGGCTCACAGATATCAAGATGGTGCGGCAGGTTTGTATTAAGTGATTTTGTGAGCTGTTTGAGTAGTTTGCCGGCGTGTTTATTGCGCAGTGTGCTATTGAATTTGAAGCGATTGCTTTTTGGATAGAGCGGCTGCGACTGCGCTTGGGCTGTCCCACTCCGCGAATGTCCTCCGGCTGGCGCTACGCGCGTGCCTCCCCCTTTATTTCGCTCCGTGAGACAACCCAATCACAGTCGTAGCCTAATGGGCGATCTAAACAGGCTTTCACGGTGCTACGATTGCTTCGTTAAGCGGAGACCTTTCAATGAAAAACTCACTCACATTCTGGACGCGCACTCCCAAAAAATGGGCACTCAGCGCCATTGCTGCTGCGACACTCCTGGGCTGTGGCACACAAACCGTGAACCCCGTCACCGGCCAGCAAGAGCGCTCGGTGATGAGTGAGGCAGACGAGGTGCGCGAAGGGGCGAAGGCACATCAAGAAGTGCTCAAAGAATATGGCGTGCTGAAAAATGATCGTGTGCAAAACTATGTGAACGATATTGGCCAGCGACTGGCTAAGCTCTCGCATCGTAGTCAGCTCAAGTGGACATTCACCGTGCTCGATAGCCCGGAGATCAACGCTTTTGCGCTGCCGGGCGGTTATGTTTACATCACGCGCGGGATCATGGCTTATCTGGATAGCGAGGCTGATCTTGCAGGTGTGGTGGGGCATGAGATTGGGCATGTGACGGCGCGGCATGGGGCGCAGCGTGCCACGCGCCAGCAAGATGCGGCCATTGTGGGTTTGCTTGGCGGCGTATTGGGTGCGGTGCTGGATGCTAAGGGTGGTGGCGGTATTGGCCAGCAGATTGGCGAAGTGGCAGGCATGGCCGCTGCTGGCCGCGTAGCGAAGTATGGCCGTGAGCAAGAGCTGCAAGCAGATGGCTTGGGCGCGGAGTATTTGAGCCGCGTGAATTACGACCCGCGCAACATGATTGATGTGATCCGCGTGCTCAAGGATCAAGAGCGCTTTGCTGCAGAAGTGGCTCGCGTGGAGGGGCGGCCTGCGCCGCAGGGCGGTAATTCTTGGCTGGCTTCACACCCGAGCAACGATCAGCGCTTGGAATCCATATCAAAAATTGCTGCGCAATACCAAGGCAACAAGAACTATGCCGACGAAGGCCGTGTGCGTTATCTGCAAGTGATTGATGGCATGCCTTTTGGCGAAAGCCCTGAGCAAGGGCTCACGCGTGGGCGCAACTTTTATCATTCCACGCTCAATTTTGCGATGACCGCTCCCATCGGTTGGCGCATTTCCAACGAAGCCGATCAGCTCAGCTTCATGAGCCCGGCAGGCGATGCAGCGCTGATGGTGCAGCTCGCGCCACCCAACGCGGGGCGAAACCATGACGAAATCATTCGAAACGTCGTCAAACCGGTCTCAGGCCGTACGGACAAATATGTACTCAATGGCTTGCAAGCCACGCATTTCACAGGCGCTGTGCAAGCGCAGGGCGGGCAGCGCGGTGTGGAGCTGACGGTGGCCACAGGTGCGAGTGGGCAGAATTTCTTGATGATTTACGCGGCCAAAGACGCAGCCACTTTGCAGCGCAACCGTGCCGCGCTACGCGAGACCGAGGCTAGCTTTCGCGCCATCAGTGCGCAAGACGCAGCCGCAGCCAAACCGTGGGTATTGCGCACTGCGAATTTGCCGCGTGGCGGCTTTGCAGAGGCCGCCCGCAACGCGCCCATGGCCACGCTGCCTGAACAGCAGCTGAGATTAATGAATGGCGTGTATTCCAGTGGCGCGGTGCAGCCGGGGGCGCTGGTGAAGATGGTGGTGCAGTAGGGTCTGCGGCATCCGCAGAATCGCGCTACCTGCACGTTTTGCTCCGTGTCCCCCGGCGGCGTTGAGTTTTATTTTTTCTCCGGCAAGTGGATTACGCCTCCTCCTCCTTGACCTACGCAAAACGCACAGGCAGCGCAATTCTGCTAGCGTGATTTCGCGCAACGCTTATCGCACATCTGGTCGATTGCTCAGCTCATTCGGATTGGCTGCGGTTGCATCCACGGGGAAGTGCTGCATTAGCAGCGCGGAGATTTCTTCCATTGCTTGGGTGAGCCCGAGCTCGAAATCGTTGCGTTTTAAATGGGCGCTTAATTCAGCCACTGTTTTTTGCCAAAAAGGGTTGTTTGCCGGCATAGATATTGCGCGGTCAGCTACTATTTCTATAGCGCGCTCGGCGAGCAGCAGATAGATCAAGACGCCGTTGTTGTGCTGTGTATCCCACACGCGGAGTTTGCCGAACATGGCGATGGCACGCTCGCGCGGCGTGGCATCTCGCCAGAGGTAGCTCATGGGCATGCCTGCTTCGATGCAGATGCGAATCTCGCCGCTGTGCCTAGCTTCACTGGCAGCGGTGAAACGCTCCAGTTGCGCCAGCAGCTCGGGCGGTGCGGCGCGGCGTACGTCGCGATCATCCATCCAGCGGTGCTTGAAGATGCGCGCGAGCTTGGCAAAGAAGCAGCGCTGAATGGGGGAAGGGCTGGTTTGCTTCATGGCTTAAAAATCTCCGCTCGCGCCGCCGCCGCCAAAATCGCCACCGCCGCCAGAACTAAAACCACCGCCACCGCCACCGCCACTGCTCCAACCGCCGCCGCCAAAGCCGCCAGTGCCCCAGCCGCCGTCATGGCCGCGTGAAGAGCCGCGCCGCCCGGTGGCGCTGCGGCCAAAGCTGGAAGCCAAGGTGAAGATCAGCGCTGCAAAAAAGGCAATACCTGCGATCAACAAGCTCGCTGTGACGAAAAACGCCATGCCCGCCACTGCGCCGCCAGTGACGAGCGAGCCCAGCTTGTTGCCAAATATCCCCTTGGCGATTGCCCCGCCAATCGGTACTGCGAAGAAAAGAAAGATGAACAAATCCATCCACTCAAAGCCCAGCTTTTGCGGGTCAAAGCCTGGTTCGCTGGCCGAGGGCTTGGGCAAATTCTCTGCCGCAATGCGGGTTTGCAAAGCGGCCGCTGCCGCTGAAATGCCTTGCGCATAGTTGCCTTGACGCAGCGCGGGTGCGAGCGCCTCGTCGATGATTTGCTTGGCCGCCAAATCAGGAATCGCGCCCTCGAGTTTTTTGGCCACTTCAATGCGCAGCTTGCGGTCTCCCTTGGCAATGATGATGAGCACGCCATCGCCCACATCGCGCCGCCCAATTTTCCATTCCCGCCCCACGCGCAGCGCGTAGCTGGCAATGTCCTCTGGCTGCGTGGTCTGCACGATGAGCGCCACGATCTGCGAGCCTTGCTGCTGCTCGATTTGCGCGAGCTGCGCATCGAGCCGCTCGATATCAGCGCTATCGAGCGTTTGCGTGGCGTCCACCACGCGGCCCGTGAGCGCAGGCACCGCTTGCTGCGCCGATGCAGGCAGCCAAGCGAGCAGCAGTGCGGCCAGCATGAGCCACGCTGCAAGCCATTTGAGCGTGCGAGTGAATGTGCTAAGTACTATCAATTGAATAGCAATCTATGCAGGTTTTATAATGCCTAGAGCCCTATTTCTTCTCAAAATTCACGGCTGGAGGCGCAGAAATCTGGGCTTCGTTAGCCACGGTAAAGCTGGGCTTGGCTTCGTAGCCAAACACCATGGCCGTCAGGTTGCTGGGGAAGCTGCGTGCCAGAACGTTGTATTGCTGGATGGCTTTGATGTAATCATTGCGTGCCACAGTGATGCGGTTTTCTGTGCCTTCGAGTTGCACGCGCAGATCACGAAAACCTTGATTGGCTTTGAGGTTGGGATAGTTTTCTGTGACGACCAACAGGCGCGAGAGCGCGGAACTGACCTCACCCTGCGCGGCTTGGAATTTCTTCATCGCCTCGGGGTTGTTGACCATCTCGGGTGTCATTTGAATGCTGGTGGCTTTGGCGCGGGCTTCCACCACTTTGGTGAGCGTGTCTTGCTCAAAATTGGCTTCGCCTTTGACGGTGTTGACGATGTTGGGAATCAAATCGGCGCGGCGCTGGTATTGGTTGAGCACTTCGCTCCAAGCGGATTTGGATTGTTCGTCCAAACGCTGGAAATCGTTGTAGCCGCAGCCGGTGAGAAGGGCGCTGGCAGCCAGCAAAGCGGTGAGCAAGAATTTTTTCATGGTGCATCCTTATCAGACAAGAAGAGAACAGTAGCATAGATGGATGCCGATTTCACCAGATCAAGCCCTCGCCGCGCTCAACCGCCCTCTACTTGCCGCCACTGCTCAGCCCGATTTACTGATCGCCGGAGCCACTGGTGCTTTGGGCAATGCCGTGATGCAGCGTTTGGTGGGCACGCATCGCTTCGCCCACACGCAGGTGCTCTCGCGTGAGCCCATCGCGCAGGGCATGCGCATGGTGAGCCTGCATGTAGTGGCAGGCGAGCTCGCGGCTTGGCCTCTGCCTGAGCAGCGCAGTGATACTGCCGTGGTGATGTTTGAGCCGCCGCGTATGTATTACGAGCGGGAAAGAGCGCTGTGGACACCACTTCCTGAGCAGTTGCCTACACTGGCGGCTTGGTTGAAAAGCTGCGGGGTGCAAACGCTGGGCATCGTCTTGCCGCATGCGCAAGGCAGCTTGCCCGAATCGCTCAAGCGCGGCTTGGCTTCGTTGGATGAACACGCGTTGGCCAGCATCGGCTTTGAGCGCTTGATCATCGTACGCAGTGCGCAAAAACCAGTCGCTTTGGTCAAAACTCATCCGCTGGAAAAGCTCGCACATTGGATGCTGGGCATCTTTCAATTCATGGTGCCCAGCAGCGAGCAGCCCGTGCGCCCAACAAAAATAGCGCAGATGGTGGATGCGCTGCTACAAACCGCGCCTCGCGGCATCACAGTGTTGACGCAGGAAGAGGTGTGGGCACTGGCTCAGAGCGATATCGATGGCTTGACGGAGGCAGTAAAAACCCGGTTTGACAGTAACAAAAAAATTAATTAACATGTTAACTAATGAACCCCTTCGCCCACCGCAACCTGCCTCGCCTGCTGCTGCAAGCGCGCGAAGCCGTGCTGGTGCATTTCCGCCCTGGGCTGCGTGAGCATGGCCTGACGGATCAGCAATGGCGTGTGCTGCGCGTCTTAGCAGAAGAGGGTGAATGCGATGTGAGCACGATTGCGCAAGGCGCGTATCTGCTCGGGCCCAGCCTCTCGGGCGTGCTGACGCGCATGGAGCGCGATGGTCTGATTTTGCGCACCGCTGATGCGCAAGATGCCCGCCGTCAGCTTGTTCGCGCTAGCGCGAAGGGCAAGCGCATGGTAGCCAAGTTGGCTGAATCGATTGAAGCGCATTACGTGAGCATGGAGTCTGCTTTGGGTAAGGCGCGTTTGCTGCAACTCTATGCCTTGCTAGATGAAGTGATTGCGATGCCTTTGCCTTCGGATTCGTCAGATGAGCTGACCGCCAAAACCGCGAAACGGGTCAAAGTATGAAACCCAGCACAGTCTATGGCAGCCTGATGCATCATCGCGCTGAGCTGCAAGCGCTCGCAGAGGCCGCGCATCAGCCGCCCTACAACGCGCCGCCGCAAGCGCCTGTGCTCTACATCAAGCCAGCAAACACGTTCGGCGATTGGGGTGATGCGTTTCATTTGCCCACAGCGCAAACGCAGGTGCTTGCACGCGCCTGTGCAGGCTTGATTTATTCGCCAAATCAGCCAACAGCCGTTATAAAATCTATACAGTATGCTACTAATAATATAGCAATTGAAGATTGGAAATTAGCGCTACTCTGTGACTTCACGCTGCCCCATACCAGCTATTACCGCCCTCCATTGCGCTTCAATGCCCTCAATGGCTCGCTTGCCTTGCCGCGCCACTGGATCGACTGGCCTGCGCAAGGCATAGATCATCTTCTCATCGAAACTTGGGTCAACGGCCAATGTGCGCATAGCTATAACAGCGCAGATTGGTTGCTTTGTGCGCGTGAGCAGTTGCAAGCCGTGAGCGAGTTCATCGCTTGGGAATCGGGTGACGTGCTCATGCTCGGCTGCCCGCCTGATGCGCCGCTCGTCAGTGCAGGCGATGTGGTTGAAGCGCGTTTGAATGATGACGTGTTCACGCGCACTTTGATCGCGCCGCCGGAGACTGCATGAAGTACGCCCGCGTCATCCACCAAGGCCGCATGCAAGATGCGCAGGAATCCGAGGGCATGCTCTTGCTCGAAGATGGCCAGCGTGTCGCGCCCGAGGCCGTGCGCTGGCTGCCGCCACTTGCACCTGTCTGCCAAGCGCGCACCATCCTCTGCCTCGGCCTGAACTACGCTGACCACGCCAAAGAGCTCGCTTTCAAGCCGCCCAGCGAGCCGCTGGCCTTCCTCAAAGGCCAAAGTAGCTTGATTGGCCATCGAGAGCACACGCATCGCCCGCCCAATGTGAAGTTCATGCATTACGAATGCGAGCTGGCCGTCGTCATTGGCCGCACGGCCAAAAGTGTGAAGCAGGCGGACGCCTACGATTTCGTGCAAGGCTACACGGTAGCCAACGATTACGCGATCCGCGATTATTTAGAAAACTGGTATCGCCCCAATTTGCGCGTCAAAGGCCGCCCCACCTGTACCCCCCTCGGGCCTTGGCTGGTTGATGTCAAAGACATCGCCGACCCCATGCAACTGAAGCTACAAACCAGCGTCAATGGCCAAATCACGCAACGCGGCAACACCCGTGACATGATTTTCAGCATCCCGGCCTTGATCGAATACTTCAGCAGCTTCATGACATTGCAGGCTGGTGACCTCATCCTGACGGGCACGCCGGATGGCGTCGTGGATTGCCAGGCTGGTGATCAGATCGAATGCAGCATTGAAGGCATCGGGACACTGCACAACACGATTGAAAGCGCATCATGATTTCTCATCTCATTCACGGCCAGCAAGTCGCTAGCAGCTTTAGGCTTGAATCGATCAACCCCGCCACACAAGAAGTGTTGACCGAAGTGGCTGCTGGCGGCTCAGCTGAAGTCAACGCTGCCGTACAAGCAGCCAAAGATGCTTTTCCGAAGTGGGCGGGCATGCCCGCACCTGAGCGCGCCAAGCTGATTCGAAAACTCGGTGATTTGATTGCGGTGCATGTGCCTGAAATTGCTTTGACTGAGACGAATGACACTGGGCAAGTGATTGCGCAAACGGGCAAGCAGCTCATTCCGCGAGCGGCAGACAATTTTTATTATTTCGCGGAGATGTGTACACGCGTGGATGGCCACACTTATCCCACGCCCACGCACTTGAATTACACACTGTTTCACCCGGTGGGCGTGTGTGCGCTGATCTCGCCTTGGAATGTGCCGTTCATGACGGCCACTTGGAAGGTTGCGCCATGTTTGGCATTTGGCAACACAGCGGTTTTGAAAATGAGCGAACTCTCGCCGATGACAGCTTCGAGTTTGGGCGAACTGGCGCTTGAGGCGGGCATTCCGCCTGGTGTGCTCAACATTGTTCACGGCACAGGCAAAGATGCAGGCGAGCCATTGTGTGCGCACCCGGATGTGAGGGCGATTTCGTTCACGGGGTCAACGGCCACGGGCAAGCGCATCGTGCAAACTGCGGGTCTCAAAAAATTCAGCATGGAGTTAGGAGGAAAATCACCATTTGTGATTTTTGAGGATGCTGATTTAGATCGCGCTCTCGATGCTGCCATCTTCATGATCTTCTCTAACAACGGTGAGCGCTGCACAGCAGGCAGTCGCATTCTTGTGCAGCAAAGCATCTATGCAGATTTTGCGCAAAAGTTTGCCGAGCGTGCCAAGCGCATCACCGTGGGCGATCCGTTGGATGAAAAAACGATTGTTGGCCCAATGATCTCGCCACAGCATCTAGCGAAAGTGCGCGGCTATATTGAGCTAGGCGCGCAAGAGGGCGCAAGCATGCTGTGCGGCGGGATTGACAAGCCGAGCTACGCAGCCGAACTGCCCGAGCGCGTGAAGAAGGGCAATTACGTTTGGCCCACGGTGTTTGCAGACGTAGACAACCGCATGAAAATCGCCCAAGACGAAATTTTTGGGCCTGTGGCTTGCTTGATACCGTTCAGAGACGAAGCAGAGGCCGTCCGCATCGCCAACGACACGGTGTATGGCCTGTCCAGCTATGTCTGGACAGAAAACCTAGGCCGCGCCCATCGCGTGGCTGCGCAAATCGAAGCAGGCATGTGCTTTGTTAATAGCCAAAACGTCCGCGATCTGCGCCAACCTTTCGGTGGCACGAAGGCGAGTGGCACGGGGCGCGAGGGAGGCACTTGGAGCTATGAAGTGTTTTTAGAACCTAAGAATATTTCTGTGTCGCTGGGCTCGCACCATATTCCGCATTGGGGGGTTTGAAAATGCTTTCACGCTTAGGTTGTCACAGTCGCCGACGCTTGGGGTATCCCACTGCGCTCATGTCCCCCGGGCTGGGCTGCGCCTGGCCCTCCTCCTTGACTTCGCTACGTAAGATACCCCAACCCTCGGCTCAAGTGAAGATGTTCGCACGCAATCTGCGATCACTACTCGGTAGCGCACAAGAGGCAGCGGGCGTGAGCCTCAGCGAAGTAAAGGAGGAGACGCAGGCGGGGGACATGAGCAGAGGCTCGCGCCCGCTGCCTCTTGGGAGCGGAGCAAAGCAAAGAACGACAGCACGATGGAGAAAAAGATGGGAACACTAGCACTAGCCGCAAAAATCACCCATGTCCCCAGCATGTATCTCTGCGAATTCCCGGGCCCCAACTTTGGCAAGCGAGACGCAGCAATCGCGGGCCACAAAGAAATCGATAAACGATGCAGAGCGCTAGGTGTGGACACCATCGTCGTGTTCGATGTGCATTGGCAAGTCAACAGCGAATACCACATCAACTGCGGCCCACGCTTCAAAGGCATCTACACAAGTAACGAGCTGCCGCACTTCATCAAAAATATGCCCTATGACTATCCCGGTAACCCCACTTTAGGCCACATGATGGCCGACATGGCCAACGAGATGGGCGTGAAAACGCGCGCGCATTCCGACACATCGCTCGAACTGGAATACGGCACCCTCGTGCCCATGCGCTACATGAACAGCGATCAGCATTACAAAGTGATTTGTGTGAGCGGTTGGTGCGATTGGCATGATTTGAAAGAGAGCCAGCGCTTTGGCCTGGCCGTGCGCCGCGCCATCGAAGAGCGATACGAAGGCACCGTGGCTGTGTTCGCCAGCGGCAGCCTCTCGCATCATTTTGCAGACAACGGCAAAGCGCCTGAATTTGCATTCAAGACTTACAACGCCTTCCTAGAACAAATCGATCTGCGCGTCGTGGAGCTGTGGGAAAAAGGCGAGCACTCAGTAGTGATCGACATGCTACCCATGTACGCCGAAAAATGCTGGGGCGAAGGTGACATGCACGACACCGCCATGCTCTACGGCCTGCTCGGCGGCGCGGCCTACAAAGAAAAGGTAGAAGTCGTCACACCGTATTTTGGCTCCAGCGGCACGGGGCAGATCAATGCGATTTTCCCGGTTGTTCCGTTAATAAAGGAGGCTTGACATGCCACATCTCGTGATTCTCTACACACCGAATCTTGAAAGCAAGACGGATATGAGTGCGCTTTGCCACAAGCTAGCCGATACCATGATTGCTGTGCGCGATGAAGCGGGTGTGCAAGTCTTCCCCACGGGCGGCACGCGTGTTTTGGCTTATCCTGCTGCGCATTTTGCGATTGCGGATGGCGGCGCGGCAGGCATTGCGGCGGGAAACTCGGGCGACTATGGCTTTGTGTACATGAATCTGCGCATGGCGCGCGGACGCAGCGATGCTACTAAAACCATAGCTGGACAGGCAATATCTATAACGGCAAAGACCCACTTTGAGCACTTATTACAGGCTGAGCACATCGGTATCACGGTGCAGGTCGATGAAGGCCATGAAGCGTTTGATGAGAAGCACAGCTCCTTGCATCCGTTGTTTAAGAAAGCTTGAATGATGTTTGATGAAGCCTTGATTGAACAACTGGCGCAAGAGCTGGAAACCGCTGAACGCACGCGCACGCAGGTGGAGCATTTTTCCAAACGCTACGCGGGCATGACCATCGAAGACGGCTACCGCATCAACCGCGCTTGGATGAAGCTCAAGGCCGCGCAAGGCAGCGTGGTGATCGGTCACAAAATCGGCCTGACCTCGCGTGCCATGCAAATCTCCAGCAACATCGATGAGCCGGACTACGGTACTTTGCTCGAGAGCATGCGCCACACCTGCCGTGGCGGCGAAGTGCTGAGCATTCCTGTGAAAAGCTTCATCGCACCGCGCGTGGAGGTGGAGCTGGCTTTCATCTTGAAGGGCGAGCTGCGCGGGCCGAATATCACGGTGCAAGATGTGATGGCTGCAACAGATTACGTCACGCCCGCCATTGAAATCATCGACGCACGCATCGAGCAGTTTGACCGCCACACCAAAGCACCACGCAAGGTATTTGACACGATCAGTGACAACGCGGCGAATGCTGGCATCGTGCACGGCGATATCGCCACGGATGCGCGTTATCGTATTGATCCGCTGACAACGGATCTACCTTGGGTCGGCGCGATTTGTCGCTACAACGGCGTGGTCGAAGAAACCGGCTTGGCCGCAGGCGTGCAAGGCCATCCGGCGGTGGGCATTGCTTGGTTGGCCAACAAGCTCGCGCCTTGGGGTGAATTTTTAAGCGCCGGGGAGATCGTTCTTGCTGGTTCATTCACCAAGCCCGTGCCAGCGAAGGCGGGTGATGTGTTTGATGTGGACTATGGCGCGCATGGGCGCTTGGAGTTCAGATTTTCATGAAAAATAGGCCACTAGCCGTTATAAAACCTGCGCAGTATGCTATTGATTTGATAGTGATTAAATTTCTTCTCTCCTTAACCCGAGTCTCGCAACATGAAGCAAAGTGATTTTCATCCCGACGAATGGCTCGCCCGCGTGGAGCTGGCCGCTTGCTACCGCATCTTTGACATGCTCGGCTGGGCGGAGATGATTTACAACCACATCACGGTGCGCGTGCCTGAGAGTGTGAGCGGAACTACCGCAGGGGTTTCGTCCACTACCGCAGGAGTCTCAAGTTTCGGGAAGCAATTCCTCATCAATCCCTTCGGCCTGCATTACAGCGAAGTCACGGCCAGCAACTTGGTGAAGATCGACACGCTGGGCAACAAACTCGATGCCGCGAACCTGCATCCGGTGAACCCCGCTGGCTTCACGGTGCATTCGGCGATTCATCAGCACCTGGAAGGTGCGCATTGCGTGATGCACACGCATACCACCACCGGTAGCGCTGTGGCTTGCACAGCTTCAGGGTTAGCACAAAACAATTTCTATTCAGCGCAACTGCACGACATGGTGGCCTATCACGACTTCGAGGGCATCACCGTGCATGCCGATGAAACTCCGCGTTTACTGAAAAACATGGGCAACAAACCATTGATCATGTTGCGCAACCACGGTTTGCTGGCTTGGGGCGCAACACTTCCCCTAGCGCTCGTGCGCTTGTGGACGCTGCAACGCGCTTGCGACATTCAATGCATGCAGGCCAATCTAGGAGCAGCCATTGCAGTGCCCGAGGCGGTGGCTGAGCGCACCACGCGCGATGGCTTGCAATTTGACCTTCGATTCGGCGCGGGGCAAGATGTGTTTGATGCGCTGAAGCGGCGAGTGGACAAGTTCAATCCAGGTTATGCGCAATAATTCTTCATTCACCATACACTATCAAAACAATAGCACTCCGCGCACAATCTATAACGGGTAGAGCCTCAAATGACTCAAAAAATACAGCGCATCGCCATCGTGGGCGCAGGCAGCATTGGTGGTTGGATCGGCGCAAAACTCTCGCGCTGCGCGGGTGTGCAACTGAGCGTGTTTGCACGAGGCGCAACGCTTGCTGCCTTGCAGCGCGACGGCTTGCAATTGCAGCTCAAAGAAGAAACCATCCGTGCCAAAGTGACAGCGTCCCAAGATGCCCAGCAGCTTGGCGAGCAAGACCTCGTGATCCTCGCCGTCAAAGCGCCCGCCGTGCGCGAGGTGGCCGCGCAGATTACGCCGCTGCTAGGAAAGCAGACGATGCTGCTCTCTGCCATGAATGGCGTGCCTTGGTGGTTTTTTGAAGGCTTTGGCGGTTCGCTCGCAGGCCAGCGCTTGCAAAGCGTCGATGCCGATGGCCAGATCGCACAGCATTTGAAGCCGGATCACATCATCGGCTCGGTGGTGCATGCCAGTTGCGCCACACGCAGCCCCGGCGTGATTCAGCATCATTTTGGCAATGGCCTCATCATCGGTGAGCCATCGGGTCAAGCCACGCCGCGTGTGCAAGCCCTGCTGGCCTTGCTGGTTGAGGCAGGCTTTGATGCCACGCTCTCACCGCAGATTCAAAAGGATGTTTGGTACAAGCTCTGGGGCAATATGACAGTCAACCCCGTCAGCGCGATCACTGGCGCAACGACAGACAAAATTCTGGGCGACGATCTGCTGCGCGGTTTCATCAGCAACGTGATGCTGGAAGCCAAAGAAATCGGTTCGCGTATCGGCATCCCGATGACGCAACAACCCCAAGACCGTCACCAAGTCACGCTCAAACTCGGCGCTTTCAAAACCTCCATGCTGCAAGACGTGCAAGCGGGTCGTGCGGTGGAGCTGGATGCGCTGGTGTCAGCTGTCAAAGAAATTGGGCAGCTCTGCCAGCTGCCCACACCATGGACAGACGCGTTGCTGGGCCTGGCGCGTGTGCACGCACGCCAGCACGGGCTGTATCACACATAAAAAAGCCGCTCAACAGAGCGGCTTTTTGAAGAGGCAGAAAAGATCAGGCGGCTGCGAGCCAATAGCCAGCATTGAACGGCGAGCTCATGCGCAGCGCCAAGGGCGACACGTCCACCAGCTTGTCGGTTGGCATTTTTTCGCCATCGGCCTCGTCTTCTGCAAGAGCCGTAGCTTTGCCGGAGTTGGCGCGAGCCACAGCAAAAGAGTAGAAGCAGCGGAACGGCACTTTGCGGTCATGCCAGTAGTCGGCGATGTCGCGGAAGATGTCTAGCAGTTGCTCGCGCGCTTCCTTGTCGAATTTTGGATTCGTGGGGATGTGCTCAAGCACGACGATGAAGCCGGGCTGGCTGCCTGATTTGTGAATCGGGTCAGTGAGCACGTCATAAAGTGCGTCGTAATTCTTGCCAAAGTGCGCGGGCAGCTTGAGTTGAATGGCGAGCATGTCCAGCACGTCTTGCTTGGACTGCGCTTCGCCGATGCTGGCATACAGGAAATGCTGGCCAAGCTCGGTGGCAGCATCTTGCAGGTCAGCCACGCGGTGCGCACGGATGGATTGGACGATATTAGGTTTAATATGACGAAGGGGCATGTTGCTTCTCCGTAGAAGAGTCAAAAAAACAAAAAAGAAAATTCTCTGGCGGTGCTGGTGTCAAATGCGCCGCTTAGGGGGCGATGCGTTTGAAACTGGCGTAATGGTCGTCGGTGTAATAACACACCTCCGGTTTCACGCTCTGACTGCCGCCGCAGACAATGCGCTTGGCCCCGCGTGTGCGGGCGTATGGCGTTTTGACCGTGTATTCACGATAGAAGCCGCGTTTTTGCGCGGGCAGCAGTCGTTCACGGTTGCCAAACACGGTGCCATCTTTCTCATAAGGAAAGGGGCCACCAGCCAAAATCAATGCATAGGTCTCGCGTCCTTGTTTGGGCAAATTAGCCAGAGCAATGCTGAGCGAAGTTGCATCGGCTTGTCCGGGAGCGGGGCCTTTGGCTTGCGCTGGCATACTTGCCAACAAAGCGACTACAAAGACCCCAACACTAAAAAGTGAGCAGACGCTAACCCAATTTTGTTTGAACCAGCGCTGCACTGTTATTACTCCGGCGAAAGCCTTGTTTGCACAAACTGCGGGTTTTCCCGCAATTCCTAAGTCCTCAATTGTCGCGCATTGCGAGAAAAAACGCAAGTCATATTGAATACAAAACCACTTTTGAAAGGGGCTTTGTATCTGCTATGGCTATGATAGCGTCCAACTTATGTGAGCGCACGCTATCTGATGACTGCTTGCCGAATCGCATTTGCATCTGCCACAGTCAGTGCTGTCATATTCACAATGCGTCGCACAGTGGCACTTGCTGTGAGGATGTGCACTGGTTTGGCGCAGCCCAAAAGCACGGGGCCTATTGCGATATTGCCGCCCGCTGCCGTTTTGAGCAGGTTGTAGGCGATGTTGGCGGCATCGATATTGGGCAGCACGAGCAAATTGGCCTCGCCTGTGAGCGTGCTTCTCGGCATGACGGATTGGCGCATGGCCGCATCCAATGCCACGTCACCATGCATCTCACCATCTACCTCAAGCCAAGGCGCTTGTTGGCGCAGCAGATCCAGCACACGGCGCATTTTGATGGCGCTGGGCTGGTTGCTGGAGCCAAAATTGCTATGGGAGAGCAGGGCGGCTTTGGGCGTGATGCCAAAGCGCATCATTTCTTCAGCGGCCATCACCGTGATTTCAGCCAGTTCTTCGGCGGTGGGATCGTAGTTCACATGCGTGTCTACCAAGAAGAGCTGGCGATCAGGCAGCAGCAGGCCGTTCATGCAGGCATACACCGGCACGTCTTGCTCGGTGCTCTCAGCGCCGCCGGGGCGCTTGCCGATCACTTGGTCGATGTATTGCAGATGCAGATGAGTCGTGCCCCAAGTGCCACAGATCATGCCGTCCACATCGCCTTTGTGCAGCAACATCGCACCAATCAGCGTGAGGCGGCGGCGCATCTCAATCTTGGCCACTTGGGCCGTCACCCCCTGGCGCTCGGTCATGCGGTGGTAGGTTTGCCAGAAATCGCGGTAGCGGTGGTCTTGCTCGACATTGACGACATCGTAATCCAGCTCTTCTTTCAGGCGCAGGCCAAATTTTTCGATGCGCTGTGCGATCACGGCGGGGCGGCCAATCAAAGTCGGCCTTGCCACGCCTTCGTCCACCACGATCTGGCAAGCACGCAACACGCGCTCTTCTTCGCCCTCGGCATAGGCAATGCGCTTGTTTTTGGCTTTCTTGGCTGCTTGGAAAATCGGCTTCATCGTCGTGCCAGAGGCATACACGAAGCTTTGCAGCTTTTGGCGATACGCTTCCATATCTGCAATCGGGCGCAGCGCCACGCCGCTGTCTTGAGCTGCTTTAGCCACAGCAGGAGCGATCTTCATCATCAAACGCGGATCGAAAGGCTTGGGAATCAAATACTCGGGGCCAAACGCCAGCTTCTCGCCCGCGTAAGCCGCAGCCACCACTTCACTTTGCTCGGCTTGCGCCAGCTCAGCAATCGCATGCACAGCGGCAATTTCCATCTCCACCGTGATCGTGGTCGCGCCGGAATCGAGCGCCCCGCGAAAGATGTAGGGGAAACACAAAACATTGTTCACCTGATTGGGATAGTCCGTGCGTCCCGTGGCCATGATCGCGTCATCACGCACGGCATGCACTTCCTCCGGCAAGATTTCTGGATTCGGATTGGCCAGTGCCAAAATCAAAGGCTTGGCTGCCATGCTCTTGACCATCTCGGGTTTGAGCACACCGCCCGCAGACAGGCCGAGAAACACGTCGGCATCTTTCATCACTGCAGCCAGCGTGCGCGCAGAGGTTTTCTGAACAAACTGAATCTTGTCTTCGTCCATCAGCTCGGTGCGGCCTTCATAGACCACGCCAGCCAAATCCGTCACCCAAATGTTCTCGCGCGGAATCCCCAGCTTGACGAGCAGACCAAGGCAAGCCAGTGCTGCGGCACCCGCGCCAGAAGTGACGAGCTTGATCTTTTTCGGATCTTTGCCCACCACCTTCAAGCCATTCAAAATCGCTGCGCCCACCACAATCGCCGTGCCATGCTGATCGTCATGAAAGACGGGAATCTTCATGCGCTCGCGCAGCTTGCGCTCCACGTAAAAGCAATCCGGCGCTTTGATGTCTTCCAGATTGATGCCGCCGAAGGTCGGCTCCAACGAGGCGATGATGTCGACCAATTTATCGAGATCGTGCTTTTCGTTGATCTCGATGTCAAACACATCAATGCCAGCAAACTTCTTGAACAGCACGCCCTTGCCTTCCATCACCGGCTTGGCAGCCAGCGGTCCAATGTCGCCTAAGCCGAGCACGGCGGTGCCATTGGTGATCACCGCGACCAAATTGCCGCGTGCGGTGTATTTGAAGGCGTTGTTGGGGTCTTTGACGATTTCTTCGCAGGGCGCGGCCACGCCAGGGCTGTAGGCCAGCGCCAGATCGCGCTGGTTGGAGAGCGTCTTGGTGGCGGCAATAGCGATCTTGCCCGGTGTGGGGAACTCATGGTATTCGAGCGCGGCGCGGCGCAGCTCTTCGCGGGCTTGCTGGCGGTTTGCATCGCTCATCGCGGCGGATGTGTCGTTCATAGAAGGCATGGCATGTCTCGGTACAACTTGTCGCTGCGCCGTCTTTTTTGTAAGCTGGGGGCTGATTGTAGGCTGGCGCATGGGGATACCCAAGTAAGCGGATATGCGTATCTGGCATCGACAGATATGACTTTTATCAGACTAATTGATCCAATGAGAAGCTATTAATTTAATAGCATACTACGCAGGAAATATAAGGGCAAAGTGCTAAAAACACCTTTAAAACTGCCCCTTAAGTCGGTTTGCTCTCCGGCTCAGGCTCGTCCGGCTTCTTGGAGAACTTGATGTAAAACTTGGAGGCAAACAGCCCCACCTCATACAAGATACACATCGGAATGGCCAAAGCGAGTTGGCTGATCACATCCGGCGGTGTGACGACCGCAGCAATCACAAAGGCCACCACCACGAAATAGCCCCGAAAATCCTTGAGCTTTTCAATCGTCACAATATTAAAGCGCGTGAGCAGCATCACCACAATCGGCACCTGAAAGGCCAGTGCAAACGCAATATATAAGCTCAGAATCGACTCCACATACGAGGCAATATCTGGCGTGGCAGCCACGTTTTTCGGTGTGAACTGCTGAATAAAGGCAAACATTTTGTCCAGCACGAAAAACTGAACAAATGCCAAGCCGGTGTAGGCCAGCAAACTGCCAAAAAGAATCAGCGGCAATGCGAATAGCTTTTCGTGTTTGTACAAACCGGGTGCAACAAACATCCACAGTTGATACAACACCCAAGGCAGCGCGAGCAAGAAAGAGCCCATCAAAAGCACTTTGAGCGGTATGAAAAACGGTGAAAACACGCCCGTGGCAATCAGCTTCGCACCGGGCGGCATATGCGCCATGATGGGCTGAGAAATCCAGTCAATCAAGCCGCTGGGGCCGGGATAAATGGCCAAAATAATGCCAGCAAGCACCATGCCGTAAACGCAATAAAGCAAGCGATCACGCAACTCTTTCAAATGTTCAACGAAGGGCTGCTCTGTGCCCGCCATTTCGTCTTTCTTTTCTTCTGCCATGGCGCTAATTTACATTCATTGTGGCTTAGCCGGACGATAGCGCGCCACGCGCGCCGCGCCCGACTGTGCACTCGTGCGCACACCCGCGCGGCTTTTATACCAACGCGGCGTGGCGCTGGTTTTCATGCGCCATTTTTTGTGTGGGCGGGAATAGCTGGGAAAGCTCTCGTAGCTGGTGTTGCCGGCCTCGTTGGTCACCTGCTCCCAAGATTTCTCAAAATCTGTCGCCGAGGTTTGAATCGAATTTTCCACGTCGCGGGCCGCGCCCTCGACGGTGTCTTTCATCTTTTTCAGCTCGTCTAAATCCATCGAGCGATTCACCTCGGCCTTCACATCGCTCACATAGCGCTGCGCACGGCCCAGCATCGTGCCCAACATACGCGCCACGCGGGGCAATTTTTCAGGCCCGATCACAATCAGCGCGACAGCGCCGATCAGGGCGATTTTAGAGACGCCAAGGTCAATCATGGTGTGTGAACGAGGGGCAAGCGCATCGGTGATCAGAGCAGGGCATGCCGCGTGTCATCACGCTGCGCCAAAACCGCTGCTCTGAGCGCTGCCGCTTTAGCTCTTTTGCTTGGCTTCCACGTCAATCGTGGTCTTGGCGGCAGAGGCATCGGCCACTTGGCCTGCGGGTGCAGCGGCAGCGTCTTTGTCAGCCTCGCCACCAGTTTTGATGCCGTCTTTGAAGCCCTTGACTGCGCCGCCTAAATCAGAGCCCATGTTTTTGAGTTTCTTGGTGCCAAACACCATGACGACGATAAGCAAGACGATCAGCCAATGCCAAATAGAAAATGAACCCATGAAAATCTCCTGAACGGCAGTTGCCGAGAATAAGTGTTGATTCTAAAGCCCCGCAGGCGTTCCCCGTCAGGCGATAGCGTACATCTTGGGGGGTTATCCCTTTTTCCAAGGCCGCGCCCCGCCGATCACATGAATATGCAGATGCTGCACTTCCTGGCCGCCTTCATCTCCCGTGTTGCTCACCACGCGGAAACCACCCGCAGGATAGGGGTTGCAGCCCTCTTGCGCGGCCAGTTTGGGGATCAAGGTCATGATGCGGCCCATCAGCGCAGAATGGCGCTCTTCCAAGTGAGCTATTGAGGTGATGTGTTCTTTGGGGATCACCAAGAAATGCACCGGTGCCCACGGGTTGATGTCATGAAAAGCAAAAATCTCTTCATCTTCATAGATTTTTTTGGACGGGATCTTGCCTGCAACGATTTTGCAGAAGATGCAATTGGAGTCGGAATGCGGAGCAGGGCTCATATTGGGCGAAAAGGAATTAGCGCGGTTCGCGGTTGTCGTTAAAGCGCAGCCAGCCTTTGATGCAGCGGTAGAGATACCACAAGCCTACGATAGAGAACGGCAGCCAAGCCAGCGGCAGCAAAATGATCGTGATGCTCATCACCAGCGCCACCAGCGCGGCGGGAATCATCCACACCAGCGTCCACCAAAAGGTAGAAATCATGTAGCTGTGGTGCTGCACATACAAGGGCTCGGATTCGTCGCTGCGCTTGATGTAGTTGATGATCAGTGCAATTACCGCCAGCGTGCCCAGCGAGGCCCAGGCGATGGTGTGCAGGCCGTAGAGCACATGCATCACGGTGCGGTCGCCCGATGATTTGGGCCCGAAATCGGCAAAATTGGTTTCTGACATACAAATTCCCCTCTACTTTAAATTACTGCTTCGTTTCCGCGTCGCGGCTCTGCGCCTTGCGTGCCGCTTTCTCATCCAGCCCACTCAAGCCCACGCGCCGCTCCAGCTCCGCCAACACATCACTTGGCGATAGGCCATAAAAGCTCAAAGCTACCATATTGTGAAACCACAAATCCGCCGTCTCATTCACTATTTTTTGCTTTTGTTCAACTGTAGAGCCGCCGTGGCTGGCATCTTTGCAGGCCAACACCACCTCAGTGGCCTCTTCGCCAATTTTCTTCAAAAACGCATCTGGCCCCTTGGCCAGCAATCGCGCCACATAGCTCGTTTCAGGATCACCGCCTTTGCGGCTTTCCAATACAGCGGCCAGTTGGCTCAGAGTGTCGGCTGGGGAATCGTTTGTAGTCATGGCATGCGCTTATAGAGGCTCTATTTATAGATGCTTTCCGGGTCTTTCAAGACCGGTCCCACGCTTTCCCACACTTTTTCTCCATCTGCCTCTTGCAATTGATTAAAAAAACAGCTGTGGCGGCCCGTGTGGCAGGCAATGCCGGGTGTATGGCCCAGCTGCGTGACGGTGAGTAACACCACATCGCTGTCGCAATCGACCCGAATATCGTGCACCGTCTGCACGTGGCCAGACTCTTCGCCTTTAAACCAAAGCTTGCCTCTGGAGCGGCTGAAATACACCGCGCGCTTGAGATCAGCCGTCTTTTGCAGCGCCTCGCGGTTCATCCAAGCAAACATCAATACATCGCCTGAGCCCTGTTCCTGCGCTATCACAGGCACGAGGCCTTGGGCATCCCATTTAATGTTGTTTAGCCAATTCATAAGGTGATTGTCGGTCAAATAGGGCCAAGACTCTTTTGGGCGCGCAGAGCACGGCTGAAAAAGGTAAGGGGGAATCCTCGAAGCGTTAGTAATTGCAAGCTCTGCGTGTATTCAGTTGTCAAAAACCAACAAACCTTGCGTGCAAGTGAGTCAAAAATGAAAATAAAGTGATAATCCTAGACAAGTTACCACGGTGGCTTACAATGAAATGGTCTGATGAAACAATGACTTAAGGTTGTTGCTTCAATCGCGACTTTAGCGCCCTCAATGCGCAGCCCAAATGGCATGGTCATTGAGAGCATCTTTTTTTTCGGAGATGAAATTCATGAAAACTTCAAAATTTGCTCTTAAAGCCAGCGCATTTGCTACCCTGCTAGCATGCTCGGCTGGTGGTGCATTTGCTCAAAGCGTCGTTGTTAACGGCCCACTAACTCTTAATGGTGCCAATCCTACTGGTGTTTTAATCGGGTATGCTGTAGGATCGGTCACGCCTGGCACGACAACGGCAGCGCTCCTCTCGCTGACCCAAACCTTTACCGCCACAGCACCTGGCGGTGTACCTACTTCTGCGGGTGGAACGTATGCAGTTTTGGTCAACTCTGGTGCCAGCTTGGCTCAAACCATCACTACGGCCAGTACAGCGGGTGCCACGGTCGATGCCGTGGGCAACGTGACTCTAACCTCGGGCAACAGCACGCAACAGGTATCTTCTGGCACGCTTTACACAGTACGCGTTGATACTTTCACCAGCACTGGCGATTTCGTCACCACGACCTACGGCTTGACGACTCGCACCAATCCCACGCTGGTATCTCAGCTGATCGCTCCAACATCTACCAATATTTTGGGTAGCGAGACCTATGCTAGCGATTTCCTAAATGCTAATACCACCACGGCATTGGTTCCAACGGCAACAATCACGGCAGCGCCAACGGGTGGTTCCTTGCGTGTCGGCGGCACATCAACTTTTGCTGGTACGTCAACCTTCGGTGTTGCTAACATCACGACAGCAACTGTGGCTTCTTTGACTACGACAGGTACTTTGACCACGGCAGTTCTGTCTGCTGGTTTGGTGACAGCTACCAATGCATCAGTTACCAACGCAACAGTTGTTAACGGTACAGTATCTGCACTGAGCGGCACGGCAGCGACCTTCACCGGTACAGTCTCGGCTGGAACAGTGAGCGGTACAACAGGTACTTTCACCTCGGTGGGCGCTACGAATGGCAGCATCACCAATCTGAGCGGCACAGCAGCCACCTTCACCGGTACAGTTTCTGCCGGTACGGTCTCTGCTGGTACGGTTAGCGGCACAACCGGTGCTTTCGGTTCGGTGACTGCTGGAAATGGCAACATCACCAACCTGAGCGTGACGAATCTGAGCGGCACAGCAGCGACCTTCACAGGTACAGTTTCTGCGGCTACGGTTAGCGCCACAACCGGTGCTTTCAGATCGGTGACCGCTGGAAATGGCAACATCACCAACCTGAGCGAGAACGAAATAGCCTCGACTACGGAAAGATTCTAAGCAAAAGTGTATAACTCTG
>JANMHJ010000071.1:0-245598 GCA_031375105.1 Variovorax sp.
AACCTTTGAGACGCTGGATTTACTGGAGGACCATCTGGTGGGGTCGCTCAAGACCCTGGAAACGCAACATGAATCGATCAAAAGTATCGCCGGATGGGATTGGATTATTAATGCTATTTCTAATGGGAATTAGAATAAGACATTGGAGATGGATTCGCGCAAGATGCGCGTGAGCTGCACTTGGATACGTGCGCCTAAATTGACTTGCTCTAGCGGTTCATCGGCATACCAATCCGCTTGCAGGCCTGCGGTATGCAATCGCTCCATGGCCTCTGCTCTCCAATCAGCCAATACTTGCCATGCAGGGGCAACTTGTGCAGTGAGCCCACGCACAGATAAGCGCATTTCATCCAATGCTTGGCGTGCCATAGTGGCCGCACTTAAGCCCCCCGCCTTTTGCGCAGCAGCGCTGTCAGTATGGATGATGCTCAACAGCTTGGCGCCCAAATCATCGTGCAAATCGGCAGCAATGCGGTGGCGCTCTTGCTGTGCTGCTTCATTGGCGCGCAAATGGCTGATCTGCTCGTAGTTAGCCGTGATTTCCTGCGTTTTTTGAGCTACTCGTTGCTCAAGCTCCACCGCAAGGCGCTCGCTGCGATTGAGGGACTGAGCGAATTGCTGCACCAGCCGCACCGTGATGGCCAAGAATACCCAAGGCAGTCCAAAATGAATCAGATGAATATTTGGCAATGGCAACCAAGCATTTTGAATCGCGATTTCAGCCACAACCATCACACTGGCCATCGCCAAGGCACTGCCCATCACCCAAAAGTCCGTGCGCATATGTCGCCAGGCCTGCCAGCCGGCATACAGCAAGGCAAGCAGAAACTGCACTGCCAACAGTGTAAACACTGCACTCCCCAAACGAAAGATCCAGCTCGAACCCATCAGCAGCATCACCAGCGGCACGGTGATCGCTTGAACCCATAGGGCACGAGCAACCCACACCTGCGGCCTGCTCACGTAATGCAGCAAAAACTGTATCGCGCATGCCACCACAATCGGGAACAAGCTAGTGATCAGAATTTCAGTCATCCAGCCCGGCAGAGGAATCTCTTGCCAATAGAGCCGGATACCAATGAGTGCCCAACCGATCAGCGTCAATCCAAAGTACAAAAAATAGCGGTCTTGTCTGCGCACGGCAAACAACATCAGAAGCACAAGGCCAAAAAACGTGATCGATACGCCAATGATTTGCGCAACCGTGATGTTCCAGAAATACAAGCGCTCATACTCAGAGCGCAATTGCTGCTCCGAACCCAGCAAGACAGGTGATAAGCCTGCATGACGCTGCCTTGCCGCCACTTGCGAAAAAGCGTAGCCTGCCAATTGAATATCAAGCACATTGCCTTGCGGTTTGAGCAGCTGTGCAGGCAGATTCGCCCAGTGTGGGTAATAACACTGGCGGCTGATGGGATCATGCAAGCTGCCGCTTCGTTTGACCAAACTGCCGTTGAGCCAGATGTGCGCATGGGTACAGGCGCGCTCAATCAGAACCGCAGACACATCACTGGGTGCTGCGTCAAAGCGAATACGATACCAAGCCTGGCCGGCGTATTCTGGTCGCAAACGGCCCCAATCGCTGGGCAACGGTGTGAGTTCAGCTTCATAGAGATTGGGAGGAGAAGCACTGGCTTGCCAAGAGATTTGCGCTTGCTCAAACCGCTGCACTGTATTGGTTTGAGCGCAAGCCCACGCGCTGAACACCAGCCAGAAAAGCGCGACAATCCAAGACTTGAGAAACATGGCATGATTTTGCCCCAATGTTTCATCCCCCCTCAACCCTATCGCTCGGCCTTGGCTGAAGCCACCTATGCCACTGCCTGCGCTGTTTCTCGTCTTGCTTGGCGCTTTGATTCATGCGCTGTGGAACATTGCGGCTAAGAAAGCAGGGGGCGACGCGCGGTTTACATTTTTCTCCTCGGTGATCATGTTCTTCTTCTGGTCGCCACTTTGCATTTGGCTGGGCTGGCATGTGCTCCCGACCTGGGGCTGGATGGAATGGACTGCTGTGGCAATCAGCGGTTTTGTTCACTGGGTGTATTTCATTTGCTTGCTCACAGGTTATCGCAAGAGTGATCTCACGGTGGTGTATCCGGTGGCTCGCGGCAGCGGGCCCTTGCTGTCTTCAGGCGTGGCGGTGATCGTGTTTGGCGAACAACTTTCCGCCTATGGCGTGCTGGGGATTGCGGGCGTGGTGATTGGTGTGTTTTTGATTGCAGGTGGCCCTGCTCTTCTGAGCACAGCACACGATCCGCATAAACGCGCGCGCATCAAAACTGGTGTGTTTTGGGGCGCACTCACGGGCGCTTTGATTGCTTGCTACACAATCCTCGATGCATGGGCGGTGAAGGTGCTGATGATCTCGCCGATTTTGTTTGACTACTGGTGCAATGTGCTGCGCATGCCATACAGCTCAGTGTCTGTGCTGCGCGATGTGCCTGAGGCGAAGCGGCTGTGGAAGCTGCAATGGAAGTATGCCGCCATCGTGGGCATTTTCAGTCCGATTGGCTACGTATTGGTTTTGTACGCGGCGAAGATCGCGCCCGTGAGCCATGTCGCACCTGCGCGAGAGGTGAGCATGCTTTTTGCAGCGCTGATTGGCGGGCAACTGCTCGGCGAGAGTGATCGCGGCTTGCGGATTTTGGGCGCTTGCTGCATTGCTGCGGGCGTGATGGCATTGGCTTTGGGTTGAGGTGTTCATGCAGATCATCGGTTGTGATTTTTCTTCGAGTCCCACTAAGCGCAAACCCGTGGTGGTGGCGTTTTCTGAAGAGATTTCAAGCCAAATAGGCCAATCGCCGTTACAGAATATGCGCTGCGTGCTATCAAAATTAGAGCGATTCGAAGCGCTGGACGATTGGAGCACTTGGCTACAACTTGACGCGCAGTGGGTGGGCGGCTTTGATTTGCCGTTTGGCCTGCCGCGCGAGTTGGTGGAAACACTGCATTGGCCAACCGATTGGCTCGCCTGTATGCAGCATTACGCCAGCCTCTCACGCGAAGAGATTCGCACCACCTTCAAAGCCTTTTGTGATGCGCGTCCAGTTGGCGGGAAATTTGCGCATCGCGCCGCTGATTTGTCCGCTGGCAGCAGCCCGAGCATGAAGTGGGTGAACCCGCCTGTGGCTTACATGCTGCATGCAGGCGTGCCTCGCTTGATTGCCGCAGGTTGTCATTTTCCGGGGCTGCACAAAGGCAATCAGAGCAAAGTGGCGCTAGAAGCTTATCCCGGCTTGCTGGCCAGAGAAATCATCGGTGCACGAAGCTACAAAAGCGATGACAAATCCAAGCAAACGCCCGAGCGCTTGATTGCTCGAAAAGACATTCTCACGGCTTTGGAGAATGGGCAAACCCGATTGAAAGTTCGCTTGAAACTCTCCAACGCCCAGCGCGAGCAACTGATTGACGATGCCAGTGGCGACAGCTTGGATGCTGCCCTGTGCATGCTGCAAGCGCATTGGGCTTACGGGCAGCATCTGGCTGGCAAGAAGAACTATGGACTACCTAAATTTGATGGTCTAGAGGGCTGGATCGTGACGGCTTAAAGACAAAGCCCAATACCGGACGCGAAAGCCGCAAAAGTTACGCGAAAGGAATACCAAAAAGAAAAGGCAGTTGAATCAATGGATCACTTTTGAATTTTTCTCTTGTCTTTTTCGCGTCTTTTGCGCAACCTTCGCGTCTTTCGCGTCCGGAAGTTCTGAATTTTCTAAACGATGAATGCCAACACATCAAGCACGCGAACCAAAAATCGCCGTTCCCACCCGCACCATCGTGCTGCCCTCTTTCACCGCCGCACGCAAATCCGCGCTCATGCCCATCGAGAGCGTATCCAAGCCAAGAATGTGTTGTTTTATAGAGATAAATAGCTCCCTAGCCGGCATAAATGCTGCGCAGGCAGCTATGAAATCAGGAGCAGGCTCAGGAATCACCATGATGCCGCGCAGCTGCAAATTTGGCAGTGCCGAGATGCCTTTGGCCAAATCAACAGCTTCAGAAGGCAAGCAGCCCGACTTATTCGCTCCCCCATCTAAGTTCACCTGCAAACATATCTGCAAAGGCGGCATGCCGGTAGGCCTTTGCTCTGAGAGACGTTGAGCGATTTTCAAGCGATCCACGCTATGAACCCAATGAAAATGCTCGGCCACAAGCCGCGTTTTGTTGCTTTGGATCGGGCCAATCATGTGCCATTCAACATCAGCCAAATCTTGTAAGGCGATCGTTTTCTCCACACCCTCTTGAATGTAGTTCTCGCCAAACCCCCGTTGCCCAGCGGCATAGGCTTCCCGTATTGCACTTGAGGGGAAGGTTTTGCTCACTGCCAGCAGTTGCACTGCACCTACGGGTCGGCCAAATTCTTGGCTAGCCGCTGCAATCTGCGCCTTGACGCTCATCAAATTGTCTGAAATCATGCCCATAATGCGTTTGTAACCTCTTTCAGCGGAATTTTGCATCATCATGGACATCACTCAGCTTCTTGCCTTCAGCGTCAAAAACAAAGCATCTGACCTTCACCTGTCTGCCGGTCTGCCACCCATGATTCGCGTACACGGCGACGTGCGCCGGATTAACGTCGATGCGCTCGATCACAAAGCCGTCCACAGCATGGTGTATGACATCATGAACGACACGCAGCGCAAGCAATACGAAGAGTTTCTGGAATGCGACTTTTCTTTTGAGATCGAAGGCTTGGCGCGCTTCCGCGTGAATGCCTTCAATCAAAACCGGGGCTCTGCCGCTGTCTTTCGAACCATTCCTTCCAAAATCTTAACGCTGGAGCAACTCAACGCACCCAAGATTTTTGGCGACTTGGCCATGAAGCCGCGCGGCATGGTCTTGGTCACCGGTCCCACCGGCTCAGGCAAATCCACCACGCTGGCCGCGATGGTGAACCACTTAAACGAAACCGAATACGGCCACATCCTGACCGTGGAAGACCCGATTGAATTCGTCCACGAATCCAAAAAGTGCTTGGTCAACCAGCGCGAAGTGGGCCCGATGACGCTCTCGTTTGCCGCCGCGCTGAAATCCGCTCTGCGCGAAGACCCCGACTGTATTCTCGTGGGCGAGATGCGCGACCTAGAAACCATTCGCTTGGCCATGACGGCGGCTGAAACGGGCCACTTGGTCTTCGGCACGCTACACACATCCAGCGCTGCGAAAACGATTGACCGAATCATTGACGTGTTCCCCGCCGATGAAAAAGAGATGGTGCGCGCGATGCTTTCCGAATCGCTGCAAGCCGTGATCTCGCAAACCCTGTGCAAAACCAAAGACGGCACGGGCCGCGTCGCAGCGCATGAAATCATGCTCGCTACCGGAGCGATTCGCAATCTGATCCGCGAAGCAAAGGTCGCGCAAATGTATTCCTCCATCCAAACCGGCAACAGCGTCGGCATGCAAACGCTAGATCAGAATTTGACCGACCTCGTCAAACGCAATCTCATCTCTCCAGCAGAAGCGCGCAGCAAAGCGAAGATTCCTGAGAATTTTGTGGGGTAAATGACGTACCCCCCGAAACGACCTAGCGGTCGCCTCCCCCCAGGGGGCACCGTCAGTAGCCTGGCAAAGCCAGATCTACGACGGTTGCTTGAAATGTGTCAGTATGGCAAGTTAACAAGAAAGGAGGCGTTTCATGGAACGCGACCAAGCTTCTAAGTTCATCAATGATCTTTTGAAATTGATGGTAGGCCGCAATGGCTCAGACTTGTTTTTAACCGGTGACTTCCCGCCCGCTGTCAAGGTGGACGGCAAGATCGCCAAAGTCTCGCCGCAGCCGCTCACCGCTGCGCACACGCTCGCGCTGGCTCGTTCGATCATGAACGACAAACAAGCTGCTGAGTTTGAGCGGACCAAGGAATGCAATTTCGCGATCTCGCCGCCCGGCGTGGGGCGCTTCCGTGTGAATGCTTTTATTCAGCAAGGCAAAGTGGGCATGGTGCTGCGGGTGATTCCACTGACGCTGCCCACGATTGCCTCGCTCGGCGTGCCGCCCGTGCTCAGTGAAGTGGTGATGACCAAGCGCGGCTTGGTGATTCTGGTGGGCGCAACCGGCTCGGGCAAATCCACCACCTTAGCCGCGATGATTGATCACCGCAACGAAAATTCCTACGGCCACATCATCACGATTGAAGACCCGGTGGAATTTGTTCATCCGCATAAAAATTGTGTGGTCACGCAGCGTGAAGTGGGCTTAGACACTGAAAACTGGGAATCCGCGCTGAAAAACACCTTGCGCCAAGCGCCCGATGTGATCTTGATGGGCGAGATTCGTGATCGCGAGACGATGGAGCATGCCGTGGCCTTTGCCGAAACCGGCCATTTGTGCATGGCCACGCTACACGCCAACAGCGCCAACCAAGCGCTGGACCGGATCATCAACTTCTTCCCCGAAGAACGCCGCACGCAGCTCTTGATGGATTTGTCGCTTAACTTGAAAGGCCTGATCTCTCAGCGCCTCGTGCCCAAGCAAGATGGCAAAGGCCGCTTTGCGGCGGTGGAAGTGTTGCTCAACACACCGCTCATTTCCGATTTGATCTTCAAAGGCGATGTGTCTGAGATCAAAGAGATCATGAAAAAGAGCCGCAATTTGGGCATGCAAACCTTTGACCAAGCCTTGTTTGACGGCTTTGAGACGAATCAAATCTCCTTTGAAGATGCGCTGCGCAACGCCGATTCCGTCAACGATCTGCGCCTGCAGATCAAGCTACATTCCCAGCGCGCCAAAACGCAAGATTTGTCTGCTGGCACTGAAATGTTCTCCATTGTTTAAGTTGTTTTTTTACCTATTTTTGATTTTTCATGAGTTCTATCAACACAAAAACCTACGAAACTTCTCCCCCACAAAACGTCGCCTTTTTGGGCTTAGGCGTAATGGGCTACCCAATGGCAGGGCATCTGGCTCAGGCGGGGCATCGGGTCAAGGTGTACAACCGAAATGCTACAAAAGCGCAAGCATTCTGCGCAGAATTTACAAGCGCTACAAGGGCTTTGAGTCCTAAAGAAGCGGTGGCGGATGCAGATATTGTGTATTGCTGCGTGGGCAATGACGATGATTTGCGCAGCGTGGTCTTGGGTGAAAACGGCGCTTTGGCAGGCATGAAGGCGGGCGCGATTTTTGTGGATCACACCACCGCCTCAGCCCATGTCGCGCGCGAGTTGTATGCGGCGGCGAAAGCCAAAGGTTTGCAGTTTGTGGATGCGCCTGTCTCGGGCGGCCAAGCCGGTGCGCAAAATGGTTTGCTGACTGTGATGTGTGGCGGTGATCAGGCCGCTTTTGATGCCGCCAAGCCTGCTGCGATGGCCTTCTCTCGCGCCTTCACGCGCATGGGCGAAGCCGGCGCTGGGCAACTCACGAAGATGGTGAATCAGATTTGTATTGCGGGTTTGGTGCAAGGCCTGTCGGAGGCGATTGCTTTCGGTCAAAAGGCCGGGCTGGATGTGAACCTCGTGCTCGACGTGATCGGCAAAGGCGCAGCGCAAAGCTGGCAGCTAGATAACCGTGGCAAGACCATGGTGGCCGACAAATTCGATTTTGGCTTTGCCGTCGATTGGATGCGCAAGGATTTGGGGCTGGTGCTCGATGAAGCCAAGCTCAATGGCGCGCGTTTGCCGGTCACGGCGCTGGTGGATCAGTTTTATGCGGACGTGCAGCAGATGGGTGGGCAGCGTTGGGATACTTCGAGTTTGGTGAAGCGGTTGACGTGATTTTTAAAAGAAACTTTAAATCACCAGCCAAAAACCATACGCAGCGGTAAATACACCGACATGCCGCCCACAATACATGCCAGCGTGTTGCGCCGCCAGTAAAAGATGGCTGCGCCAGCCAACGCACCGTAAATGCGGGCATCCTGCAAAGTTGAAATGAGCTGGCCTTGTGTCATCACGATTTCAGGCAGGATGACAGCAGAGAGGGCCGCAATGGGCGCGTATTGCAGGCCGCGCTGCGCCCAGTGCGGCAGATGAAAATCTTTGCGGCTGATGAAGAAGAAGGAGCGGGTGATGACGGTGACCACGGCCAAGCCGAGGATGACGGCGAGCGTCCAGAGGTCGGTTGTGCCGCTGCTCATGGTGTCCTCTCCGATGGCTTTTTCGATGGTTTTTCCAACACGGGACGAAAGCGCTCCAGGCTGAGGCAAACGACCACCGCCACGCCGATGGCGACCAAAATATTCAAGCGCAGCGGCAGTGCAAACGCGACCACGCCAGCGGCACCTGCAATCAAGGCGGAGACGATGCGCAATGGACTGGTGGCTAGCGAGCAGGCGATGCCCACGAGCGCGAGGATGCCTGCGAAGCCCAAGCCCCAAGCTTGCGGAATCAAGTTCGCCAGCAACACGCCCGCCACACAAGGCACAACCCATGAGCCCCAATTGACTAGGCTGTTGCCCAGCAAAAAGGCCTGTTGTCGAGCGCGCTCATCATGCATATTTTCTATGCTTTTTGAGCTATCTGCCCTTATAGAATCTGCGCTAAGCGCTATTGAATTCATAGCATCTACGGATTCTTTCAACGGATGCGGATAGCGCCGCGTGAAGAGCACATAAGTCAAATCGGCGGTGAGATAGCCGCCCAGCATACGCCGCCACAGCGGCAGATGCATCATGTAGGGCCGCAGATGCAAACTGAAGACGACAAAGCGCAGATTCACGCAAAAACCTGTCGCCAAAATCACCCACATCGGCGCACCCGTGAGGATGAGCGGCATGGCTGCCAATTGCGAGCTGCCTGCGAAAACCAGCAAAGCCATCGCCAAACTCTCTACGAGTGACAGGCCAGATTTCATCATCGCCACACCCGTCATCAGCCCCCAAGCCGCAATGCCCGGCGCGACGGGAAGCATATCGCGTGCGCCTTGGCGGAATTCTTCGTATTGCCAGAAATGCAGTGGCTCAGCGTCAGTGTGGCTCAAACCATGTCACCTGTAGCGCTTTCAAAACGCTCACCTGCTTGCAACGCAAACCCGCGCAAAAATTCGCTCGCAGGCAAACGCTTGCCGCCAGCGCGTTGCAGTTCGGTGATGCGCAGCACGGTGTGGGCCGTTTGCTGATCTGAGCCACACAAGACCTCGATTCCATCGGAATTGACATCAAAAATCGTGGCATTGCCGTTATAAATACTGGATAGTTTGCTATTATTTTTATAGTATTCAGATGGCCAATCAAATGCCGCCCAGAGCTTGATCGTCTCGCCGCGTAGCTGCGCGGTGCAGCCCGGTGCGGGATAAAACGCACGGATTTTTCTGGCGATGCCGCTGGCTGGCAGCGCCCAGTCTATTGCGCTTTCGGCTTTATCAATCTTGCTCGCATAGGTCACGCCCGTAGCCGGTTGCGGTGTGCGCTGCAGTTTCTCAGATGAAGCCAACGCCAAGGCTTGCACGATCATGCGCCCACCCATGGAAGCGAGCTTGTCGTGCAGGCTGGCGGTGCTGTCGTCCGCATCGATGCGCAAGCTCTCTACCAGCAGCATGTCGCCCGTATCCAGCCCGGCGTCCATTTGCATGATGGTGATGCCCGTCTCATTGTCGCCCGCTTCAATTGCCCGGTGAATCGGCGCTGCGCCCCGCCAACGCGGCAGCAGGCTGGCATGGATATTGAGGCAGCCCAAGCGCGGCATGTCTAACACCCATTGCGGCAAGATCAGCCCATAAGCTGCCACGATCATCACTTCGGCCTGCGCGGCCTCAATCTGCGCTTTGGCAGCCATCGCCTCGTCGGGATATTTGCCATTGAGTCGCAGACTGCGCGGTTGCGCCACCGAGATGCCGTGCTCTAGAGCAAACTGCTTCACTGGCGAGGCTTGCAATTTCATGCCACGCCCCGCTGGGCGATCCGGCTGGGTGAGCACCAAAGCGATCTCGTGGCCTGCATGCAACAAAGCCGCCAAAGCCACGCGGGCGAACTCGGGCGTGCCCGCGAAGATCAGTTTCATCTTCAGCGCTTACCCGAGGATTCAGCCTCTTCGCGCTCCAGCTTGGCCATTTTGGATTTGATGCGCGTGCGTTTGAGTGGCGAGAGATATTCCACAAACACCTTGCCCATCAAATGGTCCATCTCATGTTGAATACACACCGCCAGCGTGCCATCTGCCTCCAGTTCGCGCGAAGCGCCGTTCTCATCGACGGCGGAAATGCGGATCGATATGCTGCGTTCCACGCCGTCATACACGCCGGGCACCGAGAGGCAGCCTTCGTCGCCTTTTTGCTTTTCTGGACTCGCCCAAAGCACCGTCGGGTTGATGATCACCAGCGGCGCATCACGCTCCTCGCTCACATCAATCACGATCAAGCGCTCATGCACGTTGACTTGCGTTGCCGCCAAGCCAATGCCTTGCGCGTCATACATGGTGGCCAGCATGTCGGCGATCAAGGCTTTCATGCGGGCATCCATGCCGCTGGCCAGCGAGACCGGCTGGGCTACCGTATGTAGGCGCGGATCGGGGTAAGTCAAAATGGGAAGAATTTGGGGAGAAGTCATAGGTTCAAAGCCGGAAAAAGCAGGCTCAGGCAGAGCCTAAGCGCGTGGTCAAAGCAGGAAATGACGTATTTTCGCAATATTTCAACCCACCCGCACACCAAGAATAGACAAAAAAATGAAGAAATCTTGCCAAATCAATAGGTTAAGATCAAAATTGACAGTAATTTCTAGTTTCAACATGGTGGGAAAACACGCATGAAGCACCACAAACCGCAACGAATTTTGGCCATCTGCTTGGGCGCAGCCCTGTCCGGCGGCCTGCTCGGCTCAGCTTTCGCCCAAAACATCACCACGCCCGCGCAGAAAGCCACCGCCCAGCGCGTGGCACAAGCCGGCGTGGCTTTGGACGAGCTCTCCCCGAGCGCACCCGACAGCTACACCGTGAAAAGCGGCGACACGCTCTGGGCCATTTCTGGGCTTTATCTCAAGCAACCTTGGCGCTGGCCCGAGCTGTGGGGCATGAATCTGAATGAGATCCGCAACCCGCATCTGATCTACCCCGGCCAAGTGTTGGTGCTCGACAAAAGCTCTGGCCGCGCAGTCTTGCGCGCAGGCGGCGCTGCGCAAGGCGGCTTACCTACGGTCAAGGTCTCCCCGCGCACCCGCTATGGCACTTTGGCCGACGCCGCGATTCCTACTTTGCCAGCTCATTTGCTTGAGCCTTTCTTAGCTGAGCCTATTCTGGTGGACGAAGCCACGCATTTGCGTGCGCCGCGCATCGTCGGCTCAGACAACGAGCGCGTGCTGTTTGCCAATGGTGATCGCGTTTATGCGCGTGCTGAGCAGGCCCAAGATCTGAGCATGGACAAAACCGCGCCCACGCGTTATCGCATCTATCGCAACGCCACCGCTTTGAAAGACCCAAACACCGGCAAAATCTTGGCCTATGAAGCGCAATACATTGGCTCTGCTGATTTAGCGCGTGGTCAAAGCGTGCGTGATGTCACAGGCAAAGACGGCAAACCTGCCAAAGAAATCGTGCCCGCCACCTTCGACATCATTGGCAACAAAGAAGAAATGCGCACAGGCGACCGCTTGCTGCCCGAGCCCAAGCGCGATTTCCCCACATATACACCGCGTGCCCCAGGCCGTGCCATTGAGGGCGTTCGTGTGATGTCGATGTATGGCTCCACCGTCGCTCGCGCCGGAGCAAATGCGATTGTTAGCCTCAATAAAGGCGCATCCGATGGTTTGGAAATCGGCCATGTGATGGCCATCGTCAAAGATGGCCGCACCGTGACTGACACCACCGTCACACCGCGCCAAGAGATCAAGCTGCCCGATGAGCGCAATGGCTTGGCCATGGTCTTCAAGACCTTTGACAAAGTCTCCTATGCGCTGATTCTGCAAGTCAATGATGGCGTGAAAATAGGCGACCATTTGGTGAACCCGCGCTAAATTTTGGTTCGCGGATGTTGGCTCTGATCCCTCGCAGCGCATGACGCGCGACGAACTCAGCTCTTGGCTGCGCCTGTCGGCGGCCGATGGCATAGGGCATTTGAGCGCCCGCAAACTCTTGGCCGCATTCGGCCTGCCTGAGAATATCTTCAAGCAAAGCCGCGAGGCGCTGGGACAAGTACTCACCCCTGCGCAGGTCACAAAATTGATCGAACCGAATGCCGAGCTACCCGCGCTGATAGATGCGACTTGGACTTGGCTACAAACCGCCCCCAGCGACACCTTGCGCAAGATCGTCTGCCTCGCTGATGCTGATTACCCCAAAGCCCTGCTCACCTTGGCTGACCCACCCGCGCTGCTGTACGCCACAGGCTCTGCTGCGGTCTATCAGCAATTGGCCAGCAAAGAGATGGCCAACGACATCGCCATCGTTGGCAGCCGCAACGCCACGCCCCAAGGCTTGCAGAACGCACGCAGTTTTGCAAAAACCTTCGCTCAGTCTGGCATGCATATCGTCAGCGGCCTAGCGCTGGGCATCGACGGCGCAGCACACGAAGGTGCGCTAGACGCACAAAACGATTTTGGCAGCGCGGCAGGTTCGACCATCGCCGTGGTCGGCACGGGGCTGGATCGGGTGTACCCAAAGCGCCACCACGACTTGGCGCACCGCATCGTGCAGCATGGTTTGATCCTGAGCGAATTCCCCATCGGCACACCGCCGCTGCCGGAGAATTTTCCGCGCCGCAACCGCATCATCGCCGCGCTCACGCAAGGCACGCTGGTGGTGGAAGCTGCCATCAAATCTGGCTCACTCATCACCGCGCGGCAGGCGCTCGATTTAGGCAAAGAAGTCTTCGCCATCCCTGGCTCCATTCACAGCCCGCAAGCCAAAGGTTGTCATCACCTGATCAAACAAGGGGCGAAATTGGTGGAGAGCGCACAAGATGTGATGGAAGAGCTGCCGATACAGCCTTCGCTGCAGCGATCAAATGCTATGATTTCAGGAGCACTCCACGCAGATTCTATAACGGGCAACAGCTCAAAAGACTTAGAAAATGACGCGGAAAACGAAAACGATATGCTGCAAGCCATGGGTTATGACCCCGTCAGCCTAGATGCCCTGATCGACCGAACCGGCATCCCAGCTTCCGCATTACAGGTGAAACTGCTTGAACTTGAATTGCTGGGCGACGTGGCTCGCTTGCCTGGCGGCTTGTTTCAGCGCATAGCGCAAGCTTGAGCGCTTCTTGCGCCAGCCTCCCCTAAATGAGGGATACCTATCCCCCCCGAATGAGGGATGGTTGAATTTCGGCAAAAAAATGACACTCCTTTCATTCGTTCACTCGTCTTGAAAGGACACATATCATGCGAAAAATTCTAGCCTCTCTTTCGGCAGGCATTGCCCTCACCGTCGGTCTGCTCACAGGTTGTGGCGGAAACGATAGCGCCAGCGTTACTGCGCCTGCGGCATCGACCACAATTTCCGGCAGTGCCGTCAAAGGGCCTGTGAATGGCGCAACGGTGACCGCCCGCGCAGTCACTGGCGGAGCCATTTTGGGCACCACCACCACCAGCCCCAGCGGCACATACTCATTGGTCATCAGCTACAACGGCGATGTAGTCATTGAAGTCAGCGGCGGCAATTACATCGATGAGGCAACAGGGTTGAGCACAGCATTGAACCAGCTCAAGGCCGTTATCAGAGCCAATGGAGGCGCACAAACTGTTCACGTCACACCGCTGACCTACATCGCTTACGGCTATTCGGGTGTCACCAGCGCTGGCTTTAACACGGCGCTGGCGAATTTATCCACCCAGTTTGGTTTGGGTAGCGCGAATCTGCTCACCACATTACCCGCCGTCACCGGCACGATGAATGACTATGGCCGCGTACTGAGCGCCATGTCGAAGTATGTTCAACTTCAGGGACTGGCCAATTTCGAAGCCTATATCGGCCAAGCCTTGAATCCCACGACCTTCACCGCCATGCAAGCCAACTTCTTAGCCGCGTTCACCGCCATCAATGGCAGCAGCTCGCCACTGACCTTTACTTTTAATGGCACCGGCATCAACATTTCTGGCACAGGCGCTGGCGGCGGCACCGGCACTTGCGGAGTAGCGGTCAGTGGCACGATTTCCGGTTTCCCCATCAACCAAAACTATTGCATCAGTGGTATCGCTGCAAACGCATGTAATTCAGGCCTCAATGCTTCATTGAACTCTGCTCTACAAGGTGTCAGCCTCAACTACGCCTATTCCTCCAGCTGTGCCAGCGGCGCATTCGCCATCAATCTGACCCCCTAAACGCCGGTTTCCAGCGAACCGTAAGCCGCTGCCCTCGCAGCGGCTTTTTTTATGCTTTTTTGGCATCTACCCGTTATAAATTAAGCATAGTGTGCTATTAAATACATAGCATACGATATATATATTCATCCCGTGGCGAGCAGTCCCCACGCCAGCCAAACCGCGGTGCCCCACATCGTGAGCGCGACCAACACATCAATCGCACGCCACACTGCCGCATGCGCCAGATGTTTGGCCAGGGCAGAAGCGCCCAAGCCGAGCATGATGAACCACACTGCCGAGCCCACAGCTGCGCCCCATCCAAATACCATGTTGGCAGGTTGCTGATAAGCCAGCGAAGCCGTGCCGATGATGACAGCGGTATCAACCCAAGCATGCGGATTGAGCCAAGAAAAAGCCAAGGCGCTGGACAGCGCGTGAGCAGGGGTGTGCGGCGCATCTTGTTGCACTGCCAGCAAGCCTTGCGCCGCAGGATTGGAGGCACGTTTGGCCGCTTGCCAGCCGTAGTTGAGCAAAAACAGGATGGATGCGCCGATCAAGGCCGCGCTAATGCTGGACGATAAGTTGCCCAGTTGCGCCAAGCCGAACACGCCAATCGCAATCAACAGCGCGTCAGTCACAGCGCAAGCCGCCACCGTGATGCCCACATGCGAGCGCAGCAGCCCCATGCGCAAGACATGCGCGTTTTGCGGGCCAATGGCCACGATGAGCGAGAGGCTGAGCAACATGCCCGAGAGAAAGATATTCATGCTGTCGATTGTGGATTGAAATGCTATAAATCAAACAAAATTAATTATTTATCAATTCAGTTAAAAATGATTTAATTAACGCATGTCGCTCGACCCCAAACAACTCGACGCTTTCGCCGCGACACTGCAAACTGGCAGCCTCGCCGCTGCGGCAAAGCAACTCAATCTGACGCTAGCCGCCGTGAGCCTACGCATCAAAGCGCTGGAATCCCAACTCGGCCAGCGCCTGCTGATTCGCAGCAAAACCGCGCAAGCCACACGCGCCGGCCAAGCCCTGCTCTCCCACATCGCCCGCACGCGCTTGCTCGAAGCCGATTTGGCTGAGCGCCTCTCGCAAGGTGCGGGTGATGCAGATTGGCAAGTGCTTTCTGTTGCCGTGAACGCAGATTCTCTGGCGTCATGGTTTTTACTGGGCGTGCACAAAGATTTGCTCAAGCATCGCCTGCTGCTGCACAGCGTGGTGGACGATCAAGAGCACACCTTGCAATGGCTGCAAAGCGGCCAGGTGCAAGGCTGCGTCACGCAATTGCCCAAGCCTTTGCGCGGCTGCGCGGCGCTGCCGCTTGGCATCATGCGCTACCGTTGCCTGGGTGCGCCCAGCGTGGCCAAGCAGCTTCGCAGCCTGAAAAGAAAATCGCATACGCCCGCTTTGCTTCAAATTCCCGCGCTCTGCTTCAACGCCAAAGACCATTTGCAAGATCGTTTTTTGCAGGAAACTTTTTCACTGAGCGAGGTGAACTACCCGCGGCATCACTTCCCCGCTGGCGATGCCTATCACCTTGCTTTGCTGCAAGGCTTGGGCTGGGGTTTGCAAGCCGATGTGCAGATGCAACTGCAATGGCCGGGGGTGATGGCATCTGGCGGTTTGGTAGATCTCTTTCCCGGCCAGTATGTGGATGTGCCTTTGTATTGGCATCATTGGCAGCAAGAATCTGCGCAGGCGGCTCGATTGACAGCGGCTGTGACTGACGCGGCGCGCCAGCATCTCAGCCAAGACAAATCTGCTTAAACTCACCACTATGCCTCTCACACTCATTCAACATTCAGATAGCCACCACCGCTGCTCTTGGTGTGGCCAAGGCGATGCCTTTGCAGACTACATTCATTACCACGACCACGAATGGGGCATGCCCGTGGTGGATGAGCGTCGCTTGTTTGAAAAAATCACACTCGAAGGTTTTCAGGCGGGCTTGAGCTGGATCACCATTCTGCGCAAACGCGATCGCTTCCGCGAAGTGTTCAAACAATTCGATTTTGAGAAAGTCGCGCGTTTCACAGAGAAAGATGTAGAGCGCCTCGTGCAAGACGCAGGCATCATCCGCCATCGCGGCAAAATTGAATCAGCGATCAACAATGCAAAACTCGTCTGCAACTTGATCGACACCCAAGGCGCTGGCGCATTGGCCAAACTCATCTGGTCACACGAACCCACCGCCAAGCAGCGCCCCGCGAAGATCACCCCCGAAATCGCCAGTACGCTCGGGCAAACCGAACAATCCCAGCTTCTCAGCAAAACCCTACGCAAGATGGGCTTCAACTTCGTCGGCCCCACCACCATGTATGCCCTGATGCAATCCATGGGTGTGGTCAACGATCATTTGGAAGGCTGCACGCATCGTGCGCAAGTGGACCTTGCGCGCGCTCAGCTGGTGCGCCTATAGAGGTTGATTTTTTGATAGAAATCAGCCTCTACCCGTTATAGAACGTGCGCAGAATGCTATTCTATTGATAGCATCAAACGAGCAAAGCGTTCACCCTTTTGACGTATGCAGCCGGATCATCGGGCATGCCGCCTTCAGCGAGCAGGGCTTGATCAAACACGATATGCGCGAGATCGTTGAAATGCACACCATCGGTATTGAGGCGTTTGACCAGCGCATGATCAGTGTTGATTTCCAACACCGGTTTGCTGTCGGGCGCGGCTTGGCCTGCGGCTTTGAGCATTCGAGCGAGTTGCAGGCTCATGCCTTCGTCTTTCACCACAAGGCAGGCCGGTGAATCCACCAAGCGACTGGTGACGCGCACATCTTGCGCTTTGTCTTTGAGCGCTTCTTTGAGCTTGGCGATCAGCTCTTTGGAAGACTCTGCGGCTTCTTCGGTTTTCTTCTTTTCTTCTTCGTCTTGGAGCTTGCCCAGATCCACAGCGCCTTTGGCCACAGATTGCATATCAGTGCCATCAAACTCATTCAGATGCGATAGCGCCCATTCGTCCACGCGATCGGTCATCAGCAGCACTTCAATGCCTTTTTTCTTGAACACTTCGAGCTGCGGGCTGTGTTTGGCGGCGGCGAGCGTGTCGGCGGTGATGTAGTAAATCGCCTCTTGGCCTTCCTTCATGCGGGCTTTGTAGTCAGCCAAGCTGACGGTGACAGCATCTGTCGTTGTAGAGGCAAAGCGCAGCAGCTTGGCGATGCGCTCGCGGTTGGCAAAATCTTCGCCCAAGCCTTCTTTCAGCACCGAGCCGAATTCGGCGTAAAAGGCTGTGAATTTGCCTTCTTTGGCTTTGTCAGCGGCATCCACCACGTCGGTGACTTCGCTGTTATCGGTAGCAGTCTTGTCATCGGCGGCATGGCTGTCGTGCTGAGCAGAATGCGAATCGTGTTTCGCCAAATCTTCCAGCATTGAGAGCACGCGCTTGGTATTGCCTTCGCGAATCGCTTTTGTATCGCGGCTTTCTTGCAACAGCTCACGGCTCACGTTCAGCGGCAAATCCGCAGAATCCACCACGCCTTTGACAAAGCGCAAATAAATCGGCATCAGGCTCTCGGCATCGTCCATGATGAAGACGCGCTTCACATAGAGCTTGATGCCCGCCGTCTTCTCGCGGTTCCACAAATCAAACGGTGCTTTGGCAGGCAGATACAGCAGCTGCGTGTATTCCTGGCTGCCCTCCACGCGGTTGTGGGTGTGTGCAAGTGGTGCCTCGTGATCCCGCGAGATGTTTTTGTAAAACTCGTCGTATTGCTCTTGGCTGATGTCTTTCTTCGCACGCGTCCACAGCGCGGCTGCGGCGTTGGCTTTTTCCCATTCGCCGGTCTTGACCATGCCGCCGCCCTTGGTGCCTTTGCTTGGATCAGCGGGGTCAATCGCTTCGCCTTCTTTCCACTCTTCCTTTTCCATCAAGATGGGCAGGCTGATGTGATCGGAGTATTTGTTGATGATTTCTTTGAGCTTCCATGCACCCGCGTATTCAAGCGCTTCGTCGCGCAGATGCAGCGTGATGCTGGTGCCGCGCAAGGGCTTGTTGATGGTCTCAATTTCAAATTCGCCGGTGCCGCTGCTCGTCCAGCGTGCGCCTTCTTCGGCTTTGAGACCCGCGCGGCGCGTCTCCACCACCATTTTGTCGGCCACGATGAAGCCAGAATAAAAGCCCACGCCGAATTGGCCGATCAGCGAGCCTTCGTCTTTGGCTTGGGATTTTTGCGCGTCTGCGAGTTTGCCGACGAATTCTTTCGTACCACTCTTGGCAATCGTGCCCAGATGGTCAATCGCCTCAGAAGAGCTCATGCCAATGCCGTTGTCGGCAATGGTGAGAGTTTTGGCATCTTTGTCAAAACTCACGCGCACCTCTAAATTTGGCGCGTCTTCAAACAATGCCGCGTCTTGAATAGCTTCAAAGCGCAGTTTGTCGCAAGCATCTGAGGCATTGGAGATCAGCTCGCGCAGGAAAATGTCTTTGTTGGAATACAGGGAATGCGTGACGAGATGCAGCAGTTGGGCGACTTCGGCTTGGAAGGCCAAGGTTTGCTTGGGAGTTTTTTGGCTCATGGTGATTTAGATCAATACGGAAAATGAAACAGAAAATAGTGTTTAAGACTTGAGGCTGACCGGCAAACTTTCAAGAGGGGCGGATTCAGAGGCTCCCGCTTACATTTGTTCCCAAGGCAGGCCAGCAAACCGCCAGCCAGAATTCGTGGAGCGGTGAAAACCGTCGTCCAATTCGCCTTCAAAACCTTCTTTGATGTTCGTCACATCCGAAAAACCTGCAGCATCCAGCGCTTTGGCGGCATCCACGGTGCGCTTGCCGCTGCGGCAGATCAGATAAATCGGCCGGTCTTTGCGCCCTGCTTCGCGCTCTACGGCGGCTACAAAGCCCGCAGGATTGGGCGTGAGTTCAGGATACTCATACCAAGCGATATTCACCACACCGGGCGGGCGACCCACGTAGAGCGATTCAATTTCCATGCGCACGTCCACAAACAGCGCATCAGGTGCGGCTTTCATTTCTTCCCAAGCAGCGCGAGGATCTAAGTGTTTCATGTTTGTGCTGAGGCTGTGAAAAACCTCGTGAAGGGGCAAAACCCCGTATTGTCGCGCATGCGGCGCTACCGTAGCCAGATGCGCTGACTAGCCCTGCACACTGAAACGCACAATGGCCGCTTTGTCTGCCGTGCGCTCACAGCCAAGAGAAATCTCACCTTCGCCCACCAACACGCAATCGGTGCGCCTGAGCACTATGGGCTCGCTCTGGCTGCCTGCATACACCCAAGTGCCATAGCTGGAGGCATCCGTCAACACAAACTGATCGCCCCGCACCTTCACGCTGGCATGCGTGCGCGAGACGCGCGGATCGCTGATCTCCAGCTCGCAGGTGTTGGCGCGGCCCATGTTGATCGATTTGAGGGCGCTGCCCCGTTGCAACAGTTTCACGCTTTTGCCTTGGAAAACCAGGCTGAGCTCTTGTGTGCGCAGCGCTTCTTTGAACGAGACACCGAGCATCGTGGCGTCGGGATCGATTTCGCTGCGTTTTTGCCAGTTGATACGATAAACGGTGGTGGTTTCTTCCTTGCCGCGCAAAAACATTGGCCCTAGGCTGCTAAATTCACTGTGGCGCTGCTCGGGCAGTGCGTCATACACGCGCTGACTGGTCAAGATTTGCCGAGCGCCGGCCAGATCGGCCAAGCGGGCAGCGCTGTTGACCGCATCGCCATAGCAATCGCCTTTGATTTCCACCACTTCGCCGGACTCCATACCGATTTGAAGCTCAATGCGCAGGCTGCGAAACGTGCCGGAGGTGACGGCGAGTTTTTCGTCTGCAAACAGCATCAGCGGGCGCTCATGCAGCTCACGCTGAATTTGGCAGCAAGCGTCAAAGGCCTGCTCTTCTTGGGTGAAGACGGCAAAAATCCCATCGCCCAAAGTTTTGACGACGCGGCCATCAAACTGCTCAATGACGCGGCTCAAGGCGGCATTGAGCTGGGTCACCAAATGCGAGGCCGTGGCATCGCCGAGCTTTTCAAACAGCCCGGTGGAACCTACAAGATCACAGAAGACGACGGTTGGCATGGCAGTGGTATTTTGCAACCATTGTAGGCTGAAAGTGTGCCTGTTTTTATGAAGAAATGGGTGCTTCGCCGTTATAAAACCTGCGCAATATGCTATTGAATTAGGAGCAATCGACCAAAGTAGGATCAGCGCTCTGTCTCGATATCGGGAATTCGGTTGAAAGCAATGCGCATCGGCGCGTGATCTAACGCGGTGTGGGCGGCGGCGAAATGCAAGGCATTTTTGCCGTAACGGCGGTTCAGGCCATCCATCGCTTGCAACAGCGATGCGCGATCACGTTGTGAGGGTTTGCTGGTTTGCTGGAGATGAGCTTCGGACACCTCGGGCGCATCTAAGTGATCAAACAACCCGGGCGTGTGTTGGCTTGCGGGCACGAGGCCAGAGAGCACCATGCCCACAGCTTTGGGGCGCAGCAACAGATGCAGGCCACTGTGCCAGAGAATTTCTAGGGTGTGCAGCATGAAGGCGGTGTCTTGCGTTTGGCCCATGCGTGTTTCTCGGTGGCCACCGCCGATACCTGAATAGCCATTGCCACAACGTACATCCACACTCATCGCCGTGGCATAAAAGCCTTGTTTGCGCAGCCGCATCGCGGCTTTCTGCGTGAGCCGATTCAGCACAGCGAAAGCATCCACTGGATTGCGCATCATGGGCGGCAGCATATGCGAATGCCCGAGGCTACGCGATTCGGTCACGCGCGGTGGATAAGGCACACCGCGCAGCTTGTCATACATGTCGTCACCCATCAGGCCACCCCAGGCGGTGTGCAGCAGATCACGCGGCGCGGCATACAAATCTTCCATGCTGTGGATGCCGCAGGCGTTGAGCCGCTTGAGTATGCGCTTACCAATGCCGGTGATGTCTTGCAACCTCAAATGCAGCAGCTTGGCGGGAATTTCATGCTGCTCAATGATGACCAGGCCATTGGGCTTTTGCATGTCAGAGGCTAATTTGGCAAGCATGGTGTTGGGCGCTACGCCGATGCTGGTATGAAGCTGATCGCCCACCGTACTCAAAATTTCCGCCTTCACCAGAGCCGCAAAGCGCGTGGCGTGCTCGCGCGTTTGAAAGCGCTTGGGTAACTCACACTCCATCTCGTCAATGCTCATCACTTGGCGCACTGGCAAGATGCGATCCACAGCAGCCACCGCTTTGTGATGCACCGCCACATATTTTTCATGCTGCGCGTGAACAAACACAATCCCCGGGCACATCTTGCGTGCATCGCGCACGCCCGTGCCGGTTTTCACACCAAATGCCTTGGCCTCATAACTGGCCGCTATACAACAACTCGTCTCCGCCATCACAGGCACGACACCTACCGGCCGCCCGCGCAAACTCGCATCGAGCTGCTGCTCGACGGAGGCGAAGAAAGAGTTGAAATCGACGAAGAAACTGGGGAGCATTTACTCTTCATTTTACTGGTTATATTTACAGTTTTAATGCATTGATTGCTTTGTTGCTTTGGCGCTCCATGGCCTGTGATTGGGGTATCTCACGCGGCGAGGTAGAGGAGGAGGCCGTAGGCCGGGGGACACGAGCGGCGTGGGATGCCCCAAGCGCAGCGCCTCACTCGCCGCCGCGCTACCCAAAAAGAAGTCTTCCGAGCAACAACACACCCAAGAAATTCACTATGAATTTAATAGCACACTACGAAATATCTACGCTGGGTAATTGCCAAAAATACCCTCAAAATTCTTCAGGACTTCCCATAAGCCTGCGGATCAAGCTCGCGCGTCTTGGCCTCGATCCAAGCTTCCACCTCACGCATCATCTCTTCCGGCTCACGCCCCACGCTGCTGATTTGCGGGCCAATCACCACATCAATCACACCCGGTGTTTTCACAAAAGCCTTGCGCGGCCAGTGTTTGGCACAGTTCACAGCGATCGGCACCACAGGCCGCCCTGTCTCGCAGGCTAAGCGTGTGCCGCCGCTTTTATACGTGCCCTTTTGGCCACGTGGAATGCGCGTACCCTCAGGAAACATGATCACCCACACGCCTTGGCTCATCACGCGCTTTCCCTGCGCCACGACTTTGTTAAACGCTTCGGAGCGCTTGCTGCGGTCAATATGAATCATGTCCATCCGCGCCATCGCCCAACCAAAAAATGGCACATACAGCAACTCGCGTTTGAACACATAAGCCAACGGGTGCGGCATGATGCAAGGCATCAAAAACGTCTCCATGGTGGATTGATGTTTGCAAAGCAGAATGGCGCCTTCTTTCTCACCTTGCGGCAGATTTTCCATGCCGTGCAACTTCCAGTCCACACCACAAATCACCTTCAGCCCCCACATCGCACATTTGAGCCAGCCCGCGCACATCCAGTAAATGCGCGTTGGACTCAAAAACAGTGAGGCAATGACCACCGCCGTGCCCCATGGAATCACGGTGAGCATCATCCACAGCATGTGAGTCGTAGAGCGAATAAAAGCAAGCGCGTAGGCCATAGGTAGCGTTCAGGGATAAGTAGTGATCAGATGCTCGGCCAATGCAGCCAAGTCTTCATGTACCTGCGTGCCTTCTGGGAAATTTGCGGGCACTTCATTCGCAGGCAGCATGCCGCGCAAAGCATGCGATTTTCCTGTGAGCAACAAATGCGAGATGCAGCCCGCGGCAGCTCCCGCTTGGATATCTCGCAGCGTATCGCCAGCGCTGTGCACCGTATCGGTAGCCGCATCCAGCCCATAGCGAGCGAGAATTTGTGTGAACAAACCCGGCGCAGGTTTGCGGCAAGTGCAATTCTCTTCCGGCTTGTGCGGACAATAAAACACAGCATCCACCTTGCCACCCACAGCAGCCAGCAGCTTGTGCATCTTCGCGTGCATGGCGTTCAGAGTCGTCGCATTGAACAGCCCGCGCACCAGACCTGATTGATTGGTCGCCACCACCAGCGTCCACCCCGCTTGATTCAGCCGCGCCATTGCTTCCAAAGCACCCGGCAAAGGCACCCATTCATCCACCGATTTCACAAAATCATCCCGATCTTGATTGATCGTGCCATCGCGGTCGAGGATGAGGAGCTTCATGCGCACGCTACCGATTGACGAATCTGGCTTCGCTCACTCTCAGAGAGAATAAAGCCCAAAGGAGAAACACTGCGTAGCAGTGCGGCGCGTTCAGATTCATTGCACACTGCCGCTTCAATCGCTGCTACGCCACTGCGCAACAACTGCCGCCAAGCATCACGATGAGCTTGGCTGCGCTTGGATGCGCCCTGCGCTTCCCAACGGGTGAGCGTGTTCTCGGCAATTGAGATCAATTCTGGTTGCACGCGCATGCGCTGGAGCGCCACGCGACGAAAATCGAGTGTGAATTGTTCAATCCATTGCTGAGAAGGCATAGCGTTATCGTGACAATTTAGCAGATGCGCTTCAAGCCGCCAACTTAGACAAATCAGCCACGCGGTTCATCGCCTGATGCAGCGTGGCGAGCAGGCCGAGGCGGTTGGCGCGGATGGCGGGGTCATCGTGGTTGACCATGACTTTATCAAAGAAGGCATCGACGGGGTCTTTCAAAGCTGCCAAAGCCTTTAAATTCTCTTCAAATTGGCCATTCGCCCATGCAGAATCTGCGCGGAGTGCTACTGATTTAAGAGCATCTGCCAGCGCTTGCTCTTCGCCGGGTTGGAGCAAAGCGGGGTTGATGGTGGCTTCGACGCTGCCCTCCACCTTTTTGAGGATGTTGCCAACGCGCTTGTTGGCGGCGGCAAGCGCGGGCGCTTCAGGCAGTTGCGCGAAGGTGCGGACGGCGGCGAGGCGCTTTGGGATATCAGCCCAAGTCGTCATACCAGGTGCATTTATAACGGCATCGACTTCGCTATTTGATGCGCCAGCGTCTCTCAAATAACCTTTGAGTCGTTCAAAAAGGAAGATGCCAACGTCACTATGCGCATCACCGAGCAATCCATTTGGGAAACTCGCGAAACTAATATTCACCAATTCGTGAAACTGCAAAGGTAAGTTGCGTTCAATGAGCATGCGAATCACGCCCAATGCATGACGACGCAATGCAAACGGATCTTTGTCGCCCGTAGGTTGATTGCCAATCCCAAACATACCTGCCAGCGTCTCCAGCTTATCGGCGAGTGCTACCACCACGCCCACTTGATTTCGTGGCAACTCATCGCCCGCAAAGCGTGGCTTGTAATGGTCTTCAATCGCAGCGGCCACTTCCGGCGTTTCTTTGTCGTTCAGCGCATAGTAGCCGCCCATGATGCCTTGCAGCTCTGGGAATTCGCCCACCATGTCGGTGAGCAAATCGGCTTTGGCCAAGAGTGCAGCGCGATCAGCTTGCTTGGCGAGAAGATCGCCACCGAGTTGCTGGCCAATCGCTTTGGCAATCGCCCGCACCCGCTCCACGCGCTCGCCTTGCGAGCCGAGCTTGTTGTGATAAACCACTTTAGCCAGCAGCGGAATGCGCGATTCGAGCGTCTTTTTGCGATCTTGATCGAAGAAGAACTTCGCATCGGCCAAGCGCGGGCGCACGACGCGCTCGTTGCCTTGAATCACAGCGCTCGCATCATCAGGAGAGATATTGCTCACCACGAGGAATTTATTGCTTAACTTCCCATTGGCTTCAAGCAGCGGGAAATACTTCTGATTGGCCTTCATCGTGAGAATCAAGCATTCCTGCGGCACATCGAGAAACTGCTTTTCAAATTCGCAGATCAACACATTCGGCCGCTCGACCAAAGCCGTCACTTCATCAAGCAGCGCATCGTCTTCAATCGGCTTCACATCGCCGCCGACTTTCAAAGCAGCCGCTGCGAGTTGCTTAGCGATTTCCGCCTTGCGCTCTTCAAAGCTAGCAATCACTGCACCGTCGGTCAAAAGCGTTCTCGCATAAGCATCTGCATCAGAAATCAACACGGGCGATTTTTTTGCTTCAAAGCGATGCCCCTGCGTGCTGTTGCCCGATTTCAAGCCCAGCACTTCCACAGCCACCACATCCGCACCATGCAGCGCCACCAGCCCATGCGCAGGCCGCACAAAGCTCACACTGCTCCAACCCGGCAGCTCGCAGCCGCTCTCTAACTGATAGCTCATCACCTTAGGAATCGGCAGCTTGGCAATCGCCTCAAGCAACGCCTTTTGCAAACCAGCAGCAAGCAACGCGCCCTTGGCCGTGCTTTCATAGAACAGCGCCTCAGCCTTGCCGTCCATCGCCTTCTTCAAACTGGCCACAGCATTCTCGTCTGCGCCCAGTGCCTGCAACTTTTTCTGCAGCGCAGGCGACGCATTGCCCGAAGCATCCAAGCCCACACTCACGGGCATGAGCTTTTGCGACACAGCTTTATCAGCCCCTTGCGCAGCCACCTGGGTCAGATGCGCGGCCAAGCGGCGTGGCGAAGCAAAGCTAGTGAGCTTCGACTCAGCGCTGAGCAAGCCTTGTGATTTGAGCTGATCAAACAGCACACCAGCAAACGCATCGCCGAGCTTCTTCAAAGCTTTCGGTGGCAGCTCTTCAACAAATAGTTCAACGAGTAAATTCTGATGAGTCATAACTTAGGCAATTCAGCAGCCGCATAGTGCAGCACAGTAGGAAACGGATCGTAAAAATGGTGCAAAAGCTTGCGCCATTCTTGGTATTGAGGCGATTGGCGGAATCCGATGGTGTGATCTTCCAGATTTTCCCAGCGCACAAGCAGCAGGTATTGATGATCATCTTCAATGCAATGCTGAAGCGCATGCCCTTGATAGCCTTTCATCGACGCGATGATGGTTTGCGCTTGCATGAATGCAGCTTCAAACGCAGCCGTCTGGCCGGGCTTGATCTGCAATGGCGCGCTCTCCAAAATCATCAAGCAGCCTTCTTCTGCATCTGCGCCACCCACTCCGGCGGTGCCATCGGGAAGCCTAGGCGTTCGCGGGATTCGTAGTAGCTTTGCGCGACGCTGCGAGCCAGGTTGCGGATGCGGCCGATGTAGGCGGCGCGTTCGGTGACGCTGATCGCGCCGCGTGCGTCGAGCAAGTTGAAGCTGTGCGCGGCCTTCAAGACCTGCTCATAGGCTGGTAAGGCGAGTTGCTGCTCGATCAAATACTTGGCTTGCTTTTCATGCGCGTTGAAAGCGGTGAAGAGGAAGTCTGCATCGCTGTGCTCAAAGTTATAGGCGCTTTGCTCTTTTTCGTTTTGCAGATAGACATCGCCATAGCTCATCGTCTCCGTCCACTTGAGGTTGTAGACGTTGTCTACGTTTTGCAAATACATGGCTAAGCGCTCTAAGCCGTAGGTGATCTCGCCAGTGATCGGTTTGCAATCAATGCCGCCGACTTGCTGAAAGTAGGTGAACTGCGTGACTTCCATGCCATTGAGCCACACTTCCCAGCCTAAGCCCCAAGCACCGAGGGTGGGGTTTTCCCAATCGTCTTCCACGAAGCGAATGTCGTTTTTCTTCAGATCGAAGCCGAGCGCTTCGAGCGAGCCGAGATACAACTCCAAAATATTGCTTGGCGCTGGCTTCAAAACGACTTGGTATTGGTAGTAATGCTGCAAGCGATTTGGATTCTCGCCATAGCGGCCATCTTTCGGGCGGCGGCTGGGCTGCACGTAAGCGGCTTTCCAAGGCTCAGGACCGAGCGCTCTCAGAAACGTGGCGGTATGCGATGTGCCTGCGCCGACTTCCATGTCGTAGGGCTGCAAGAGGGCACAACCTTGCTTGTCCCAGTAGGCTTGCAAGGTGAGGATGATTTGTTGGAAGGTGAGCATGCTTGTGGTTCAGAAGTGCGCCAGAACTGGCGTAAACCCTTGATTTTACTGGGGAAGAGGCCAGTAAAGTGAGGAGCAGGAGACGAGTATGAACGCACAACAAATTGCCCTGAGTTTGGTATTGGCCACGATGGTGTTTTCCATTGCGCTGGAATTGAAGTTGGAAGACTTCAAACGCGTGGCACAAACCCCTAAAGCCGTGATCGCCGGGCTGATTCCCCAGTTTATTTTGCTGCCCGTATTCACTTGGCTTGCCACACTGGCGCTAGATTTGCCGCCGAATGTGGAAGCCGCGATGATGCTGGTGGCGGCCTGCCCGGGCGGAAGTTTGTCGAATGTGATCACGCATTTTGGGCGAGGCAACACGGCGCTCTCGGTGAGTATTTCTGCAGTGGCTGCATTGATTGCCTTGGTGGCCACGCCGTTTAACTTTGCTTGGATGGTGGCAAACAATCCTGTCACTGCAAGCTGGATGCGCAGCCTCTCCATCGATCCGAGCGGCATTTGGTTGAGCCTGTTGGTGATCTTGGCGATTCCGATGCTCTTGGGGATGATATTGGCCTATTTAAAGCCACTGGTTGCAGCCAAGCTCACCAAGCCATTGGCGAATTTCTCGCTCTTTGCACTGTTTACATTTATCGTTTTAGGGTTGCTGAAAGAGCGAAGCAGTTTGACATTGGCACTGCTTCCCACACTGGCTTTGGTGATTGCGCACAACGCCAGCGGCCTGTTTCTCGGCTGGATCACATCGAAGGCTTTTGGCGTGACGGTGCGAGATCGCCGCGCGATCATGATCGAAGGCGGCATGCAAAATTCTGGGCTGGCACTTGGCATCATCGCTCTGCAATTTGGCAATGACTTTGGCATGGTGACGGTAGCGGGACTGTGGGGGATTTGGCATATTGTGAGTGGGCTGGCGTGTGCTTATGTTTGGCGTTCGCAGGACAGGATTTCTGCATGAAGGCTATTTTTGTTGGTGCTCCATGGCCTGTGATCGGCGCAGTCGTCGTGGGCGAGGAGAGTTCCAATCCCAAAGCGCCAGAAAGTTTGAAGTAGTGACCGTTACGCGCGAAGATTTTCAAAGTAGCCGAGAGGCTGCGCAGAGTGCTATTGAATTAATAGTAAATAAGGAATAAAACCATGCGAGACCTCATCATCAAAAATGCCACCGTGATCGACGGCAGCGGTGCACCAGAATTCAACGCAGACGTTGCCATTCAAAACGGCAAGATCGCTGAAATTGGAAGTATCAAAGAAGCCGCGAAAGAGACAATTCAAGCCGATGGCGCGTGGCTCACACCTGGCTTTATCGACATTCATACCCACTACGACGGCCAAGCCAGTTGGGATGAAGCCTTCTCACCCAGCATCCAGCATGGCGCTACCACCGTGCTGCTGGGCAACTGCGGCGTTGGCTTCGCACCTTTGGCCAGAAACACAAAAGAAGAGCAGCAGCGCCTGATCCAACTCATGGAAGGCGTGGAAGACATTCCTGGCGCAGCGCTCGCAGAAGGTGTGAAATTCAACTGGACGGATTTCGCGAGCTACATGGCCGCGCTCGATGCGATGCCGCACACGCTGGATTTCGCCTGCCTCGTGCCGCATGATCCGCTGCGCATGAGCATCATGGGCGAACGCGCACTAGCGCAAGAGGCCGCAACGCCCGAAGACTGCGCGGCCATGCAAGCTGCGCTGCGAGCCGCCTTGCAGGCTGGCGCCGCTGGTTTTTCTACCGGGCGCAGCGACAACCACCGCACCTCGCGCGGCCAGTTCACACCCGCCTCTGAAGCCAGTGCAATGGAGCTGAACGCGCTGGCAAAAGCCTTCCAAGGTTTGCAGCATGGCGTGGTGCAGTTGGTCAATGATTTTGATGTGCTGCGCGCCGCCCCGGGCGCGAGCTTTGAAGACGAAGCCACGAAGGCGCGGTTTACCCAAGAGTTTGAGATCGTCAAGCAAATGGCGCAAAGCAGTGGCAGGCCGCTTTCCATGACCTGGCTGCAACGCGATCCTGGCGGTATTCAATGGCAATGGCTGGCGCAGGCGGTGCAAGAATGTGTGAACGATGGGCTGCCGATGTATTTACAAACCGCTGCTCGCGGCATCGGCGTGATCACTGGGCTGGACACCGCCTTTCATGCGCTCATGGGTTTCCCGCTCTACAAAGAAATCGCGCATTTGCCATTGGCTGAACGTGCCGCCGCCTTGCGCGAACCAACGCGGCGTTCTCGCTTGGTGCAAGAAAAATCCGAGCGCCTCGCAGGCGATGGCTCCAGTGTGCCGCCGCTCGTTGATATGCTGCTCGCGCGCATCGACATGATCTCCGCTCGCATGTTTCCGCTGACTAATACACCCAACTACGAGCCGACGCTGATGGACAGTTTTCTCATTCGAGCAAAGCAAACAGGCGCATCGCCCCTGTTGACCATTTATGACTATCTGGCGCAAGGTGATGGCAGCCAACTGATTTACTTTCCGATCTTCAATTACAACGAAGGCAATCTGGATGTCGTGAGCCAAATGCTCAAGCACCCGCGTGCGCTCATGGGCCTCTCAGACGCAGGCGCACACGTCGGCACGATCTGCGATGCATCTTTCTCCAGCTTCATGCTCGCGCATTGGGCAGGCAAAGGCGCGGCAGATGCGCAGATGAGTTTGCCGCAAGCTGTGAACATGCTCTCAGGCAGGAATGCCGCCTATCTCGGTTTGAAAGATCGCGGCTTCATTCGCGCAGGATTGCGAGCCGATGTCAACTTGATTGATCCAGTCGCTCTGCAACTGCACAAGCCCCACATCGTGCGCGATCTGCCCGCTGGCGGCAAACGCTTGCTGCAAAGCGTCAGCGGTTATTTAGGCACTTGGGTGGCTGGGCAATGTGTGCAGCGTGGCGGCAAAGTAACGAGTGCGCGGCCTGGGCGCTTGGTGCGCTTCGCTTAGAGCGTGCTGTTTTTCGACAGATTGGAGGGGTCGCTCGCCAACACCTCACAGGCATGCTCATAACCGAGCTGAACCAAGCGATCCATCTGTTTCCAATCCAGCATGCCAAATCGATGCGCGGGCGGCGTGAATAAAACATCCACATCAAGTCGAGATTCGCGCTGCCGGGCATAGCTGCCCATTAAACTGGCGTTAAGCAAAAGCGTGCCCATGTTAGGCAGTTTATTTTTATTTCCACGAAAGTTATCAAGCGCTAGACGGATCGGGCCGGGTAATTCTTCTAATTCGTATTTCTGCGCACGCTCTCGCATTAAATCAACACCCATGATTGTTTTCACGCCTTGTTGGCGCATCACATCAATCGGGAAATTATTAAAAGTACCGCCATCGATGTGCAGGTCACCATCGATCATGATGGGCGGCAATGCGCCCGGAATAGCCACAGATGCACAGAGCGTTTTCGTCAAAGAACCGCGCCTCCAAATCGCCTCTCTGGCGTAAGAATAATTGCTGGTAATACAAAAATAAGGTTTCCACAGATCTTCTATATCTATGGAGTGGCCCACACAGTTCACGATGGATTGATCAATCAATTTACGCATGCGCTGACCGCCGATCAAGCTGAGCACGGGAAGAAAATTGAAGTCGCGGGTTGGGTTCTGCTTGAATGTGGCTCGCGCTTGAGCGATCACTTCTTGTACCGGCAAGTCCATCGCAGCAAGAGCCGCCATCACAGCACCAATGCTGGTTCCGCCTACGCAGTCATAGCCCATCCCCGCCTCTTCAAGCGCACGCATCACACCCAGATGCGCAAAGCCACGCGCCCCACCACCAGACAACACCAAGCCAATGCTCTTTCCCACTAAAGTGCGCGAGATGCGCTTCCAATCTGCTTCGCTCTCGACGCGCAAATGAAAATGTCGATAAACATCACGCTGTTTGAACCAAGCTTTTGTCTGGCTGGGGGTGCGTGTGCCTTGAGGGTGAAGCAAGATCAGCGTTGATCTCGTTGTCATCCAATTTTTGATATTTTCTTGGTTGATCAAGTCAGTAAAACTGCTTTCGATAGCACTGAGTTGGCTGCTTTCTTGTGCATCTGCCACAAGTAAAACCTCATCGCTATGGCGCATGCAACGCCTAGACCACTCAGAGACTTCGCGGTCGGCCACAACTACCACATAATCGTATTCCGATTCAAGCAGTTCTAGGTGATGAGAGAGTTTGCGGGAGCGCTCAGCATCGCTCAGCATGGCTTGAGCAATATCAGCATCGCCTAGGTGTTGTCCCACCGATGTCGAACTGATCATAACTACTGTGCCGTGATCCGCAAGATGCCGACACAGGCTCTTGGCAAAGGTGTGCAGATTAACGCTTTCGGTGATGCCAACGACGGAGAACAGACGCGCCGACAGCAAATCCGAGCGCGGGCGACTCTTTTTTTGGTTTCGCTCAATGATCAGTCGCGTCATGTTCATAGAGACCAGGGGATGGTCTTGCAGCACAGCCTTGAAGGCCTCTAGGGTGAATTTGACCAACACACTGTCACGCAATGCGATGACATCAGCCGTGCGCAATTGTTGCGTGAAAAATGCCATTTCACCTACGGTTTCTCCCTGCAACACGTCACCCAAAATTTCTTGTTGATCGCTGGAGTTGGTGTGAAGCGCACGCAGCCGCCCGCTGATCAAAAAATACAAACTGGTGTCGCTGTCGCCCTGCCGCACCAAAAAATCACCTCCTGCCAGCTCAATCCAAGACAGCTTGGGCAGCAAACTGTCCACCGTGCTGGAATCAAGATATCCGAAGACTTTAGCCAACGCATCCGAGAGCATCTGCTTATGCGACTCAAAGCGTTGCTTGGGTGGCTTGACCCAGATGCGAGTTTCGTCTAGGTCAACGGCCGTTGGTTGAGCGAACTGCATATCTACTTTATGAAGATTGATATCTATCGTACTACTTTGATGATTTTCCATGGGCATTTTTTAATGATTTATAACTAATATGGTCAATTACTCTTTTAAAATATACGTATTTAGCTATAAAAATAATAGCAATTTTACTAATCCAGCAAAGGATCATCCCATACTTTCGAGCTTATCAAACAGCATATTGCGACTGATATTCAATATGCCGATAGGCATGTTCTCTCTGCTGAAACGCACAGCGCCAGCTCTCGTCCAGATGCGGTAACACTCAAATCCAGTGTGCAGCATCCACGCGTTCGCCAGTACCTGGATCACCGCTTAAGCCCAGCAGCGCATGCACCGTCACCTCTTGGCTGCCCACGCTCACCTCCATCTGTGCGCCCAAGCGGTATATATTTTGAGATGCCTTAACAGCGGCTTGCGTCCCCAATACGCGCCACATCACTGGCGACTCGCCTTCGCGCACCCGAGCGATCAGATCGGCTGTCGCGCCCACCACCATCTCGCGCTCGCCGCCAAAATCCAGCGGCTTACGCAGTAGCTCAATCGGCCCCATATGCAGGCTCACCACCACGCGCACCGGCGCGGCAGATAGCTGCACAAACTGCGCCGCAGCCCACTGGCGGCAGATCGCACCCGAGCGCACCATCGCCTCAACAGCCAGTGCAGCGCGTTCGCTGCCACTGCGCCCCTCGCTCATCTGATCCATGAAAAACAGTGTCAGGCTGCTGCCGTCTAAATCCAAATAATCTGCAGCACGCAATGCCGAATCTTTGCTCACTGGCACGAAGAGCTGGCGCAGCAGCAAGCGCCAATCTTTTGCAGGCAGCAAGGCTTGCACGCTTTCCTGGTTGAGCACACACAGGTTCACCGCCCATGCCTTTCCCACCCGTTTGCTAGGCAGAGCTGCAAGAGCAAACGCAGGTATTGCAACAGGCTCAGGAGTCTCTAGATTCGATATTGGCAGCGCAGTCAGCTCCAGCTCAGCAGGTGCTGTGGCCTCAAAGCCCTGCACCGCGCTGATTGCCTGCCCACGCCGCACTGCCAATCGCGCCAATTGCGCATGGACAGAATCGATCAACTCGCTCGGCTCAAACGGTTTGGTGATGTAGTCATCAGCGCCTTGGCTCATGCCTTTGCGCATGTCGGCCCGACTGGAAAGTGAAGTGAGCAAGATCACCGGCGTGTCCGCTGTCTCAGGTTCTTGGCGAATGTTTTGCAAAACCTCAAAACCCGTGAGCTTGGGCATCTCCACATCGCTGATGACCAGATCAGGCTGCTCCGCCAGCACGATCAGCAGGCCTTCTGCGCCGTTATCCACGTCGATCACGTCGTGGCCAGATTTTTTCAGAACGGCTGTGATCAGCCTGCGTGTGGAAGCATCGTCTTCCAATACAACGATTTTGGCCATGGCGTTTTACAGGTGCGCAAATGTTTTGATAAAGCTGCCAAAAGAAGACTTGGCAAAAAATTTTAGAACTAAGGGATTATGAATAGCTTTTCAGTCGCGCTCAAGCTGTGATCTTGTGACCGCTCGAATTGATCGCACCTACTTAGTGTGAAACGGCTGTTTTAAAGTGATTTTTTAAGATCTTTTGATGTTCGCGCCCTTATGGATTGTGCGCTGAATGCTACCAAAATAATAGTGATTCCAAAAACCCACAAAGGCACCAGGCCATAAGCACCCGCCCACCGCACAAACGGCGTGAGCCCCTTGCGACCTTGCACTTCGCCCGTCAGCACACCGCGCGTATGCCGCGGCAAACTATGCGTCACCTCGCCTCGGTGATTGATGATCACGGTGGCGCCCGTGTTCGTGGCGCGTACCATCGGGCGGCCCAATTCGAGCGCTCGCATGCGGCTGATGTGCAAATGCTGATCAATCGCAATCGTGTTGCCAAACCAGCCGATATTGCTCACGTTCACCATCACGGTGGGCGCAGTTTCCTCGTTCACAAAGCGCCGCGCCAACTCATCGCCAAACAAATCCTCATAGCAAATATTCGGTGCCCAGCGCTGCCCCGCCCATTCAAAACTCGGTTGGCCGACTGCGCCGCGATTGAAATCGCCCAGCGGAATGTTCATCATCTCGGTGAACCATTTGAAAAGCGGCGGGATGAATTCGCCGAAGGGCACGAGATGGTGTTTGTCGTATTGATACAGCTGCGTTTGACCCGGTTTGATGCCCAGCACGGAGTTGGTATAGCCCATTCTAAAATCGCCGAGTGGAATGCCGATGATGGCGGCTTGACTGCTATTGGCATAACGCTTTCGAATGGCTTCCCAGTAGCCTTCAGGCAGTTGGCGTGGGAGCAATGGAATGGCAGTTTCAGGGGTGATGACGAGTGATGCTGTGTTCTCTCCTAGTTGCTGCTGATACCAATCCAAAGAGGCTTTGATCCCGGTACTGGGCTCGAATTTTTCGCCTTGCGGGATGTTGCCTTGAAGTAGCTTGATTTGCGTCGTGTCAAGGGCATCGTTTGTTTCATGCGAATGCATCCAGCGCCCCAGACCAAAGATAAGCACGATCCAAAATAAAAATACAAACCTACTCGCCGTGCTTCTTGAAAAACTGTCGCTCCAGCGATAAACCGCTAAATTTGCCAAAAAAGCGATCAAGAATCCAACGCCATAAACACCTATCCATGGTATCCAGCCAGTTAGCGGTCCATCCACATGCGCATACCCCCCCGCGCCCCATGGAAAGCCAGTAAACCAACTGTCCCTCGCCAATTCAGCCAGCAACCAAGCTGATGCAAAAACAATAGCACTCCACGCAGGATTTATAACTGCCAACTGCCTAAAACGCTTATAAATGTAGCTCGCAGCCGCGTAATACAGCGCCAAGAATCCACACAGCGCAAGAATCGCCAATACCGCCAGCGGCGCAGCCAGCCCGCCATACACATGCAAACTGATAAAGAGCCACCAGACCGTGCCGCAGAGCCAGCTCAAAGCAAACAGCCAGCCCAGCAACGCCGCCTGCCGAGGTGTTGACGAGCGCTCAATCAGCATCACAAGAGCAGCCATCGAGAGCATTTGCAGCCACCATAGCGGCTGGCCGTCCCAAGGTGTCGCGATTGAGACGGCTTGCGCGTAGCCAGCGATCACGCTGGCCAAAGGCAGACAAGAGGCAGAGACATAGTGAATTAGGGTTTTGGAGCGCATGAAGGCTATTGTCCTAGAGTCTTCACTCTCGCTCGCCATCGCAATCGGCGTTAAAGTTCTTTCTGCTGCTTGCCGCGCACTGGCCGTATTCACTAGAAAGCTATTCATGACCACCGAATTGTCAGCACACGCTGCCACCCTCCCCGCTGATGCGCCCTTTGAGACACCCGCCGAACAAATGCAGTCTGCTTTTGAGGCGCAAGGCCCCAAGGCGCTGACACTGCGCAGTTCCACGGCATTCGACCGAATCGCGCGCATCAAAGCCTTGCGCGAGGCGCTGCTGGCTCAGCGCGAAGCCTTGTATGCGGCTTTTGCACAAGACATGCGTAAAAGCAAAGCCGAAGTCGAGGCCACCGAGTTGATGCCCGTGCTCGACGAGATGCGGCACGTGATCGGTAGCCTCAAGGGCTGGATGAAGCCCAAGCGCGCTTGGCCCACCAGCACCTCGCTCGGGCTCAAAGCGCGTATTCACTATCAGCCGCGCGGCCGAGTGCTGATCATCGCGCCTTGGAATTATCCCCTGAACCTTTGCTTGGGCCCCTTGGTATCAGCTTTGGCAGCTGGCAATACGGCCATTCTCAAGCCCTCCGAAATGACACCTGCTGTTTCCGCACTGATCAGCAAGATCATTGCATCCGTCTTTGATCGCTCGGAGGTCGCCCTCTTTGAGGGGGCGATGGCGACATCGCAAACCTTGCTAGCCATGCCTTTTGATCATATTTTCTTCACTGGTTCGCCCGCTGTCGGTAAGGTGGTGATGGCTGCCGCCGCGAAAAACCTCACCAGCGTGACGCTCGAGCTGGGCGGAAAATCGCCCACCATCGTTGACGAAACCGCCGACATCAGCATGGCCGCAGAAAACATCATGTGGGGCAAATTTATCAACAGCGGCCAAACTTGCATCGCGCCAGATTATTTGTATGTTCACGCATCAGTCAAAGAGGCATTTGTGCAAGCTTGTTTGGTGGCACTGAACAAACTCTACGGGCAAGACAGCTCACGCGCCGCCAACCCCGATCTGACGCATATTGTCAACCTTCGTCACACCCAGCGCTTGAGCGGCATCCTAGAAGACGCCAAGCAACGCGGCGCACGCGTTTTGGTGGGCGGCCAAGTCGATGAAGACGCTCATTTCGTTGCCCCAACACTGATTGAAGGCGCTACAGCAGATTCACGCATTTTGAATGAAGAGATTTTTGGCCCCTTGCTTCCGATCGCCGAATATTCTGATCTGCAAACGGTGATTTCCCACATCAATGCCCAGCCTAAGCCTTTGGCCCTTTACGTGTTCAGCCGAGACAGCGCCCGCACGCAGCGCTTGCTGAGCGAAACCAGCTCAGGCGGCGCTTGTGTCAACCATTGCATGGTGCATTACGCCCACGGCAATTTACCTTTCGGTGGTGTCAACAATTCCGGTATCGGCAGTGGCCACGGCTATTTCGGCTTCAAAGCCTTCTCGCATGAGCGCGCCGTGCTCACTGGCGGCTGGCTGCGCACAGAAAAATTCTTTGCCCCACCGTTCACCGAAAAACGCTTTGCCTTCATCCGACGCATTGTGAATTCGCTGCGCTTGCCGATGCTTTAACTAAAAAAACTGAAATCCAATATGTCCGCCGTCCGCAAACCGACCCCTGCTCCACTCTACGCCGTCTCAGCGCATGAAACACCCGAGCCCATCATGCGCGCTGCATTTGAAGCGCAAGCCCCAGTGGCACTGCGCTTGCGCGAATCCAGCGCCGCTGAGCGCATCTCGAAAATCAAAAAATTGCGCGCGGCGATGCTCGCAAAGCGCACTGATTTTTATGCCGCCTTTGCAAAAGACATGCAAAAGAGCCCGGCTGAAGTAGAGGGTGCTGAGATCATGACGGTGCTCGATGAGATGCGTCATGCCATTGGCAGCCTCAAGCGCTGGATGAAGCCGCATAATATTGCCGCCACAGTGACTTCCGTCGGCTCCAAAGCGCAGGTGCATTATCAGCCGCGTGGCCGGGTGCTGATCATCGCGCCTTGGAACTATCCTTTGAATCTGTGCTTTGGGCCGCTGGTCTCGGCCATCGCAGCGGGCAACACCGTTATCTTGAAGCCCTCAGAGATGACGCCCACCGTCTCCGCGCTCATGGGGCAGATCATTGCTGAGGTATTTGAGACCACCGAAGTGGCTTATTTTGAAGGTGCTGGAGCCACCTCGCAAGCCCTGCTGGCCCTGCCTTTTGACCACATTTTCTTCACCGGCTCACCGGCCGTGGGCAAGCTCGTGATGGCCGCAGCCGCTAAGCATTTGACGAGCATCACGCTGGAGCTGGGCGGCAAATCACCCACTATCGTTGACGAGACGGCGGACATCAAGGCCGCTGCAGACAATTTGATGTGGGGCAAATTCATCAACTGCGGGCAAACCTGCATCGCGCCAGACTACATTTATGTGCATGCCAGCGTGAAAGCAGAATTCATCAAGGCCTGCCAAGCCGCGCTCACCAAGTTGTATGGCACACCACCAAAGCGCATGAAGAATGCTGATTTAACGCACATCGTGAATGCGCGCCACACGCGGCGGCTAGAGAATCTGCTGCTTGATGCCAAAGCGCGCGGCGCCCGCATCATCACGGGTGGCCAGGTGGATATCGATGCCTGCATGGTTGCGCCCACTTTGCTAGACCGCGTCAGCTCGGATGCGCTCATCATGCAAGAAGAGATTTTTGGGCCCTTGTTGCCCATCATTGAATACACCGAGCTAAGCACAGTCGTGGCACAGATCAATGCGGCGCCCAAACCTCTGGCGCTGTATGTTTACAGCAAAGACGAGGTGCGTATTCAGCGGATCATCGCGCAGACCAGTTCGGGCGGCGTGTGTGTCAACCAATGCATGATGCATTACGCGCAAGGCAATCTGCCCTTCGGAGGCGTCAACAATTCAGGCATAGGCAGCGCCCATGGCCACCATGGCTTCAAAGCCTTCTCGCATGAGCGCTCCGTGCTCACCGCAGGCCGCCTGCGCTTGGAAAAGCTGTTTGCTGCGCCCTACACCAAGAATCGCTTCAAGTTGATCAAACAAATCGTCGATTCGCTGAGATTGCCTTCTCTTTGAAGGTTCGTTTGCGTTCTTAGGGAAAACCAAATCCAGTTTTCGGACGCGAAATCCGCGAAAGTTACGCGAAAAAATACAAAAAAAGACAAATATCGACATCGGTTTGAAGCCATTTCAATTTTGGTTTTTATTTTTTGTCTTTTTTCGCGCCTTTCGCGTAACTTTAGCGTCTTTCGCGCCCGGAAACTGGATTTTCATAAGCATGAACTGCTTATGAACGACAATCAAAGCTATTCGGTAAACCTTGAACCATGGCTTTAATTTCTCTTTTAAATGCGCAACTCGCCTTCGGCCACGTTGCATTGTTAGATCACACTGACTTCTCTCTCGAAAACGGCGAACGTGTTGGCCTGATTGGCCGCAACGGCACAGGCAAATCCTCGATGCTCAAAATCATCGCTGGCTTGGAAAAGCCCGACGATGGCACGCTGGTGGTGCAAAACGGCGTGCGCGTCGTCTACGTGGCGCAAGAGCCGCCGCTGGATCTGGATGCGACGATTTTTGAAGCTGTCAGCATGGGAATCGCACGGGCGAAAGAGCTGATTGACCTCTATTCCACCGGCGAAGGCGATTTGGATGCGCTGCAAGCTGAGATCGAGCAACTCGATGGCTGGAATTGGGAGCAGCGCGTGAATGAGACGATTGAGCGGCTAGCGCTCAATCCTGAATCGAAAATCTCGCAGCTCTCTGGTGGTATGAAAAAGCGCGTGGCTTTGGCGCAGGCGCTGGTGGCGCGGCCGGAAGTGTTGCTGCTGGATGAGCCGACCAACCATTTGGATTTGAAGAGCATTCTCTGGCTGCAAGATTTGCTGGTGGGTTTCTCGGGCGCGCTCGTCACGATCAGCCATGATCGCGCATTCTTGGATGCCGTCTGCACCCGCATCGTGGAGCTGGATCGCGGCGTGTTGCGCAGTTATTTTGGCAATTTTGCAGCGTATGTAACGCAAAAGGCCGATCAGCTCGCGATGGAAGAGACGATGAATGCGAAGTTTGACAAAGTGCTGGCGCAAGAAGAGATTTGGATTCGCCAAGGCGTGAAAGCGCGGCGCACACGGGCCACCGCTCGCATCACCCGCCTAGAAGAGCTGCGCAGCCAGCATGCGGCAAGGCGCAATGTGCAAGGCCGCGTGAGGCTGGATATTGATTCGGGAGACAAGAGCGGCAAGCTGGTGGCGGAATTGGAAGACGCGTGTAAAGCGTATGGCGAGAAGATCCTCGTCAAAGGTTTCACGACCAATATCATGCGCGGCGACAAAGTGGCGCTGCTCGGGCCCAATGGCGCTGGCAAAACCACGCTGCTCAAAATGATTTTGGGTGAGCTGAAGGCTGATTCAGGCAAGGTGCGCCAAGGCGCGAATTTGCAAGTGGCTTACTTTGACCAAATGCGCGATGCGCTGAATTTGGAAGCCACGCTGGAAGATTTCATCAGCCCAGGCAGCGAATGGATTGAGATCAATGGGCAGCGCAAGCATGTGAAAAGTTATCTGCAAGATTTCCTCTTCAGCCCTGCGCGCTCTCTCTCGCCAGTAAAAAGCCTCTCAGGCGGCGAGCGCAGCCGCTTGCTGATGGCGCGCCTCTTTGCACGGCCTGCCAATGTGCTCGTGCTCGACGAGCCCACCAATGATCTGGACATTGATACGCTGGAGCTCTTGGAAGAAATGCTGCAAGACTACAGCGGCACCGTCTTCCTCGTGAGCCACGATAGAGCGTTTGTAGACAACGTGGCCACCAGCATCGTGGCTTGGGAAGGCGACGAGAGCCCCGGCCAATGGCGCGAATACGAAGGCAGCGTGCAAGACTGGATGACGCAGCGCGATCGCGCTCAAAAGATACGCGATGCTGCGCAGGCTCAGGGGGCTAAGAATTCAAGTCCAAATGGCCAATCGCCGTCACAGAATGTGCGCGGAGTGCTATCAAATAAAGAGCAATCGGTGATCTCCTCCAACGCGCCCGTAAAAGCCAAGAAGCTCAGCTTCAAAGAGCAGCGTGAATTTGATTCCATTCCTGCCAAGATGAAAAACTTGGAAACCGAGCTGCAAAGCCTGCAAAGCCAACTGGCTGACGGCAAGCTCTATGCGCATGATCCCGCGCTCGCCGCGCAACTGGCGCAGCGACAAATTGAGATTGACGACGAGCTGCTCAGCTGCTTGGAGCGGCAAGAGCAGTTAAGCTAATTTGCTATTGAATAAGTAGCACTCTACGCACAATCTATAGCGGCAAAGTGCTCTTTTTGCTTAAAAATAGTGGCGCATAGAAGCTCATATCATCATCGTCATGCAAGCCACCCTCACTCTACCGCCTGAATCTTTCTGGCACGCCCTGCTCGCCCGCCCCGAGCTACTCCTCGTGCCTGAATCTTGCCGCGATGAGCGCCGCTTGCATGACGCGCTCCAGCTCAAACCTCTGCGCTCCGTCAAACCCGAAGAGCTAGCCGCCATCCGCGATGAAGACGCACGCGGCAACTACGCCATGCTCTTGCAATTCCGCGACGGCGTGATTGCAGCAGGCAGCCTGCCCACTTGGTACGCGCAGCTTTTCAAAGCAGGCCAAATCACCCTGCCGCCCCTCTTCATCGATCACGCCGTCAAACATATCTTGGCCAACTTGCTCGAAGGCCAAGATGCCTTCACGCAGCGCGCCGCCGAACTGCTCTACCGCCAGCAGCGCGTCGCCCTGAATGAAGGCCGCATCCTCAGCGGAGACCGCGAAGCCCTCGATACACAAAACGAAACCGGCGGCCTAGGCGATCTTGGCAAGTTCCTTTTGCAAAACAAAATGCAAGTTGCAGGCGGTGATTCGCAAACCCTGCAAGTGCTCACCCGCGAGAACGCCGCCGCCTTCGAGCACAGCGCCCAGCAGCCCAGCTACCGCCACACTTGGCTGCTAGACCTCACCCACGAGCAAGCCGCCCAAGTAGGCCCAGACAACCACAGTTTCGAAATCCGCCTCGCCCGCACAGACAGCGGCCTCTCGGCGCTGGCCCGCGTGCTCGAACTCTGGATTCAATATTTCAAAGGCGCAAGAGTGCGCATCACGCCCTTGGCCAAAGTACAAGATGCCGCTTGGCGCTGGCACACCGGCCTAGACACAGAATCCACGCAAATCCTCAACGCGCTCTACGAGCAAGAGCCCCTCACCGAGAGCCAACTCAAACGCCTAATAAGCCTCTTCCGCCTAGATTTTCTTCATGCGCAAGACGCGTTGCCCGAGATGGCTGGCAAACCCGTTTACCTCGGCTTGGCCATGAACGAGCAAGGTTTGCTCAAGCTCAAACCGCAGAATCTGCTGTTGAATTTGCCGTTTGCCCAAAAGCAATAGTTCGCAGAAACTACATATTCCTTCGATACTGCCCACCCACCTCAAACAACGCAGTCGTAATCTGCCCCAGTGAGCACACTCGCACGGCTTCCATAAGGACATCAAAGACGTTGCCGTTGGCGATCACGGTTTGCTGAAGTAGCTTGAGGACTGCGGGGGCTTGGGCTTTGTGCGTTTCTTGGAAATCGGCCAGGCGCTTGAGTTGGTTTTGCTTTTCCTCTTCGGTGGAGCGGGCGAGTTCTAAAGTTTCTGGCGTGGTGTCGCCATGCGGGTTGCGGAAGGTGTTGACGCCGATGATGGGCAGTTCGCCGGTGTGTTTGAGCATTTCGTAGTGCATGGATTCGTCTTGGATTTTGCCGCGCTGGTAGCCGGTTTCCATGGCACCGAGCACGCCGCCGCGCTCGCTGATGCGCTCGAATTCTGTGAGCACGGCCTCTTCTACCAACTCGGTGAGTTCATCAATGATGAATGCGCCTTGGCTTGGGTTTTCGTTTTTCGCCAAGCCCCATTCGCGGTTGATGATGAGCTGGATGGCCATGGCGCGGCGCACGCTCTCTTCCGTGGGCGTGGTGATGGCTTCGTCGAAGGCGTTGGTGTGCAAGCTGTTGCAGTTGTCGTAAATCGCAATCAAGGCTTGCAGGCTGGTGCGAATATCGTTGAACTGAATTTCTTGCGCATGCAGGCTGCGGCCACTGGTTTGCACATGGTATTTGAGCTTTTGGCTGCGCTCATTCGCGCCGTATTTATCACGCATGGTGATCGCCCAAATGCGACGCGCCACGCGGCCTAATACCGTGTATTCCGGATCCATGCCGTTGGAGAAGAAGAAGCTCAAATTCGGTGCGAAATCGTCAATATGCATGCCGCGAGCGAGATAGGCTTCCACGAAAGTGAAGCCGTTGCTCAGCGTGAACGCGAGCTGAGAAATCGGGTTGGCGCCAGCTTCGGCAATGTGATAACCGCTGATGCTCACGCTGTAAAAATTGCGCACGTTGTGCTGCACAAAATACTGCGCGATATCGCCCATCACCTTGAGGCTGAATTCGGTGGAGAAGATGCAGGTGTTTTGGCCCTGATCTTCTTTCAAAATATCTGCCTGCACCGTGCCGCGCACGTTTTGCTTGACCCACTTTTCTATTTCCGCACGCTCTTCGCTGGAAGCCTCACGGCCTTTTTCGGATTTGAATTTGTCGATGTTTTGATCAATCGCCGTATTCATGAACATCGCCAAAATCGTGGGCGCGGGCCCATTGATCGTCATGCTCACGCTGGTACTCGGGCTGCACAAATCAAAGCCTGAGTACAACACTTTCATGTCATCCAGCGTGGCAATGCTCACGCCGCTGTTGCCTACTTTGCCGTAAATATCGGGGCGCACGGCTGGGTCTGCGCCATAGAGCGTGACGGAGTCGAAGGCGGTGGACAGGCGCTTGGCGGCCATGCCTTCGGAGAGCAATTTGAAGCGACGATTGGTGCGGAAGGGATCGCCCTCGCCTGCGAACATGCGCGTGGGATCTTCGCCTTCGCGTTTGAATTCAAAGGTGCCAGCGGCATACGGAAAGCGGCCGGGCGTATTCTCCAGCATCAGCCATTGCAACACTTCGCCTTGGTCTGCATACTTGGGCAACGCCACTTTTCGCACCTTTGTGCCTGAGAGGCTGGTGGTGACGAGCTGGGTGCGGATTTCTTTGTCGCGCACCTTGGTGACCAACTCATCGCCCGCGTAGGCGCGCTGCATTTCGGGCCATTGCGCCAAAAGCTTGGCGGCGTCTTTGTCGAGCGCGGCTTCGCGTTGCAAAGCAATATCTATCGCGGCCTCGGAGGCTTTGGGGCGATCTGGTTTGCCCACGGCGAGCATGCGAGCGGCTTCGCGCAAGTGCTGCGCTTCACGAGCGAGTTGCGCTTGCGAGCGAGCACGGCGCTTGTAGCCGCGCACAGCATCCGTGATCTCAGCCAGATAGCGCACACGGCCGCCAGGCACGATCGGGCTCTCGTTCGTGCTGTGGCGCGTGCTGACTTTTGGCAGGCTGCCCTCGGTGAGCTTTAAGCCAAGTTCAACTAAACGCGGCTTCATCGCTTGATACAACGCTGTCACGCCATCGTCGTTAAAACGCGCGGCCATGGTGCCAAACACGGGCATTTGATCGGGCGACGTATTCCAAGCCTCTTTGTTGCGCTGCACCTGCTTGGCCACATCGCGCAGCGCATCCAGCGCGCCCTTGCGATCAAACTTATTGATCGCCACAAAATCCGCGAAATCGAGCATGTCGATTTTCTCCAGCTGCGATGCAGCGCCAAACTCTGGCGTCATCACATACAACGGCATATTCACATGCGGCACGATAGCGGCATCGCCTTGGCCGATGCCACTGGTCTCCACGATGATCAAATCAAAGCCTGCTACCTTGCAAGCTGCCAGCACATCCGGCAAAGCTTGAGAAATTTCGCTGCCGAAATCGCGCGTGGCGAGCGAGCGCATGAAGACTTTTGAGCCGCCTTGCCATGGCGCAATCGCGTTCATACGGATGCGGTCACCGAGCAACGCACCGCCACTCTTGCGGCGCGATGGGTCAATCGAAATCACGGCGATCCGGAGCGCATCGTTTTGATCCAAGCGGATGCGGCGGATGAGCTCGTCGGTCAAAGATGACTTGCCAGCGCCGCCCGTGCCTGTGATGCCGAGCACGGGAATTGCTATATTTTTAGTAGCAGTCTGGGCAGATAATACGCCGGCGAGAGCCGTTTTTTGCTCTGAATTCTCTATCGCAGTGATCAATTGCGCGAGTTTGCGCCAAGCGGCTTCGCTATGGCCTTGAATCTCTTCGATGGCTTCGGGCGCATACGAAGTTAAATCCACATCGCAGCTCATCACGCATTCGCCGATCATGCCCATCAGCCCCATGCGCTGCCCGTCTTCCGGGCTGAACACGCGCACGCCCTGCGCCGCCAATTCACGAATCTCCGCTGGCACGATCACCCCACCGCCACCACCAAACACCTTGATATGCGAGCCGCCGCGCTCTTTAAGTAAAGCGGCCATGTATTTGAAATACTCGACATGCCCGCCCTGATAGCTGCTCACGCAAATGCCCTGCGTATCCTCTTGCAACGCAGCCGTGACGACCTCATCCACCGAGCGGTTGTGCCCCAGATGAATCACCTCGCAGCCAAAGCTTTGCAAGATGCGCCGCATGATGTTAATACTGGCATCGTGCCCATCAAAAAGGGAAGCGGCCGTGACGAAACGCACCTTGTTTTTCGGGCGATATTCAGAAAGGGCTTTGTAGTCGGCACTCAACTCGGTCATGTCAGTCTCCAGCTTTTTTGCTAAGTTGACGTTTACGTTAACGTCAATCTTGCATTTTGCACGATTTTGCTCAACCGAAACTGACACTCAGGCCATCAATGACAATGCCGCCACCGCCAACGCAGCCGCCAGCAAAATCGCTGAAATCGTTATCCAGCGAAGCGCTGCGACCAAGCTGTGCGCCAGTGCATCCCAAGCTGCGCCAGGCATTTGGCATTCAAAGCCTGCTCGCACCATCTTTACCATCGCCGCAACAGCGGCAGCCGCGCTCGCGGCCAAGGCAATCGCAGCCACCAAGCCAAACGCTCGCGGATGCAAATGCGCTGTGGCCAACACGCCCATCAGCGCCACCATCGCTGCCGATGCCAACACACTCGCCGCCATGATCGCATTGCGCAAGGTTTGCACTGCCAGAATATCCCCGCCCGGGCGCTCGACCAAGCTCACCAGCCAATCGCGTATCGAGGGCTTCATACCAGCCACTTCTTTGCTGCCCACATGCCCGCAAGCATGGCCGAACTAAAAGCCATCACATCCACACCGCCCACCAGCAAGCTCGCCAGCGCAGGCCCCGGGCAATACCCTGCCAAACCCCAACCGATGCCAAACAAAACGCCGCCAAGCACCAATTTGGCATCGATATCTTGCTTGGTAGGCAAACGAAATTGATCTTCAAACCAAGGCTTGCCAGAGGGATGCGTGAGCTTTGGCGTGATGGCAAAGGCCATCAAAGTCACCATCAGCGCACCACCCATCACCAACGCCAACGAGGGATCCCAGTAGCCCGGCGCAGCTTGCCAAGAAATGCCTTGCTGCAAGCCCAGCACATTTAAGAAGCCGATCACTTTGGCAGGCTGCGTCATGCCCGAGAGCACCAAGCCCAAGGCAAACAGCAGACCCGCTGCAAACGAGACGGCATTTTTAGAAAAGAGGTTTTTTTGCGTCATTTTGTGCTCCAGCCTTTATCAATCATGCGCTGCCAGCTATCAATTGCATAGCAGTCACCGTCACCACACCTGCACCCATGAATGACAGTGTCGCTACCAGCGAGCGCGCCGAGCGCCGCCCTAGCCCACACACACCATGCCCGCTGGTGCAGCCCGCGCCCACCACCGTGCCTACACCCACGAGCAAGCCTGCAGCAATCAGCAATGGCAAAGGCCGCGTTGCCACCACAGGCGGCGCAAGTAAAGCAAACGCCGCAGCTCCGCCTGCGATCAAGCCCAGCAGAAACATCTTTCGCCAAGCGCCCAAGCTGCCGCGCTCATCGCCTTGCGGCGACAAAGCTGCCGCTGCAATACCGCTGATGCCTGCCACACGCCCCAAAGCCGCCAGCAGCAGCCAAGAAGCCAGCCCAATCAACACACCGCCCAGCAAAGCCTGCCCAGCGGCCAACATGTTTGCATTCATCGTTTTTCCTTTTCATCAATGGCTTGCATTATATACCCCTAGGAGTATATAATGCAAGCTATGAGCCAAATGACCAATCCCGATCAAAAACGACAAATGATGCAGCGCCTCGCACGCGTGGAAGGCCAGCTGCGCGGCGTGCAAAAGCTCATCGAGCAAGAAGAAGATTGCGAAAAAATTGCTCAACAACTCTCTGCCGCGCGCAAAGCGCTTGATAAATCTTTTTTCCACATGGTGGCCTGCATGCTTGAGCATGGCGATCTGCCGCCCAAAGACATCGCCCACATGCTTGCCAAATTTTCTTGAGTCACATCCATCATGAATCACACCCCTGTGCAACTTTTTGATACCGCTTCCAGCACCTACACTTATCTGCTCTGGGATGCCGCCACGCGAGAAGCCATCATCATTGACCCGGTAGACACGCAATTACAGCGCGATCTGGCCGTGATTCAAGAGCGCGGTTTGAAGCTGAAATACATCTGTGAGACGCATGCCCATGCCGACCACATCACCAGCGCTGCGCAGCTCATTGAACTGACTGGCGCGCAAGCCGCCACACCCGCTGGCTGCGGCATCAAGCCCTCCGCCATCCAACTCGAAGATGGCCAAGTGCTTCAATTTGGCAGCGAAAGCCTCCAAGCCCTGCACACCCCCGGCCACACGGCAGGCAGCATGAGCTTTGTGTGGCGCGAGCATGTGTTTACTGGCGACACCTTGCTCATAGGCGGCTGCGGCCGCACTGACTTTCAATCCGGCAGCGCTGAAGCCCTGTACCAAAGCCTCACGCAAGTGTTACTGCGCTTGCCTGACCACACCAGCGTCTGGCCTGGCCATGATTACAAAGGCCAAACGCATTCCAGCATCGGCCAAGAGCGCAGCAACAATGCGCGTTTGAATACTGACGGCAGGCTGCGCACGCAAGCTGAATTTGTAGCGCTCATGGAGAGCCTGCAACTGCCGCGCCCCAAGCGCATCGACGAAGCGCTTCCCGCCAACTTGAGCCTGGGCGTGCGCCACGATGCCAACGAGCGCCATGCCTCGCTCACGCAAGCCCAGCCAGCTAAGCAGGCAGGCTACACAGGTGATATTTCTCCACAGCTCGCCTACCAATGGTGGCAAAGCGGCGAAGCGGTGCTGATTGACATCCGCACGCATGCAGAGCGCGCCTGGGTCGGCTTCATTCCCGGCGTGGCAGGTATCGAATTCAAAATCTGGCCGGGTATGGCGATCAATCCCGCTTACGAGACGCAGTTGAGCGAGGCCTTGAAAGAAAAAGCCAAGGGCAGCAAAGTCATGCTGCTCTGCCGCTCTGGCATCCGCTCCATCCCTGCTGCGCAGCGCGCTCAAGCCTTGGGCTTTGAGGCTTACAACATCTTGGAAGGCTTCGAGGGCGATCCTGATGGGCAAGCACATCGCAACACACTAGGCGGCTGGCGGGCGGTTGGGCTGCCTTGGGCGCAAAATTAATTTCTGCGCGAAAAAAGCTATTGATGCGTCAAAGCTTTTGCCACCTCGCCCACCAAACCCGGGCCTTGGTAAATCAGCCCGGTGTAAATCTGCACCAAGTCTGCGCCTGCTTCGATTTTTGATTTGGCATCGTCACCAGAGAGCACGCCGCCTACGCCGATGATGGGATAGTTTTTTCCGAGTGCTGAGCGGAGATGTTTGATAACTTGATTGCTGGATTGCAGCACGGGAGCACCACTCAAGCCGCCCATTTCCTCGGCATGCTTCAAGCCTTGCACGGCATCGCGGGAGAGCGTGGTGTTGGTAGCGATCACGCCGTCGATTTGGTGTTTTTGCAGGGTGAGTGCGATGACTTTAATTTGCGTCTCATCCAAATCTGGGGCAATTTTGAGGAAGATGGGTTTTTGTGTGCCGTGCTCTTGCGCTAATTCGGCGCGTCTTGATGCAATCGCGCCAAGCAAGCCATCCAGTTCTTCGTCGCTTTGCAGCGCGCGGAGGTTTTTGGTGTTGGGCGAGGAGATGTTGACGGTGATGTAGTCGGCATACGGGTACACGCCTGCGAGGCAGATCAAATAATCGTCTACGGCGCGCTCAATGGGCGTAGCGGCGTTTTTGCCGATATTCAGGCCGAGGATCATGCGGGACGCTGATTTTTTAAGCGTTTTAGGCACTTCGCCCTTATCAAATCTACGTAGTTCGCTATAAAATTGTGAGCGTCTCACATTCGCTATGAAGGCATCCAAGCCGTCGTTGTTAAAGCCCAAGCGATTGATCAGTGCCTGCTTTTCAGGAATGCGAAACATGCGGGGCTTTGGATGACCGGGCTGACCCAGTGGCGTGACAGTGCCCACTTCCACACAGCCAAAGCCCATCGCATCCCAAGCGTCGATACAGCGGGCGTTTTTATCGAGCCCCGCAGCCAAACCCACGCGATTGGGGAAATTCAGCCCAGCAATCGTTACCGGATCGCTCACGCGCTTTTGCGCGTAGGCCAGCTTCAGGGGCGTGCATTGCGTGGCGGCCAACGCGTTGATCGTTAAATCATGTGCAGCTTCGGGGTCGATGCCAAATAAAAACGGTCGTGCAAGTGGGTAGGGAATGAGGGACATGTCGTGAAATAATCGAGGCTATGACACAAGACGAACTCAAAACCCTGGTAGGCCAAGCCGCTGTGAAATATGTGGTCAAAGGTGAAATTGTAGGCGTGGGCACGGGCTCCACAGTCAATAAATTCATTGACGCATTGGCAGCCATCAAATCAGAGATCAAAGGCGCGGTCAGCTCCTCTGTTGCTTCCACCGAGCGGCTCAAGGCTTTGGGCATCCCAGTGTTCGATGCGAATGAGGTGAGCGAGCTGTCGGTTTACATTGACGGGGCGGATGAAATTGATCACGCAGGCTACATGGTTAAAGGCGGCGGCGCTGCGCTCACGCGGGAGAAAATCGTGGCCTCGCTGTCCAAGCGATTCGTCTGCATTGCCGATGAAAGCAAGCTAGTCAACACACTCGGTGCATTTCCGCTGCCCGTGGAAGTGATCCCGATGGCGGCGACGCGAATAGCGGCTTTGTTTGCAGCCAAAGGCGGCATAGCCAAGCTGCGGATGAAAGATGGTGCACCACTGGTGACGGACAACGGCCAACATATTTTGGACGTGACTGGATTGCAAATCTCAGATCCACTGACTTTTGAAAACGAAGTGAACCAATGGCCCGGCGTGATCACCGTGGGCGTGTTTGCGCATCAGAAAGCGCAAGTGTGTTTGCTAGGGACTTCTGAGGGTGTGAAGACGCTAGCGTTATGAGTGTTTTCGGCTGGTAGCCGGCGTGTTTATTGCGCAGAGCGCTACTGAATTTATAGTATTTACGCTCTTGGAACTACTCTCTGTTTGATCTGCTGGCGCTTGGAAGATTGCTTCTTGGGCAGAGCGGCTACAAGTTTGAGGCATGACCGATTTGTTGGATGCAGGCCTTGGAGCGCCAATACGCAGGCCGCAGCATGCCAGCACAGCAAAACTCAAGCCACAGCCGGCAAAACAGTCCCCACGCAAGATCCAAAGCCAATCCGCGCATGCCCCGCACGCTCACACCAGCCTTGCAAGATCACGCTGTCGCCATCCAGCAGGAAGGTGCGCTGTTCGCCAGTTTCAACCAGAGGCACTTGCACACGCCCGCCTTGCGACAGCTCAACCATCGCTCCCGCCTCAGATGCTGTAGGCCCAGAAATCGTGCCTGTGCCTATCAGATCGCCGCTTTGAAGATTACAGCCGCCAACCGTGTGTTGCGTGAGCATTTGCGCAGTCGTCCAGTATTGGTGACGAAAACTGGTGGCTGCAATGCGGCTGGGCGGCTTGGAAGCTACGCGGTGTGCTTCTGATTCGATAGCAACACTGAGTTGAATATCCAGACTGCCACTGGCGCGGTGGCTCGCTTCATCCAGATAAGCCAGCGGTTGCGGCTCATCTGCCGGGCGCTCAAAAGGCAGGCGAAATGGCGCAAGCGCTTCCATGGTCACGATCCACGGCGAGATGCTGGTGCAAAAATTTTTTCCTAAGAATGGCCCGAGAGGATTCATCTCCCAAAACTGGTGATCGCGGGCGCTCCAGTCGTTGAGCAGACACATGCCAAAAATGTGCTGCGGCGCATCTTTGAGCGCCACCGGCTCGCCTAGTGCATTACCGGGCCCCACGAAGAAGCCCATTTCCAATTCAAAATCCAACCGCATGCACGCCCCATACACCGGCGCTTTTGCACCAGTTGGCATGGCTTGCCCCATCGGGCGGCGAAAGGGCGTGCCGCTGATCACCACGCTGGATGCGCGACCATGATAAGCAATCGGTAGCCACTGAAAATTCGGTGTGAGCGGATCATCGGGCCTGATCACGCGGCCAACGTTTCGCGCATGGTGGATTGAGGTGTAGAAATCGGTGTAATCACCGATCTGCGTGGGCAGCTTGTATTGCACATCGGCTTGCGCTATCAAACACTCGCGCACCACGCCTTGCGTCGCCGCACGCGCCGATGAGGAGAGCAATTCAAATAGGCTGAAGCGCAGCGCATGCCAAGCGCCTTGCCCCATCGCCATGAAGCCATTGAGCTGGCTGCTGCTGGCCTCTTGCAAAGCCTGCGCGGCCAGGCCGCTCGCCAAGCCTTTGGCATGCAAAGCGGCCAGATCCAGCACCTCATTGCCAATGGCCACGCCACCGCGCCAAGCATCCTGCGAGCCACTGCGGCGAAACACGGCATAGGGTAAATTCTGAATCGGAAAATCAGCATGCGCTTGGGCGCTGGCCACCCAGCTGGTGGCAGACATCGCGTGCGTGTGGTTGAGCTCGTTCATCTCTGATCTCTCAAGCAACAGTGGCCATCAAGGCGTCGTCAAAAATAGCCACCGCACGCGTCCAGCCCGCAGAGGCACCGCGAATTTTGTGCGGAAAGCAAGAGATGAAGAAACCGCTGGGCGGTAAGACTTCAAGATTGTGGAGCTTTTCCAAATGGCAGTAACCAATATCGCGCCCTGCTTTATGGCCTTCCCAAATCAGCGAAGCATCTTTGCTCGCGCCGTATTTTTGCGCAGTGTGGACGAAAGGCGCATCCCAGCTCCAAGCATCGGTGCCTGTGAGGCGGATGCCGCGCTCCAGCAAATACATCGTGGCTTCGTAGCCCATGCCTGCGCCCGCAGCCACGTAATCGGGATGACCGTAGCGCGAGCCTGCACGCGTGTTCACAATGACGATCTCTAAAGGCTTGAGCGTGTGCTCAATGCGCTTCAATTCATCTTCCACATCTTGCGCGGTTACCACGTAGCCATCTGGCTTGTTGCGGAAATCCAGCTTCACGCCCGGCTGAAAGCACCATTCAAGCGGCACTTCATGAATTGCAATGGCCGGCTTTTTCTCACCGTTTTTTGCATCCATGGTGGAATGAAAATGGTAGGGCGCATCCAGATGCGTGCCGTTGTGGGTGGACAGTTGTACCAGCTCCACCGCCCAGCCTTCGCCATCAGGCAGGTCTTCTTTTTTCAGACCAGGAAAGAAAGGCTCAATTTGGGCAAAGGTGTTGTCGTGCGTGAAGTATTCAATCTTCGGCGCAAAGGCGGGCGGATCGCTCAAGACATCGTTTTCAAGAAAAATGGAAAGATCAACAAATTGGCGTGGCATGGTGTGCTCCTGGTAAAAGTAGTTTTAACGACGTTGGTATTTCAAAAAATGCTGCTCCGCGAGTGCAAGAAAAGCATTGCTGGCAAAGCCAATCGCTCCCAGCAACACGATGCCAGCAAACAATTCACTGGCGCGAAATGAGCGTGCTGCCAGCAAAATGGATTGCCCTAATCCCGGCTGCGAAGCCAGCATTTCGCCCACGATGGCCACAATCAGCGCCACCGTCATCGACAAGCGCATGGCGCCCAAAATATCAGGCATGGCATTGGGCAAGCCGATTTTCAGCACAAAAGAAACTCGGGACAGTTGCAGCGCTAGGCTCACTTCGCGCAAGCGCGGATGCACGCTGGCCAAGCCATGCATCGTGGCAAGTAGCACAGGCCACATCGCACCAAACGCCACCACCGTGAGCACCATGATGCCCGAGAGCCCAAAAATCGCAATCGCCAGCGGAAGCACCGCCGAAGCAGGCAAGGGGCGGATGAATTCAAGCGTAGGCCCGATCCAACTGCGCAGCACTGCGGATGAACCAATCAGAGCACCTAGCGCAATACCCGCCGCACTGGCCAGCACCCAACCCCAGAGCATACGCTGCACCGTCTCGCCGGTGAAAGCCAATAAATCTCCTTCACGAAGGCCTTCCAGCAAGCTACCCCAAGTCGCTTCTGGCGTCGGCAAAAACACCTTACTCACCCATTGCGCATGGCTGGCGATCCACCACAGCGCAATGATCGCAGCAAGCAAGGCCACGGAAGGTAAGGCAGAGATGAGGCGCGCTCTCATGTACCGCTACTCGCTGTATCAGTCTGCGCACCCATGCGCAGCGCCGCCCATTCTTGCAGCCTCAAAGCCAGCGCATTGATCGCAAATCCAATCAAGCCAATCCAAATCAACCAAGCCAGCATCAATGCAGGATCCAAGCTTTGCTGCGCAATCACCAGCGCATAGCCCATGCCATGCGGATTGGCTGCAATCTCCACTGTCACGGCCACCACCAGCGCAATCGCCACACCCAAGCGCAGCGCCACAAACAAGCGCGGCAGCATGGCTGGCAAGATGATGCTCACAAACTGCTGGTATGCAGACAACTCCAGCGCTTGCGCCACTTCCAGCAGCTGCGGCTCGACTTGTCGGGCAGCAGCTTGCGCAAGCACCAGCATCGGCCAAAAGCAAGCAAACGCGATCACGGCCAACTCCATGCGCAGCCCAAAACCAAACACCAGCATCGCCAAGGGAATCAAGGCCACGGAAGGCACAGGCCGAAACACCTCCACACTCAAAAAACTCCACCGCGCCAGCCTGGGCGACAGGCCGAGCAAGGTGCCGATCAAGATGCCCAACACACCCGCCATCAACAGCCCCAAAGCGGCGCTGCCCAATGTAAAGCCCGTGGCCAACCAAAGCGAACCATCACCTGCCGCTTTTAGTAAAGCCCACATCGCAGCACTCGGCGGTGCCACTGAATCGCTGCTGCTGCCCACCGTACGCGCCCACAGCTCCAACGCGCCGAGCAAAACAGCCGGAAAAACAAAAGGGCGCACGAGGTTCAACACAAGCTGCTTTCAGTGACCAAGGTATTGATAAAGCTCGCGCCGCAGCCGCACAAACTCAGGATGCTCTTTGGTGCTCAGATGCTCGCGTGGGCGAGCAATCTTCACATCCAGCATCGCTGCGATGCTGGGCAGCTCAGCGTTAGGATTCGTGCGCATCGCAATCACGCGATCCCCGAGGTAAATCGCCTCTTCCAGATCGTGCGTAACAAACATCACCGTGAGCCCTTGCTCGCGCACTAAGCGCGAAAGCTCGTCTTGCAGGCTTTCGCGCGTCATGGCATCCAGAGCACCAAAGGGTTCGTCCATCAGTATGAGCTGGGGCTGCTGCGCCAAACAGCGTGCAATCTGCACGCGCTGCTGCATGCCGCCTGAGAGTTGCGCAGGAAACTTCTGCGCATGCGCAGCCAGCCCCACGGTCTCCAGCACCTGGGCGATGCGCTCAGAGCGCTGCGCCGCAGGCACTTGCGCCGCTTCCAGCGCCAAGCTGATATTGCCCTGCACCGTGCGCCAAGGTAGCAAAGCACGGCCATAGTCTTGAAACACAAAGGCCACTTCGCGCGAAGGCGCATGAGCCACCTGCCCATTGCGCAACACGCGCCCGCCAGAGGGCTGCACAAAACCCGCTGCTGCACGCAGCAGCGTCGTCTTGCCACAGCCCGAAGGCCCGATCACACAAACGAATTCGCCGCGCTGCAATGCGAAGGAGCTGGGCGAGACGATTTCGCGCCCACCCAGATGCACGCTCACTTGCTCAAACGCCAAAGGCAGATCGGCGCTCACATCACACCTTGAAAGGAAGATTTGAAGCGTTTTATGGCATTACCCGTTTTAGAATCTACGCAGCTTGCTATTAAATTCATAGTAAATAGAAATTCACTCATTTCACCAACAGGCTCGCCACATTGGGGCTGCCTTTGAGCATGTCTTGATCTTTCATCAAGCCCACCCAGTAGTTGAGCTGCTTCTCAGTCACGATCGGGCCAGGTGGCGAGATTTGCGCTTTGGCCAGCACTTCTGGCGGCAGCTTGATGTATTTGCCAATCGCAGCGCGAACCTTGTCGTTGTTCTTCACCTGAAGCATAAAGGCCGCAGCCTCCTGCACAGCCTCGCGAAAGGCTTTCACCTGCGCCGCATTCTTCTGCGCCCAATCGCGCTTGGCGGTGTAGATGATGGTGGGATTGCCTTCCCCTAAAAAGGTGGAATAGTAAGAGGCCACATAGCCCACACCTGAATCCGTGATGCGGCTCATGAAGGGATCAGCCGTGACGACGGCATCAATGGAGCCACCGCGCAGCAAATCGCCATGCTGAGGGAACGAGACCTCCACGAAATTGACCTGCTTGTGATCTACACCGTTTTGCTTGAGCCAAGCACGGAACGTGACGTGTAAAAACGCGCCCAGCCCCGGCACGCCTACCTTCTTGCCCACGCAATCTTTGGCATTGCGGATGCCGCTGCCTGCTTTGGCTACGAGGCCAAAACCCGTGATGGTTTTGGAAGTCACGCCGCCGCCAGCAACCACCACATGATCAAGCCCGCCATCAACCGCTTGCAAATAAACCGAGGGTGTGGGCCCGCCCATTTGCAGCGAGTCAGATTGAATCGCGGCAGGAATCGTTGAGTTCAGCGGAATGAATTTCAACTCCACATCCAGATTGCGTTTCTTGAACATGCCCTCTGCGGCAGCCACAAAGACAGACGTGAAATCCGTGACGGCCGTGAAGCCGAAAACGATTTTTCCACTTTGGGCAAAACTGCTTGGCAACACCGTCATAGCGGCTGCGCCCGTGGCTGCGCTGATGAGTGTGCGGCGGGAAATAGGGGAAAGGCGGGATGTGTTCATGAATGTCTCCTGTTGAAATAATGCAAACGGGGTGAAAGAAACTATTTAGGCAACGCCGCCTTGATGCCACCTACGATGAAGCGCGCCAAGAGCGGCTGCGTGAGTGGATCGTTGGCGTGCGCCTCGCCGCGTGAGAGGCGCTCAATACGGACATCGCTGATGTGATGCAGCAGGCAGCCCAGTGAAAACTGATACGCCCAAGCCACCTCGCTGCGACTGGCATGGGGCAGCGTCTCGTGTAAGGCATCAATGAAAGCGTTCGCCAGCGGGTCAAAATACTCGCGCAACACGCGATCTGCTTCAGCACTGGCATGCATCAGCTCACGCGCCACGAGCAAGGCGTAATACTCACCCTCTTCGCTGGCTCGCAAGCGCAGCACCGGAGCGATAAACGCCTCCACAATGGCCCCCAGGCGCTTGCCAGAGGCTTGCCCCAAGGCCTGCTTTAGACTCGTGAGCCGCGCCTCGATCGTACCGCCCCAATGCTCAAAAATCGCGTGAAATAATTCTTGCTTGGCACCGTAGTAATAGCCCACCAAGGCCAGCGGCACGCCAGCCTCATCGGCAATTTGGCGAATCGTCACAGCGTGGTAACCCTTTTGCGCAAACAAGCGCTCGGCCGCCAACAAAATGGCTTGCTTGCGATCCAGCTTGTCGGGAGTCGAAGTGGCGGCAAGAGAGTTTGTGGCAAGACGAGGCATGCCAAATTAGACAATCGTACAAATATCTTGTACAACCGTACAAACCCTAGCCTCTTTTAGATTCATAGGCAGATGACCTGCCCACGAATCCTTTCAGATCAGAAGCGAATGCCAGACGGGTTGGCAGGAGCTGGCGCGGGGGCTTGTTCTGCAACGGCAGGAGCCGCGGGGGCGGGTGCGGGAGCTGGCGCAGGCGCTGCACGCGCCACCAAGGGCGTGGGCGCGGGATCGCGGTAGCTCGAAGGCAGTTGAGAGGATTTTGGATAGCCCGCAGCATCGAGAAACTGCGTCCACTCCGTATCAGAGAAACCTTTGAGCTGCTGCCCGCCCACGGTCGCCATGGGTAAGCTGGTTTGGCCAGACAAACGATTCAAAGCTTGGACATCTTGCTCGTTTTCCACCGTACGCTCAGTGAAGGGCACGCCACGGCTGCGCAGCAGATTGCGACCCGAATCACACGGACCGCAATCTTTGCTGGTGTAAAGCGTCACGGGGAAGCGCTGCACCACGGTGCGCAACTCAAACGGCAGTGCAGAGCTGCTGGAGATCTCGGCAAACGAGCCTCCGCGTCCAACGGTGACTTTCGCGTTGGCTGAAGGCGGCGGCGGCTGATCAGAGAAGGTCACGCGCCCATCGGCCCCCACAATGCGATACAACTGCTGCGCCAAGATTTGAGGAGAAAAAGCGGCGATTGCCGTTATAAAGACTGCGCTGAGTGCTACGTTTTTCATAGTAACTCCATAGTGACTGACTGTGACTGATGCTGCGTCGCGCCGGTTGGCAACCGATGCCCCGATAACCGCCTATGTTATCAGGCCATGCCGTGGTGACGCAACAGAGCGTCAAGCTGCGGCGCTCTTCCTCTAAACGCGGCAAAGCTCTCAGAGGCTGACCGACTTCCGCCCACTTCGAGCACTTCTTTGCGATATTTGCGGCCCACCTCGATCTGCGCCGCAGCGGCTTGCCCACTTTGCGTAGCCGCTTCCTCAAAGGCAGCATAGGCATCGGCGCTGAGCAATTCGGCCCATTTATAACTGTAATAACCAGCCGCATAGCCGCCGGAAAACACATGCCCAAAGCTGTGCGGCTGGCGCACTTCTTCAGGCCGTGGCAACACCGCCACTTCGCGCTGGGCAGCGCGAGACACCGTGAGCGGATCGGCCTGCGTGCTGTCAGGCTCCATATGCATCAGCATATCGAACAAAGAAAACTCCACTTGCCTCAAGGTCTGCAAACCGCTCTGAAAATTCTTCGCGGCGAGCATTTTGTCAAACAGCTCGCGCGGCAGCGGTGCGCCCGTGTCTACATGCGCCGTCATGTGCTTGAGCACATCCCATTCCCAGCAGAAATTCTCCATGAACTGGCTCGGCAGCTCCACCGCATCCCACTCCACGCCACTGATGCCGCTCACATCGCGCTCTTGTACTCGCGTGAGCATGTGATGCAAGCCATGGCCAAATTCGTGGAACAGCGTAATCACGTCATCATGTGTGAGCAGCGCGGGCTTGCCATCCACGCCATCGGCGAAGTTGCAAACGAGCTGCGCTACCGGGATTTGCAGGATGCCCGTATCAGGCCGCAGCCAACGCGCACGCACATCGTCCATCCACGCGCCACCACGCTTACCATCTCGTGCCGGTGAGTCGAGATAAAACTGGGCGATTTTCTGACCTGCGCGCATCAAAGCATAAAACTCCACCTTCGGATGCCACACTTGCGCTTCGTCTTTTTGGATATCGACTTCAAACAGCGTCTGAATGATATTGAACAGCCCTGCCAGCACTTTCGGTGCTATGAAATACTGTTTTACTTCTTGCTCGCTGAACGCATATTTTGCTTCTTTCAGCTTCTCGCCAATGAAAGGCCAATCCCAAGCCTGCGGATCGGGCATTGCCAATGCTTTTGAAGCAAAATCGCGCATCTCGGCCACGTCTTTTTCCGCAAAAGGCTTCGCGCGTTGGGCCAGATCACGCAGGAAGCTCACCACCTCTTCGGGCGAACTGGCCATCTTCGGCACGAGCGAGACTTGCGCAAAATTGTCGTAACCCAAGAGCTTGGCTTCTTCTTGGCGCAGCGCCAATATCTCGCGCATGATCGGCGTGTTGTCAAACTTACCGGCTTCATACGACTCGCTCGCTCGGGTGTTGTGCGCCATGTATAGCGTCTTGCGCAACTGGCTGCTTTTCGCATACTGCATCACAGGCAGATAGCAAGGCATTTTCGAAGTGAGTTTGTAGCCTACTTTGCCCTCTTTTTCAGCCAATTGACGAGCCGTAGATTTCACATCGCTTGGCAAACCCTCCAACTCTTCTTCGTTGGCGAAATACGCAAAAGCTTCCGTGGAATCCAAGGTGTTTTCACTGAATTTTTGGCTGAGTTCAGATTGCTTGGTTTGAATCGCCGCAAACCGCTCTTTCGCCGCGCCTTGCAGCTCTGCGCCGCCCAGCTTGAAGCTGCGCAATGCATTGCTGTGCGCCTTTTTTTGCTCAGCATTGAGCGCAGCCGCATCAATCTCCTTGTATTTCGCAAACAAACGTTCATCCGAGCCCAGCACCGTATAAAACTCACTCACCTTAGGCAGCGCCTCGTTGTAAGCCGCCCGCAGCTCAGGCGTATCCATCACCGCATTCAAATGCCCCACTGCGCCCCAAGCGCGTGAGAGCTTCTCCGTCTGCACGTCCAGCGTGGCCGAGAGCTGTTTCCAGTCGGCAGGGAAGTCAGGTGCCGTTGCTATATCCAACGCAGCTTGAGACTGGGCAATCAGCGCCTCCACCGCGCCCGCCACATGGCTGGGCTGGATCGCTGCAAACTGAGGAAGATCGGAAAAATCGAGGAGGGGGTTGGTTGATGTCATGGTGCGGAAATAAGGGCTTAAAGCATGATAACAAGCTGGTTATTCTTTCTCGATCTGAGATTTCTGACTTAATTGGAACGTATTCCCGAATAGTCGCGACTTTTGGGGAGTCATCTAACGAATAGTCGGAATGGAGAGTGGGCTTGCATTGACAAGTTACAGAAGGAATTTTAGAATCACACGATTCATCGCATTCATTAAAGTACTTTAAATCATGCTATCTATCGCTGCTAACGATCTAAAAACCAAAGGTATTGCCGCCATCGAAGCTGGCCTCAACGGGCAAACTGAAGCCACCATCTCTGTGCGTGGCCAGCAGCGCTATGTGGTGATGCCCTTAGAGCAATATCATTTTTTGCGTGAATGTGAGTTGGATGTTGCGCTGGCGCAATCGCGCGCTGACATTGCGGCAGGCCGCTATGAAATTCACACCGCCGAGTCGCACAGAGCTGCGGTAGAAAAAGCTTTGAGCGAAGAATCTGGTGCCGGGCCAAAAGCCAAACGCGCCTAAGCTTGACATGAAAGCCAAGCCGGAAAATCCAGAGATCAAAACACTCGCGACTCAGAACCATGAACTACATCTCACACCGCGCTACATGAACCGCTTGGTGCAGTTTCTAAAAAAACATCCTGATCTCAAGGCGCAATATTTCAAAACAATAGCGCTGCTGGAAGCCAACCCGTTTCATCCCTCACTGCGTCTACATGCCGTATCAGGTCAACTCGCTGGCTTGCATTCTGTGTCCATCAATTTGTCTTACCGCATCACATTGGAGTTCTTGATCGAAGGAAAAACCATCACTCCGATCAATGTCGGTGATCATGATGCGGTGTACTGAGGATCAATCCCGCCCGGTCTTCTTCACAGATTTCATCTTCGGCTTCGCGCGTTTCACGCTCCCGCCGCGTGTGACGCGTTCGTTGCCGAGTACGCGCAGGGTTTTGACTTCTCTGCGGCCTGTGGAGCGGCTGGTTTTGGCGAATTTGACATCTTTGGGAGCCGGCAGGCGGTCTTCATCGAAGGCTTTTTCGCCTTTGCCCTTCTCAGGCATGGGTCGCCAGAGCACCAGCAGTTTGCCGATGTGTTGAATCGGCGCAGCACCTAAGTCGTCGCAAAGTTTGAGATAGACCGCTTCGCGGGCGGCGCGGTCGTCTCCTGTCACGCGCACCTTGATCAAGCCATGCGAATTGAGCGCTAAATTGATCTCTTTTTGTACGCCCGGAGTCAGGCCGTCATTGCCAACGATGACGACCGGATCGAGGTGATGCGCATCAGCTCGGATGGCTTTGCGTTCTTGGATGGTGAGTTCTATTTTTGGCATGGGAATACTTCCTTGGTGGCTTGTCGTGTAGACATGGGACAATTATGGGGTGAAAGTACAAACCAAATCCAAAAAAGTCAACAAAGCTTGGCTGCACGACCATATCAACGATCCTTACGTGAAGATGGCGGCGAAAGACGGCTATCGGGCCCGCGCCGCTTACAAACTCAAGGAGATTGACGAAGCATTGAAGCTGCTCAAGCCAGGTCAAGTCATCGTCGATTTGGGCAGTGCACCGGGCGCTTGGAGCCAATATGCGCGGCGCAAACTCGCCCCAAAAGACGAAAGCAAAGGCAAAGGCGGCGGTGCGGCCGTGGGCGAATTGAATGGTGTGATCATCGCGCTAGACATCTTGCCAATGGCACCGATTGAAGCTGTGCAATTCATCCAAGGGGATTTTTCAACCGATGAAGTGCTCCAACAATTGCTATCAAAAGTAGAGCAGTCTACGCAGATTCCACAAGGGCCAGAGGCTGATATTGCTTCAAAAATGCGGGATATACGGGTGGTGGATGTGGTCATCAGCGATATGGCTCCGAATTTGTCGGGCGTGGCTTCAAGCGATTCGGCGCGTGTGGCCGAGTTGGTGGAGTTGGCGCTGAACTTCGCCTGCATCACACTCAAACCTGAAGGCGCTTTGGTCGTCAAACTCTTCCATGGCAGCGGCTACAGTCAACTCGTGGAGCTGTTCAAAAAGACATTTAAAGTGGTCAAGCCGATCAAGCCCAAAGCCAGCCGCGATAAATCCTCCGAGACTTTTTTGGTGGGTATGGAGCTCAAACCGAGCGCCATGCAAAACAGCCTGACTCGCCCTTGAGCTAGAAAAAGGATGAAAAATACAGCAAAACCGCACGAAAGCCCTTGTGCATCAAGGTGTTTGCGGATGCGCGGGCTGGCTTGAAAAGCCTAAAATAGTGCTTACCTTATGTCAAACGCAGGCCTGTGCTGTCTGCATCGGAGTTTTGTTTTGAACAACAATCAATGGTTTTCCAAAGTCGCGGTCTGGCTCGTGATTGCGCTTATTTTGTTCACGGTGTTCAAGCAGTTTGAAGGCCGCGTCAATCCCGCTGGCCCGCAAGTGCTGTATTCGCAGTTCATCGAGGATGTGCGCGGCGGCAAAATCAAGAAGGTGGAAATCCAGCGCAGCCCAGGTAAGCCTTCGGTCATTGCGGTCGTTCCCAAAGATGGCGTGCGCTATTCGCTGGTCGATCCTGGCGACTATCAATTGGTGAATGATTTGGTGAAATACGGCGTTGAGTTCAATGCAGCACAGCCAGAAGAAGGCTCTTTCTTGCTCTCTATTTTGATCAACTGGGCACCGATGTTGCTTTTCATTGGTGTATGGATTTATTTCATGCGGCAGATGCAAGGCGGCGGCAAAGGCGGCGCGTTTAGCTTTGGCAAATCCAAGGCGCGCATGATGGATGAAAACAACAACACCGTCACGTTTGCTGATGTGGCGGGCTGCGACGAAGCGAAGGAAGAAGTTAAAGAAGTCGTGGACTTTTTGAAAGATCCGGGTCGCTTCCAAAAACTCGGTGGGCGCATTCCACGCGGACTGCTGCTCGTTGGCCCTCCCGGTACAGGTAAGACTTTGCTCGCCAAATCGATTGCTGGCGAAGCGAAAGTGCCTTTCTTCTCGATTTCTGGCTCAGACTTCGTGGAAATGTTTGTTGGCGTGGGCGCATCCCGTGTGCGCGACATGTTTGAAAACGCCAAGAAGAATGCACCTTGCATTATCTTCATTGACGAGATTGATGCAGTGGGTCGCCAACGTGGCGCGGGTTTAGGCGGTGGCAATGATGAGCGCGAGCAAACGCTCAATCAAATGCTGGTGGAGATGGATGGCTTTGAAACCAATCTCGGCGTGATCGTGGTGGCTGCCACCAACCGCCCTGATATTTTGGACGCTGCGCTGCTGCGCCCCGGTCGTTTTGACCGTCAGGTGTATGTGACGCTGCCCGATATCCGTGGCCGCGAGCAAATTCTCAATGTGCACATGCGCAAAATCCCGATGGGGCAAGACGTGAACCCGAGCGTGATTGCGCGTGGTACTCCCGGCATGAGCGGCGCTGATTTGGCCAACCTTTGCAACGAAGCGGCCTTGATGGCCGCGCGTCGCAATGCCCGCGTGGTCGAGATGGTGGACTTTGAAAAAGCCAAAGACAAAATCTTGATGGGCCCAGAGCGCAAGAGCATGATCATGCCCGAGGAAGAGCGCAAAAACACCGCCTATCACGAGTCTGGTCATGCACTGATTGGCCGCTTGCTACCCAAATGCGATCCGGTGCATAAAGTGACGATCATCCCGCGTGGCCGTGCTTTAGGTGTGACGATGAGCCTTCCTGAGAAGGATCGCTACAGCTACGACAAAGAATTCATGCTGAATCAAATCGCCATGCTGTTTGGTGGTCGTATCGCAGAAGAAGTGTTCATGAATCAGATGACCACAGGTGCGAGCAACGATTTCGAACGCGCCACATCCATCGCCCGCGACATGGTGACGCGCTACGGCATGACCGAAGCCCTCGGCCCCATGGTGTATGCGGATAACGAAGGCGAAGTGTTTCTAGGCCGCAGCGTGACCAAGACGACGAACATGAGCGAAGTCACCATGCAAAAGGTGGATGCTGAGGTGCGCAAAATCATCGATACGCAATACGCCTTGGCGCGTAAGTTGATCGAAGAAAACCAAGACAAGATGCACGCCATGGCCAAAGCCCTGCTCGAATGGGAAACCATCGACATGACTCATCTTGACGACATCATGGCGGGCCGCACACCGACCGCACCGAAAGACTGGGTGCCGCGCAATCCATCGCAAGGCGGTGGTGGCGATGGAGGCTCAGGCAGTGCACCTGTGGTCACGCAACCTGCGCCTACTGCGGCCTGAGTAGATCACGCTCAAGATCGAACGGGGCCCAGTGCCCCGTTTTTTTTGGTATCGGTTTTGGGCTGTGTTTTTGTTTGCCCTATTCTTCGGCACAATGCGTTAATGTTTTGGCAAACCACGCGTTTCTCTGTTGATCTGTCAGCACCTAAAGTGATGGGCATTGTGAATCTCACGCCGGATTCTTTTTCAGATGGCGGGCAGTATGCTTCCCCCTTGGCTGCTTTGCATCATGCCGAGCAACTGATCTCGCAAGGCGCAGATATGCTAGATCTGGGTGCAGAATCCTCCCGCCCAGGCGCGCCGCCCGTATCAATCGAAGATGAGCGGGCTCGCTTGATGCCTGTGCTGCTCGAAGCCGTCAGACTCGGTGTACCGATTTCCGTGGACACCTACAAACCGCAGGTGATGCAAGCCGCGCTGGATGCGGGTGCAGACATCATCAACGATATTTGGGCATTTCGCCGCGATGAAGCAGGATTGAGTGCTAGGCAAGTAGTGATGCAGCATGGCCGCTGTGGTTTAGTGATGATGCACATGCACCGTGATCCGCAAACCATGCAGCTTGATCCGATGTCTGAAAGCGAAGATGTGGTGCAGCGTGTGAAAAATGATTTGCTATTATTTTATGAGCATCTTGCGCAGGTTTTAAAAGGGCTAGATGCCAATTTTCCTCAAAAAATAGCATCTCAAGTATCCTTGAATCAACGCCTTGTGATCGATCCCGGCATAGGCTTTGGAAAAACAGTCGCGCAGAATTTTGCACTTCTTACGAGACAGCGTGAATTGCTAGAACTGGGTTTCCCGTTGCTCGCAGGCTGGTCCCGCAAATCCTCACTGGGCGCTGTAACGGGTTTGAGCGAAGTCAAAGATCGCATGATCCCGAGTGTGGCGGCAGCGCTATTGGCGGTGGAGCGCGGTGCCAGTGTAGTGCGCGTGCATGATGTGCGCGAGACGGTACAGGCTTTGAAGGTGTGGCGCACTGTACAGAATTGAGCTGCTAGAGTGCAGTCTATTTACTATTAATTTCATAGCATAGTGCGCAGATTCTATAACGGGATAAGCCCTTTTTGCTCTAAAATATTCCTCAAAGCACTCCACAACGATTCCACACCATGAGCAGACAATATTTCGGCACCGACGGCATTCGCGGCACAGTCGGCCAAGCCCCGATCACGCCTGATTTCATTTTGAAGCTCGCACATGCAGTGGGCCGCGTGCTTCGCAAAACGGAAAGCCGCCCGACGGTATTGATCGGCAAAGACACGCGCATCTCTGGCTACATGCTCGAATCCGCGCTCGAATCCGGCTTCAATTCAGCGGGCGTGGATGTGGTGTTGCTTGGGCCTTTGCCTACTCCCGGCGTAGCCTACCTCACACGTGCGCTGCGAGCTAGCCTCGGCGTGGTGATCTCCGCCAGTCACAATGCCTATCCCGATAACGGCATCAAATTCTTCAGTGCCCAGGGCGCGAAGTTACCTGACAGTTGGGAGTTGGCTGTAGAAGCGGCTTTGAAAGATGCGCCCGTGTGGGAGCAAAGCAGCGCCTTGGGCAAATCACGCCGCTTGGACGACGCTGCCGGCCGCTACATTGAATTTGCCAAAAGCACCTTCGCGAACGATCTCACGCTCAAGGGTTTGAAAATCGTGATCGATGGCGCGAATGGCGCGGCCTACCAAATTGCGCCCAAAGTGTTTCACGAACTCGGCGCGGAAGTCATTTCAATTGGCTGCGAGCCCAATGGCATCAACATCAACGACGGCGTGGGCGCAACGCATCCTGAGGCGCTGATCCGCAGCGTCAAGGCTAACCATGCGCATTACGGTATCGCGCTCGACGGTGATGCGGATCGTTTGCAGATCGTATCAAGCGATGGCCGCTTGTTCAATGGCGATGAGGTGCTCTATCTCATGGTCAATGAGCGCTTGCATCGTGGTGAAGCCGTGCTTGGAGTGGTCGGAACTTTGATGACCAACATGGCTGTAGAAGTCTCCCTGAAAGCCAAAGGCGTGCAATTCGTCCGCGCCAAAGTCGGCGACCGCTATGTGCTCGAAGAACTCGAGAAAAACGGCTGGCTCTTAGGCGGCGAAGGTTCTGGCCATCTGCTCGCACTCGACAAACACACGACTGGCGACGGCATCATCTCCGCCCTGCAAGTGCTGCAAGCCGTGCAGCGCAGCGGCCAATCCCTCGCTCAATTGCTCGGTGACATCCAGCTCTTTCCGCAAGAGCTGATCAACGTGCGCTTGAAGCCCGGACAAGATTGGAAAGGCGACCCCAAACTCGCCCTAATGCAAACCGAGATTGAAAACGAGCTAGGCCAAACAGGCCGCGTCCTCATCCGAGCCAGCGGCACCGAGCCTGTGGTGCGCGTGATGGTGGAGGCCAAAGATGCCGCCCAGGCCAAACGCTGCGCAGAGCGGCTTGTGGATGTGATACGGCTGAGTTAAAGCTTGCTGGCGCTAACTCATCGGGGAATCAACGGCTTTGACTCGTTGCTTACGTCTAGAGCTATCCATGAAATGGAGTGCCAAAGCGGTCAACGTTAGGGTAAAGCGCAAACGAAATAAGACTAAATTGCTCTCTAAAGTCCTTTGCGTTAGCAGATAGCACTTGAGCACAATTGGTCAATCATCGATATTTTGTTTAAGTGCTGCATAATTATGCAACTGAAACTAGCAACTAGGTGGAAATCTTATGTACTTGTCGAAGCGTTTGATTCGCATCTCTTCGTATGTATTTTTTATTGCAGGATTTGTATTTTTGACGGGTTGCGCTGCAACTGGCCTAAAGCCTACTGAAATGCAGGAAACACTCAACAACATCCCGGTTAACAAGGGGAGAATTTACTTTTACCGCACCAACAGCATGGTAGGTATGGCTATGCAGCCCAATATTTCGTTGAATGGATCAGTTGTTGGCGAGTCCAAGCCTGGTGGCTTCTTCTTTGTTGATGTCGAGCCTGGTACGCATGAAGCCTCGGCACGTACTGAGGTGACCGCGAAAGCCGTGATTCCAATTCGAGACGGTGAAACACGCTATGTTCGCTCTTCCATCAATATGGGCATTATGGTGGGCCGTATTGAATTAACCTTGATTGACCCAGTTCAAGCAAAGAATGAGCTTGGCAGCTTGAGTTTCACAGGTCCCCGTACCGAATCCGTTGCGAGCCCTACAAATGTAGCGCCCCCTCCGCCCACAGAAGAGCGGCCACCCCGTGCCAGAACCGTAACTCTTGACGATCTGGATGCGTTGCTACCTAAGAAGTGAGTCATTTATGAAATGTGCTGCTGCAATCGCTAAAGCTATCCTGTCGCTGAGCATGTTGACCACCGCAACTTTTGGCATTGCAAACGATTTATCTGCGGATCAACTTTTTGAGAAAATTTCTCCCAGCATATGGGTTGTCCATACTTTTGAAAAGGGCGGAAGGCCGTTGTCTCGGGGTAGTGCAGTCGTGATTTCGCCAGGTATTTTGATTACGAACTGCCACGTACTTGCCCGTGCAGCCTCTTTTATGATCAGGCGAGAAAATGTTTCTTATGAAGCCAAGCTTCAACATGCGGATGCCGAGCGCGATCTTTGTCAAGTTGAGGTGCGCAATTTCAACGCCCCAGCAGTGGAAGTCGTACCAACCGAGAGCCTAAAGGTTGGGCAAAAGGTCTATGCGATCGGCAACCCACGTGGACTTGAGCTAACCCTCAGCGATGGGCTTATTTCAGGACTCAGGCGCGACGAAGACGGTAAGAGTATCGAACTGGTGCAAACCAGTGCTCCCATTTCTCCCGGATCGAGCGGAGGCGGGCTATTTGACATTAAAGGCAGGCTCGTAGGTGTCACCACATCTGGAATGCGTGACGCCCAAAACCTGAACTTCGCTATGCCCGGTAGCTGGATTGCTGATGTGCCGTTGCGATCACAGACTGCTTTGGCGAGGCGCAACAACCCGAATTATTCTGGTTTTGTAGCTTCAGGGGCAAGCGCAGACGTTGAAAAGCGCGGCGTTTATTACGTTGGGCAAGAGTGGGAATATGCCATCTTAGATCGTATGACCAATCTAAAACAAAGTGTTATTCTAAAGGTAGATCGTTTCGAAGGTGACACTGTTGTATTCAATGGGGGGCAACGTACTGAAAACATGATGGGGCGAGTGATCCTATCTAAGCAGCGAATATTGTCAGAACTTGATAGTCTCAATGGCATAGGTGGTTGGGTCACATCAGAGAGCTCTCAACAGCCCAAGTGGACGATCAATACCGATATTCATATGGAACCCGGCTCTCGATTCGAGCTCACTGCTCAATTCTCCGGAGCAGCGAAGTTAACCGTACCTGCTGGTGAATTTGATACCTTGGTATTTAATTTCACCGGTACTCGCGACACCTTGGTACGGGGTAGCTTCAACATTAGGCCGATACTACGAGCCACTGCTTGGTATTCAAAACAGCTCAATCGCATTGTTAAGTTTTCCGTTTATGTTCCCGGCACCAATACGAGAATAGATGAAGAAATCGTTTTGCAAAAAATCAGGTAGTGGGTGATGCATAAGTCACTGGCCTCAAAATTTCTGATATGTTTTTTACTACTGCAATTGAACATCATCTGAGAATTGATTAGCCTTATACACACAAGGGATTCGGCCAAACAAGCCGCGTCTTGATCCGAGCCAGCGGCACCGAGCCTGTGGTGCGCGTGATGGTGGAGGCCAAAGATACCGCCCAGGCCAAGAGCTGTGCGCAGCGACTGGTGGATGTGATCTCTAGCAGCTAAGTACTCTCAGTCGAAAGTGTATACACTTTGGCATGCTAATTGCATACCGAATTTGTGTGTGCCATTGTCTTGCCAGACAGATATGCACAGCTCAACACTTCATCAACATTCGGAGATTCAAGCATGTTCACTCGACGCACTTCCCTGATCTATTCTGGCGCACTGAGTGCGCTCTCTTTGGCTGGTTTAGCAAACGCGCAGAGCAAATACCCCGACCAACCCGTCAAACTCATCGTCGCGCTGCCGGCGGGTGGCAGTGTGGACATGATTGCACGCACGCTCGGCCAGAAGCTGAGCACTGCTTTGGGCCAGCAATTTGTGGTGGACAACCGTGGCGGCGGCTCCGGTCAAATTGGCATGCCGCTGGTGGCCAAAGCGCCCGCTGACGGCTACACGCTCACTGTCTCTCCCGCTTCCTTCCTCACCACCAACAAAAGCGTCTTCAAAACCCTGCCTTACGACCCCGAGGCAGACTTCGTGCCGGTATCGCGCCTCGTCAATCAGCCCATGGTCATGATCGTGAAAGACAAGGTGAAGTACCCCACGGTGGCCGCTTTTATCGCTGCTGCCAAGGCCGCGCCGGGCAAACTCACCTATGCATCATCTGGCGACGGAAGCCCACAGCATCTGGGCGGCCTGATGTTTGAATCACGCACTCAAACCAAACTGCTGCATGTGCCTTACCGTGGCGGCGCACTCGCCATCAACGACACGATTGCAGGTACGGTGGACGCGATGTTTGCCGTGATGCCAGAGGCCGTGCCCCATGTCAAAGCAGGCACACTATCCGCGCTTGGCGTGATGAGCCCCACGCGCTCGCCTGTCTTCCCGCAAGTGCCCACGATGCAGGAGGCTGGCGTGGCCGATCTGAATCTATCCGCTTGGATGGCGCTGCTCGCTCCAGCCAAAACACCGCGCCCGATCATCGATCAGCTCAACAAAGCCGTGATCGCCGCATTTGATGCCGAGACCCGCGCAAAACTCGCCGAAAGCGGCATCGAAGTTTCTACCAGCACGCCGGAAGATGTGCAACGGCTCATCACCCGCGACATCAAGATTCATGCTGACTTGGTGAAAGCATCTGGTTTAGTGCCACAGTAACCGGACTGGCGCTGCGCTGACTTTTAGCTACGCCAGCGCCCACTCTTTCGCCATCCGCTCGGCCATCGCCTGCGGGAAGTGCGCTTTGCACTCACTCCAAGCTTCGCGCTTGGCCTCTTCAATGCGCTCGACCACACGAGCCGGGTGGCTTACCCGGCAATGCGCGCGGCCAAAAGCCAGAAGCTCATCGCGCGTGGGCAGGCTTTTGCTTTTATTGAGCTTGAGCGCCAGTTCGCGATCCGTCTTCATCAGGCCTGTACGGCGGTCTTCAAAGTCATAGGCGGTCGTGGTCACCACGTCATACAGTGGCGAGAGCCGCACGCTGGCTGGGTTGGCTGGATGCTCGTAGAGCAGCGCGAAATTTTTCAGATGCGCATCGCCATTGCCCACCATCACGCTCAGGCAAAGATACTCAAAAAACTTGGCTTGCTGCAAATGGCCATTCGTAGGGCATAAGCGCCCAATCAGTGCAGCAATGCCTTCGTAATTGCCTCGGTATTTATAGTCACCCAGCGTGTCGTAAGTCGCGCCAGATAGCACCGCGAAATCTTCAAATCCTAAGCGCTGCGGCTCACCCGCTTGCCCGGGAATCAAATCAAAGCGGCGCATGATGAAGAGAGATGCGTCATCGCTCAAATGAAACTCAGGTACATCGATGCCAGCTTTTCGAGCCGCAAGCATGCAAGCATATTCGTTGGCGCTCAAATGCGGATACTCCGTGCCGCCGGTCTTCACGATGAGGTCTGGAATGCGAGCCGTTTCTCGCCCGATCACAGCTTGCACATCAGCATCTGGAATCAACACCTTGGGCTGCGCACCCGAGATACCCGCGTCGTAATACTGATCAAACAGACTTTCAAACAGCTCTGCGCTGGCACTCGTCTTGAGCAAAGCTTGCAAACCCAGCATGGACTTGCTCTCACGCCTATGACCTTGCTCCTCAGCCAGCATCACACGGCCAATCTGGTTCTGCCCCACGATGGACAAAATCGCCATCTCATCTAGCTTAGAAAATTGCTTGGCAAAGCGCGTGCGGATGCGATGAAACTGCTCACCCTCGGGCAAGTTCATCGCAAAAATCGGATGCGGTGTGTTTGATCCATAAGAGGCAAAACGCACAGGCATCGTTAGCGACAGTGCGCAACTCGGCTCCGTGCTTTCATAGCGCCATTGCAATTGCGATTCGCGCATCAAGCGCCCGGCAAAGCCTTGTGGCGTGCTGCCGTAAAGCTGCTTGATCTTTTTGCCTGAGTCGGTGGACGTAGCCATGCTCATTCTTCCCAGTCAGCCCCAAGGAAGTCACGCACGTTTTCCAAATCCAAGCCAAGCGCACAGACCTGCAACTGCTTGCCAATCACGCCCAGCGCCTTAAAAAGCACCAGCGTCGTCACATTCTTTCCGGCTTCAAGATCAGCAATGGTTTGACGGCGGCAACCCACTTTGTTCGCCACATCCGATTGCGTCAACCCCAAAGCCTTACGCTCACGACGATAGATTGCCCCCAACTCGGCAGGCGAGTTGGCCAACGGCAAATTCGGAGGAATGGGTAGAGTTGCATCGCTCATATGTTCGTATTATAGAACATATGGAAAAAATAAATAAATATGTCCGATTGAACGAACTATTTAGGCGCCGCGATCACAGGGTGCTCATGCAGCACCTCATCACCCATGTCGGCCATTTCTTCCCAACTTTGTAAATCAGCAGGCATAGGCACTTTGAGATTGCACAACGCATTCAACTCTGCAGCGGCATAGCACTTGGGCCTCTGATATGCAATCAGCGAGATAGCTTTGGCATGTGCTTTTTCTGCAAGCAATAAATGCTTCATCGAAGAATTCAGATCACTCATCATTTTTCATCTGAAGCGGATTTATCAAACTTATTGGTGACGGTGGGGCACTTGCTACGCTTTTGATCTAAGCAACTGCGCCATGCGCGTAATTCTGCGAGTTTGTCGTCTAGTCTTTTCGCCTGGCAAGTTAAAGCCCAAGCATAAGGCCACGTTCCGCCGCCACTATTCGCTTCCCGGTCACGACAAAATCGAAATACGTCGGCCGCAAACGTCGCGACGTTAAATTGCTTGGCTAGTGCAGCAGAAACCTGCGGATTAATGTTTGCTTGCGCGTCGTAAACCTCGACAGCTAGCGTCTTGTAAGTTCTTGCGTTATAAAACTGCTGGCACATCGCAGATCCCCTACCAGATCCCGAATCGCATGGGTTATCACGCTTGAAATTCCATGCTCCAGCAACAAGTAAGGGGGCTGCTTGACTACGCTTATAGACTTGAAAATCGGCAACTCCTCCATCTTGTCTATGACCAACACCAATTTCCATTTCTAGACGAATGGATGCCTCGGGAGAAGTTGAGCATAGGCGTTCGACCAGTCTTGGCTGTAGAGCCATCGTGACTCGATAAGTTCGGTAGCCATCGACACTGGCAGTCATACCCTGATTGACTACGGTTACAGCAAATTCGCCACAGGTAGGAATGATGACTCGCTCGGAATCAATGCTCAGACGTTCGCCAACCGAGCCGCTTGGCTGCGCTCGTGTGATATCCCAATCGCCGCATTGCGGGCACTCAAGTGGAGGGCTCGTAATAGGTTGTGCCGTTGTCAGCGAGCAAAAAAGAGCCAGTAAGAATGAGGCGGGAAGGAATCGCATTGCCTGACAATCCTAACCCACTTTCCGCATTCAACAGAGGCAGAAGCATCAGTGCAAAGTCACACCCGTCTTACTCTGCACAAACTCCCGCGTCACGCCAGTGGCCAGCTCCACAATTTTCAAACCCTCTGCCACCACATCAAACACACCCAGATCTGTGATGATGCGATCCACCACACCTACGCCCGTGAGCGGGAGCGTGCAGTTCGCTAAGATTTTCATGTCTTCTGTGCCGTCTTTTTTCTTGGCGACATGCTCCATCAAGATGATGACGCGCTTGACGCCCGCCACCAAATCCATCGCGCCGCCCATGCCTTTGACCATTTTTCCGGGGATCATCCAGTTGGCCAGATCGCCCTTTTCGCTGACTTGCATCGCGCCCAAGATGCTTAAGTTAATCTTGCCGCCGCGAATCATGGCGAAGCTGTCATGGCTGCCGAAGATACTGCTGCCTTTGATAGTGGTCACCGTTTGTTTTCCAGCGTTGATCAGGTCTGCATCGACCTCATCTTCCGTGGGAAACGGGCCGATGCCGAGCATGCCGTTCTCAGATTGCAGCCAGACTTCTTTATCAAAGGGCACATGGTTGGCCACGAGTGTGGGGATGCCGATGCCGAGGTTGACGTAGAAGCCGTCTTCGAGTTCGTGGGCTGCGCGGGCAGCCATTTGGTCTTGTGTCCAGGCCATGATCAAACACCTGCTTTCTCAGTGATGGTTCTTTTCTCAATGCGCTTCTCTGGCGATGCGTTGAGCACAATGCGGTGCACATAAATGCCAGGCAAATGAATATCGTCAGGCGCAAGCTCGCCAGTTTCAACAATCTCTTCCACTTCCACGATGCAGACTTTGCCAGCCATGGCCGCAGCGGGATTGAAATTGCGCGCCGTCAAGTTAAAGCGCAGATTGCCGCTCTTATCGGCCACTTGCGCTTTCACCAACGAGACTTCCGGTAGAAGCGCAAGCTCCATCACATAGGTCTCACCATCAAACTCGCGCAGCTCTTTGCCTTCAGCCACCAGCGTGCCCACGCCGGTCTTGGTGAAGAAAGCGGGAATGCCTGCGCCGCCTGCGCGCAGCTTCTCAGCGAGCGTGCCTTGTGGCGTGAATTCGAGTGCCAATTCACCAGCGAGGTATTGGCGCTCAAACTCTTTGTTTTCTCCCACGTAGGAAGCAATCATTTTCTTGATTTGGCGGGTTTGCAGCAGCTTGCCGAGGCCGAAATCATCGACGCCTGCGTTGTTTGAAATCGCAGTGAGGTCTTTGACGCCACTGTCTTTGAGCGCGTCAATCAGCGCCTCGGGAATACCGCAGAGGCCGAAACCGCCCACAGCGATGAGCTGGCCGTCTCGCACCACGCCTTGCAATGCGGCGGTTGCGCTGGGATAGATTTTGTTCACGGGTTTGTCTCCTGCGGCCTGGTTGCCGAATGCGCTACGATACTACGTAAATAGATACGTAGAGTTTCGTAAGGTATTGGAGACAAACAAGATGCAGGCCATCGACTATCAAGCTGCTTTTGATTTAGCGCCGATTGGCTTGGCGCTCTCGCGCGAGCGCGTGATGGTCGATTGCAATCAGGCGCTGTGTGAAATGTTTGGCACGAGCCGCGATATGCTCCTCAATCAAAGCTTTGCAGTGCTCTATCCCAGCGTGCAGGAATACGAGCGCACCGGCGAGCGTATCGCGCCCCTTCTAGGGCAAGACGGGAAAAAAGGCCGCTACGCGGATGATCGGCTGATGAAACGCATCAACGGCGAGCTGTTTTGGTGTCACGTTACAGGCCGCGCACTCAACACAAAGAAGCCGCACGAAGCCGGCATCTGGAGCTTTGAAGATCTCTCCGCCATGCGCCCAGTGAAGGCCGAGCTCACACCCCGTGAACGCGAAGTAGCTGCTTATTTGCTCGAAGGCTTGACGGCCAAGCAAACCGCGAAGAACCTACTGATCAGCCACCGCACCGTAGAAATTTACCGCGCCCGCCTGATGCGCAAGTACAAATCCCACACCACGGCGGATTTGGTTCATAAGTTAATGGCGGGTTAAGCGCAGACGAAAGCTGTTGCCGTTTTATTTTTGCTCTTGAGCAGAATGCAAGATCGTCAGTATTTGCACTTCCCCACCTTTGACTTTGTAAATCGCAATGTAATTTGGGTGAAGCACGTATTGCTTCGTGCCGAAGATTTTCCAAGCTGTCCCGATTTGCTGGGATTTCAAAATCTCTACCTTTTTGCGAAGCTCGTTCGTGAAGCTTTCAGCTCGCCGAGGATTGTCTTTGGCGATGTAGGCGGCAATGCTATCAAGGCGGCCAAGTGCTCGGTTCGTCCAGCGTAATTCAAGCGCCATATTTTGCAAACACCGCATTCACCTGTTCGTCTGTCGCAAAATCACCAGCATCTGCTTCCGCAATTGCCGCTTGCACCTCGCGCACTTGCCATGATTGCGCCTCCAGATAACTCGTGAGCGCTTCTACGGTGACGAAACTTTTGGTTCGAGCCGTGGCTGTAGCGAGCTCATCCAATTGATTGAACACGCCTACAGGCACTCTCACATTGATCGTGCGCGTTTGTTGACTAGGTTGTGCTGGAGCTGGCATAGTGGCATATCCATTTTGTATTACATTGCATTGTATGCGTTACAGAGATGATGTCAATGAATCCCCGCAACGATAAAGCGCATTGGAATCGCTTCGCTGCATGTGATGTCCGAAAACAGCCAGCTCTGCCCGCGCTTTGAGGCATGATGAACAGCACATGACAAACAACAACGCATCTGCGCTTCCCAAGCGCTTTTGGAATTTAGCTGTGGCGAATTTGATGGCGCAATCTGCTGAGCAGATCAGCTTGGCCGCTGTGCCAATGATTGCTGTGCTCAGCCTCGGCGCGGGCGCGGAGCAGATTGGTTTGCTGGCTGCGGCGCAGACCTTGCCTTTCTTTTTACTAGCGATTCCCTTTGGGATACTGGCAGATCGCATTTCGCGCCCGCTGATCATGCGTGTGGCGGAAATCACGCGCACGCTGGCTTTGCTTGGGCTTTTGCTTTGCGCGTTGACCGGCGCGAGCACCTTGATGCTGCTGGCCTTGCTTGGCTTTTTAGGCGCAACGGGCACAGTAGCTTTCAGCGTGGCGGCGCCTGCGTTTGTGCCCAGCCTTGTGGCGCGTGAGCAATTACCGCGAGCGAATGCGAAGCTTGAACTTGCGAGGAGCGCGGCGTTTGCCGCAGGCCCTGCGCTTAGCGGCGCCTTGGTCGCTTGGACTGGCGCATCAGCGGCTTTCGTGGTGGCTGCGGTGCTCTCTGCCAGCGCGGTACTGCTGCTGTGGCAGCTTTCCGAGCAACGTGATTTTGGAGGCACTGTGCAGCGCCGCCCGATGCAAGAGCTTCGCGATGGCTGGCAAGTGGTATGGCAGCAAGATTGGCTGCGTGCGATTTTGCTCACTTCGGTGGCTTGGAATATTTCTTGGTTTGTGTTGCATGCGGCTTATGTGCCCTATGCGATGCGCGCCTTGGGTATGTCGGCAGACCGCGTGGGCCTGAGCTTGGCAGCCTACGGTGTGGGTATGGTGGTGGGCGCACTATTGGCCACAGGGGTGATGGCGCGTATGGCTTTGGGCAAGGCGATTTTGCTGGGGCCGCTGTGCTCTGTGGTCGCCATTTTGGGGCTGGTTACAACGCAGTGGCTTTCCGCTATAGCCGCACAAATACTGGCCTGCGTGTCGTTTTTCATCTTCGGCGTGGGCCCGATCATCTGGACGATCACCACGACCACGCTGCGCCAGAGCATCACCCCTTCGCCTGTGCTCGGGCGCGTGACGGCGATTTTTCTCACGGTGAATATGGGCGCTCGCCCCGTGGGCGCTCTGCTGGGCGCAGCAGTGGGCATGGCTGCAAGCCACTGGAGCGCATCCGCACAAAATCACACCGCTGAAATTGCCTGCCTGTGGCTTTCTGCTACAGGTTTTTGCTTGCAGCTTTGGATCATTGCCCGCTCTTCCGTGAAGCAATTGCAAACCGTGCCTGCTGCACAAGCTGCTTAACGCAGCTGAACAATCAACGCAATTGCGGCAGAGCCTTCGCCGCTTTGAAAGCGCCTTCGCCCATCGCCGCGCCAAAGCGCTTGGCCAAGCGCTCGGCGACGTTTTCTCGGCGGGTGTAGTCCACCAAGTCGGCGGCTTTGATCACGTCGCGGGCCACAGTATCTAGCGTGCCAAAATCATCGGCCAAGCCCAGTTCAATGGATTGTTGGCCGCTCCAAAACAGGCCACTGAACATCTCGGGGGTTTCTTTGAGTTTTTTGCCGCGACCGGCTTTCACGGTGTCGATGAACTGTTTATGAATTTGGTTGAGCATGGCTTGGGCATGCGCTTTTTGCGGCTCGGTTTGAGGGCTGAAAGGATCAAGGAAACCTTTGTTGGCACCCGCCGTCATGAGGCGGCGCTCGATGCCGAGTTTTTCCATCAAGCCAGTGAAGCCAAAGCTGTCCATCAGCACGCCGATGGAGCCGACTATGGATGCTTTGTCCACATAAATCGCGTCTGCGGCCACAGCGATGTAATACGCGGCACTGGCGCAGGTTTCTTCGACCACGGCGTAAATCGGCTTTTTATGAATTGCCTTCAAGCGACGGATTTCATCGTTGATCATGCCTGCCTGCACCGGGCTGCCGCCGGGGGAATTGATGAGCAACACGATGCCTTTGGCCGCATTGTCTTCAAACGCGCTCTTTAAAGCGCTCACGATATGCTCCGCGCTGGCATCGCCGCCCGACATGATCTCGCCTTTGATCTCAACCACGGCGGTGTGCGCCGCGCTCATGTCTGCTGCGCCTGGGCCGCTGCGCGATGGACTCCAGATCAGCCAAACCAAGATGACGAAAAACGCCAACCACGCAAGGCGAACAAAGGTTCTCCAGCGGCGTGTGGCTTTTTGCTCGTTGAGTGCGGCGAAGGCCAGTTTTTCTAAGGTGGCGCGCTCCCAACCTGGTTCATTAGATGCTCCTGATTTAATAGCACTCTTAGCAGAATCTATAACGGCTTCTGGCTGATTTGACTGATTTTTCTTCAGAGATTCATACAGCACGGCATCCATGTCAGCGGGTGAGGCAGAAGGTGCGGGGGTTTTGTCTTGCGGGGTGGGAGTGTCGTTCATAGCGCGATTGTCCACCGAATCGGAGTCCGCACCTTAAAAATCAAGCGGTTTCAGGTTGTAAGCGGTTTGCCAATGCACCACGCCATCATGCTCTACAAGCTGTATTTTCACCAAACCGCCCCGGCACGGCCCGCCACCGCATCCCCCCGTATCAGGCTTGTATGCCGCGCCATGCGTGGAGCAAAGCAGCCATTGCCCCGTGTCATCAAAAAACTGCCCCGGCTGCCAATCGAGTTCCATCGCCACATGCGTGCAGCGGTTCAGATAGGCATGCACCGCGCCTTGGTAGCGAATCGCAAAGGCAGTGCAGGTTTGCCCTGCAAAATTCACGTCAAACGGCACGGCCTTGCCGCCGCTCAGCAGATCAGCGCTGTTACACAAGGGAATGATCGGTTCACTCATTCAAGCATTCTCCAAAAACCAATCATGCAGCTCACGCATGCTGTGCGCCACAAACAAAGGCTCGTACTGCGCAAACTCCTCATGCGCATGCGCCCCAAAGCTCACCCCCACGCTGGCCACACCCGCATTGCGCGCGAGCAGCAGATCATGCGTGGTGTCACCAATCATCAGCATGCGTTCGGGCTGGATGGCTAATTCTTCCATCAACTCATGCAGCATCAACGGATCGGGCTTGCCTGCTGTTTGATCAGCGGTGCGGCTTGCGTCAAACAGATGCGCTAATTTCATGCCCTCCAGCTCGCGCTGCAAGACCTCATCCAAGCCACGGCGCGATTTACCCGTCGCCACCGCCAATTTATGCCCCCGCGTCTGCAAGGAGAGCAGCATCGGCATCGTGCCAGGGAAAAAACTGATGTCATCCACATGCAAAGCCCATTGGCGGCGGTAAGCCTCGCCTAGTTGCGGATATTTCTCCTTCGGCACATCGGGTGCGGCATGCGCCAATGCTTGCATCAGCCCCAAACCAATCACGTAAGAGGCCGCTTGATCGGCTGGCTTCGCCCCACCCACCTCGACCACCGCCTCTTGAATGCAACGCACGATGATGGCGGTGGAATCAAACAGCGTGCCATCCCAATCGAAGGCGATGCAGTCGTAGCGGCGGGGCGTGATTTCAGCGGAATTTTTGAGCATGTCGTGATGTTAGCCGCTAGCGACATGGCGGGTTAACACTGAATCCAAAACCGCAAGAAAACTATGCGTGCATGCAAAGGCCAAGACCTGCGCTTTTTAACAACCAAACACCTCCTCAGAACTGATGAATTTACATCGATACCCCCAATTCTGATGATGACAGCGCGAGGGGTCATGTTTATAAACCTTACATCAAAGCACGTTGTGCGCATTAGCTAAAGCGACAAGTCCAGCTTCGATGGTCATTTAACCTTGGAGAAAAAATCATGAAACTTAACTTTTCACAGGTATCAAGAAAGATGTCGCTTGCCGCAGTCTTCTCTTGCCTGCTCATTCTTAGCGCTTGCGGCGGAGGCGGCAGCAGCTCCGGTGGTGATGGTGGTGGTGTTGGGGGCGGGGGCGGCGGTACACCGATCAACAACGTTGCAGCCAATAGCCCAGTCCCCGGCATCGTTGAAGGCACTTTGGTAGGAACTGGCAACGGCACAACCACTGGCGTAGTTAGCGGCACATCCACTGGCGTGGCTAACGGCACAAGCATAGGCACCTCAGTAGGCCAAATCAATGGCACAGTGACAGGCACAGTCACGCAAAGCGTCTCTGGCAGCCCCACCACAACCAACGTGACCAACAGCCCCGTCAATTCAGTCGGCACAGCCACAGTAACTGGCACTGTGAATGGCACGGTCACTGGCACGGTCATCGGCACAGTCACTGGCACTGTCACTGGCACTGTCACCGGCACCATCACTGGCGTGATTCAAGGCACAGGCACCGGCAACCTCACGCCGCCAGCCGTATCAGCTGCATCAGCTCAACAGATTGCGCGAGAATTCCTGCGAAGCTTTGACACGACACGCACCAGCTTCAAAGCAGCCGGGGCTGATAACTTTGCTTTGCTTGACGGTTGCTATCTTGCAGACGGCGCCAGCAAAGACTACCTAGTTACCGACTGGAACTCTCGCACAGACAACCAAGCACGTCGATTGTTTGACCTGAACTCAACTCGCGTCAATGGCACAGTGACGGTATTGGCAGAACGCACCAGCACGAACGCTGATCTGACCCAGCGCCGTGAAATTGATATTGAGTTTGATGTTCACTACGCAGACGGTACGAAAAACCTCAAGGCTACGAATACGATCATCTCCGGTAGCTCTGCGGGCTCACGTATGGCCAATGGCAGCGCGTGTACAACATCCGAGAACAAACCGCAATGGCGTTTTCATGGCAATCGTAAGATTGTTGATTTCTCCATTACGGCAAGCAACGACATCGTAGATCGCTACAACCTCGCTGATGGCCTGCCTAAGGCCACACCGACTTATCACAACAAATACGTAGAACTGACCCTGCGCGACCCTGCCAACGTTGCCACTTACTACACCATCTCTGGCCCTGGCTTGAATTCATCTAGCGGCGCTACTACCACCTTCATCGCTGTTTCGCCCAGACTGCTTCGTGACAATGCCTTGTTCGCGGCCAAAGTCGGCAATGCTGTTGACTGGAGAGACATAGACTCTTTCCGCATGTGCCGAATCTCGGCAAGCGATGGCAACTATGCAACGGCAGCTACCGCAAATTGCCCAGCTAATGGCGCTGGCGGTAACACTTACGGTGCATTCAACTACGCCACCCCCGCAGCCGCAGACAGCTTCTTCAATAGTCTCGGCTTTGTAGCGGGCGGTGTTTACACCATCAAAGTCTACAACGACAACGGCTGGGAAACTGTCAATGGCTTTGCTACCCGCACACCTATTGCCACCATAAGCTATGCCCTTGGGAAATTACCTTACTCCGCCGCTACATTGGCTTCTGGCGCTTCCTATCCTGATATCACCAATGCCACTGTGACTTCTGTTGTAGGAACGGGTGACACGGACTCTAAGCTTGCAGCGCAGATTCGCAATAAGTCAGCATTCACGCTTGACTTTAGCTGGCTCGCTCCGACTGGGGCATTGCCAGATGGCACGCGCTACTCCGTGGGCAATGCGCTATATTTTGTGCAAGGGCCTACACCTGCCGCTGTATCTCCAAATACTTGGCCAAGAAGCAGACAGCTCAATGTTTACTATCCTGCGCCCACTGCGACCTTCTTCACCATGAATCAAGCAGCGCTCAATAGCAACATCGGCACACCAAACTTCGGTTTCATTGAATTGCTGTTCACCAACCGCGATGGCAACGTCGGACGTATCCAAGGCACATTCGACTGATTTGCTTCTACCCACTATCACCCCGCCAGTGCAAACTGGCGGGGTTTTTTCATGTCCTATCACATGTCCGAAAACGGCGAGTCAAGTCGATGCACAGGCGTATCATTGCCTTCATGCCAATAGCCACCATCAACGACGAAGCCTGCTACCTCGCCCTGAAAAGCCGTGATGCCCGCTTTGATGGGCAGTTTTTTACAGCAGTGACTTCGACGGGAATTTACTGCCGGCCAGTGTGCCGCGTGAAAGCGCCCAAGCGGGAGAATTGCCGCTTTTTTATGCATGCGGCGCAGGCTGAAAGCGCGGGCTTTCGACCTTGTTTGCGCTGCCGGCCTGAGCTTGCGCCTCTGCGCAACGAGCCGGTGTGGTCCACCGAAGATGCATCCAACATCTTGGCTTCGCAAGCGGTGAAACTGCTCGGCGATGCGGCCATCGCTGGAGATGACACCTCAATCGCGCAGATCGCGGCCAAGCTGGGCATCAGCGAACGGCATTTGCGGCGCATTGTGGAGGCGCATTTGGGGGTGAGCCCGCTGCAATTTCTGCAAACACGCCGCCTGCTTGCTGCAAAGGCTTTGCTGACAGACACACGCTTGCCGATCCAAGATGTGGCTCTGTCCAGTGGCTTTGGCAGCCTGCGGCGCTTTAACGCGGCATTTTTGCAGCATTACGGCATGCCGCCCACACGGCTGCGCAAACAATTGGCGCAGGATGCATCGTCGCAGGCAGATACACCCAGCCGCAGTCTTGAAAAGATACAAGGCAGCATCCGCTTGCAACTGGGTTTTCGCCCACCGTATGATGCCCAAGCGCTCCTTGCCTTCTGGCAGCAGCGCCAACTCGATACTATGGAATTCATAGCAAACACCGCAGACTCTATAAGGGCAATCAACCCATTTTCTTTAAAATCTTGTACGCCAAGCATGGTTCGCAGCCTGTGCATCTCGCACACCAGCGCGCGCGGCACTGCAACCCTGCGCGGCTGGCTGCAAGCCACGCCGGATCTTGAGAAAAACGTGCTTCGCATCCAGCTGAGCGACCAACTCGCTCCCGCCTTGCCGCTCATCACGCAGCGGCTTCGCGCCGCTTTTGATCTGGACGCAGACCCGTTCGCCGTTGATTCAGCGCTCGCTCAATCCTTCAAAGGCGGCGAAGGCATGCGCGTGCCCGGCAGCTTGGATGGCTTTGAGATCGCTGTGCGCGCGATCCTCGGCCAACAAGTCACGGTGGCCGCAGGTCGCACCTTCACACAGCGCGTCTTGCAAACTTTTGGTGAACCCATCCAAACGCCTTGGCCGCAAATCACGCGCTGCTTCCCCATGCCGCAAACCTTAGCAAATGCCACGCCTGAGAGCTTGGGCGTTTTGGGCATCGTCAAACAACGTCAAGCCGCGTTGATCGCTCTGTCTCGCGCGGTGGCCAGCGGCGCGTTGAATTTGAATTCACCGCCCCAACCGCTGCAAGTCATCGAGCAACTCAAAGCTTTACCTGGCATTGGCGACTGGACGGCGCAATACATCGCCATGCGCGCCCTGCGCTGGCCTGATGCATTCCCAGCGGGAGATATCGCGCTGCACAACGCAATGAGCTTGCGCCACGAAATCAGCCCCGTCAAACGTGCGCGCTTGGCAGAAGCTGCCTCACAAGCTTGGCGGCCATGGCGCAGCTATGCCGTGTTTCGCATCTGGGCAGGGCTTACAAAATGAAAGTTTTGCCTGCTATTTACTATTACTTTGATAGCAAACTATGCACAATTTATAACGGCTAGAGCCATAAAAACCTTTAAAAATCATGGGTACACACACAGCACACTTCCTGCACAGTTTTCCATCTCCTCTGGGCGCACTTTGGCTTTCTGCTTCCGATCAAGGCTTGAGTGGCTTGTGGTTTGAAGGGCAGAAACATCTGCCAGATTTCTCTGATGCGAAGCGCTGGCAACGCGGCCAGCATCGCTACATGCAAGCTGCGATCGGTCAACTCACGCGCTACTTTGCAGGCCAAATGAATGCGCAAGATTTCAGCTTGGGCACTGTGCTCCCACTCGATCTTAAGCAGGGCACAGCCTTTCAGCAAAGCGTCTGGCAAGCTCTGCTGAAGATACCGATGGGCGGCTCCACCAGCTACGGCGCTGTGGCCGCGCAGATCGGTAAACCAGCGGCGGTGCGGGCTGTAGGCGCAGCGGTGGGTCGCAATCCAATAGGCATCCTCGTGCCCTGCCACCGCGTCCTCGGGCGCGATGGCTCTTTGACTGGCTATGCGGGTGGGTTGGAGAGGAAGGTGGCTTTGCTTCGGTTGGAGGGTTTGCTGCTTTGAGAATTTCCGCAAATACCGGACGCGAAGGGCGCGAAAGTGACGCGAAAGACGCGAAAAATACCCATCAAAGCTGCATCAATAGCAGCAGATTTTTCATGAGTCGTCCAAGTCAACCGTGTTAATTTCAAGAATATAGTTTTTCTCTTTTTTCGCGTCTTTCGCGTCACTTTCGCGCCCTTCGCGTCCGGCATTTTTTTCCCACCCTAGCCCGAGCAAACTAACCCATGCCAATCGCCATCGAATTCATCCTCTTAGCCGCCATTTGGGGCGCATCTTTCTTGCTCATGAAGCTGGGCGCAGCAGATTTCGGCCCGTTCCTTACCGCCTTCCTGCGCGTGCTGCTTGCTAGCGCATTTTTATTGCCGTTGCTCGTCTGGCGCGGGCAGTTGGAGGCTTTGAAGAAAAATTACAAACCGATCCTCTTCGTCGGCATGCTCAACAGCGGCATCCCTTTTGCCCTCTTTTCATTTGCCGTGCTGCACATCACCACAGGTTTGAGCTCGATCCTGAATGCCACCGTGCCACTCTGGGGCGCACTCGTGGCTTGGCTCTGGCTCAAAGACAAGCCTGCCAGCTCGCGCATTCTGGGTTTGGTGATTGGTTTTGCAGGCGTGGCCGCACTTTCGTGGGACAAAGCCACCTTCAAAGAAGGCTCGGCCGCGCCCGCCCTTGCTGTGATCGCCTGTCTTGCCGCCACGCTTTGCTATGGCATCGCTGCCAGCTTCACCAAGAAATACCTCACCGGCGTGCCGCCCTTGGCCAGCGCCACAGGCAGCCAAATCGGCGCAGCGCTTTTGCTGGGCGTGCCCGGCCTGATTACCATGCCCACACAAATGCCCGGCCTGCAAGCTTGGGGCGCGATTGTATTGCTGGCCTTCTTCTGCACCGCCGTCGCCTATGTGCTCTATTTCCGAATCATCGAACGCGCCGGGCCCGCGCGCGCTGTGGCCGTGACTTTTCTGATTCCCGTGTTCGGCGTGGCCTATGGCGCGATCCTCCTGAACGAAAAAATCACGCTCACCATGATTGTCTGTGGCGCAATCATTGTTTTGGGCACAGCGCTCTCCACAGGCGTGCTGAAACTCAAGCCGCAGAAGCCCGCACCGTGATCCCACCGATCTCAACATGCCCACGCGCTGCGCATACGTAAGCATCAGCGGCTGGCAAAAAAACCTTGGCTGCCTCATACTCTCTACGATGTTGACGTCACGCCTACTTATCCGCGCCATCTCGATCTCCACCTTGATCGCCATCACTTGGCTTGGCCTCGTTCACCTGCCCGCGCATGCGCAGCACAGCGACTACGCGCGCGAGAAACGTTTCGCGCAAGACATTGCAGCGCAACTCTTGGTGGGTGACATGGTGCAGATTGCGCATCCAGCGGCCTCTGGCAGCAAAGATTTGCCGGCCTTCATGGCAATCCATGCCAAAGGCCAAGCCAAGCGCCCAGCCATCGTGCTCGCGCATGGCGTGGGCACGCATCCAGACGATGGCCTGACCGGGCAACTGCGCCAGCGCCTGAATGATCTGGGCTACACCACACTGGCCATTCAAATGCCGATTGCCGCCCGAGACGCACAGCTTGATGATTACTTCCCCAAGCAATTTCCCGAAGCCAGCGCCCGGCTACAAAACGCCGCAGTTTGGCTGCGTCAGCAGGGGCACACACGCGTCGTGCTCGCCAGCCACACCATGGGCGCTTGGATGGCCAATGTGTATTTCGATGAACTGATGAAGACTAACATCGAAGCGAAATCCTCTCCCTACCAGGCTTGGATTTGCATCTCCCTCACCGGCAATTATTCATGGGCCATGCGCAACTATCCCTTTCCGATTCTTGACTTGTATGGCGAGCAAGACATCCCCGTCACCGTCTCCTCCGCATGGCGACGCGCTGGTTTGATCAAGTTGGCCTTTGAAGGCTCTGCACAAACCAAAATCGCGGGCGCTGATGCGCAATGGCGCGGCAAAGAAACGGCAGCCGCACAAGCCATTGATGCATTCATTCAGCGCGTTTTGCCATAAATCACGGCCGTGGAAAATTGTTCACAGCTTTTCAATGCGCTGATCACTCACTGCTAGCCACTTCGCATCACTCACAAGCTGCGGCGCAATTTCTCTCAAGGGCGCGAGCACGAAGGCGCGCTGCCACATGCGCGGATGCGGCACGGTGAGCGTCTCGCTTTGAATCTGCGCATTGCCGTACAGCAGCAAATCCAAATCTAAAGTGCGCGGCGCGTTACGATACGGTCTTTCTCGCTGCGCAGCACGCTCTGTTTTTTGTAGCAAACTCAGCAATGAATACGCCGGCATTGTGCATGAAACCCTCACCACAGCATTGATGTAGTCCGGCCCTGAGCTTTCTACAGGCGCGGTGCGATACAGCGATGAAGCACAGATAAGTTCAACACCCGGCGACTGCGCTATCGACACCATCGCCAATCGAACAGTCGCCTGCGCATCGCCTAGGTTGGCACCCAAGGCAATGTAGGCGGTGACGGGTTCACGGGTGGGCAGGCTCTCTTGCATGCCGCGCAATGTAGCATGCCCTGTTGCTGTACTGTGCTTTTACAAACTGCGCACAATCACAACCATGAAGTTTCCAGCCAACGTTCGCCACCTCATCCTCATTTTGGGCGATCAGCTTGATCACCAATCTTCAGCCTTTGCAGGCTTCGATCCCAAGAAGGATGTGGTGCTGATGATTGAAGCATTGGAAGAATCCACGCATGTGTGGTCACACAAAATTCGTACTGCGCTTTTCCTGTCTGCGATGCGGCATTTTGCGCTGAGCTTGCAGGAGCGCGGTTGGCCTGTGATGTATCGCAAGCTAGAGGCGGAAGGCGATGCCACGCTGGCTGCTGGTTTGCGCTCGGCGATTGAACAGCTCAAACCGCAAGCCGTGATCGGCGTAGAACCGGGTGACTACCGCGTGCGTCAACAGTTAGAGTACGCTATGAATTCGATAGCTACTCGCGCACAGAATATAACGGGGAACAGCCCAAAAGGCTTAAAAATTTCACTCCAATGGCTGGATGACACGCACTTCCTCTGCTCCACGCAAGAGTTTCGCAAATGGGCTGGCAGCAGCAAAAGCTTGCGCATGGAATTCTTCTACCGCCAGATGCGTCAGCGCCACAACATCTTGATGGATGGCAAGAAGCCGATCCTCGATCAATGGAATTTTGATGCCGAGAATCGCAAGACTTTTGGCAAGGCTGGGCCGCAAGATGTACCCAAACCATTGGTTTATGAACATGACGCGATCACGAAACAGGTATTGAGCATTGTCGATGAAAAATTTGCCGATCATCCGGGAAATCTTGCTAAATTCAATTGGCCTGTCACGCGCACGCAAGCCTTGTGCGCGCTCCATGATTTCATCGAAAACCGACTTGCACAATTCGGCCCGCATCAAGACGCGATGTGGACGAATTTGGAGTTTGGCTGGCATTCGCTGATCTCCTCATCGCTGAATTTGAAGCTCTTGAATCCGCTGGAAGTGATTCAAGCGGCAGAGAAGGCGTATCACGAGCGCGGCTTGGATATTGCTAGCGTGGAAGGTTTCATCCGCCAAATTCTCGGCTGGCGAGAATTCATGCGCGGTGTGTATTTTTTAGACATGCCGCAGATGGCGCTAGATAATTTTTACGGCCACGAAAATACATTGCCCAAATGGTATTGGACGGCCAACACCAAGATGAATTGCATGCGCCAGAGCATTCAGCAAACCTTAGACAACAGCTATTCCCATCACATCCAGCGCCTGATGATCACGGGCATGTTTGGCGTGACTGCACAAATCAAACCGCAGGCTCTCTGCGATTGGTATTTAGCGGTTTACGTGGATGCGGTGGAGTGGGTAGAACTGCCCAACACCGCCGGCATGGCGCTCTTTGCAAACGGTGGCCGCTTCACCAGCAAGCCCTACATTGCGAGCGGCGCATATGTCAAGCGCATGAGTAACTACTGCCAAGGCTGTGCTTACTCACCCGAGGCGCGTTCAGGCAAAGATGCTTGCCCAATGACGACTTTGTATTGGAATTTTCTGGATGCGCATGAGAAGGAGTTTGCAGGTAATCCTCGGACTGCTTTGATGGTGAAGAATTTGCAGCGGATGACTGAAGATGACCGCGCGGCTGTTAGGTCTCGTGCTAAAGAAATGCTGTCTGATTTGGACAGCTTGTAGTTTCAAAATTCGTGCGGCGCTTGTATTGGGAATAGATCGTGCTGCCTGCGCGTTTTGTTACGTGCCCTCCGGCTGGCGCTGCGCGCGTACATGCCGTATGGGTCATTCGCAGCCATCGACATAGCGCATGTACCGCAGCGAGCTAAAAGGAGGAGCCGAAGGCGGGGGACACGAACGAAGGTGCGTGCGCTGTGGCGATGGCGGGCACAGCAATTTAAACCGCACGCAAGAGTCAAAGCACCCGGTTAAACCACAACACCGACAAAGAAGCAGAAACCACAGCCAGCAAAGCTGCGAGAAGAGCGAGCAAGCCAGAAATTTCTGTCTCCTTCGTCTCGGTAGAAATCCGAGAACTCAGTTTTTCATACACCTTGGTCAAATCCGCCGCGCTGCCTGCGTAGAAATAATCGGCGGCTGTGCGGTCGGCCACGGCTTTGAGCGTGGCTTCATCTAGCCGCACGCGCATGCTCCAGCCCTCAAAGCCAATCGTCTCGCCGTCCACTGTGCCAATGCCCACGGTATAGACGCGCACACCGCGCTCGCCGGCCATTTTGGCGGCCTCCATCGGGTCCACGCCCGGGGTGCGCTGGCCGTCGGTGAGCATGATCACGGCAGCGGAGTTGTAGGAGCCGGGTGGCACGGGCGTGTGCTCCTTCTTTTCTTTTGGTGGCTCGTTCAAGGGGCGAGCGGCCAAGCGCGGTGCGCCCATTTGTTCGAGCGTGATGCCTGCGTCCGGAAACAGCGTGGCAAGTGAGATCACGATGGCATTGCCGGTGGCAGTGCCGCGCTGCAATTGGAAGCGATCAATCGCTTGCACCAAATCTTCACGGTTGAGCGTGGGGTATTGCGCGACTTGAGCAGAACCTGCAAAGGCCACGATGCCAACTTTGACTTCACGTGGTAAATCTTGCAAAAACTTCTTCGCTGCCGCCTGCGCAGCAATGATGCGCGTGGGCAGTACATCGGTGGCTCGCATACTGCCGCTCACATCCATCGCCAAAATAATCGTCTTTTGATTTGAAGGCAGTGTGATCACTGCCATTGGCCTGGCCGCAGCAACAAGCATCGCGCCCAAAGAGAGCAGAAAGAGTGCTGGCGGCACATGCCTCCTCCAAGCAGCCTGCCCCGAAGCAGCTTGCTTGATGATGGCAAGCGATGAGAAACTTGCTGCCATTTTTTTTCTGCGCCTGAGCAGCCACATGTAAAAAAGTACGAGCAGCGGCAGCAATAAGAGCAGCCAGAGAAATTCTGGCCAGAGGAAATTCACGCCCGGGATGGTCATGGTTCAGGCCGCCTTTTGTGTTTGAGATAAGGGCGCTGCAAAGCGGCGGCTCTTGCGGCGGCGCAATGCAGCAAAGCGAATCAACGCGTCTGCGATATCGGCTTGGGTCGATAGCTCCAGGGTGTCCACACCTGCTGCGCCCAAGCCTTCGCGCAATTGCGCTTCTTTTTCTGTGGAAATTTCAGCAAAACGGCGGCGAAAGCTGGGGTTGCAATCGACCAGTTGTGTCTCTCCAGTCTCGGCATCGCGGAAGGTAATCAGGCCGAAATCCGGCAATTGCAATTCAAGCGGGTCCGTGAGGCGCACAGCGACCACATCATGCCGACGCGCCAGCTGCGCCAAAGGTTTGTCCCAACCCGGTGCGCTGAAAAAGTCCGACACCACAAACACCGTGCTGCGCCGCTTGATCACATGCGCTGCCGCATCGAGCAAGTGCGTCAATTGCGTTTCTTGTTTGCCTTGCTTTGCGCGATGCGCCAGCAGCTCATGCGCTAGATGCAACACATGCCTGCGGCCTGAGCCAGTGGGCAACATTTTGTCCATACCCGTGCCATCACCGCCACCGTAGATCAAAGCGCCCACACGGTTGCCATGCCCCGTAAGTACGCGAGCGAGCGAGACCACCAGCTCATTGCACACATCACGTTTGCGCCGCTGCCCGGAGCCGAAATCCACCGACGCACTTAAATCCAACACAAACCAAGCCGCCATCTCGCGGTCTTCAGTGAATACGCGCACATGCGGCGTGCCGGTGCGTGCCGTGACGTTCCAATCGATATGCCGCACATCGTCGTGCGATTGGTATTCGCGCAAATCCGCAAAATCTAAACCTGCGCCGCGAAACAGTGTGCGGTAGTCGCCTTGCAAAACGCCATCGAGCTTGCGAATCGTCGTCCATTCCAAGCGCTTGAGCAAGCTTTCAGCGCCGCGACCGTCCGCTCGCCCTGAGCTTGTCGAAGCTGCGCTCGCCCCTTCGACAAGATCAGGGCGAACGGAAGCAAAAGAAAATGTTTTACGCAGCCAGTTTTTCATCAACCAGCTCCACATGCTTGAGTGGCTTAGGCGGTGCAGGAATCGCCTGCATGATTTGCGCAATCAGCGTGTCGGGTGTGAGCCCTGCTGAGAGCGCGTCATAAGAGAGCACCACCCGGTGGCGCAGCACCTCAGGTACGAGATCGGTCATGTCTTCGGGCAAGACATAACGACGACCACGCATCAGCGCCAAGGCTCGCGAGCCTTCTGTCAGGCCAATCGTGGCGCGCGGGCTTGCGCCGTAGGTGATTTGCTCTCGCATGTCTTTCAAGCCATGCTTTTCCGGTGTGCGCGTGCATGTCACAAGCTTCACAGCGTACTCAACCAATGATGGATCGACATACACTTGGCGGCATTGCTTTTGCAACTCAGCCAATTGCGCAAGCGTAGCCACTTCGCGCACCTTCACCGCAGGCCCGGTGACGCGATCCACGATCACGCGCTCCTCTTCATCGCTGGGGTAATCCACCAACACCTTCATCATGAAGCGATCGACCTGCGCCTCGGGCAGCGGATACGTGCCCTCCGTTTCAATCGGATTTTGCGTCGCCATCACGAGAAACGGGCTGGGCACTTTATGCGTCTCTCCCGCAATCGTGACTTGCCGCTCTTGCATCACTTCTAGCAAGGCGCTTTGCACCTTGGCAGGTGCGCGGTTGATTTCATCGGCCAGCAGCAAGTTGGCAAACACCGGCCCAAGCGATGTAGAAAATGCACCGCTGGCTTGGTTGTACACCCGCGTGCCCACGAGATCAGAGGGCACAAGATCGGGCGTGAACTGAATGCGCTTGAACTTTCCGCCAATCGTCTCGGCCAAGGTCTTCACAGTCAGCGTCTTGGCCAACCCTGGCACGCCTTCCACCAACAAATGCCCCTGAGCCAGCAGCGCCACCATCATGCGCTCCAGCAAACGGTCTTGGCCAACGACAATGCGCTTGACCTCATAAAGAATCTGCTCCATCAGCTGGGCAGTTTGTTGGTCTAGTTTGCTAGTGTCCGTCATTGCTGGCTTTCAAAGAAAAATACAAAATTTCCGAGCGCGAAAGACGCGAAAGTTACGCGAAAGGAATACCAAAAAGAGGAAGATAAGTTTGATTCATTTCAATCGATTTCTTCACTTGCATTTGCATTTTCATTTTTTGAATTTTCTTTCTGAATTTTTCGCGCCTTTCGCATAACTTTCGCGTCTTTCGCGCACGTATTTGGTATTCGATTTTTGCTTTAAAACGGTGGCATGCCCGCCGCCGAAGCAGCGTTCTCTATCGGCACGGCAAAGCCAATGCCAATGAAAGTTCGCGCGGGCGTCGGGTTCATGATGGCTGTGACGATGCCAACTACTTCGCCGTCCATCGTCACCAGCGGGCCACCAGAATTGCCCGGATTGGCCGCTGCATCAAACTGAATCAGATTTTTCATCGGCTGGCCACCTTGGGGTGAGCGGAAGCTGCGCTTGAGGCCAGAGACGATGCCTGCAGATGTCGAAGGCCCAATGCCAAACGGAAAGCCCACCGCAATCACTTGATCGCCCACCGCCAAATCGGCCGTAGAGCGCATCGTGGCAGCAATCAGATCATCAGGAATTTTGCGTGCCTGCAACACAGCCAAATCATCTTCCGCTTGCACGCCTTTGATATCGGCCTCGGCTTCCAGCCCATCCATGAAGGTGACTTTGATGCGGTCTGCGCCTTGCACCACATGCCAATTGGTCAAAATGATGCCCTTATCGACAATCACCACGCCGGTGCCCACGCCGAATTCCACCTCATCGTCTTCTGCCTTCAAATCAGGTGCCAAGCGCTCGCGCTCGGCTTCGGCCCGCTTGTCTTCGGGTTTGGCGGGCGATTTAGATTTAGCTTGAGGAAAAGGTTTTTTCAAATGCGGCATGTTTTTGGCCAATTTCTCGGCCTTCATGTCATCCAAGCGACTTTTCTTGATAAAACTCACCACCCGCACGATGGAAGGGCGCACATTTTCATACGCTGCTGCGGCTTGGGAAGGCAGTTGGTTGTTTTGCAGGGTTTGCAAGACGGCAGCATCAATGTCTTTTTGCGTGAACACGCGCGGGCTGCGCTGCGTGACTTGCCAAACCAAGGCGGCGCAGACCAAAGACAGAAGTAAAACGGCCATCCACAGGCTGTGGGCGCTGAGCCAAGCGCTGGCTTGTCTCAGTCGGCTGCGCCTAGGTTGGGCGACCTTCGCTTGGGCGAGCTTGGAAGGCGCAGACTGCACCGGCTGGGCCGATGCAGCAGAAGCGGGACTGTAAACGGGGCGACGGGGCATGTCAGAACCTGATTTGTGACCACGTTAGCACAGTCAGGAAAAATTTGCACCTATATTGGTATAAAGGAAAACTTGATGCTGCATTGCAATACAATTTTGAGTTGCGCAGCTGGGCCGATCTGCCCGCCGCCGGCTTGGGTTACCACCGAGTTACCGAGCCTGATGAAAACCACAGAAAGACACGCATGTCCGACGCAGTGACCCCTAAAAAACAGCGGCCCGAGTTCCGCAATCTGAATGTCTTCACCGATCTCAGAACCTACCGATTACCCTTAGCAGGAGTTGTCTCTATTTTGCATCGCATCAGCGGTGCGCTGATGTTTGTGCTCTTGCCTTTCATCATTTGGATGTTTGACAAGTCGCTTTCATCTGAGTTTTCTTATGCCAAATTCACAGCCGCCTTCAAAGTTGGCATGCTTGGGCTTCCTGGCTGGATGTGGAAACTGGTGGCTTTGGCCTTGATCTGGGCATTTTTGCACCACTTCATCGCAGGTGTGCGCCACCTCATCATGGATGGATGGCACAAGGTGGACAAAGAGTTCAGCAAATCTTCGGCTGTGGTCACTCTGGTGCTGAGCGTTTTGCTCACTGCCGCATTGGCGCTCAAGCTCTTCGGCGTATTCTGATTCTTAGGAGCAAAGAAAAATGTCAGTCAATTACGGCTCCAAGCGCATCGTGGTCGGTGCAGGTTATGGTTTCAAAGATTGGTTATCGCAGCGCGCCACAGCGGTGTTGATGGCAGTGTTCACGCTCTTGCTCGTGATTCGCTTTCTGCTGATCGCTGGCCCGGTCAGCTATGCAGGCTGGGCAGGTGTTTTTGCACCACAGTGGATGAAGGTGATTACCTTTTCAGTGATCATCGCGCTGTGCTGGCATGTGTGGGTGGGTGTGCGTGACATTTACATGGATTACATCAAGTCCGTGAGCATTCGCCTCTCGCTGCAAGTGGCCACCATCGTGTATTTGGTGGGCTGCGCAGGCTGGGCGATTCAAGTGCTCTGGCGCATTTGATCTTTATTTACTATTAATTTAGTAGCGCACTGTGTAGGTTCTATAAGGGCATAACCCCTAAATCGCTTAAAAAGCACTTTGAAAAAGGTACGTTGCTATGGCAGCAGTTACGAAAAGAAAATTTGATGTCGTGATCATTGGAGCCGGTGGCTCTGGCATGCGTGCATCGCTCCAGCTCTCCCGCGCTGGCCTGAATGTGGCTGTGCTGACCAAAGTGTTCCCCACGCGCTCGCACACCGTGGCTGCGCAAGGCGGCATCGGCGCATCGCTGGGCAACATGTCAGAAGACAATTGGCACTATCACTTCTACGATACCGTCAAGGGAAGCGACTGGCTCGGTGACCAAGACGCGATTGAATTCATGTGCCGCGAAGCGCCGAAGGTGGTTTATGACCTAGAGCACATGGGCATGCCGTTTGACCGCAACCCCGATGGCACGATTTACCAGCGCCCCTTCGGTGGCCACACCGCCAATTACGGCGAAAAGCCGGTGCAACGCGCCTGCGCCGCCGCAGACCGCACGGGTCATGCCATGCTGCACACGCTGTATCAGCAAAACGTGGCAGCTCGCACGAGTTTCTTCGTCGAGTGGATGGCGCAAGATTTGATTTTGGATGCGCAAGGTGATTGCGTTGGCGTGACCGCGATCGAGATGGAAACGGGCGACGTTCACATCCTGGAAGCCAAAACCACGCTGATGGCCACAGGCGGCGCAGGCCGTATTTACGCCGCCTCAACGAATGCCTTCATCAACACAGGCGACGGCCTGGGCATGGCTGCCCGCGCAGGCATCCCGTTGGAAGACATGGAATTTTGGCAATTCCACCCCACCGGCGTGGCTGGTGCAGGCGTGTTGCTGACCGAAGGCTGCCGTGGCGAAGGCGCGATTTTGCTCAACAGCAATGGCGAGCGTTTCATGGAGCGCTATGCGCCCACCTTGAAAGATTTAGCGCCGCGCGATTTCATTTCGCGCTGCATGGATCAAGAAATCAAAGAAGGCCGTGGCTGCGGCCCGAACAAAGATTACGTGATGTTGAAGCTTGATCACCTCGGCGCAGAGACGATTCACAAGCGTCTGCCCTCGGTGTATGAAATTGGCGTGAATTTCGCCAACGTCGATATCACCAAAGAGCCGATCCCTGTTGTGCCCACCATCCATTACCAAATGGGCGGCATTCCTACGAATATCAACGGCCAAGTGGTGATTCAGCGCAATGGCTCTGACAACGATGTCTTGAATGGTCTCTACGCTGTGGGCGAATGCTCCTGCGTGAGCGTGCATGGCGCAAACCGCTTGGGCACAAATTCGCTGCTCGATCTGCTTGTGTTTGGTCGCGCTGCTGGCAACCACATTGTGGACAGCTTGAAGAAAGAGCCCAAAGCGCACAAAGCTTTGCCTGCTGATGCTGCTGATAAGACATTGGCTCGCATCGCCCGCTTGGACAATTCCACCCAAGGCGAGTATGCGCAAACCGTTGCGAACGACATTCGCTCGGCCATGCAACTCCACGCAGGCGTGTTCCGCACGCAGGCGAGCATGGACGAAGGCGTGAAGAAGATTGCTGATTTGCGCAAGCGCGTTGAGGGCATCACGCTCAAAGACAAATCGCAAACCTTCAACACCGCTCGTATCGAAGCGCTGGAAGTCGATAATTTGATCGAATCCGCTGAAGCCACCATCGTCTCTGCAGCGGCCCGCCACGAATGCCGTGGCGCTCATTCGGTGAGCGATTATGAGAAGCCAGTGGACGATCCTAAAACTCCGCTAGGCCGTAACGATGCCGAATGGATGAAGCACACGCTGTGGTATTCCGAAGGCAACCGCTTGGACTACAAAGCTGTCAAGCTCAAGCCTTTGTCTGTGGAATCTGTTCCACCCAAAGTTAGAACTTTTTAAATTTTATTTTTTTAAATGCAAGCTGTATTGGACAAGATCATGGAACAACGCACCTTCAAAATCTACCGCTACGATCCCGAGAAAGATGCCAAGCCGTATATGCAAACGATCACCGTTGAGCTAGATGGCAATGAACGCATGCTGCTTGACGCTTTGATGAAGCTCAAAGAGCTTGACCCCAGCATTTCCTTCCGCCGCAGCTGCCGCGAAGGCGTGTGTGGCTCAGACGCGATGAACATCAATGGCAAAAATGGCTTGGCTTGCCTGACCAACATGCGCACGCTCAAAGGCGACATCACTTTGAAGCCCCTGCCCGGCCTGCCTGTGATCCGCGACATCATTGTGGATATGACGCAGTTTTTCAAGCAATACAACTCGATCAAGCCCTACCTCATCAACGACACGATCCCGCCTGAGAAAGAGCGCTTGCAATCGCCAGAAGAGCGGGATGAGCTGAACGGTTTGTATGAATGCATTTTGTGTGCTTCATGCTCAACCAGCTGCCCCAGCTTCTGGTGGAACCCCGATAAATTCGTCGGCCCCGCAGGCCTGCTGCAAGCCTACCGCTTCATTGCCGACAGCCGCGACGAAGCCACGAATGAGCGCCTAGACAATTTGGAAGATCCGTATCGTCTCTTCCGCTGCCACACCATCATGAACTGCGTCGATGTCTGCCCCAAGGGTTTGAACCCCACCAAGGCGATTGGCAAAATCAAAGAACTCATGGTCCGCCGCGCAGTTTAAAAATTCAATAGCAATTACCGGCCGCGAAAGAGGCGAAAGTTAAGCGAAAGAAATACCAAAAAGAGAAAAGACAAGAAGAGGTTCTGTAAATCAACATTCGATTTTTGAATTCTCTTTTTGTATTCTTTCGCGCTTTTCGCGTAACTTTCGCGTCTTTCGCGCTCGGTAACTAGGTATTTAAGACCCGTCCTCTCAGCCACACTCTGAAAAATGCAGCCCCAAGCCTACTCAGCCTCAAGCATCGATGCCGTCTATGGCCTCGACGTGGGTGCTGACTTGGATTCGCCGCTTTCATCGGGTGGTTTGTCGAAATTGCGTTGGCGCTGTCGCCGAGGCATGCTGGAAAATGACCTATTTATTGAGCGTTTTTTCAACAAGTACGCAGAATTACTGACCGTCAGACAGGCGAATGGGTTGAATGCTCTAATGGATTTATCCGACAATCAGCTCTTGGATTTGCATCTTGGTCGCAAGCCCTTGATTGAGGTGCGCCCTGAGCTTGATACCCCGGATATTCGAGCTGTTCTTAAGTTATTAAAGGAAAAACAATGAAACTCGCCGACTACAAGGCCTCGCTGTCGTTCTCTAACGGCAAGCCCAGCATCGAAATGCCTGTTTATCAAGGCAACATCGGCCCCGATGTGGTGGACATCCGAAAGCTCTATGCCCAAACCGGCATGTTCACCTATGACCCTGGTTTCCTCTCGACAGCAGCGTGCCAATCGACCATCACCTACATTGACGGCGACAAAGGCGAGCTGCTCTATCGCGGCTACCCTATCGAGCAATTGGCCACGAATTGCGACTTTTTAGAAACCTGCCATTTGCTGCTTTACGGTGATCTGCCCAACGCAGACCAGAAAAAAGATTTCACCAGCCGCGTGACCAATCACACGATGGTCAACGATCAAATGCAATTCTTCCTGCGCGGTTTCCGCCGTGATGCCCACCCGATGGCCATCATGACCGGCTTGGTCGGCGCACTGTCTGCTTTCTATCACGACAGCACCGACGTGCACAATGCGGAGCACCGCGATATTTCCGCCATCCGCCTGATCGCCAAAATGCCCACGCTCGTGGCCATGGCCTACAAATACAGCATCGGCCAGCCTTTCATCTATCCAAAAAATGATCTGAGCTACTCTGGCAACTTCATGCGCATGATGTTTGCCACGCCTTGCGAAGATTACAAAGTCAACGCCGTGATCGAGCGCGCCATTGACCGCATCTTTGTGCTGCACGCAGACCACGAGCAAAACGCCTCCACCTCCACCGTGCGCCTGTGCGGCAGCTCGGGTACCAACCCTTTCGCAGCGATTGCCGCAGGTGTGGCCTGCCTTTGGGGCCCCGCTCACGGCGGTGCTAATGAAGCCTGCCTGAACATGCTGGAAGACATTCAGCGCATGGGCGGCGTATCCAAGGTCGGCGAGTTCATGGAGAAGGTCAAAGACAAGAACTCTGGCGTCAAGCTCATGGGCTTTGGTCACCGTGTGTATAAAAACTACGATCCACGCGCCAAGCTCATGCAAGAAACTTGCAATGAAGTGCTGACCGCGCTCGGCTTGGAAAACGATCCGCTCTTCAAGCTCGCCAAAGAGCTGGAGAGAATCGCTTTGGAAGACGATTATTTCGTGCAGCGCAAGCTCTACCCGAACGTCGATTTCTACAGCGGCATCGTGCAACGCGCCATCGGTATCCCCGTGAAGCTCTTCACCGGAATTTTTGCCCTCGCACGCACGGTGGGTTGGATCGCTCAGCTCAACGAAATGATCGGCGACCCCGAATACAAAATTGGCCGTCCACGTCAGTTGTACACGGGTTCGGTGAAGCGCGATGTGATGCCGATTGCTAAGCGTTAATTTTTTTCTACGCTCATGAGAAACCCGCTTCTGGCGGGTTTTTTATTGACTTTTACGCTGATAGCCGACGTGTTTATTGCGTGGAGTGCTATCAAGTTCATAGTTCTTCGTTTTAGATACAGCGGCTGCGAGTGAGGCAAGGCGCTTGGGGTATGCCCCTTTGCTCGTGTCCTCCTGCGGGCTACGCCCGCATTCCCCCTTTACCTCGCCAAGGGGCATACCCCAAGCGCCTTGCCTCACTCGCGGCCTGACAGCTACTGTGAAAATCTTCGTTCGCCAACGGTAACTACTTCAAAGCAACACAGTACACCGCGATTGGAACTGTCCTAGCTATTGCCGGCCTGTGATCGGTGTATGAGGTCATGCCGCATACATCGAGCGCAGGCCATAGAACGCCAACAAACTAGCCACAAGTAAGCCAACCAACCCAACACACAAATTCTTTGCCACAATGCAAAGCATGAAGATCACAAAGCTAGAAACCATTCGCCTCGCAGAATTTCCCAACATCATCTGGGTGCGTCTGCACACCGACGAAGGCATCACGGGGCTGGGAGAAACCTTCATGGGCGCGGCAGCGGTGGAGGCGTATTTGCACGAATGGGCGGCGCATAAGCTGCTTGGTAAAGACCCACTGCAAATTGAAGCACGCAACAAAGACATCACGGGCTATCTCGGCTGGCGTGGCTCTGGCGTGGAAACTCGGGGCAATAGCGCGGTGGATATCGCGCTGTGGGACATTTTTGGCAAAACAGCGGGCATGCCCGTGCGCGTGGCATTAGGTGGCGAATCTCGGCAAGCCATTCGCATTTACAACACCTGCGCGGGCTACCAGTATGTGCGCAGCACGACGAATCAGAACACATCCAACTGGGGAATTGACGCACGCGGGGGCAACAAAGCTGGCCCGTATGAAGACCTTGAAGGCTTTCTGAATCACGCTGACGAACTCGCCCTCTCGCTGCAATCCGAAGGTATCACGGCCATGAAGATTTGGCCATTTGATCCCGCTGCAGAGGCCAGCGACGGTCAATACATCAGCCCCTTTGACCTAGACAAAGCGCTAGAGCCTTTCCGCAAAATCCGCCAAGCTGTGGGCGACAACATGGACATCATGGTCGAATTCCACAGCCTTTGGCGCTTACCCATGGCGCAAAAAATCGCCCGCGCTCTCAAGGAATTCAACACCTTTTGGCATGAAGACGCGATCCGCATGGATTCGCTGGATCTCTTGAAGCAATACGCGCCTCATACCGAAGCCCTGATCTGCGCGAGCGAGACCCTGTCGTACAAATGGGGCTTCAAAGATTATTTGCAAACTGGAATCGCTGGCATCGTGATGCTTGATCTGAGCTGGTGTGGTGGCTTGACCGAAGCGCGAAAAATCGCGGCAATGGCCGATGCTTGGCAGTTGCCCGTTGCACCGCATGACTGCACGGGCCCCGTGGTCTGGGCAGCTTCGACGCAACTCTCGCTGCATGCGCCGAATGCGTTGATTCAAGAAAGCGTGAGAGCGTTTTACAGCGGTTGGTACAAAGAACTGGTGACCGAATTGCCAGTCGTAAAAAACGGCATGATTTCCCTCAACAACAAGCCCGGCCTTGGCTTGGAGCTTTTGCCTGATTTGCATTTGCGCAAAGATGCCACAGTGCGCGTCAGCGCTCCATGAGCCTACATTTTTTGATGAAAATAGCCATTAGCCGTTATATTTCCTACATACCTTGCTATTAAATAATGAGTAATTCCTTCCTGTCTTCTGCCCTGCCTATCGATGCCGCCCAAGCCTGCTTGATCGCTCGCATCTACGATCCCGCGTATGGCGCAGTACTGTGCTTAGTCACACCCCAGATCACGTTTGATCTGTCTGCCTTGGCCGCCACAAGTGCTGACCTGCTCGCAATGGATGCGCCAGCAAGCGCCATCGCCGCAGCGCGATCTCAGTTGCCCAAGCTGGGCGACACAAAGGATTTGCTGGCCAACAGCGTGGCGGCGCAGCAAAATAGGTCGCAGCCTTACTTCATCGCGCCCTGCGATTTGCAGCCGATCAAGGCCGCTGGCGTGACCTTTGTGGCGAGCATGCTGGAGCGCGTGATTGAAGAACAGGCGCGGGGCGATGCCACGCGCGCTGTCGCGGTGCGCGAAAAAGTGACAGCAGCGATTGGGGATAACCTGCGTGCCATCGTCCCCGGCTCTGACAAAGCCATTCAGGTGAAAGCCGTGCTGATGGAACTGGGCATGTGGAGCCAGTATTTAGAGGTAGGTATCGGCAAAGATGCTGAGGTGTTTACCAAATCGCAGGCGATGAGCGCGGTGGGCTATGGCGCGGAGATTGGCATTCATCCTGAGAGCCAATGGAATAATCCTGAGCCAGAAGTGGTGCTGGCTGTGTCGCCCAAGGGCGTGGTGCAAGGCGTGGCGCTGGGCAATGATGTGAATTTGCGCGATGTGGAGGGGCGCAGCGCTCTGCTACTGGGCAAGGCGAAAGACAACAATGCATCGTGCGCGATTGGGCCTTTCATTCGCTTGTTTGATGCGCATTTCAGCATCGACGATGTGCGCCAATGCGAGATTTCTCTGAACGTGACAGGTGCAGACGGCTTCGTCATGGATGGCTCAAGCTCGATGAGCCAAATCAGCCGCGATCCGCTCGATTTGGTGGCGCAGACCATCAACGCCAATCACCAATACCCCGACGGTTTCATGCTTTTTTGCGGCACGATGTTTGCGCCGACGAAAGATCGTTTTGGTGTGGGTCAGGGCTTCACACATGCGGTAGGTGACTACGTCAATGTGAGCAGTCCGCGCTTGGGGGAACTGACTAACATCGTGAACACCTGCGACAAAATCACGCCGTGGACTTACGGCTCACGCGCCCTCATGCGCGATCTGGCGCGGCGCGGGTTGCTTTAAGCTATTAAAATTTCAACTTCGTTGGAGACACACCATGAACACAAGCGAAGCCAATGAGCTGCCCCAGAGCGTATCCAAGCCGATCCGCAAAGTTGACCAATTGATTGCGCATTACGGCAGCAGCCACACTCACCCTACAAACGAGCTGATCCATTACGTAGCGATTCCGCTGATCATGCTCAGCATCGCTGGATTGATTTTTGCGCTGCATCCTTGGGTGATGTATGTCTTCATCGCCGCCAGCATGGTGTATTACGCACGACTATCGGGCATATTTTTTGTGAGCATGGTGATCTGGTCTGCCGGCATCGTCGCGCTGGTTTACGCGATGGGCTCACAAGTCTTGATCGCCTCCGTCGTCATTTTCGTGTTTGCCTGGACCATTCAATTCATTGGCCACAAAATCGAAGGCAAGAAACCGAGTTTTCTAGAAGACCTGCAATACCTGTGGATCGGCCCGTTGTTCGTGCTCTCCAAGCTGTTTGCCAAACTCGGCATCAAGTGGTGAAGCGGTTGGTTTGGCAGGGGTTTTTGCCACGACAACTACCGATCTTCAGCGCCTGAAATCATGTGCTCGCTCAGCGCCCCGGCAAGCTGCTCAGGTATTGACGCGCTCTGAATTGCTCAGCAACCGTGCCTATGGTGAGCACTTCTTCGCAGAGCACAGCGGCTTCATCGAGTTGACCGAGTTTTTCAAATTCCTGCGCCAGGGCAAGCCGCGTTTCTGCATCGCTCATCGCGCGCACAGACGGAGAAAATGTATCAGCAATTTCCTGCACATAAGACAGCGCTAGCTCCTCATCAGGAGCGCATGCTGGATCAGGAGAAGCATCTACAACAGCCTCGATGAAGCAAGGTTCAGGTTCAGGTTCAGGCTGAGCGAGCTTTGACGCTGGCTCGTCTTGCAAATCGATCACAGGCTGGCTCAGTGATGCCACTTTGGCTGGCTCTGCGCTGAATGGCTCTATGCAGGCCGCCTGGGTGGCGGCGTGATCTGTCGCGCTGTGAACAGGCAACACAAAATCGATGCCAGCCGCCTCCTCCTGCCCACCTTCGCTTTTTGAGCAGCCTGCGATCTGCCCCAGCACACGCTCTTGGCGGCGTTGCTGCAAAGTCTTGCGCACACGCTGCACTTCAGTGCTCACGTCCACCCGCACCACCTCCTGCTCAGTTGCCTGCTCCAAAGGCACTTCCTGCAACGTCCGCCAGAGCGCCTCGAAGCTCTCATGAGGTGGCTGCGCAGGAGAGGGTTTTTTCGCAGGCGCTTCATCTTCCCGCGTCGACAAACCCACTGTTTTTCTCAGCTCATACTCTCTGAGCGCATCATCGGCGAGCATTTGGGAGTCTGGCTCGTCAAGTTGAGCCAACCAACCCGAATGAACGTCAGGCGCTTTCAGGTTCCGGCGTATCTTGCGTTTGCGCATCAGATGAGCCAGCATCCCAGGGCCACTGTGATCCACCTGGCTGCCGCCGCCTAAGCTGCTGGCCTGGAATGCCGCCAGATTGTGCTCTTTGAGATCTGCCCTTGGCTTAATAGCAGCCGCACTGCGCCACTCTGCCCATGCGTGCCGCCACATCGGCCAGCGCGTCAACAACCAAGCTACAGCCAGCGCCATGAGCAATGCGCCCGCCAAGCCTCCCACCATCTGCCAATCTTGCGCCTGATTCAGACTGGCTTGCGCATCCAGTTGCTGGCGTAGGCTTTGAATTTGGTTCGCATGCTGAGCTTGCAAATCCTGCTGCTCGCGCATCAAGCGCTCCATCTGATCAACCGGCGAGCTGCTGGCCAAGGATGCTTCGGTCTGTGCCATAGCGGGCGCGAGACTGCTGGCCAAGGCAGTTGCAAGACCCACCCTGGCGATACAGCGCTTGCTCCCTGCTGACATGACAGCTTGCATCCAGATGACCTTTCTTTGGGGTGGCTTCAATCTCAAAATCCGATATTGCTGATCTATGCAATTGTCGCGATAAAGACTTTACCGAATGTTTTGTTACACAGAGATGACAATCTTACCAAGAGCTGACGGCTGCGTTCATGCCAGTTCCGCCCGCGCTCATGCACGGACCGCATACTTATAAAGAGACCAAGGATCAGCGCCAGAGTGGGATCAGCAAGCCGGAGGCCAATATCAGCAAAGCCAAAGTGGCTAGTGCAGCCACCAAGTGAGTCAACACTTGCGAAGAAACTCTTGTGAACACAAAGCGCCCAAGCGGCATGGCTAAGAGCGAGCCTCCCGTCATCCAGAGCGCCATCGGCAAGTTCAAACTACCCGCCGCACCATAAAACAGCGCTGTCACTGCCGACAATATCAGGCCGATGATGAGTGAAGTGCCAATGATACGCTGCGTGTTTTCGCTGCCCTCGGCCATCAGCGCGGGCACCACCAGCACGCCGCCGCCCGTGCCTGTCGCGCCCACCAACGCGCCTGTGACGAGCGCCGTGGTGCGGATGCGCAGGCGCATCAGGGCTTGTTTGACCTGCGGCACATAAATCGAAGCCACCGCCAAGCTGCCCACCGCGAGCACCAGCAATTTCAGAAACAGCTCCACCTGCGGCTTGCCCTGCGGCCATACATTGGGCAAAGCCAAACTGATCAGCGCTGCCAACCACAGCGTAGCCACTACCGCCGCCGGCAAAAATGCCTTTAGCAAGCGCCGCGAGACATTGCGCTGCTGAATATGCGAGAGGCCTGCCGCGATCTTGCAAGCCACAGAAAACAAGCTGGCCGTGCCCACGGCGGTGGCCACGGGCACGCCAAACAACGTGACCATCACCGGCACCACGATCACGCCCGCACCCACGCCCGAGAGGTAGATCAACAAACCAGCGCATGCGCCAAAGAGCAGCCAATGAAATTCTAAGAGGGAGGGCATGTGCTTAGATGATGAAGATGGCCATGCAGCAACTCGGCTTCAAGCCGCATCAAACAAACGCAGCGCCGCCTGAAAGAGCGGGGATGTCGCATCGCCCAACTCATGCACCACATCAAAATGATTGCGGCCTGGCATCTCCAACGTCTCACAGCGCTGGCTCTTGGAGTGCAGATACTCAGCCAGCGCTTGAGATTGCTGCTTGAAAGCCTCGGTCTCGATCTGCCCCCAAGCGATCACGCCCGGCACACGCGCTGCGCCCGCCGCAATTCGTGAGAGTTGCGCAGCACTCTGCAAACTCAACCCCAGCGCCTCGTTGATCGACGTGCCCACCAAAGGCCGCAGATCAAAGATGCCCGAAATCGGCACGAAGCCGCGCAAAGCCAGTGAGCCATCTGCCGCGCAAGCCACCGCCAAATACCCGCCCGCCGAGCTGCCCGCCACCACGATGCGCTGCGCATCATGCCCAAGCTGCGCGGCTTGATCGCGCAAAAATGCCAAAGCCGCACGGCACTGCGCCACGATCTCATGCAATGTGGCCTGTGGTGCCAGTGTGTAGCCCAGCACCGCATGCGCAAATCCCGCCGCATGCCAAGCGGGCGCAAGAAACGCAGATTCGTTCTTAGACAGTTCCTGCCAATAGCCACCGTGGATGAATACCAGCAGGCCGGGCGCTTTGCCATCCGCAAGGTTTGGCGCGGGAAAGTAATCGATCAAAGCACGCTCGGCAGCGCCGTAGCGCAAATTTTTAATACATGAAAGCTGCGCATGCGCCTGCCGACTGCGATCCAGATACGCCTGAACAAAGGGCTGGTAATTGCCGCCAATCGCCGAGCTGGGCGAATACTCGCGCTCACGCTCTGGTAACGCAGCAAGCACGGGCTTGGCGCTGGGCTCAGGCGATGTAAAAATATCGGTTTGCAGCATGCGTGAATTGAAGAGATAAAAATCTGATCACAAATTGTTAGCCATTGTGCACGCATCCCGCTCTTGTCCCGCGCATACACAGCACAATCTTCCCATGCTCGCCCAGCCCTACAAAATCCCCCGCTCCGTGCTTGTCGTCATCCACACGCCTGCGCGAGATGTCTTGCTGATTGAGCGTGTCAATGCAGATGGCCAGCCCAGCGGCACCTGGCAGTCCGTCACCGGCAGCCTTGATACCGAAGAAGAATCTTTCACCGATTGCGCCATCCGCGAAGTCATGGAAGAAACTGGGCTCGACGCACGCGCAGCTGCCCACCAACTCACAGACTGGCATCTAGAAAACACCTATGACATCTGGCCGCATTACCTGCACCGCTATGCCCCCGGCATCACTCGCAACACCGAGCGCGTGTTTGGTTTGCGCATTCCCAAGCCGATCATCGTGCAGCTCGCACCCCAAGAGCATGTGAACCAAATCTGGCTGCCTTGGGAGCAAGCCGCGCTCAAAGTGATGTCTGCGTCGAATGAGCTGGCAATTCGTAAACTGGCTGATCGCAGGTCTTGATTTTTAAGAAAAAACAACTGTTTGCCGTTATAAATTAAGCATAGTTTGCTCACTTATTCATAGCAATTAAGCCATCAATTCAAGCACCCGATCCAAGCCGCCCGAGTTGATGGCCACCATCGCTTGTTCGCGTACTTTTGGCTTCGCATGAAAAGCCACCGACAGGCCGCCCGCTTCTGAGCAAGCCAGCATCATCGGCAAATCGTTCGCGCCATCGCCCACGGCCATCGCTTGCTTTGGGCTGATGCCTAAAGCGGCGCAGGTCTCCAGCAGCATCTTGCGTTTTTCAGCGCCGTCACAAATATCGCCCCAAGCCTGATCCACCATGCGGCCAGTGAGCAAGCCATCCTGCACCTCCAACACATTCGAGCGCGCAAAATTCATTTCTAGGAGATCTCGGATGTGGTCAGTAAAAAACGTGAAGCCACCGGAGACGAGCAGCAATTTGCAGCCTGCTGCCTTCAAAGCCTGCGTTAAAGCCTCTGCCCCCGGATTGAGGTGCAAGCGCTGCGCCAACACTTGTTCCATCGCGCTCACAGGCACACCTTTAAGCAAAGCCACGCGGCGGCGCAGGGAATCTTTGTAATCGGTGATCTCCCCGCGCATGGCGGCTTCCGTGATCGCTGCCACCTCCTCTTTGCGGCCAGCGGCATCGGCGATCTCGTCCACACATTCAATGTTGATCAGCGTTGAATCCATGTCAAACGCAGCGAGCTTGAAATCGCTCAATTTCAATGGCGGCACGAAGCCTTGAGTCACGAGGCCAGGGGAAATTTCAGTAGAAGACATATTCTCAAGCATACCAATCCTCCAACTGCAAACCCGGCACACGGCTGAACTCTCGGGTGTTGTGGGTCACGACGGTGAGCTTGTTGGCCAGAGCGATGCCAGCGATAAGCAGGTCGTATTCGCCAATGGGCGTACCCGCCAAGCGCATGCTCGCGCGAAGCTGGCCAGCTCGCTCAGCCGAATCAATACCTAAATCAATGCAGCCAAAGCGCTGCCGCAAGTTTTGACAATATTGTTCAAGAGCCTGAGGGCGCGGCATCAGCGCCATGCCATAGGCCAGTTCAAAATAGCTGATGCTGCTGATGCAAATTTGGCTTTCTGGCAAAGTCTGAATTCTCGTTCGGCATTGGCCTTGATTGCGAAAAGCGTAGCTAATGATATTGGTGTCGAGCAAGAACTTCAAACTTGCCCCCAATCAATCTCACGATACGGCAACAGTCCTTCGTAACGGGTTTTAGGATCGAGTAAAAAATCGAGCGCCTTATCGGATTCCGGGTCACGCAAGCGATCAATTTCGGCAAACACCTCATCCCAAGACCGCAGTGGCTTGGTCTTTTCGGCTTCAGCAAACTGCGCAAACCATTTAGAAAGCGACATCTTCGCCCGCGCCGCTGCCGCTTTGGCTGCGGCCAAAGTATCGTCTTCCAGATAAATCGTGACTTGAGACATGGTTCGCACCTTTCACACGGATTTAATTACATCAATAATTATAATTGCTTCACACTTATATTACGTCGATATTCCAAAAAGCCTGCTCCCTCGCGTGGCATCTAGCCCCGAGCTGAGTGCATCTGCTGCAAGGCAAATGATTCTCAGAGTGCCGCTCAGCGATATATAATGCTAGGTTTCGCCGACAACATCCACAAACCACAAGGAAACTCATCATGGCATCAGCCAAACCCAAGAAAAAGAACCCTCGCCTGGCCTCTGGCCGCAAGCGCGTTCGCCAAGACATCGTTATCAACGCCGCCAACACCAGCCTGCGCTCTAAATACCGCACCGCTGTGAAAAACGTGGAAAAAGCAGCAGCCGCTGGCGACAAAGTGAAAGCAACCGAAGCTTTCGCCAAAGCCCAGTCAGTGCTCGACACCGTGGCCGACAAAGGCATCTTCCACAAGAACAAAGCGTCTCGTGACAAGAGCCGCCTCGCCGCCAAGGTCAAAGCTTTGGCTTTGGCCGCAGCCAAGTAAACCACCGCGTCACCAACGCACAAGCCCTTGCGGGATTTTTGAAAGAAACCCCGCAAGCCGTTTGAATTGGGTGCGCTGTAAGCGAAAAATGGAAAAACCGCCAAGGGGCAACCCAAGGCGGTTTTTTCATGGCATTTTAGGCATATTGGCCTTATATTATCTACATAGCTTGCTACAAAAAATATAGCAAATTAATTCAGCAAACACGCCTCTACCACCTGCAATTCATTGTCTTTGGCAAAGTTCATCACAAAATCCCAAGCCATCACGTTGTCTTCGCGCAGATCGGTGTGCACGACGACACACTTGATCTCGCCATGCTCCGTCTTCATGCTGGTGGGCAAACACCACGGCGAGTAGCTCAAATGCGAGCCCGGCACCGCGCCACCTGGGCGAAACTGGCTCATCACACCCGCCAGCCGCTCCGCCCAATCGCTGGGGCGGAACTGTTTGCCGTCCTTCGTCACGCCCTGAATGAAGAACTGCTTGGAGGCGGCAGAAATGGGGGGGGTTGCCATGATGTGGGTGAATGCTAGCCGCAGACGGCCAGGATCGCTGGCTTTGAGAGCAGAAAACCCACCCATGCTGCATTGCAGCAAGAATTCTATCTTATGAGGAATCCGTTGCAGTTCGATGGCCTGAACATGCCAACTCCAAACGCGTCCTATTCCCTAGTGCGAGTACGTGACGCAGATCAATTGCGTCTTTCAGTGGCGTGTAAAAAAAGCGGCCCCGCAATGCAGGGCCGCAACTAAACGCGCTTAATTCAAACTGGCAGCGGTCACTCAATTAAAGGTGATCGCGCCAGCCAGAGCAACCGTCGTAGGGATAACGGTGCCAGCAGCCACATTAAAGTTTGCACCCGAAGCCAGACCATTTCGTGTCACAGATGATGCACCGCCTGCGCCTTGGAAAGTGACCTGGGAAACCGGGCCATCGGCCAGCGCCTGTGCAACCGTGTTAAGACTGGTTCCGCAGTTTTGTGCCACGCTGAAATCACTCAAGTTGATTGAGTAATTGGTGGGATCTGCTGAAGTTGGCGTGACAACGCGATGCAATTGAATGCGACACGTTGCATTGTTACCCACCACATAGCGCTTACCCATTTCCAGCATAACTAGGAAGTTCTTCGATGTTGAGTTGAACCATTCTGGATTTTGGTTGAACTTGAAGTTGATCTTCGTCTGACCGGCGAGCGTGACGCCAGCGGTGTTACCTGTGTTGCTCAACTCGGTGACATTTGGCGCAAGCACACTAACTCCGACATACAAACCAGTGGGAGCTGATCCTGTCGGAAATTGGAAGTAGGTGTAAATCGAGCTATCAGCTGCTCCATTGAAGTTCCCGCCGGTGCCGCATATTCCTGGCGAATTGGCTGGGCAGTTCCAGTCTGTAGCGCTGCTCCCGCTGGCGGCGTAATAGAGGCCACCTTGGGGCGTCAGCGAGTTTGCTGCGAAGCCACTCGAGAATGTAACGGTTCCGGCGTTCGAACTGCCACCGCCACCATTGGCTGGAGCAACAAATGCGATATCGTCAAAGTAGTACGTCCCACCCCATGCCCCATTCGCTGCCGCAACGTTAAAGAACAGCGTCACTTTATTGTAGGTCTGAGCCACATTCAATTCGGCAGTTGGCCCGCCGGTGACCGGCGGCGACAAGCCAGGATTGTTGAAGTTGAAAGTCAGAACTTCCCAGCCTGTCCCCACAGTCACGGCATCTGTTTCAGAAGTGATATTGGCGTTTGAGGCATTTTCAACCTTCATCCGAACCCGCATGCCAGCGCCGGGGCTGTAAACGCGCATGGTCATACTTTTCGCATTCGCTGCGAAGGGAATAGTCGCAATCGATCTATTTGCGCCAGTGGATACCGTCACACCACCGTACCAAGGTCCACCGGCTGCACGCACAACTTTACCAACCTTGTTCGTACCGCCAGCGGGGTCGGCGACAACTTCACCGGCTGATGCACCTTCGAACGGTTCAAAACTGTAGCTCACGCTGGCTGAATCAAATGTTATTGGTAGTGTAGAAGCGCCGGAACCACCGCCTCCACCACCAGTAGCTGGAGCAAGCGTGATGTTGTCGATGTAGTAAGCCGTTCCGTTTGGAGTGACTGACTCATTCTTATCCGGCGTAATAGCGATAACGGTATATTGGTCGCTCGGATTAACACCGCTGAACGTCCAAGTCACGTTTGTCCACGTGTTAGCCGGGATAGGCGCGCTGACTTCTTCAAAGTTAGCTCCTCCAGGCACCTCAACTTTCAGCGCAATGGTGGCATTCGCACGAGTACTGTAAACGCGAGCCGTGATCACTTTGCGATCTGCCGTAAACGGAATTCTTGGCAACGTAAAGTAGACACCGCCCCACCATTGTGAACCGCTCGGCTTAACGACCTTCAGCGCGCTACCAGAGCCGCCAGCCGGGCCTGCAACCACGTCAGGTGCTGCATCTCCATACGCACCCATACCACTGAACAATGCGGGAGATTCATCAAATGACAGTAACACCGTTCCAGCGGTTGGTGTCAGCGGGGTTACTCCCAAAACGGTATCCTTGAGCGTTGAAGCGAGGGTATCCGTCGCTGCCGTTGGCGCTCCGGTCAGTGCGCTGTTGGCCTTATTCGCTTGGACAAAGCTGGTAATGGCAGTGCTTTCCTGCGCAGCTTTGGTTTTCGCAGTGAGCGTGTCACCGGAAGCTCCAAGAATCGTTTCGCCTTGGGCCTTCAAAGCGGCCGCCATCACTTGCGCTAGGCTGTCCGGATTGAGTGCCGCCACCCCAGCTTTCACGCTAGCTGGAAGGCTTGAAGTGCCAATGCGCAGAATCGCTGCCTTGATCAGGGCCCGCGATGAGGTTTCGTTGATCGTGCTGCCACTGACCAAAGCTGGATTCGCAGCCAAGGCCTGAGCCAGACCCGCCATCACTTCGTTATAGATCGCCGCTTTGTCAGCGGCACCGGTTGCAAGGTCGGCAACGACTTCGGTAATTTTTTGCGCAAACTGCTGCAGTACCAAAGTCTTCTTCATCAAATCAGCATCCAGTAGAGCGCTGGAGCCAGTTGCTGTGCGTGCCGGATCGGTCGTGAGCAAACTGCCGGTTGCAGTGATACCCAGCACTTCTTTCAGTTTGGTTTCCGACATGCCCGAGGCGATCAGCGTGGTCAGGGGCGTGATGACAGTCGCACCAGAGGGCGCTTTGAGTGTGCCTGTGAATGCCAATCCAGTGTCGATACTGGTGCCGCCGGTTGCAACCAAGGCTGACGAGCATGAGGGGCTGAACCGGAAAAAGCCTGAGCTGTCGGTGGTCACCGTGCGCTCGCCACTATCGGCTACACCGTTGCCATTGGTGTCGCACAGCACTGTGGCACCATTCAAGTAGCCATCAATTGCAAATCCAATGGAGGCCGCCCCTCCCGATGCTGGTGCGGAGGCATCGCCACCGCCGCAGGCGCTGATGAAAACTGCAACTGCGCATGCAGCCAGTTTAAGTCGAAGGGTCGTGTTTCGCATGTTGATGTCTCCAATAGGATTGTTAGCTTTGCTGCGTAGCTTTGGTTCAGAGCGATGCAAGGCAGCGGCGAGCCGATTTCTTGAAAGCGCTTTCATGAATGTTATCTCAACTGATTTGTGCCCGCAAGGTGTTCGCACTCAGTGCTTACCCTGTAATTTTTGATGTAACTTTGCTGAAAGGCCGTGGGCGACGGATCGCGCTAATGTCAAAGCCATTGAATTGATGCGCATCGCTTTTACGGACGCCGATATACCCGCACATAATCTACTTCCATTTGCGCGGGAAGCTGGGCATCGCTGATTGCGCCACCCAGATCGCCGCCCATCGCCAAATTCAACAAGAGATATTGAGGCGCATTGAATGGCCATTCTTTGCTGTCGCCGTTTTTTGGATTGGAAAACGTGAAGTAGTTCACGTCATTAACACCTATCGTGATGCGGTCTGCATCCCAAGTGAGCTGATATTTATTGAAGTCTGTACAGGCATTGGGCAGGCTTGTTGATGCGCCTTGGGCCACACCTTTTGTGCCGCCTTGCCAGTTGTAGGCTTTGGTATGCACTGTGCCTAAGATCTGCCGCTTTTCAGCCGCTGCTGTGCCTTTTTGTTCGAGGATATCTATCTCGCCATCGTCCGGCCAGCGCCCGCCCGTGCCCAGCATCCAGATGGCTGGCCAGGTGCCCAAGCCGCATGGGAGCTTGGCGCGCACCTCCCAAAAGCCATAGGTCCAGCTCGCTAAACCACGGGTGATTAGCCGAGCGGAAGTGTAGTCTTGCCCGCCAAAATCACTCGCGCTGGTTAGGCGCTCGCGACGCGCAGAGATGATGAGACGCCCACCTTCAACGCGCGAGTTTTCAAGTCGTCCGCTGGCGTAGTATTGTTTCTCGTTGTTCCACCAACCGAGTTTGTTACGCTCAGTATCGTAGGCCCACTTATTCGCATTGGGCAAGCCGGAGCCGCTGAATTCGTCACTCCAAACCAGCGTCCATCCGGCGATGGCCGGAGGAGCTACAGAGGTATCGATATTGGGATCTGCGGCAGGAGTAGCGGGGATGATTGGCGCGGCCGCGGCGGCGCTGCCCGCGCTGCTCGCCTCACTGCTTGCGCTGCCGCCGCCCCCGCATGCAGACAGCCCAACTGCAAAGATCGCAACCCAGAGCTTCACTTCAAGACACCCAGCGTACGCGGCATCACACGCAAGCTCTTTCCATCACTGAACTTGACATCAATGGGTGCACTGCTGGCGTTGTAGGCCATATGGGTTTGCGTGCCGTCGGCACGCTTAAAGACGCTGTAGAGCGGTGTGTTGGCGCTGACGCTGAAGTCAGGGCGGCCCATGGCATGCAAGTTGAGCATAAAAGATAAGGTATCCGTGCGAGATTCACCGAGCTCCACCGAGCCCCAGCGGTCCCAGGTCGCCAGCGCCTTGGTGGGGTCGATCAGCGCTTGATACTTGGCAAAAACATCTTGCCAGATATCGCGCGGCGGAGGGTTAGGCGGGAGTTTGCCAAATTGCGCATAAGTCGCGGATTCTTCCTTGAGCGCATCAAGGTTCTTTTGCACGTAGGCAGGGTAACGACCAAGATAGGTGGAGGACGTGGTGAGCGGCAGCATGTTGATGCCGGTGATCTGCCGAGGCTCGTCAGTCCACCAGGTGTTATGGGCGTATTTGCCGCCAAAAACCATACTCGAATCGACGTTTTTGTATTCTGGCGGAAACACCAAACCATGCACGTTAAACCAATAGTGATCCACAGCTTGCACCTCAGTGGTGTAAAGGTAAACGCCCAGATCGCGCACGGCCTTATCGCCATTGACTTCGCCCCAAAGGATCAAACCAGTCCAAGCAAGCAGTGCCTCAGAAGATGACTCTTGATTGTTGCCGGTGTCTCCTAAGCCGACGCCTGACGCCCATGAATGCCCTTCATAAGGATCAAACACGCGCAGGAATGGAAAACTCTTGTCGCCACGCACAGGGTGCGCAATGTCAGCAACGAGTTTATCGATCAGGCCACCCCATTTGCTCTTTGATGCCCACTCCGGATCACGCAAGGCAATTTCAGCAGCGGCGCGAATCCAATAGCCGTAATGAAAGTGGTGATCATTCATTTGCTCAGCAAAAAAGTATTGCTCGGGGTAGGCGAGCATGGTGCCCAGCTTTTCGTTATAAGCAAAATAGGTCTTGCTGCTCTTGCCCGACATCCACTCTTCCATCCTTGTTTTCAGCATTTGCAGAAGGCGGTCACGCGCAGCCATATCACCCTGCTGCTCCGCCACATCCATGAGCTTGATCACGCGATGCAGGCCTTTACCTGCCCAGTAAGGAAAATCGCCACCTTGCTCGAGCAATCGGCGCGAGTTACGCAAGTCAATCGCCATCACGTCTTTGAGATTCGGTGCGCCGGCCAACGCAGGCGCAGCAGGCCAAAATGGCACCCAGCTCAAGTAGCGGCTGCTCGTTTTGAATTCGTTCGCCACCAAAGTTTTGATGTTGCCGCGAACGGTATCGTATCCAGCGCCTAAGCGATCTGCCACCGATGTATTTTGATGCCAATGATGTGGATACAGCCCTAGAATCGCCGTGGTATTGGCACCCTCCATGGCCTGCGTTGTGGCGGAAAACTGCGTGTTAACCGTGCTGCTTGTTTGGTCATACTGCCAAGCCACTCGCGTGTCGCGAATGAAGGCATAGGCGTGCTTCGAAAACAATTCCAAAGTCTCTGGCTTGGCATCAGGCAATGCAGCAATCGAGAAGTAGCCCTTTCCTGCTGGTAGCCGCCCGGTCCAAGAGCCAGCAGCGCCCGCTTCCCACACTGCGTCCTGCGGTGCAAACACGACATACCTCTTGTTTTGCGCGGAAATCACAAGCTGATTACCTTGAGGTGTGCCTGCAACGCGTGCGCCGCCAGCAGGTGCCACGATCTGGATGTCACCACGGCTCAGTGTGAAGTACACAAACGGGCTACCGTGTGCCACCGTGGCGTTCATGCGACTGTCGCCGCCGCCCATGGCAATGTCGATAGACCAGTCGCCAGCTTTGGCAAGCTTTGCTGTCTGTAGCGGAAAGGCAGCCGGACGAACGATCAAAGGATCTTTGTGGGGATAATGAATTTCAGTATCACGACGCCAAGTTGGCACCACCTCCTTGCTCGGCAAGCCCACCTCAAACCCCTCGGTCGCAGCTTTGACGGTGAGCGGTTGAGCAAAGATGGCTTGTGGCTTGGTATCGAACAGTAGCGTGGAGTACCACTGATTGGTCTGCGCAGCGGACTTGAGCATCTCCTCCGTTCGGTGCGGAGCACTCGGTGGCGCGTTATCGCTACCCTTCGGACTTAGAGAATAGCTGGCTTCCCCAATCTTGACGCTCTGCCCGACAGCGGGCTGCATAACTCCGATTGATACACCCAAGCAAAATAAGACTGTGCGCAGCATAAGCATCTCCTGCCGTTTGGAAGAAACGGTAATTTGATTGTATTGAAAGCGCTTTCATAAAGCTCTTATGGTTTTCACTTAGCTAGGCAATTTCGCTTCATTGCCATAGGCCTTGCAAGATACGAAGAATACAAATCTAGGGTAAACACCGTTACTCAAACAATGCTCGCCCAGTATCATCGTGAAAGCGCTTTCATATTAGCAAAGGCCCAGAAACTCATGAGCACACCACCCTTTTTTTTGCATCGCCAAATCAAGCCTGTTCGAGCACCGCAACGCGGTTCGAAAAAATGGATGGTCGTGAGCGCCATCGCATCGGCAACGTTTCTGGCTCTGCCCGCCCACGCGATTGAATTTGGCCCTGATGGCATGTTCAGCTTGACCGGTTTCGCAGAAGTCCAATTTGGCCGAGCCAATAATCAGTGCCCCGGCGGCAGCTGTCAGATCAGCGCAGAGACGGATCGCCAGAAAGTGTGGGCAGATGCCATCGTGCCCGGGCTCAAACTCTCTTCAGGCGAAACGAGTTTTAATCAGGCTCAGCTCTGGCTGTCTGCGAAGCACGATCTTGGCAAGGGCTTCAAAATCAAAGGCACGCTCAGCCAAAACTTTCGTGATGGCAAAGTCGATACCCCCGGATTTTGGCGCGATAAAAACATTGCATTGAGCCACGAAGAGTATGGCATTTTGACTCTAGGTCATATGGTTTCGCGCACTTGGATGTTTGCCGATTACCCCTACGGTGGGAACCTAGGCCTTTCTTCAGCATGGGCCAACAGTGGCGCAGGCTATCGAAATTTGACCAACGCAATTCGATACACATCCAGGACCTTGGATGTGGCCGGCGGCGACGTGGTGCTTGAACTCACCTACGACCGAGGAAATACCGCATTCAAGATCAACAAACCTCGGTTTTTAGAACTATGGGCTCACTACGGCAAGGGTGATCTCTCTGTTGATGCGATGTACCAAGACACGCGAAACGGTGTGCCAGCTGCTTTTGGTGGTGCCGTATTCAGCGGCCCTTTCTACAATGCGGCGGCTGACGGAAAGCTCGGCAATTCCGGGCAAAGCGTAGCTGTGGTGCAAGCCATCTACCAACTGAACAAGAAAGTAGAGCTTTCTGGAGCGATTCGTCGCAATAAATGGAGCGGGGCTTACCAAGTCGTGGCACTCGCTGGACCGCCCGTACAGTGGAATTTCCCGTTTAACGTGGACTGGTTTGGTTTTGATGCCAATGGCGTGGCACATCCTGGTTATCCAGCGCGGTCTACTGACATCTCTGTGGGCGCTCGCTATCGGATGGATAAGTGGACCTTCAGCACGGGCGCTGCCTACTTCAACAAGGCAAGCACGCCCAACCCGGTCGAACGCGGTCAAAGCAATTCTGCGCTGGTCAACACCATTGGAGCCACCTACGCTTATGGCCAGGGCCTTGAGTTCTCTGCTTACGCAGGAATGATCAACTATGGCCGCAAAGGCTTGGCGCCACTCTCCTTGCCATCGAACGCCACGCTCAATGGCATCGACTCGCGCGCAACCAAAGCCGGCAATTGGTTTGGCGTTGGCGCCAAGTACACGTTCTAAGCAGCATCTTTTCGGGGCACACTCATGAAATTCAATTCCATTTTCCGTTTGCCGCAGCATGGGCTCGTGGCAATACGCTTGTCAGCTTTGGCGATGATTGCCAGCGTGTTGGTTGCCTGCGGTGGAGGGGGCGTGACGTCTACCGCTCCTTCACCAGAGGCGGTGTTCATCAAGAGCCCACGCGCCTTGCCAGCCGAGTATCTTGCGCGAAAGGCGGTCGCTTACTCGCCTTTCCGTACCAGTAACCGAGACACCGAGACCATTACGGCAGGGATGGTCAAGCAAGATCTGGACTTACTTATTCAGGGCAACTTTCGCCTGATCCGTTTATTTGACAGTTCGGACAAAGTTGCAAAGCTTGTGCTCGATGTGATTGTCGATAACAACTTAGATATGAAAGTTCAGCTTGGAGCCTACGTCAACTCCTTCAAATACGAAACGAATCCATACAAAGTTGCAGACATTGTTTCGGGAAATGAAGCAGAGTTGGCTCGCACCGCAGCCTTGGCAAGAAATGCCAAATACCGAGATACCGTTCTGGCAGTCAGCATCGGTAATGAAACTTTGGTCAGCTGGTCAACAGTGCCTATCGACCCGTTGGTTCTGGCCGGTTATATCAGTAAAGTGCGGGGCAGCATTACCCAAGCGATCACCACGGACGATAATTTTCTTGCTTTCACGAACCCTGCACCTAAGCCGGTACTTGATCAAATCGATTTCGTTGCCATCCATATCTATCCAAACATTGACACTCAGTTCCCAGACAGCCCGCTGTATTGGGATTGGAAACAACTTAGTGTGCCAGCCGGTCCAGCGCGCGCTACAGCCATGATGGATGCCAGCATAGTGGAATTGCGCCGTCAATATGCCATGGTGCGTGTTGCATTAGATAGCATGGGGCTGCAGGCCATGCCTATCGCCATCACGGAAACCGGCTGGAAAGCGTTCGACTCTGAGGCACCCAAGCAATCAAAGCGCGCTCACCCGGTGAATCAAAAGATGTTTTATTCAAGGCTTGATACGTTACGTGCAGAGGGTCGAGTCGGCCCCGGACCCGCGAACATTTTCTACTTTGAGGCTTTTGATGAGCCCTGGAAAGGTGGAGACGACGCCTGGGGTTTGTTTGACGTTAGCCGCAAAGCTCGCTACGTGATTCAAAACCTCTACCCAAGCGCAATCTGGGCAAACCCTAGCTTGACAGACGCCGATGCGGTTTTCTTTGCACCGCCAACGGTCAACGCGCCAATAACCTCACTTCGACACACGATGTATTCAGATTCGGCAGGTGCAGTGCTTGCGCCTGGTTTGCGGGTCGACGCATTCGACGGTAACAGCGTGAACGCGCCAGAGATCACCACTGCTGCACCTCCCGAAGGCGTCAAGAGCATAGAAATCACACCACAGCCCAAGGACTATGGTTGGGGTCTGCTGTGGCAGCCCATCACAGCCGGCGTGACCAATAACTTGTCAGAGTTTGGGGTTGCTGGCAAATTGAATTTGTCGGTCAAAACGACTTATGCCGGGAAAATTGAGATCGGCTTTTCTACCTTGGATAGCGAAGGAAACTCCCAAGAGGTGTACTTGCAGATCGGTACTGGTGACTATGGATATTGCAACACCGGCGCTTGGTGCGCAGTGTCGATTCCGCTGCAGGCGTTCAAAACCAAGAATCCGAAGATTGACTTTAGTTTGGTCGCAAACCCCTTCATCATCGCTGATCGCTATGCTTTCACTGGTAAGCCCTTGAATTCGGGCATCACCACGAAGCTCAATATTGACGGCATCTATTGGAGCCGGTAATCCGACGATCTTTGGAGATGGCGAGCAATCGTCATCTCCACTATTGCGCTTATTGCCGCATTTCGTCGCATTGGAGTCATCATGCGAACGTATTTGACTGCCCAAAGCACGCCGCATCGACTTAGCGAACTGACTACTTCAAACGCGCAAGTCGACTCGCATGGTCTTCCTTCGGTTTGGATCGATCCAGCAAAGTACTTCCAAACCATCGAGGGGTTTGGCGGTGCGTTCACCGAGGCTGCCGCAGCAAATTGGCTCGCGCTAGGTGAATTGAAACGCCAAGAGCTGATCGACAGCTACTTCAATTTGAATGATGGGCATGGCTACTCGCTTTGCCGCGTTCACATGAATAGCTGTGACTTCAGCTTAGGTAACTACGCCCATGTTGAACAGCCCGGTGATATGCGCTTGGAAAGCTTCAATATTGAGCGCGATCGACAGGCTTTGATTCCGTTCATCCTCGCAGCGCAGCGAGCCGCCAAACAACAGATCAAGCTTCTAGCGTCTCCTTGGAGTCCACCGGCATGGATGAAGAGTAATGGGCAAATGAACCATGGCGGCAAGTTGCTTCCTCAATACAGGCAAGCTTGGGCGAGTTGTTATGTGAAGTTCATTCAAGCCTATGAGGCCATGGGAATCCCGATATGGGGGGTATCCGTTCAGAACGAACCGGCCGCTACCCAAAGTTGGGACTCATGCATTTACTCCGCGCAGGAAGAACGCGATTTCGTACGAAATTGGCTGGGGCCTGCTCTGCATGCTGCCAGTTTGGAACACATTCGAATCATCATTTGGGATCACAATCGCGACTTGCTGGTGGAGCGGGCGGCAGTTATGTATGACGACCCTGAAGCGTCAAAATACGTCTGGGGCACTGGCTTTCATTGGTACGGTGAAGATCATTTCGACCATTTACAGCTGCACCATGATGCATGGCCTGAGAAGAAACTGCTCTTTACGGAAGGCTGCCAAGAGGGCGGCAGCCATCGCGGCTCTTGGGCCCTAGGCGAACGCTACGCTCGCTCGATGATCAATGATCTCAATCGCTGGACAGTAGGTTGGATTGATTGGAACTTGGCTCTGAACCTAGAAGGCGGGCCAAATCACGTGAACAATCTTTGCAGCGCCCCTATACTTATAGACGGGGGAAATGATAGCTTCGAGCTTCAAAGCTCGTATTTTTACATTGGGCACTTCTCGCGCTTTGTTAAGCCCGGAGCCAAGCGCATCTTATGTGCTGCCACCAAGGCAGCACTTGAGTGCACCGCATTCATCAACCCCGACGGTGATGTGGTGATCGTGGTGATGAATCGATTAGATAGTGATCAAACGTTTCAGATTCAAATGACTGGCGCAGCGTACCCGGTGGAGCTGCCCGCACACTCTATCGCCACTTATCTATTTGATGCTCCACGCGGTAACTAGCCGTTTGTAGCCATCGCGTACAACTCAGCACAAACCGGCTTGGGTTGTCGATCAACCGTGTAGATCCCCCAATGCTTTTCGGGCTCAAGCGGGTCAGGTGAGCCCTTCCAAGGTTCGTCAAATGCCTCGAACAAAAACACTGCAATGCCTGCGCTGCGCGACCACTCCATCAATTGCTCACAATAGATGAGTTGCGAGGCTTCGTTGGCGTAATGGGCCGGCATACCTCTTCCATTGGATCGAGTTGCCCAACCCGCCTCGGATATCACTATCGGTTTGCCGGGATGGGCGCGTGTGACCGCTTCGATATTACTGATTGTGTAATCCAACGCATCGTTGACAGACTTGTATTCCCAAAGGGGATAGGTATGGATCGAAAGAAAGTCGAGCTCAGGTACGAGCGGACTAAGTTTTTCGACCCACGGAACGTAGTTTTCGCAGAAAGTGATCGGTTGCTTTAATCGTTGTTTCACAAAGCGAATGTGCTTGACCATGCTTTCAATGGGAACCAAATGATCCGTCCACTCTACAGTGGCTTCATTGCCGACAGCAACAGCACACACGATATCGCTGTATTCATCACTCAATTGCACCAAGCGCTCGAGTTCGCGTTGATTCGCCTCGAGGTTTAGTTGGATCTGCGCATCCGTGAGCTTGGCACCCCATGGGCAATTCGGATTGGACACTTCGCCAGCCAAGTAAGCACCCAGCATGATTTTGAAGTTGAGCGCATCTTGCCTGATCACCTCTAGCACCCGCACTGCATGTTCGCTGCAATCGTAGAGGCGAAGATACCGCCACTGGCCGACCAGCAGCGCCAGGTCTTCGCGAATTTCGGAATGGCTAGGGAAAATTTCTTCGCCTGGGCTCTGCCCCCAGCGATAACCAGAATAGCAAATGGCATTTCCGTTTGGAAAATAGTTCATAAAGTTTGTATGTGTCGAGAGTGATACGAGGCGAACGGCTTCAGTACTTGAGATGTGCCTGGGCATCCCACAAGCCCCAGTAAGCACCGACATCTCCTTCCGCCCCTACCTTCCACGCTTCATCGAATGCAGAGAAGTAAAACAAATCGATCCCTGCTGCTTCGGCCCATCGACAGCTGTCGATGAAATAGGCCATTGCACCTTCAGCTGACGGGTTCGCGCCATGGAATGGCGAGCCTTTATCTGGCCACCCAGTCTCGCTGATCACAACAGGCTTACCCTGCGCGACAGCTAGAGTTCGCTGCACCATACTTTGCATATAGGCAATTGCTCCTTCGCGAGCACATCCCTCCCAAAACGGATAGCAATTTGCAAAGATCACATCGCATGCTGCAGTGATACGAGGATGTTTTTCAAACAAGTAATACGCGTCCACATAGCCCACCTCAACGCCGGGTAGAGCTTGCTTGACGCGATGGATGTAGCTCAATAACTTGTCCTCATCCATATCTTCTCGCAACAGTACTTCGTTGCCGACAGCAATTCGATCCGCGTGCCCTGCTTTGCCAACCGCGATGACTGCTTCAATTTCTTGCTCATTGATCGCTTCATCCGTGCCTAACCACGCGCCAACCAGAGTCTTCAACCCGAGTTGATGTCCTATCGCGGGCATGAGCTCATTACCTTTGCAACACGAGAATGTGCGAATCCATTTGACATGCGGTGCAATCACCGCCATTCGCTCTAAGATTTGGGCGGCTTCTACCACTGAGTCTGGTCCTTGACCGTCAAGATAGGGACTAAAGCAAAGGCCGTGTATTTTCCCATTCAGAGTGCGATGGACTTCATTGCACAAAGCGCTCGTCGCCGAAGACGACGCTTGACTGCCCAGTTGCCTCCCAACGGGAGTCCACACTACATCGGAGAGATTGTGGAATGGTGTTCCAGCCAGCGATGAGCTATCGCCACGAAGAAGATCCATCTTTTCTCTTGACAAACTTACTTGTGGTATTGACATGAGTATGACCTTTCTTTTTTAAATACATGCAACTTGCTTCACGTCTATCGATAAGCATTTTTCGACAGGGATAATTGCAGATCACTAACAACTTACTTCTTGCGGCTGTAAGGTATCTTTCCCTTGCTGCGGGGAACTAACTCGTCATAGCCTGCGACCTTGTCGTAAACGCGGACGTAATCGACTAACATCTGAGCGGGAAAGCTCGTTTGTGTATTAGGGTGACCAGGGAAATTTCCCCCTACGGCCACGTTCATCACAATATAGAATTCTTGGTCGAAAGGCGAGGGCCACGGATTGATGTCGCTTTCATTCCTGGGTAGCAGGCCTCCCTTGGCGTTGCGAAGCGAAGAGCTCCACCAGAATGATTGTGTCGCCCAGTGCTGGTCATCGACGAACCATTTGATCTCGCCGGGCGTCCACTCAACCGAATAGACATGCCAGTCAGCGACTGTGCTCTGATTGTCCAAAGTGTGTGTGTGAGTTACCAGCTCTCGCTTGGGGAAACCAGAACCAAAGTGAATTGACCCCAAAACTTGCGTAGGGATCTCTCCGACGATCTCCATGACATCGATTTCACCAGATGCCGCCCAACCACCGTACTTTTCATGAAGAGGCAACATCCACAGCGCTGGCCAAAGGCCCTTTCCATGCGGGATCTTCGCGCGAAATTCGAAGCGACCATAGCGCTTGGCAAACAAGGGTGTGCCATCTTTTTTGCGTGTCTTGAGGCGCGCTGAGGTGTAGCCACAACCGTGCAGCGACTCCTTGACTGCACTGATGGTGAGCACACTATCCGTCAGCGAAACGTTGGGAGAACGGTCGGTGTAATACTGCAATTCCTCATTACCCCATCCGGGAATCCAGGTATGGCTCTGATAATCAAAGAAGCCATTTCCGATATCAAAGTCCCATTTATTGGGATCCACGACGCTGCCATCAAATTCATCAGCCCAAACTAGTTTCCATCCAGGTCTTTTCTTGGACTTCATTTCGATTCATCTTTCAAGTAACGGACACCCGCGGATTTAGACAGACTGGACATCCTGCATCTCATGCCATTGAATCGCCTCGTTAATTTGTGCATCTGAAACTCCCTATGTCTCCAAGACTGCTAGGCGTTCTTGCGTTATACCCTCGAGTAGATGTCTTTTCTCGACACCGGTTGCAAGGGTAGCGAGAAAGCCTTGATACCACATAGCGCTACTCTTGAGCGTCCGCTTTTGTGTTTCATAGTCAACATGCACGATGCCAAATCGCTTTTCATAACCCGAAGCCCATTCGAAGTTATCAAGCAAACTCCAAACCATGTAGCCACCCATTCGGACACCTCGCCGCATTGCGTCAGCCACCGCCGCGATATGTTGTGCGATGTAAGCGGTGCGGTCGTGATCCTTGACTTGTCCGTTGGATAAAGTGTCTTTGAATGCGCCGCCGTTCTCCGTGACGAACAGAGGCGGCACATCGTAGTCGCGATCTAAGCGAAGTAGTAACTCCGTTAAGCCTTCGGGATAGACTTCCCAACCCATATCAGTGACGTCACGTCCGCTGCTATGCACATCCCAAGGCCCCTTCGCGCTGACGACGGAGCGAGAATAGTAGTTCAGACCGAGAAAGTCCATCGCTTCCGAAATGACCGCCATGTCCCCAGCCAAAACCTTTGGTGCATCTTTTCCAAGGAACTGAAGGACGTCTTCTGGGTATCCTTTACCGAACAATGGATCCATGTACCACCTCACGAGCCGTCCGTCCTCCAGCTTCGCCTTGTCAATGTCAGCCTGCTCATCAGTCGCGGGATGCATGGGTGACAAATTGAGTACGATACCCAAGTCACTTGGCACACCATCTGCGCGCAAGGCCTGCATCGCCATGCCATGGCTCAGCAACAGATGATGGGATGCCTGCATCGCGGCTGCTTGATCTTTAAGGCCCGGCGCAAAAATGCCTTGCTCATATCCAAGCGTTGAAATGACCCAAGGCTCGTTGTGGGTGGTGATGGATTTGACGCGATCACACAGGCGACGGCCCACTTCTCTTGCATAGTCCACGAAACGATGCGTCGTATCCCGATTCACCCAGCCGCCGAGTTGCTGCAATTCATCGGGCAAATCCCAATGATTGAGTGTGAGATAAGGTTGCACGCCACGCTCCAGCAGACCGTCTATCAATCGATCATAGAAAGCCAGACCCTTTTCATTCCAAGCACCCATACCCCGTGGTTGAATGCGAGGCCACGAGACCGAGAAGCGATAGGCATTCACGCCCAAACCTGCAATGATGTCCAAATCGGATTGCCACCGATGGTAGTGATCACATGCGGTATCGCCGTTGCTGGCATCGGCTATCGCACCAGGCTTTCTACAGAAAGTATCCCATGTAGACAGCCCTTTACCGTCTAAAGACGCGGCGCCTTCGATCTGGAAGGCGCTGGTCGCCACTCCCCACACAAAGTCTGACGGGAAACTATCGCGATCTAAATTGGGTTGAGTAAAACTCATGGATTGCTATTTTTCTGTAATTTCTAAAACCGCGACTTACTGCGATGACCTGCGTAGAAAACCTTCACTCAGAATCTTGCCTTGCTACACATGGATGTTTATATACTTTGCGCTAGTCAATAAGACCCGAAAACAGGCCCTTCAATAGCGAAATGCGATGCACGCTCTTGATTTTGAAAGCGCTTTCATAGAATTCTATACTGGGATGAGTCGGTTTTTACTAGGGTAATCCCGCGAGTTATTGCCAGAAGGCTGGCAAATCGTCGACGCTCAGGCGGGCGCTTTGGCCGGGCCAGTTGAGCCGCGCACGATGAGTTGCGGAGATGGCAGTTGAATGGTGGGTCTTTCACCTGCCAGAAGCAGCAAAATGGCTCGTGCAGCTATCGTCCCAATGTCATATGCTGGTTGGCGCACTGTAGTGAGAGGCGGCAATGCGAAATTGGACGTAGGCAAATCATCGAACCCAACCAGTGACACGTCCTCAGGCACCCGAAGTGCGCGCATTTGCAATCCGTGCGCAGCGCCGATGGCCATCTGATCGTTGGTAGCAAAGATTGCGGAAAACTTCTGCTTTGCTGAGGATAAGGCCGCGACGGCTTCTAAACCGCTGGCTTCGTCATATCGCCCCGTCACAACAAGTTCTTGGCGAAATGGGACGCGCGCGGACTCAAGGGCGGACTGGTATCCCCGTAACCTTTGCACAGCATCGGGGTGGTCGGCATCACCAGCGATGAATGCGATGCGCTTGTGTCCCAAGTTGAGGAGATGCTGCGTCGCAAGCCTCGCTCCATCATGATTGTCAAAGTTCAAGGAGTAGAGACCAGGAGCTTTCAAGGTTCGCCCCGTCACAACGACGGGAACTCGCTTGGCGCAGGCCTTGAGAGCCGCATCAGACAGACGTCCGGTCAAGACAATGATGCCATCGACGCGCCTAGACAGCAGGATATCGATGCAGCGAGATTCGTAGAATGCATTCCAGTGACCACTTACAAATAGAGGGCTGTATCCCAACGGATCTAACGCATCTTCCACCCCCCTGAGTGCGACGCCATAAAAAGGGCTATCGATGGCCTGCGTGACCACGCCGATACTCATGGTGCGGCCGCCGGCCAAGCCTCTCGCGATGGGATTCGGTACAAATCCGAGCTTGGCAATCGCAGCCTCCACCGCGTGTTTTTTGGCATCGCTGACTATAGCCGTGCCATTCAGTATTCGCGAAATAGTACTGGCTGATACGCCGGCCTCGCGAGCCACCATCGCAATGTTGACTGGCAATTTTGATGCGGTTTTCATCTTATTCAAACTATCCTCAATGGATTCGGGTATTGCTTTTTCCATCTCACCTGCATAGTATGCCTCACCCGCCACATGAGATCGCCCAAGAAAGATTACTTAGCTATGCCACCCCTTTCCCAAGTCCTTCGCTACGAATTTTGCAACGTCATGCGACACGCCGGAGAAGCAATATGACCGTATTCAACGCGATTGATGGCCGCTTCGTGAAAGAAGAAGATGACACCTGGTACCGGATCGATCATTATGATCAAATGCCGCCCTTTTTTATCGCGATAGCCAGCGACAGTGACATTTGGGCCTACGTTTCCACTTCTGGCTCCTTGGCGGCGGGCCGGCGCGATGCCGAGGGATCATTCTTTCCCTACGAGACAGTTGATCGTATTCACTTGCGTTGGGAGCACACTGGCCCGCGCACATGGATCCGCATTTTCGACGCAGATCGAAGCCATAAGGCAGAGTTGTGGCAACCCTTTGCTCCGAAACTCGACGGCGCGGTTGGTGTACGCTCAGTATGGAAGAATTTGTCTTCGACGCGTTTGCGGTTTCGCGAAGAACATACCTCTGGACGGCTCGCATTTGAGTATGAATGGTCAAGCGCAGCCCAGCTAGGCCTCGTTCGTTGCGCGCGACTCCTCGCTTTAGACGAGCCAGTATGTGTTGAGGTACTCGACGGACTGTTGAACCTCGTTCCTCCAGGTGTCAGCGTTGCGCACGCAACCACCATGAGTTGCCTTGCTGACGCGTACAAATGGAATGAATTGCTCGCTGACGGCAGGCTCGGTCTATTCACGTTGTACGCAAAGATCTGGGACCGCGCCGAGCCCAAAGAATCGTTTCAGGCTTTAGTCGTCTGGCAAACTGGGCTTGCGCCGGGAAGTCGTGTATTGCTATCTGATGCGCAAGTGGGAGGCTTCTGTCGCGGCGAAGGCGTATCCGAGGAGGCATTGACGCGAGGCCAGCGCGGCGCGTTTTTGGTGCATTTCTCAGCCGAAATAGATCAGCGTGGGAAAGTTTGGGAACTGGTCATCGATTCACCCAAATCACAGGTGCAAGTCGCAGACCTCGTAGAGCGCCTAAGAACCGGCTACGGTGCTTCCGAGCATATTCACGATGCAGTGAAAGCTAACACGGCTGGCGTGGACGAACTTCTTGCGCGAGGCGATGCATTCCAACACTCCGCAGACCTCATGGCCGCAGCACATCATCGTTCAAATGTGCTTTTTAACATCATGCGCGGCGGCGTTTTTTCTGAAGGCACGACGCTTGATCGCGAGCAGCTGCGCACCTTTATCAAGATGCGCAACCGACCATTGGCTTTAGATCTGGAGAAACTTGTCAAAAGTTGGCCTGACCGCATCGAACGTGATGAAGCTCTGTCATTGGTTCACGCTACCAGCAGGCTGGAACTGGAACGTCTGGTGCTGGGGTACTTGCCATTGACTTTCAGTAGGCGCCACGGTGACCCCAGCCGTCCTTGGAATAAATTTGTCATTCAATCCCGCGACGAGCGTGGTCGACGAAAGATCGCTTACCAGGGCAATTGGCGCGACATATTTCAGAACTGGGAGGCGTTGCTTGCAAGCGAGCCTGCCTACGCTGGCTCAATGATTGAAGCGTTTCTTGGTGCAATGACGGCTGATGGCTATAACCCCTATCGTATTGGCCACGATGGAATCGACTGGGAGTTGATTGAGCCAGAAAATCCCTGGAGCCACATCGGTTATTGGGGCGACCATCAGGTGATTTATTTGCTGCGTCTGCTTGAGGCTTCACACGCGCGAAATCCGACATTGATCGCGTCGTTCTGGGATAAAGCAATCTTCAGTTTTGCCGATGTGCCTTATCGCCTGCGCACCTACGCGGAACAAGTCGCGAATCCAAAAAACACCATTTTCTTCGACAACTCCGCAGATGTGCGCGCCCGGGAGCGTGTCCAAAGAATTGGCTCAGATGGTTTGATGTTGTGCGACGAGTATGATCGCCCTGTTCTGGCGACGTTGGGCGAAAAACTGGTCACCATTTTGCTTGCCAAAGCAGGCAGTCTCATTCCTGGGGGTGGGATGTGGCTACATACACAGCGCCCGGAGTGGAACGACGCTAACAATGCATTAGTTGGCAATGGCGTCTCGGTTGTCACGCTTGCACAACTAAGGCGTATGCTGGTATTCATCAATACCCTTCCTTGTGCGAGCGGTGAGTTCGACCTCGCTGCCGCAACGCTTAACGCTGTCAGGGACTTCCAGAGCCTAGTTCAAAGAACAACACTCGATGCCGTGAGCAATCCCGTTGCGCGCCGGGCCTTTGTCGACGAATCGGGAGGGATACTTGAAGCTTGGCGCGCCAGGGTTTATCTTGGTGCTTCGGAGCGAGAAGTTGCACGAGCGCCTGCGGGACTGCTTACCGATTTCGTCAACTGCCTTCTTCCGCTTGTGGACGCATCATTGCATCGAAACCGCCGTGAAAATGGTTTGTTTGATAGCTATAACTTGATTGATTTTCATGCGGGAGGTGGCGCTGATTTAAGCAGTCTATATCCTATGCTTGAAGGTCAAGTTGCGGTATTGTCGTGTGGTTATTTACCCCTGTGCGAAGCCGTCAAGCTGCTCGACATCCTTTTTGCAAGCCCTTTATACGATCAGAAGAGGCGAAGCTTTTTGCTATACCCAGACCGTCACTTGCCCACATTCCTTGAGCGCAATCGTCTCGACGATGCGGCAATCGCTCTGCCGATCGTCCAAACGCTACTTGCGTCACAGCGCATTGATTTGCTTCAGAGACAAGCGGACGGTACAGTTCGATTTGCTTCCGATCTCTCGAACCGAAGCGATCTTGAAGCGACCGGACGCGATTTGGGCGAAACCATCACACCGCTGGCAGTCGCCTACGAACGCTTACTTGGCCATCACGCGTTTACTGGTCGATCGGGCACGATGTTCGCCTATGAAGGATTGGGATGTATTTACTGGCATATGGTAGCCAAGCTTCTTTTGGCAGTGCAGGAACGGGTGTTTGAAGCATCGGATGAGAATGCAACTGAGCTCCCGGCGCTGGTTGCACACTACCGGCGCGTGCGCGACGGCCTTGGGTATAGAAAGAGCGCTGCCGAATATGGAGCGTTCCCAGCGGATCCGTATAGCCATACACCCAGCTTAGGCGGTGCGCAACAGCCTGGCATGACCGGTCAGGTCAAAGAGGAGATCATCACGCGCTGGGGCGAGCTCGGTATCCGGTTTGAAGCCGGGCTGATTCGCTTTGATCCAGTGCTACTCGATATCAACGAGGTGCCTAACGAGGGCGCTTTGCAGTTCACCTTATCTACGATTCCTTTTTGTATCCGCCGCGGAAGCCAAATGCGTGTTCGAACGCGCATTGGCGAACAATGGATCGAGCATCCGCAACTCAGGTTTTCGCCGAAAAACATACATGCGGTTGATATTGAGATTTCTCTCTGATTTTTGCATCCTCCTCGAGCGAACCGCTCGCAGATGCACATGTACGCTCGGGAATACCCTAGCGCCTCTTCGATTGTGCCCAACTAAAATCTATGAAACCGCTTTCATTACATCATTTACGAAACAACAATGCGCTTTAAATAAGGATCCATGATGACTGAATCGAAACCCGCTACCCACAAGGTTCCTTTTTCTCACAAGGTCGCGTTTGGCCTCGGCATGCTGGCCAATCAAATGTTTCCTGCCGCTTTAGGGATTTTCATGGTTGTCTTGGTGCAGGATATGGGCTTCCCAACATGGATGTGGGGTTTCCTGTTCTTCTTACCTCGGGCATACGATGCGATCATTGATCCGATCATGGGGTTCATCTCTGACAACACACGATCCAAATGGGGACGCCGACGGCAATATGTGTTTATTGGTGCCATTATGCTCGGCGTCGGCTTCGTCGCCATGTGGCAGTTGCACCGTGAGGATGGACTAACCTACAACTTCCTCTATTTTCTCTTCTGGTCGCTTGTATTTTTCACTGGATTGACTGTTTTTAGCATTCCATACGTAGCCATGGGCTACGAGATGAGCGATGACTTCCATGAGCGCACAAGCATCATGGCAGTCGCTCAATGGATTGGGCAATGGGCGTGGGTCATTGCTCCATGGTTTTGGGTGGTCATGTACGATCCAAAATGGTTTCCGAATGCTGACACGGCAACTCGCACGCTGTCGATCTGGGTGGGTGTTGCCTGCATGCTGCTTGCAATGGTGCCCGCAATTTTTCTGCCCAGCCGCTCCACCAAGGACGACACTCACCTGATCCCGCTGACATTTGCAAACGTAGGACAAGGCTTCAAGGAACTCATGGCCGGCTTCAAAGAGGCTTTTGGCTGCATTCCTTTCCGCAAACTGTGCGGTGCAACCTTCCTCGTTTTCAATGCCTTCAACACGGTCGCAGCGTTCTCATTCTTTATCGTCGTGTACCACCTGTTCAGCGGCAGTACCGTGGCGGCAGGTATTTGGCCAACGTTGTTCGGCAGCCTCGGCGCACTCGTGACCACTTTTGCAGTGATTCCGACGGTCGCGTGGCTTTCGCGCAAATTCGGCAAGAAGATGGCCTTTATGCTTTCGCAAGGCGTCTCGATTATTGGCTATATCCTTCTCTGGCTTTTGATGATCCCAGGTAAGCCATGGATGTTCATGCTGGCGCTCCCGTTCTTCTCATTTGGAATCGGTGGTTTGTTCACTGTGATGATGTCGATGACGGCCGATGTGTGTGACCTTGATGAACTCGCCACAGGCAAACGGCGCGAGGGTATTTTCGGTGCCATTTACTGGTGGATGGTGAAGCTGGGCTTCGCCGTTGCAGGTCTTCTCAGCGGCGCCATCATGGCATTCGTAGCGTTCACCCCGGGTGCCGCAACGCAACCTGCAGGGGCCGTAGATGGACTTCGGCTTTTCTATTCTGGCGTGCCAATTGTTGGAACTCTGCTCGCCATGTGGATCATGAGGGACTACGATCTTGACGAAAGCCGAGCCAAAGAAGTGAACGCCGAGCTTGAGCGACGCAAGCGACGTGTGAGTTCCGGTTCTGGCGCTCGACCCTGGCTGGCGGAGCATGGTCTTCTTCTTCCAGGTACAGAAAAGTCTCCGATGAATGGTAAAACCAGCCAGGAAGTCCGGGAACTATACATTGAACAATTCAATCGCGGGATGTACGGCCTTTGTTTTAGCCCGTACACACCGGGGCAGCGCGTGAACGACATTTTGTCGCAAGCGCAAATACGTGAGCGATTGGATTGTATTGCGCCCCATACCCGCTGGGTGCGCTCATTTTCTTGTACGGGCGGCCACGAGCTGATTCCGCAAATGGCCAAGGAGTTGGGTCTGAAAACTGCTGTGGGAGCTTGGATCAGCGCTGACCGTGAGCGCAATGAGCGGGAAATCGCGGCACTGATCGCCCTCGCTCAAAAAGGGATGATTGGAATGGCTGTCGTTGGAAACGAAGTGCTGCTTCGCGGCGATCTTTCAGAAAGTGAGTTGCTCGACTACGTTGCGCGAGTCAAGGCACTCGTGCCTAATGATGTGCCAGTGGGTTGCGTCGATGCCTATTTTCATTTCCTAGAGCGACCATCGCTGGTCGCTGCCTGCGACGTGTTGCTGCCCAACTGTTACCCATTTTGGGAGGGCGCATCAATTGATGAGGCATCACAATACTTGCGCCGTATGCACGGCTTGGTAAAGGCCGCTGGCGGAGATAAGCCTGTGATCATCGCCGAAACCGGCTGGCCTGGAAGTGGCCAATCCGTCGCCAAAGCGGTGCCCTCATCTGAGAACGCGATGCGCTACTTTGTTGAAGTGCAGCAATGGGGTAGGAGCGAAGGTGCGAAATTGTTCTATTTCTCGTCGTTTGACGAGCCTTGGAAACTGGCCCAAGAAGGTGAAGTGGGCACCCAATGGGGCTTATGGGACAAAGACGAGAACAGAAAGTACCTGACATAGGCGGCGCTCGAAGCGCCGCCCGCATTCAATGCAGTCCGGGGCGCCACGGTGCGCCCAATTGCGGCTGCCCGGTGAGCGCAAGTGACCTGATTGAGAATCAAGCATCCCGCCGTAGAATGCCGGGCCAATTCGGCTAAGGCATCACTGTGATCAGGAATCGGCTTCATTTCATGCTGATGAAGCGCCTAAAATCCATAACTCTTAGCTCACTCCAGTGAGTCACTTTGCCTTTTGGAGAATTCCTCAATGATCACCGCCAATGCGCATGCCACTTCTCAACCGCACGTGATGAATACGTATGGCCGTGTACCCATCGCACTCTCGCATGGGCAGGGCTCGCGTGTATGGGATGTGAATGGCAAAAGCTATCTTGATGCACTCGGCGGCATTGCGGTGAATACGCTGGGGCACAACCATCCAAAATTAGTGCCCGCGCTACAAGATCAGATCGCCAAGATCATTCATTCAAGCAACTATTATTTCTGCCCCAATGCGGAGAAGCTGGCCGAGATGCTGGTGGAGCGCAGTGGGCTCACGAATGTGTTTTTCTGCTCGACTGGCTTGGAGGCCAATGAAGCGGCCATCAAGCTCGCGCGCAAGTTTGGCGTGAGTAAGGGCATTGAGAAGCCTGAGATTGTGGTCTATGAAAAAGCTTTCCATGGCCGCAGCATGGCCACGATGTCTGCCACCGGCAACCCGAAAGTGCGCGATGGCTTTGGCCCATTGCTCGAAGGCTTTATTCGCGTGGCGGTGAATGACATTGAATCGCTCAGAAAGGCCACCGAAGGAAATCAGAACGTCTGCGCGGTGTTCTTCGAGGCGATTCAAGGCGAAGGCGGCGTGAATCCGTTTCACATGGATTATTTGAAGCAAGTGCGAGCGCTTTGCGACGAGCGCGACTGGCTGCTGATGATTGACGAAGTGCAGTGCGGCATGGGGCGCACTGGCAAATGGTTTGCGCACCAGTGGGCAGGCATCAAGCCGGATGTGATGCCACTGGCTAAAGGCTTGGGCTCGGGTGTGCCGATCGGCGCTGTTGTTGCTGGCCCCAAGGCCGCGAATATTTTTGCACCCGGCAACCACGGCACCACCTTTGGCGGCAATCCGCTGGCGATGCGCGCGGGCGTGGAGACGATTCGCATCATGGAAGAAGAAGGCCTGATGGACAACGCCGCCAACGTCGGCGCACATCTACAAAACGCATTGAAGCGCGAACTCGCTGGCTTGGCGGGTGTAAAAGAAATTCGCGGCAGCGGGTTGATGATTGGCGTGGAGCTTGCCAAACCTTGTGGCACATTGGTGGGTCAATGTGCGGAAAAAGGTTTGCTGATCAGCGTGACAGCAGACACCGTGATCCGCATGGTGCCACCTTTGATTTTGACTTTGGCCGAGGCAGATGAGATTGTTGCCATCCTTGTGCCGTTGATCAAAAGATTATTGAGCGAAGCATGAAACACTACCTCCAATTCAACGATCTCACTGCCGACGAATACGCGCATATCTTCGCTCGCGCCACTGAAATCAAGCGTAAGTTCAAGGCGTATGAGAAATACCATCCGCTGGCAGACCGCACGCTAGCGATGATTTTTGAGAAGGCTTCTACCCGCACGCGCGTGAGCTTTGAGGCGGGTATGTATCAGTTGGGCGGCAGCGTGGTGCATCTCACCACCGAAGGCAGCCAGCTTGGACGCGCTGAGCCGATTGAAGATTCTGCCAAGGTGATCAGCCGGATGGTGGATCTGGTGATGATCCGCACCTATGAGCAAACCAAAATAGAAGCTTTCGCTGCCAACAGCCGCGTGCCGGTGATCAATGGCCTCACCAATGAATTTCATCCTTGCCAAATCTTGGCGGACATCTTCACTTTCATTGAGCATCGTGGAGATATCCAAGGGAAAACCGTGGCCTGGGTGGGAGACGGTAACAACATGGCCAACACTTGGCTGCAAGCGGCTGCCCTGCTCGGCTTCAAGGTGAATGTGAGCACACCTTCTGGCTATGAGATTGACCCCAAAGTATTGGGTCATTTGGGCATTACCCGACATAAAACAAGCGCAGATTGCTATGCTTTTTATAGTGACCCAATTCAAGCCTGCGAAGGTGCAGATCTGGTGACCACCGATGTGTGGACGAGCATGGGGTTTGAGGCGGAAAACGAAAAACGCAAAGCCGCATTTGCCAACTGGTGTGTCGATGCACGCCTGATGAAAGCCGCCAAACCAGAAGCCCTGTTCATGCACTGCCTGCCCGCGCATCGTGGCCAAGAGGTGAGCGCCGATGTGATCGACGGCCCGCAGTCGGTGGGCTGGGATGAAGCCGAAAACCGCATGCATGTGCAAAAGGCACTGATGGAATTTTTACTGCTTGGGAAAGTAGCTTGAGTGAAAGCACTGAGCATCCATGCCTGAGTTGCGGCGCTTGCTGCGCCAGCTTCCGGGTGGATTTCAGTGTGCAGGAATCTGAAAGCGAAGGTGGCTCTGTACCTGAAGGGCTTTGTGTAGAAGTCACCGCCAGCACCAGCCGCATGCGCGGCACCGATCATTCCCCGCCACGCTGCGCCGCACTGACAGGGCAAATTGGCGTGAAGGCCAATTGCGGCATTTACGAATGGCGGCCTTCGCCTTGCCATGAGCTGGAAATCGGCTCGAATGCTTGCCAAAGGGCACGTTTGCGGCATGGCTTGCCTGCTTTGACTTATTGAGAGCTCGCACTAAAGTGTCAGATCTGACAGGTTCGCCCACCAAGGCGAGTGGTTCACGCTAGACTTCTGAAATGGCAAGAAAAAAATCATCCCCCCGCCGAACGCGTGCACACGAATCCTTGCAGCAGGTGGAAGAATCTGAGGTATTGGATCGCGTCTCGTTCCGGCTGCGCGCGCGTGAACCCGTATTGGGCTGGGCTTTGGCGGCTTACACAGCGTGGGTGGGCATTGTGATCACGCCCGGTTTGTTCATGCCTTGGATCGGCGTGTTGGTGGCTCTTGCCGTGGCTGCATGGGCGCGTGCGCGGCCTGCACGTCGGCCTGGCAAGGTAGTGATTCGCTATGGTTTGCTGGCGGGCATGGCTTTTCTTTTGCTAAGCGAACCACAAACCGGTGGCAGCGTGGGGCCTTTGCTGCTCTGGCCTGTCGCCATCGCCTGCGCGGCGGTTTTCATGCTGCGCGAGCGTTGGGCACTGATCCTGGTGCTACTGTCGATGACGGCTTTTGTGGTGGCCAGCTTAGGCTTTGAGACGCGCGTGCCTTGGCTGCAAGTTTCCACCGCTTTGGTGGCCATGCTGGTTGCCACGGCGCTGGCCTATGCTTTTGGCAGCGCGCTGCGTAACACAGATGCGCAGCTAGAAGCGGCGATGACTGATCTGAAAACCAAGTTGTACAACGAAACTGGTTTTTTCACCTATGGCAACGAACTGCTGGCGCAATGCCGCGCGCGTAAGAAACCGCTGTCGATGGTGTTGCTGAATGGCGCAGATTTGCACGACATACACGAACTGGTCGGCCGCATCGCCAGTGAACGCTTGATCAACCAAGCCGTGCAGGGCATCACAGCTGCGCTGCCCTCTGGCGGCTTGGCCGCACATATGGGCAAGGCCGAATTTGCCATCCTCGTGCCCGAGGCGCAAGAGGCGCGCGCCGTGGATTTGGTGAAACACAAACTCGGTGATCCACCTGGCGTGCATGTGCGCGTGGGGCAGCGCCAGATTGCCGTGGTGTTTGACATGACCAGCAGTGAATTACCCAGCGATGCGCAAAGCTTAGAGGTCACTTATGAGCGCCTTTATGCGCAGCTGAGCAAGATGCGCCGCAGCGTGGAAAGCCCTTCCACCAACTTCAGCGAAATGTCTTACCTGCCCGACCCAGAGCGTGCCATCAGCCCCACGCTGCCAATGGAATTGATGCGCAATCGCTGAGCTTCGCGCTCAAAGCTCATGGGGTCTGCCCATACAGCCAAGGCAATCCCAGCACTTGCGTGCCTTGCCAAGCCAACACGGCATTGCGGGCGACGGCCAGCGGCCCGTTCAGATGAAAAATACGCCCATTGCGCCTTGCGGTTTGCACCACGCGAGCATTGCGGGCAGCACGCTGCTGGGCATAATTCTGCAAGCCCAGAGTTACATCCGCCCCGACAGACAAGCACTGCGCCAGTGCCCAAGCATCTTCCAGCGCCATCGCTGCGCCTTGCGCCAAATACGGCAGCATCGGATGCGCGGCATCGCCCAAGAGCGCCACACGGCCTTGGGCCATTTGCGCTGCTTTGATCGGCTTGCGATCAAACAAATTCCAACGCTTCCAGCCATTCGCAGATGCGCCGCCAGCATCAAGCAAGGCTTGCAATTGGGGCTCGGTGCGCTTGAAAAATCGCATCACCTCGCCATGGCTCGTACTCAGGCTCCAACCGCTGTCCATCGGCCCAGGTGTTTCAGCTAAAACCACCAAATTCCACAAGCTGCCCCCGCGCAGCGGATAGCTCACCACATGCACATCACGCGCCCACCAAGCACGCACATGCGGCGTGCACAGCGCTGGCGGCATCGCGCTCTCAGGCAGCAGGGCGCGAAACGCGGCATGGCCTGTAGCAGACGGCGCACCATCTTGCACAAGCTGCTCACGCACACAGCTCCAGAGGCCATCTGCACCGATCAAAACATCACTTTTATAAGTTGAATCAGCACTTAGCCCTTGTATTTCCTGCGCTGAGTGCTCATATTTTTGTAGCGTTTGATGCACCTTTAGCTGCACGCCTGCCACACCTGCTGCGCGTAACAACACAGCATGCAAATCCGCGCGATGCAGACTGACATACGCCTGCCCATAACGCTTGCGTACCGCGTTTCCCAGCAGCATTCGGCTGATCGGTTTGCCGCTTTCAGCATCCGCAATCACGATGCTTTCCGGCAAACTCGCCACGGCCAGCACATCGCTCTCCAAGCCCAGCGCTGCCAACACCTTCATCGCATTGGGCCCCAGTTGAATACCTGCGCCCACCTCACCTAACTCTTTCGCCGCCTCCAACACCGTGACTTCGCAGCCCCGCTGCGCGAGCGCAAGAGCTGCAGCCAGCCCACCAATGCCTGCGCCTGCGATCAAAATGCGATGCGGCACGCGCTTCAATCCCGCGTCGCACGCCGCTGCACGCGGTCAATATACGCCTGTCCTTCAGGCGGTCGGCCAGCGCGTTGGCTTTCCCAGATCATCACCCCGAGTTCCTCCATCACCTCATGATGCGCCTCGTGCAAATCACCGCGCCGCGCTGTGAGCAGCTCCACTGCTTGGCGAATCCCGCGCGGTTGATCAATGCTGCTTTGCTCGCTGATGCTCAAATGCATGGAGAGGTGTAAAAAAGGATTGGTGCGCGCGTCATTCACGTCATACATTTTTAAAAGCGCCGCATCCACATCAGAAAAATCGGCGTGGTATTCTGGGTGCTCGTCCATCCACAAGGCGGCTAACGTCTCCACGCCTTCCGTCGGTAGATTCTTTTGATGCTTGTCAAACACCGTACACAAAAAACGGCGCACATCTTCTTGACTGGGAGTAAACATGGCAAGGATTGTCGCACTTCATGAATTTCCCCATCATCACTGATCCTTGGTTTTATGCTGCCGCAATTCCTGCGGTTTTTTTGATGGGCTTGTCTAAATCAGGCTTTGGCTCCGGTTTTGGCGCTTTGGCCGTGCCGATGATGGCTTTGTCGATTTCTGTGCCACAAGCGGCCGCGATTTTCATGCCGCTGCTGTTGGCGATGGATCTGATTGGTATCACCGCATTTCGCAAAGACTTAGATCGCAAGCTGCTGCGCTTCTTACTGCCTTGGGGGTTGCTGGGTGTGGTGGCGGGTGCCTTGCTGTTCAAACTGGTGTCTGCGCCGATGGTGGCGGGGATAGTGGGTACGCTCACCCTGACTTTTCTCGCACAGCGCCTGCTTTTCCCGCCAAGTGCAGACGCGGGGCCGCTGCCCCAGTGGTTAGGGCGCTGGCTGATTGCCGCAGCCGGGTTCACCAGCTTTGTGGCACATGCTGGCGGCCCGCCCTATTCGGCCTACATCCTGCGCCTGAAGCTCTCACCCGTGGTCTATACGGCCACAGCCGCGTACTTTTACTTCATCATCAATTTAAGCAAGTGGATTCCCTATGCTTGGCTCGGCCTGCTGGATCTACGCAACTTTGCCACTTCTATCGTGCTGATGCCAATCGCCTTTGCGGGTGTCTGGCTGGGCATACGCATTGCAAGGCATATTCAGCCGACGTTGTTTTTCCGGCTGATTTATCTGGGTATGTTGCTCACCGGCTGCAAGCTGGTGTGGGATGGTTTCTTCAAATGATCACAGCAAGGTGATCAAAGCATCCACTTGACCATCGGATGTGTCGAGAGCGTGCGATACAGCTCATCGAGCTGCTCGCGGCTGGTGGCGGTGATGGTGAGGGTCAGGCCAAGGTAATTGCCGCCCGCGCTGTCTCGGCGGGTGATTGTGGTCTCATCAAAGGTAGGATCAAACTGCCGCGCCACATGCACGATGGCCGCTTCAAAGCCTTGCACCTTGGGCCCCAGTACCTTGATCGGGAACAAGCTAGGGTACTTGATGAGCGATTGCTCGGGCGGAATATCGCCGGGCTGTGAGTTAGAAGGTGAATTAGACGTGCTCATAGCGCCATTTTCGCAGCTTGGTAGCCTGCATACAGGCGCTGATACACCGCCCCGGGCATCCCCTGCCCCACCGGCTTGCCATCTAGCTGGGTGATCGGCAGCACCTCTTTTGTGGCCGAAGAGAGCAACAACTCATCCGCAGCCAACACTTCCTCGCGCGAGATGCGGCGCAGAGAAAAGGGAATGCCCTGCACTTTGCAAATCTCCTCCATCAAACCAAAGCGAATGCCTTCCAACACCAGGTTGTCTTTGGGCACACCGATCAACGCGCCATCTTTCACAAGCCAGACGTTGCTGGAAGCCGCTTCAGAGAGGAAGCCCTTGCGAAACATCACTGTCTCGGTCGCACCCGCGTCGAAACTGATCTGCCGCGCAAACACACTCCCGAGCAGACTGGTGGATTTGATATGCGCTTTTTCCCAGCGGAAATCGTCGGCGGTGACGCAGGCCACGCCCTGCTCACGCTGCGCTGTGGTTGGCAGATTCAAAGGACTGCGCATCATAAAAACCGTGGGATCCATGGCTTTGGGCATCACATGATCGCGCAGCGCCACGCCGCGTGTGATTTGCAAATAAATCAGCCAGTTTTGAGAGGGAATATTGCCGCTAGCCGGCGTAGAATCTGCGCACTCAGCTATTATTTTAGGAGCAATAAGTTGCTCCACCACAGTCAGCCATTGCTCGCGTGTGTGTGGATTGGGGATGCGCAATTCAGCCAACGAGCGCTCCAGCCGCACCATATGCTGCGCTAACCGAAACGGTTTGCCGCCATACACCACAAACACTTCATACACGCCATCACCAAAGATGAAGCCACGATCCATCACACTGATCTTGGCCTGATCAATCGTGGTGAATTCACCGCTCTGGCCACGGCCAAGGTAGCAGGGATAAGGGGGTAAGGATTGCGCTAAGGTGTCCAACATGCCTTGATTAAATCACGAGCTGAGGTGTTGGCAAAAATCAGTTTGTCTCTGCCGACCATCAAGCTACTGCACGGCGCAGCACGCGCCCTGCATGGCTGTTCACGGTTTGCCCGTTCACCGCAGCGAGCAGGCCATTGACATACACGCGCTCGATACCAATGCTGGGCGTGGTGGGCGCGTCGTAGGTGGCGCGGTCGTTCACGGTGGCGGGATTGAGCAGCACCAGATCGGCAGCGAAACCGGCAGCGATCTGGCCGCGTGGGCGCTGCGCTTTACTCGCACGATCCAAGCCGAAGCGGCGGGCGCTCAAGCCTGTCATTTTGTGAATCGCTGTCTCCAGAGAAAACAGGCCTTGCTCCCGGCTGTACCTCCCGAGCACTCTGGGAAAACTGCCCCACAAGCGGGGATGCGGGCTCTCATCGTGTGCGAGACCATCAGACCCCACCAACGTGAGCGGATGGGCGAGGATGCGGCTCACATCTTGCTCGTCCATCGCAAAATACACCGCACCAGCTGGCATGAGCTGTTTGGCCAAATCAGTTGGATGCATGCCCCGCTCGGCGGCCATCTCCATGAGCGAACGGCCAGCAGCCAGCGGCTGCGCACGTGACCAAGTGATGCGCACATCGCGCGAGCTGGCAACCCGCTCGGGCAGCAGCATCGTGCTGGATGCGTCATACGGATAGCAATCCATGCACACGCTCATGCTGCGTGCGGCTTCTTCCACCAACGAGAGCGTGTGCACCGAACGGCCATGATTATTGCGCCCAATGAGTTTGTGATGCGATAGCACGAGCGGGCAGCCCACGGCTTTGGCAGTAGCAAAGGCTTCGCGTAATGCAGCATCAATGCCATCGGCCTCATCACGCAAATGCATGGTGATTGGGGCTTGCACCGCTCCCAAGGGCTTGGCTACAGCAATCATCTCGGTCGTGGTGGCGGCGCGAGCGGGCGGGTAATACACGCCTGTGGATAGGCCAAACGCGCCTGCATCCAGCGCGGCCTGCACCTCGCGCGCCATCGCTTCGCATTGCGCTGCTGTGGCCTCGCGCGCGGTATCCGCGACATATTTGACGCGCAGCGTGGTGTGACCAATCAGGCTGGCTGCGTTGCAGGCGGGCTGAGCCTCTTGCAGTTCATGCAGATAATCTGCAAACGTAGCAAAACGAAACGCATCGTGGCCCAGAATATCCAGTGGCGCAGGCACGTCACGGCTTTGCAGAGGCGCGAGGCTCACACCGCAGTTGCCGGTGATCACCGTCGTTACGCCCTGCGAGAGCTTGGGATGCGCACTGCCGCTGCTCACGTTTTGCAGCAGCAAGGCATCGTCATGCGTGTGTACATCAATGAAGCCCGGCGCTAGCACCAGGCCATCGCACTCGATCACCTCACGCGCGCTGTCTGGGCTAGCTTGCCCCACAGGGGCAATAGCGGCAATGCCGTCACCATCGACGAACACATCCGCCATGCGCGAAGCTGCGCCTGTGCCGTCAATCAAACGGGCGTGGCGAAACAACAGATCATGCATACCGGCTCAATCGACTTTCGCACCTGAGCGCTGAATCACCTTCGCCCACATGGGGCGCTCGCGCAGGGCGCGTTCAAACAGGCGATCAGGCTGCGAAAGCGTGGTTTCAAAAGCGAGCTGCGCATAGCGCTCAGCCACAGCAGGAATGCCCAGCACCTTATTGATCTCACTGTTGAGCCTGCCAATCAGCTCGCGAGGCGTGCCCGCTGGCGAGACGATGCCGCCCCAAGCAGTCGTCTCATAGCCGGCCACACCTGCTTCGGCAATCGTGGGCACATCGGTCAAAGCAGGGCTGCGCCGCGCACCCGATACACCCAGCACGCGAACACGGCCTGCCTTGATGTGGGGCAAGATGGAGCTTAAATTATCAAACATCAAATCGACTTGCCCGCCGATCAAATCTTGAATCGCCTGCGGGCTGCCGCGATAGGGCACATGGGTGATGAACGTTCCCGTCATATTCTTGAACAACTCGCCACCCAAATGACCTGTAGTGCCATTGCCTGCGGAGCCCATCGTGAGCTTGCCGGGGCGACTCTTGGCCAATGCGATCAATTCTTTCACCGTTTTGGCAGGGACGTTGTTGTTGACCACCAATGCATTTTGCACATAGCCAAGCAAGGCAATCGAAGCGAGTTGTTTGTCGGCATCGTAGGGCAGTTTGCTGTAGAGCGATTGGTTGATGGCCAATGTGCCGACGTTGGCGTAACCCAGTGTGTAGCCATCGGGCGCTGCGCGGGTGACTTCTTGAATTCCAATCGCGCCGCCTGCGCCAGGTTTGTTGTCAATGATCACGCCAGTGCCTAGTGCCTTGGCCAGTTCTGTGCCCAGAATGCGGCAAATCAAATCAGGCGCGCCGCCCGCAGCGGAAGGCACCACCAAGCGAATCGGCTTATCCGGCCAAGCGGCGCGAGCGAGCAAGGGAAGGCCTGCAGCACTGGCCGCGAGAACTTGGATCAGACTGCGGCGGCGAAGATGAAGCGGTGTTGAAGAGGTCATGGCATTAGGCTTTCAGTGTGCAAGAAAAATGAGGCAATGTGTGACAGCAGAGCGTGATGGCGATTAGGATGTTTGAATGATCTGGCTTTGCGAGGTGGCAGGCAAGCGACAGTTACTAATTGCACCATGACTTTTTCTCATGCACAATACAGCGTCAGACCATGAACCGCATTCCCTCCACCCAAGCCCTGCAATGCTTTGAAGCCAGCGCCCGCTTAGGTTCGTTCACGCTCGCTGGAAAAGAGATGCATCTCACGCAAGGCGGGGTGAGTCGGCAAATGATGGCGCTGGAGCAGCGCTTAGGTTTTGCGCTCCTAGAGCGCCGCCGTGATGGCCTACAACTCACACCCCCCGGCCGCGCCTACCTGGCCGAAATTGAGCCTGCTCTACGTCTGCTCGAACGCGCCACATCGAATGTGATGGCGCTTAAAGGGCAAGGCGGTGTGCTCAATCTCTCCATCCCCGCTTCTTGGGGCAACCATTGGCTGATCCCGCGCTTGGGCGGCTTCACGCAGACGCATCCTGAGATCAGCTTGAATGTGTTCACCAAGATTGGTGCAGCGGATTTTTCTAACCGCCAAATTGATGCAGCGGTGGAGTATCGCGTCACGCCGCGAAGCGATATGGCATGTGAATTCATCATGGGACTGGCACTTGCGCCGTATGCCTCACCCAGCTGGAAACGACGACACGGCACCACCCTGCCAAACTCTGCGATGCTGCAACACACCACCCTGCCCTTGGCATGGAATGGCTGGTTAGCACAACAAAACCGCAGCCTAACGACCGCCAATATGCAGCAAGAAGTCGCCACCGGTCCGCGCTACGATTTGATGTTTATGGCGATGAATGCCGCTGTGGCTGGTTTGGGCATGGCGTTGCTGCCTGCCTTCATGGCCGCACCTTTGGTCACGTCGCGGCGCTTAACGCGATTGTCAAGCGTGACTTGGCAAGCCCCCGGTGGCTACTATTTGGCACAATCGCCCTTGATGCGCAGCGAAGCTGCTTTTGCCACCTTCCGCGATTGGCTGCGCGATCAGATCCAAGCCGAGCAAGGCTGATCAGAGAGGACGCGCTCTGCGCTGGCGTTGCTTGCGCCACAGATTGACGCGCCACCCCAGCTTGACCAGCACATAGCCCGCCGATGCACCGCCCACAGCAAAAATGCCCATGCCCAGCACAGCAGGCCAACCAATGCTGGAGAGCCATTGGAGCACGCCACTGCCATCAGCAAACTTAACGGGCGGTGGGGCATCGATGAACAGACTGCCCACCTGATAGGCCAAATACAGCCAGAAGCCCACAGTGAAAGGATTGGTGATGAAGGTGATAGCGGCGGCCACAGGAATATTGCCGCGCCACCACACGCAATGCGCCGCCGCAAAAATGATTTGAGCAAACGGAATCACGAAAGCCCAAAACGTCCCAATGGCTACGCCGCGAGCCACCGCTTCATGCTGCGCCGTCCAGAGCTTGCGATTCAGAATGCGATCAGCCATCGGCGCGAGCCAGCGCTGCTGCGCCAGATCTTCGCGTTTGGGTAAAGATTGCTTGAAGCGCTCACGCCAAGTCAGCGCGGGTTGAGCAGTTTTGGAAGGCTGAGAATCTGGCACAAGAACGTTTGCTATGAATGGATGAGCATGTGGCGCTGGAAACATACCGCGTAGATGCCTATTTTGCTTGTAAATCAGCCTCCATGCCAATAAAGTGCATTTTTTAAGCAAAAGTGAGGCTTACCCGTTTTAGAGTCTGCACGGCATGCTCATTAATTGATAGCAATTTAGTTGACAGCATCTGCCTCTGAGCGAATAGCGTTCACTGCGCCATGCGCCGCTTGGCCGCTTGCTCCAATGCGCTAGCCAGTGCGGCGGGCTTGATGGGTTTGCTCAAATAATCGTCCATGCCAGCCTCTAGGCAAGCTTCGCGGTCGCCTTCCATGGCGTTGGCCGTCATCGCCACGATTTGCGGCTGGGCGCTGGTGGCGATGTCCGTGCGGATACGGCGCGTGGCTTCCAAGCCGTCCATCTCCGGCATTTGCACATCCATCAACACCAAATCAAAGGGCGGGTTGCTCGCATCTTTGAGCATCTGCAAAGCCAGCGCACCATTGGCCGCCAGCTCAATGGAGTAACCCAAGCCCTGCAAGATCAATGCGGCCACGCGTTGGTTCACCAAATTGTCTTCTGCCAGCAAGATGCGCAGTGGGTAGGAGTGGGCAAGTTTGGCCTTTGCCGGGGCGGCGACAGGCAATGGGCTCAGCGGCGCAGGAGCCGAGGGGCTGTGTGACGATGCGCTGGTGCGGCCAGAAGGTGCGCCGCCTACAGCTGTTCCGTGATCCAACACCTTAGACAGCGCAGCCATCAGTTGCGCCGCCTTGATCGGCTTGGCTAAGGTTTGCGCTACGCCCAGCGCTTGGCTGTTGGGATGGTGAACGCCCTGCGAGGTCAGAACGAGCGCAGGAAGCTGCACACTGCTGTGCGTTTGGCGAATGCGCTCGATCAACTCATAGCCATCCATGGCCGGCATCTGAACATCCAGCAGCGCCACATCAAAATATTCGCCAGAGGCCAGCAACTGCAAAGCCAGCTCGCCACTGCCTACACTGACCGGATGCATGCCCCAGCGTGTGGTTTGCAAATCCAAAATACGGCGGTTGGTGGCGTTATCGTCAACAATCAAAACGCGCTTGCCATCGAGTTGCTGCTGGCCTGCGCTGCTCCACATCATCAGCCCCGTTTGCACCGCATGCATAGGAATCTCAAACTGGAAATTGCTGCCCACACCACTTTCGGATTCGACCCAAATGCGCCCACCCATCAAATTCACCAAGCGTTTGCAAATCGCCAGCCCCAAGCCTGTGCCACCAAAATGGCGCGTGGTGGATGCATCCACCTGGCTGAACACCTGAAACAAACGATCCAAACGATCTGCTGGAATGCCAATGCCCGTGTCGCGCACGCTGGCATGCAAGAGTGGGCTGCCGTCGCCGCTTAAGCGCCGTGTGAGTGTGACGACCACTTCGCCTTGCTGTGTGAATTTCACTGCATTACTGATCAAATTCACGAACACTTGGCGCAGCCGCGTGCTGTCGCCCAGCACCGTGCGCGGCACTTCATCATCAATCCAGTAGAGCAAATCCAAGCCCTTGGTGGTGGCAGGTTTGGCAGTGAGGTCAAGCGCAGATTCCACGCAGTCGTTCAAAGAGACGGGCACTTGCTCTAAATTCAAATGACCCGATTCAATTTTGGAGAAATCCAAAATATCATTGATCAAGGCCAGCAGTTGGTCACTGCTGTTGCGGATAGTTTCTGCAAACTCGCGCTGCTCTTCAGACAGAGATGTTTCCAGCAACAAATCGCTCATGCCAATCACCGCGTTCATGGGTGTGCGGATTTCATGGCTCATATTGGCCAAAAATTCAGCCTTGGCACGCTCGGCCATTTCTGCGCTGTCCTTGGCCTGCATCAGAGCAGCTTCCACCTGCTTGCGCGCCGTCACGTCGCGGGCAATACCCACCAAACCAATGCATTCTCCAGCTTCGTTTTTCAGAGGCGTTTTGATCAGCTCCAGATACATCGGCTCGCCAGTTTGCGGATGCGGTGCCACATCTTCTCGAATAACAGTTTCACCGCTGTCCATCACGCTGTGGTTGTTCGCGTCATATCGCCCCCCACGCTCTTGGCCAAACATCTGCTTTGGTGTCATACCCAAAAGTTGCGACAGCTCAATACTGTGCGCGTTCAGAAATGCAGGGTTGGCTTGCTCATAGCGGCCTTGTCGATCCACCTGCCAGACATGATCTTGGATGCTATTGACCAAGGCAGACACATGCATTTGCTTGATGCGAACCTCTTCTTGCGCCAGCTTACGTGCTGTGATGTTGCGCGCTACACCTGCCAAGCCGATGCATTGGCCTTGTGCGTCGAGCAAAGGAGTCTTGGCTAGTTCGGCAAACATCGTTTGCCCAGTTTTAGGATCAATGTACTGGTCTTCCCGCAGAATAGGGCGTTTGTCCTTCATCATCTGCATATCTGCAGCCATGTATTGCGCAGACAGTTCAGAGTCAAAAATCGTCGCTGCGGTATAACCCATGATCTCTGCGGAGGTCTTGTTATTCACAGCCAGAAAAGGGGGATTGGCCACAACATAGCGACCTTCAGAATCAATCATCCAAATATGATCTGTGCTGCTATTAATCAAGGCTTCTAAGCGCTGCAATTGCAGAGCATCCCTGGCAGATAAGTCAGCGGTGCTTTCACTGGCAGACCAAGCTTGTACCGTGCCTTCGTAGCCCACGGCCACACCTTGCGCATCCAGCAGCAGCTGAGCACGCTCACGCATCGAGCCCTGTCCAGCCTCGCAAAACAACATCACCGAATCAAAATCGCGCACCCCACCGCCATACAGCTGCGCCATAAACTGCGCGTGCCGCGCACTCTGCACATAGCAGCGTTCATGAGATGGGCAGGCTTTGAGCATGTCTTGGGGTGTTGCATAACCCAACAAATTTGCCAAGGCGGCATTCACGCGAAGCAAACTGCCATCCAAAGCGGCGCGATATGCACCTATGGGCAGTAAGTCAAAAAGGGGCTCTGAATGGGGCATGCTCATAGTGAGACGATGCTAGCACAGCGACTCAGAAATAAACGTTTTCACCTTCGTTTTTCAGAGCGCTTTTCAAATAAAAAGGCTAATCGCCCTTATATACTATACATAGTATGCTATTTATTTAATAGCGACTGAGGATCATCACTTTTAAGCACCTTGCGCGCAAGTTTCGCCAGTAGCACTGTATTGGCGACCAAGACTTCGCGCTTGACTGTCAAAATTTGGCTCGGGTGCATGGAAAAGCTGCGCAATCCCATGCCCAACAGCAGGCGCGTCATGCTCGCATCACCCGCCATCTCGCCGCACACGCTCACGCCCTTGCCTGCCTTGTTGCATTGCGCAATGGTGCTGGCGATCAGCTGCAAGACGGCCGGGTGCAATGGGTCATATAAGTGCGCCACAGATTCATCAGCCCGATCAATCGCTAGGGTGTACTGAATCAAATCATTCGTGCCCAGCGAGAGGAAATCAAAATGCTGAAGGAAGACGGGCAGGCAAAGAGCCGCTGCGGGAATTTCAATCATCGCGCCCAACTTGACTGGGCCGTGCGCCGCACCGCGTTGATCCAGCTCTTGTCTGGCCAGCTCAATTTGCTTGAGCGTGAGTGCAATTTCGCTGGCCGATGTGAGCATCGGAATGAGCAAATGAATTTGCCCATGCACCGCAGCTCTCAAAATTGCGCGTAGCTGCGTGCGAAACATCGTGGGCTCGGCTAAACACCAACGGATCGCGCGAAGCCCCAGCGCTGGATTGAGATGCGATTCATCGCGCGAGGAAGATCGTGCATTTTGGGCATCTAGCGGCTTGTCTGCGCCCACATCCACGGTGCGAATCGTCACTGGCAAGCCTTGCATGCCTTCCACAGCCTGCCTGTAAGCCGCGTATTGCTCGTCTTCATCGGGCAGTTTGCCGCCGCGCCCCATGAAGAGAAATTCGCTGCGAAATAAACCCACGCCCACTGCGCCCGCTTCAATGGCTGCAAGTGCGTCTTCAGGTCGCTCAATATTGGCCAGCAGCTCGACTTTTTGGCCGTCTTTGGTGATGGTGATCGTGTGCCTTAAGCGCTGCAAATGCTCGCGCTCTAGCAAAGCGATTTGCTGGCGATCTCGGTATTGCAAAAGAATCGCAGGTGACGGATCGATCACGATCACGCCTGTATCTCCGTCGATGATGATCCAGTCGTCTTGGCGAATCAGCTGGCTGGCTGTGCGCGCGCCCACCACCGCCGGAATGTCCATGCTGCGGGCAACGATGGCGGTGTGCGATGTTTTGCCACCCACATCGGTGACGAAGCCCGCAAACACCGAGTCTTTGAATTGCAGCATGTCAGCCGGTGACAAATCATGCGCCACCAGTACCAAGCCCGCGTCTTCTCCCTGCCCGGGCGAGAGATGTGGCAGCTCAGAGGGCTTGCCTTGCAACACCTTGAGCACGCGCTCGACCACCTGTTCCAGATCGCCTTTGCGCTCACGCAGATACTCGTCTTCCATCTCATCAAACTGTCGCGCCAAGACTTCAAATTGTGTGATCAGTGCCCATTCGGCGTTGTAATGCCGCTCGGTGATCCAATGCATCACGCCGTCTTGCAGGGTTTGGTCTTGCAGCAGCATCATGTGCACATCAATCAGCGCCGCAATTTCTGCAGGCGCGTCTTTTGCTTCGCGCATCACCACGTTGTGCTGCAAGCGGATCAGCTCATCAATCACGGTATTTTTCGCGTCTTTCACGCGCCGCAACTCGGCTTGCACCTGCACCGGCTCAATAAAGTAATGCGCCACATCCGCCCGCCCCGAGGCGACCAGCACCGCACGACCAATAGCAATGCCACTGGAGACCGCGATGCCGTGGACGGAGAAAGTCACTCCCCTTCTCCGAATTTATCCGCAAACAAAGCATTCAGCGCATCGCTTGCCGCCTGCTCCTGTTCGCCCGATGTCTCCAGCACCACCTCTATGCCAATGCCTGCTGCAAGCATCATCACGCCCATGATGGATTTGGCATTGACCCTGCGCTCACCGCGCGAAAGCCACACCTCACAGGGGAAGCTGCCCGCCATTTTGGTGAGTTTGGCTGAAGCGCGAGCGTGAAGCCCGAGCTTATTGCTGACTTTGATGGTCGTTTGAATCATGGTTTTTTAAAGTTTGATTTTGTGGAGCGGTCACGGCCACTTGCATCACGCCTTGCGAGCCACCGGCCAGCGCACGTTGCACCAGCGTCTCCAGGGGCTCGTGGCGATACGTGATGGCGCGCAGCAGCATCGGAAGGTTCACGCCGGTCAGCAAGCGGGAATTCACACCGTCGGCGAGTTGTTTGGCGATGTTGGAAGGCGTGGCGCCAAACACATCTGTCAACAGCAGCGTGGTGGCAGCGCCATTGACTTGCGCCAGCATCATGCGAGCCTGCGCGGCGCTCTCAGCAGGCGGCATATTGGGCGGGACATCCAAGGCAGAGACTGCCGCGTCGGAATCAGGAAACACATGAAGAGCACAGGCCTTCAGAGCGGAGGCCAGTGGCGCATGGGCGATGATGAAAATATGGTTCACAGGGCAGGATTAAAGAGGAGCAGGTTCAGAAGCTGAAAAACGACTGGCCGTACTCCGATTATCCAAAACAAATCGCAGATATCCGCAAGTGCAGCAGATCAGGAATACCCCAAGCGCGGCTTGAAAGGCGTTCTCGGTACTCATCCCAAAGTGCTTGAAGGCATCGATCAGCAGGCCCATCCCCCATTGGACGACAAACACGCCGCTGAAAATCACCAAGTTGTAAAAGCTCAACGCCCGGCCTGCCAGCTCTTTCGCAAAGGCCATGCCCACCGCCGGTAAAGCCAAACTCATGAAGCTAGATCCGATGCAAAACAGGGCCCAAACCCACCAATTCACCTGACTTCCTGCTACGCAAATAATAGCAAGCATGATCAAACTGATCGGCATACCCAAGCTGATCAAGCGATCCGCATGCCAGCCGCGTGTCGTGAAGTATGGATTCAAAGCGCCCCACGACCAAAACGTCACCAGCATACTCACATTGAGCCAAAACAGCCCCGTGGCCGCCTGCGCAGGCGTTTGCCCGCTCACCTGCACCAACCACGGCCCCGCCCACAGCGTTTGCATCGCCATCAAGCCGCCATAGCTGAAAAAACCAAGCCAGAAATGGCGCTTCACATACGGATGCTGCCAAATCACGCGATAACTGGCGATGATGCCCTCGCTGGGCATCGCCAGCTTGGGCGGCGCTTTAGGCAAACGCCAAGCTAAGACCAGCATCGCCACACCCACCAGCAGCGCCAGCCCCACAAAAATCAAACGCCAGCCGGTTTGCGGCAGCAGCCACTGCACAGGCAGTGTGGAGGCCACCATGCCTAGCGAGCCGGTCATCAGCATCCAAGAGCTGGCACGCAGTTGAATTTCGGGCTTAAACCAAAGTCGATAGGCCGTCAGCGGTGCCATCAGGCAAGCGCTTACGCCAATGCCGCAGAGAATGCGAGCGGCCAGCAGGCCTGCAAAATTCGGTGCTGCCGCAAAAGCCAAGCAACCACACACGGCCACCGCCAGAAAACACAAAATCACCCGCTTGGGGCCGTAAGCATCCAACCAGCGCCCCAGCGGCAGCTGCGTGAGCGCAAAGCCCAGAAAATAGCCCCCTGCGAGCAAGCCCAGATCGCCCGAACCTAAAGAGAATTCTTGGCTCAGCGTGGGCGAGAGCGTTGCGGTGATCGCGCGGATCAGGGCTGACATGAAGTAAGCCAGCGCAAAAGCTAAAAACACCTGAATGACCAGGCCGCGCGTCATGCTGCTTGTCGGATTCACGTTGCTCATTTCGCACCCACCAGTGTCAAGCTGCCCAAAAACGTCTCTACTGCCTGCGCGCTGAGCGCTCCGGGCCCGTCGCTGCCCTGCGTGGGTTGGCCATACACGCTGGCCTGGACGATGTGTTTGCCATGCGCGAGCAGCTTGCGATGCGTGGCTTTGCTGTCGGCATTCAAGGCGCTGGCTACTGCAGCGCTCTGCTTCACATCGGAAAGCTCCACCAGCGAGACGGCAAACATCGCGCCGCCCGCTTCGCAGCCCGCCATGTGCATCGTGAGTTTGTGGCCTGCCAGCTCAACCGGGCGCGAGCCGCGATCTGGTTTGCAAGGCAGCAGCGCCGTGACAGGCGCTTGCTCAAAGCTGGTGTCGCGCCAATTGAAGGTGGGCGTGCAGGCGATGATGGCGCAAGCTACCACCGATATCACTATTGATTTGATAGCACTCTGCACACGTTCTATAACGGGGAAGTGCCAATTTCTCTTTATAAACATGGCTTATTATCGTTGGGAAGCTAACATAGCCTGTCGCGGCATCATTTGCTGCTGATTTTTGCTGGCGAAAATTCAAAGGGTTCTTATGGCAAATTTCGTCTTGGTTCATGGCGCATGGCATGGCGCTTGGTGCTGGAGTCGCGTGTTGCCGCTCTTGCGCAAGGGTGGCCACACCGCGCATGCCGTCACGCTGACAGGCGTGGGCGAACGCGCGCATTTGCTCTCGCGCGAGATCAAGCTAGAGACGCATATTGCGGATGTGGTGAACCTGATCCAAGCCGAAGAGCTGCAAGATGTGGTCTTGGTCGGCCACAGCTATGCCGGTATGGTGGTGACGGGTGCTGCGGATCGCCTGCTTGCGGCGCAGCCATCCCAGCCTGGCCTGCGCCATCTGGTGCACCACCTGGTGTATCTGGATGCCAGCGTGCCCATGCCGGGCGAGGCTTGGGGCGATAAACACCCTGAAGCAACGCGCAGCGCACGCGCCGCTGCCGCTGCCACCCACCCTTTAAACGCTTTTAATCCACCCGATGCCAGCGTTTTTGGCTTGGAAGGTGCTGACGCTGCTTGGGTCAATCGCCGGCAAACGCCACACCCTTTTGGTCCTTACACCAATCCGCTCCAGTTCGATATGGCGCGCTTAGGCGCCGTGCCACGCACCTTTGTCGATTGCATCAACCCACCGCTGGCCACGATCCATGCCAGCCGCGAACGCGCTAGGAGCAGCACAACCTGGGATGGCCATTGGCTGCCACGAGCCAGCCTGGTGATCATGAACACGGGGCATGATCCGATGGTCAGCGCTCCTGATGAATTGGCAGAGATTTTGTTGCGCTGCGCCGCATAAATGACCATGATCTCTCGCCGCATCATCATGCAGAACGCTATCATTTCAATAGCATTTGGCGCACATTCTATAACGGCTAAAGGCCAAAATAGCTCCAAAAACACACTCCTGCCATGGCCAGCAGACCTGCGCACGCTAAGCCTTGAGGCGCAGCGCCGAGGCGAGCCGCTGGTGCTCATGGTGAGCCTGCCCGGCTGCCCGTGGTGTGAGCTGCTGCGCCGAAATTACCTCACGCCCATGCGCAGCGAAGGGGTGGCCGCATTTGAATTCATGATCAACGAGCGTAGCCAGCGTTTTGCAGATTTCAAAGGCCAGCGCATCACACCCGCCGCTTGGTCAGAAGGCTCAAAAATCAAAATCACACCCACCCTACTTTTCTTCAACGCCCAAGGCCAAGAGATCGCCCCACGCATCGAAGGTGTGGCCTCGGCAGATTTCATCGGCGCAGTACTTGACGAACGCTTGGGCGTAGCGCGAGAAACACTCAAAACAGCGCGCTGAAACTGCACGTTCACGCTCTTTCCACAGTCAGCGCGGCTGTGCTAACCTGTCATCCCCCTTTCGTTTTTGAGGAGACACACCATGCCCGGATTACTGCCCAACGTTGACCCCAGCGGCCTGCTCGAATTTTCCGTGGTCTACACCGACCGCTCGCTCAACCATATGAGCCAACAATTCGGCGGTGTGATGCGCGATATTTCCAGCATGCTCAAAGAGGTGTACAAAGCAAATAGCGTTGCACTCGTGCCCGGCAGCGGCACGTTTGGCATGGAATCCGTGGCGCGGCAATTCGCTGGCGACAAGAGCGTCATCATCATCCGCAACGGCTGGTTTTCTTACCGCTGGACCCAGATCATTGACATGGGCAAGCTCACGCCGCACGCCACCGTGATGAAAGCGCGTCCGATTCGCGGCGGCGAGCAGCAGCCTTGGGCGCCCGCGCCGATCGCGGAAGTGGTCGCCGCCATCCGTGCGCAAAAGCCAGCCGTGGTGTTTGCCCCACATGTGGAAACATCTGCCGGCATGGTCTTGCCCGATGATTATTTGAAAGCCGTGGCCGATGCTGTGCATGAAGTCGGGGGTCTGTTTGTGCTCGATTGCATTGCGTCGGGTGCGATGTGGGTCGACATGAAGGCCACGGGTGTGGATGTGTTGATTTCCGCCCCACAAAAAGGCTGGAGCAGCTCGCCTTGCTGCGCGATGGTGATGCTGAGCGAGCGCGCTCGCTCAGCAATTGATAGCACTACCAGCACGAGTTTCGCCGCCGACTTGAAGAAATGGCTGCAAATCATGGAAACCTATGAAAGCGGTGCGCATGCGTATCACACCACCATGCCCACCGATGCACTCACGCGCCTCTGCGCGGTGATGAAGGAAACCAAACTCTATGGCTTTGCCAAAGTGCGGGATGAGCAAATTTCCCTCGGCACGAAGGTGCGTGCTTTGTTTGAATCACGCGGCATCAAAAGTGTCGCCGCGGACGGCTTCAAAGCGCCCGGCGTGGTGGTGAGCTACACCAACGATCCAGAATTACAATCCAGCAAAAAATTCTTGGCGCAAGGTTTGCAGACTGCGGCTGGCGTGCCTTTGCAATGCGATGAAGGCGCAGATTTCAAGACTTTTCGCATTGGTTTATTCGGCCTAGATAAGTGGCACAACGTGGATCGCACGGTGTCTCATCTTTCTCACGCACTTGATCAGCTTGGATTGGTGGCGCAGCCTTTGGCGGCTTGATTTCTTTTTGTGTAGGCCGACCTCGGCTGCGCTTGGGCTGCCCCACGCTGCTCGTGTCCTCCGCCGGCTTCGCCGTCTCCCCCTTTACCTCGCCGCGTGAGACAACCCAATCACAGCCGAGGCCTCTTCGGTGCACTGAAATTTTCGCGCGCAACGCTCACTACTTCAAAGTCGTTTAGCAGCCTAAGATTGGATTCATCCTCGCCAACCAACGGCCTGTGGAAGCCGTATTCGGGCGGGCGATTTTCGCAGCGCAAGGTCAGAAAACGCGAAGCGTTTTCACCATCGTCTCAGGCGACGGGTGTCGCCACTTTCCTGAGCAGGGTACATGAGCCCGCCCGAATACGGCTTCCACAGGCCATAGAGCACCAACCCATAAAACGCCAACAACTCAAAAACGCGGCAAATCAGGATGCTTCACTTTCCCAGCCCGAACAAGCTCCCGCCCATACTCCGCACAGCGATTCAAAGTCGGAATCACCTTGCCCGGATTGAGCAAGCCACTCGGATCAAACGCACGCTTGACCGCAAACATTTGCTCGTTTTCCTCCGAGGAAAACTGCACACACATCGAATTGAGCTTCTCGACGCCCACGCCATGCTCGCCCGTCACGCTGCCGCCCATGGCCACACTGGTTTCTAGAATTTCTGCACCGAAAAGCTCACAGCGGTGAAGCTGATCCGCATCGTTCGCATCAAACAAAATCAGTGGATGCAAATTGCCATCGCCTGCATGAAACACGTTGGCGCAGCGCAATTGGTATTTCTTTTCCATTTGCTGAATCGCTAGCAAAATATCGGCAAGGCGCTTACGCGGAATCGTGCTGTCCATGCACATGTAATCGGGGCTGATGCGGCCGCTGGCTGGGAAAGCGTTTTTACGGCCACTCCAGAATTTCAAGCGTTCGGCCTCATCTTTGCTCACGGAAATTTTGGTCGCGCCCGCTTTTGACAACACTGCTGACATGCGGCCGATTTCTTCTTCCACTTCCTCGGGCGTGCCATCGGATTCGCAAAGCAAAATCGCCTCGGCATCCAGATCGTATCCAGCGTGAACAAAATCCTCCACAGCCGCCGTCATGGGTTTGTCCATCATTTCCAAGCCTGCCGGAATGATGCCTTCTGCGATCACTGAAGCCACGGCATCCCCTGCTTTGCGCAGGTCATCAAAGCTGGCCATGATGCAGCGCGCCAGTTGCGGCTTCGGCGTGAGTTTCACCGTCACCTCCGTGGTGATCGCCAGCATGCCCTCTGAGCCCACGATGATCGGCAGCAAATCTAAGCCTGCGGCATCCAGCGCCTCAGAGCCAAATTCCACGCTCTCACCTGAAATCGTGAAGCCCTTGACCTTCATCACATTGTGCAGCGTGAGACCATATTTCAAGCAATGCACACCGCCTGAGTTTTCTGCCACATTGCCGCCAATCGTGCAAGCGATTTGGCTGCTCGGATCGGGCGCGTAATACAGGCCGAGGGGCGCAGCCGCCTCAGAGATGGCCAGATTGCGCACCCCGCATTGCACCACCGCCGTGCGGCTGAATTTATCCATCTTCAAAATCTTGTTGAACTTAGCAAGCGATAGCGTCACACCCATCGCATGCGGCATCGCGCCACCCGAGAGCCCGGTTCCTGCGCCCCGCGCCACCACGGGCACATTCAAGCGATGACACAGCTTGAGCACAGCAGCAATCTGCTCATAAGTTTCAGGCAACACCACACACAGCGGCCTTTGCCGATAGGCCGTCAACCCATCGCATTCATAAGGCGTGGTGTCCTCCTGCGCATACAGAATCGCATGCTGAGGCAAAACGGCCTTCAGCCCAGGAATAATCTGCGCAAGCAGCTCTGTTTTTTGTAGCAACTGAGGATTCAAAGGTGCGTTCATAAGTTGTCTCTCAAGTGCAATCAGCAAAGTATCAAGCAGCGTATTTCTCTACTGCTGCGAGATTGAATTCCACACCACTGCCCGGCGCATCGCTCATCTCCACCCAGCCATTCGCAATCCGCAGCGGCTCTTTCAAAATCGGATTCCACCAGTCAGCATACTCTAACCAATGTGCCGTTGGCGAAGCGCAAAGCAAATGCGCGCTCACCTCAGGCCAGAGGTGGCTAGAGAGCGGCGTGCCATACACAGCGGCCATGCTCGCAATCTGCTGCCAACCCGTCACGCCGCCACATTTCATTGCGTCAGGCATCACCAGCTCGCGCAGCCCTGCATTGAACGCATGCCGAAAATCCAGCGGCCCCCACCAATTCTCTCCCGCTTGCAAGGGCGTGCGTGTGGCGCGAGCTAAATCCACGAAAGCGCCGTAATCGTGCGCAAGCACGGGCTCTTCAATCCAAGTCAAGCCTTCATCGTCCAAAGCCTGCAACCGGCGGGCAGCCTCCAAAGGCGAAAGCGATTGGTTGTAATCCACCATGATCGCCATCTGATCACCCGCTGCTTGGCGCATGGCGCGGATCACGGCGATATCTTCTTTTAGCGTGGGATAACCAATCTTCGCTTTGATGCCTTGGAAGCCCTCCTTAGCCAGTTGCGAAGCAGCATCCGCACTACCCGCCACGCCGTCATACCCAATCGCACCATAGGGCTTGAGCGGCTTGGGCGCTGCGCCAAGCAGGGCATACAGCGGCAACTGCCTAGATCGCGCCAGCGCATCCCACAAAGCCATGTCAATCCCCGCCAGCGCCATACCCACTAAGCCTTGCGTGCCCAGCAGGCGAAAGCGCGCTTGCAAGGTTTGCGCAATGCTGGCCGGCGCAAGCGTCTGCCCCACCACCAACGCCTCCATACCGCGAAGTAAATCCGCCGTAGGCTTGAGCGCCGCAGGCGTGTAGGTGAATAACATGCCGTGGCCTTGCACGCCCGCATCGGTCTGTACCGTCAGCAACACCAAAGGCGAAGCCGCCACCACACCCGAAGCCGTACGATGCGGCTGCGGCAGGGGAACAAGAGCAGTGCGAATCTGAAAGAAAGTTATCTTCATGCTTTGAATTGTCGGGCTGAAAGCGGCCTAGGTTGTTGAGATTTTTTCAATGAGTTCTACGAATTCTGGCAAGTTTCGGTCACAAAACCCACTGCGTGCTTGTCTAAATCCTTAGCAACTCTCATTTGAGCTTGCCTCACCAAAGGACCATGGATGAAAATTGCACTCGCCGTTACCACCGCCGCGCTGGCCGCCTGCGCTCTGACAGCCAACGCACAAATGCCAACCCTCCCCGTGGTCGTCATTGTCAAAGTGCCTACGCCTTGGTATGCACCGCGCTTTTTGGTCAGCCGTAAGATGCGCGACACTGTGCCGCTTTACAGCAAGCTTCCCGGGCTTTCTTACAAGATGTTCTCGCTCGGGCACACCGAAAAGCAATTCGGTGGCATCTACTTTTGGCGCAGCCGCGCGGATGCCCAGGCTTGGTTTAACCCTGCATGGTTTGAACGCGTCGAAAAAGACCGTGGAGCGAAAGGAGACGTGCGCACATTTGACGCGCTCGTCAGCATCGACAACACAGCCGCCGCTGCGCCGCCCAGCGAGAGCAAAAAGATCGCCACGTTGGTACTGATTCCCACACCCCAAGGTGTGAACCGAGATCTCTTGCTCTCTGAATTCAAGGCGGCTGTGCCTCTCTATCAAAAGATTCCTGGTTTGCTGCGCAAACACTTCATCGTTACAGACGATGGGCAATTTGGCGGGGTCTATTTATGGCGCGACAAAGCTTCGTCTGAGCAATGGTTTAACTCTGCTTGGCATGAACGCGTACGCCAAACTTATCAAAGCGAAGCACGCATGGAATGGTTTGATATTCCCATTCTCACGCCCAGTCTGCTGGCGGACAATAAGATCGACATCATTCGCCCGTGAGGTAAAGCTTATGAAAATTGCAACGGTCGCCCCTGAGATTTTGCGACTCGCCCAAAGCGGCGATCTCTTGGCCATTGACACGGTGCTGCAAAGCATTCAACCAGGTGTTTTCAACCTAGCTGTGCGCATGCTGGGCAATCGCGAAGACGCGCGCGATGCTGCGCAAGAGATTTTGCTGAAAGTCACCACACATTTGGGGAGCTTTCGCGGTGATTCTGCTTTCTCGACGTGGGTTTACCAAGTAGCACGCAATCAATTGCTCACTGCGGCCAGCCGCGCTCGTGAATCGCCTGAAGTGTCATTCGAAGATTTGAGCGAGCAGCTTCAAATTGGGCTGGCATTGGGGCAATCCACTTGGCAGGAGCGCAGCTTATCGCCTGAAGACAAGGCCGCCGCACGCGAGACCGCTGTGACTTGCACACAAGGCATGCTGATGCGCTTAGATCGAGACCATCGTTTGGCCTATGTGCTAGACGTGACCTTTGGGCTGCCTTCAGAAGAAGCAGCGCAAGTGCTTGGCATTGAAGCGGCGGCTTATCGCAAGCGTTTGTCGCGGGCTCGGCAAATGCTTGACGAGTTTTCAAGCACAGTCTGCGGCATGGTCAACCCCGAAGCTGACTGCCGCTGCGAAAAGCAAAACCATGCTTTGCGAATCCATTTGAATTCGCAAGCAGCCAAAGGAGCGCCGCGGTCAAGCATTCGCCTGCGGCTAGAACCCGCCGAGCGCGAAGCGGCAAGCCACGCGCTCGATGAAGTGATGTTGTTGTCCGACATGGCGGGCGTGATGCGCGCCCACCCAGCCTACCAAGCTCCCGACGCGCTCTTGGCAGGTATTCGGATCGTCTTGGGATCGTATAGACATGGTACTTACGGGCCAGGCCCACAAGGAGTCATCAATTGAATCAAGTATTTGAATTACCGACCTTAGAAGTTGGGTTTCGCGCCGACATTGTCGAAGCCATTGAGGCCATGCCTGCGTCCAAACTGATCGGCCTCAAAGTGCTTGGCCTAGCGCCTGAGGGCATCTCACTGATCGAGCTGCCCATGCGCACAGAATTCACATTCGATGGCCGCATCGCCCAAGCCGGCATTGTAGGCATGCTGGCCGACTATGCTGGCGTAACCGCTGCCAATTGCAACCTACCACTGGGTTGGATGTCATCGACAACAGGCTATGAAGTGCACAACCTAGCACCTGCCTTTGGCGAAGCTTTGGTGGCGGTGGGCCGAGTGGTGCATGTGGGCAAGAGCAACGCGATTTCTAGCGCACAAGTGTGGGCGCGGCGCGGCGATGTGCATACCTTGGTGGCCTGGGCCACGACCACTTGCAACCGCTTCGAACTCAAGCCAAGCAAGCCTTCTTAAGCCATTGCGCAAACGCAGCTACTTCCCAGCGATCCAGCGCACCTGTGCGCCAGCAGAGGTAGTGGGCGTGGGGGCTCGGTATGTCTTCTTCAAACAGGCGCTCTAGCGATACATTGGCGAGCCATGGCGCGCCCAAGCGAAGGCGCACGAGAGCCACGCCCATGCCTGCGGCGGCGGCATCGCACATGAGGCCGATGTCGTTGAAGCTGGAGCCATCGAGCGGCTCAGGCCAATCTAACTTGTAGGCAGCAAACCATGTGCGCCAAGGCTCCAGCGGGCTTCTGAGCAGCTTGGCTTTGGCCAAATCTTGTACGCTTTCAAACGGGCCATGCTCGCGGATGTAGGTGGGTGAGGCCAGTGGCGTGATTTTGTCTTTGAACAAACAGACATGCTCCACATCGGCATAGCGCCCCGTGCCAAAGCGAATCGTCAAATCTGCATCCTCGGCCACTACATCCAGCAGCGGAATGCTCACTTGCAGCGTGAGATCAATTTCAGGATACGCATCCGTAAAACTCTTGAGGCGCGGCATGAGAATTGAGCGCGCAAACGTGGGCGTCACAGCCACACGCAACTTGCGTTTGCCCTGCGCCACATCGCTGCTCGGAAAGCGTTGCAAACTCGCCAGCCCCTCGCGCACATGCGCCAGATATTCGCTGCCCTCCGTCGTCAGGGAAAAATCAGCGCGGCCAAAAAGCTTTGTGCCCAGCAGCTCCTCCAGTTGCCGCACCCGATGGCTTACGGCGCTGGGGGTGACGCATTGCTCTTCCGCCGCCTGCGTGACACTGCGCAAACGTGCGAGAGCCTCAAATGTGAGCAGGCATTGGATCGGTGGAATGCGAGATGTCACGGTGCTTTGCTAAGGGGTTCGCGGGCGCTGCGCTCTGGCTTGCGCCATGCGATTCGCCACAAACGCTTCTGTTAATTCAGCAGGTTGGGTGGCAAGCCCCATGGGTTCGGTGGGAAGTTCGCTACGGGGTGTCTGCTTGTGGAATGGCTCTTGCGCATCCATGAGCACATAGACTTCGTTTTGCAGCACAGCATTGAGCTGAACAAACAACTTGAGTTTGCTGGTGGTTTCTATCAAACGATGCGACAGGCGACTCGCCACGGCCAACATAAAACGGGCAGCCACCACCGGCGCTTCTTCTAACATCTTGTTCATGGAAGCGCGACTCATCACCGCAACCGCCAATTCAGTCGACGCAATGCAAGTGGCCGAGCGAGGTGTGTTGTTGATGAGGCCAAATTCACCGATCAAATCACCTGCACCCATGACCGTGATTACGATCGGTTCGGTCAAACCTTGCGCTCGGCTTTCCACTCGCACATCACCTGAGAGGATCAGCATCACGAAATCATTGCTGATCTTCTCGCCTTCGCGGATCAAAGCAGCGCCTGCTTTGATTCGCTTGGGCTTCATGTAACGAACCACCCGCTGCGCATCTGCAAAATTGAGCGGCCCCACCGTCGATTCGGTCACCAGCAGGCGAGCCGCATCCTTTTCAGAGATGGTGTGGAGTTCGCCTAAGTTGGTGTGCATGCTTCATTTTATGCCGAGGACAGCAGCAAAAACAACAAACCCCACGCACACTGGGTATGCATGGGGTTTGTTGGGAGGAACGCAAACCAATCAAGGTCAACGCTGCATCACTTTTTCTGGCGAAACTTGCGCAGCGCCGCGATTTGTGCGGCCATGACAGCCAGCTCGCTTTGGGCCTTGGCCAAATCGAGTTCGCCTTTGGCGTTTTTCAAAGCCTCTTCAGCAGCTTGACGCGCCGTGTTGGCTTTGGCTTCGTCCAGATCGCCACCACGAATCGCGGTGTCAGACAAGACGGTTACGCAGCCGGGTTGCACTTCTAGGATACCGCCAGCCACAAAGATAAACTCTTCGCTGCCATCGGCTTTTTCAATCCGCACCGAACCGGCCTTGATGCGGGTGATCAAGGGGGTGTGGCGCGGATAAATGCCCAACTCACCGGCTTCGCCGGGCAAAGCCACAAACTTGGCTTCGCCCGAGAAGATGGACTGCTCGGCACTGACCACATCTACGCGAATGGTGCTCATGCTTGAGTTCCTTTACGCAGCGGCCAATTTCTTGGCCTTTTCAAAGGCTTCGTCTATACCGCCAACCATGTAGAAGGCCTGCTCAGGCAGTGCATCGCACTCGCCATTGACGATCATCTTGAAGCCGCGAATGGTTTCTGACAACGGCACGTATTTACCGGGTGAGCCGGTGAACACTTCAGCCACGTGGAAAGGCTGCGAGAGGAAGCGCTGAATCTTGCGAGCGCGTGCCACGGCCAATTTGTCTTCAGGCGCCAAATCGTCCATGCCCATGATGGCGATGATGTCGCGCAGCTCGCGGTAGCGCTGGAGCGTGCCCTGCACAGCACGTGCAGTTTCGTAGTGGTCTGCGCCCACGACCAGCGGGTCGAGCTGGCGGCTGGTGGAATCCAGTGGATCCACAGCGGGATAGATACCAAGCGAGGCGATGTCACGGCTCAGCACCACGGTGGAATCCAAGTGCGCGAAGGTGGTCGCAGGAGACGGATCGGTCAAATCGTCCGCTGGCACGTAAACCGCCTGAATCGAGGTGATCGAGCCAACTTTGGTAGAGGTAATACGCTCTTGCAAGCGGCCCATTTCTTCGGCCAACGTCGGCTGGTAGCCCACAGCGGAAGGCATACGACCCAAGAGAGCGGACACTTCAGTACCGGCCAAGGTGTAGCGGTAGATGTTGTCCACGAAGAACAAAACGTCTTTGCCTTCGTCACGGAAAGATTCAGCAATGGTCAGACCGGTCAAAGCCACGCGCAGACGGTTGCCTGGAGGCTCGTTCATCTGGCCATAGACCATCGCCACTTTGGATTCAGGCAGGTTTTCCAGATTCACCACGCCGGAGTCGGCCATCTCGTGATAAAAGTCGTTGCCCTCACGGGTCCGCTCGCCCACACCTGCAAACACCGACAAGCCGCTGTGCGCCTTGGCGATGTTGTTGATGAGTTCCATCATGTTCACGGTCTTGCCCACGCCAGCACCGCCGAACAAGCCGACCTTGCCGCCTTTGGCGAACGGGCACACGAGGTCAATCACCTTGATGCCTGTTTCCAGCAATTCTTGTGAAGGGCTGAGTTCGTCATACGTTGGAGCGAGGCGGTGGATCGATGCCGACAATTCGCTGCTGACAGGGCCGCGCTCGTCAATCGGGTTGCCCAGCACGTCCATGATGCGGCCGAGAGTGGCTTTACCCACAGGCACAGTGATGGGATTGCCAGAGTTGGTGACAATCATGCCACGGCGCAGGCCGTCGGATGAGCCCAGCGCAATGGTGCGGACAATGCCGTCGCCCAATTGCTGTTGCACTTCGAGTGTGAGCGCGGTACCGTCCATCTTGAGGGCATCGTAAACCTTGGGCATCTTGTCGCGCGGAAATTCCACGTCAACCACAGCGCCGATGCACTGTACGATTTTGCCTTGAATGCCTGAGTTAGCTTGAGCCATTTTTTTGCTCCGATTTAAATAAAAACTTGTTTGCTCTGTAGGAGTGATCTTGGACTTAACCGCTGATTGCGGCTGCGCCCGAGACGATCTCAGACAGTTCTTTGGTGATGGCGGCTTGGCGGGTCTTGTTGTAGATCAACTTGAGTTCGCCAATGACACTTCCTGCGTTGTCGGTTGCAGCCTTCATGGCCACCATGCGAGCGGCATGCTCAGAGGCCATGTTTTCAGCAACAGCCTGATAGACCAATGCTTCCACATAGCGCACAAGCAAATCGTCAATCACGGTCTGCGCATCCGGCTCGTAGATGTAATCCCACGCATGCTGATTGCCCGCTGCTTTAGATTCTGCTTGCATCTGCGCTTTTGATAAAGGCAACAGCAAATCCACCGTGGGCACTTGGCTCATGGTGCTGACAAACTTGTTGTAGCAAATATAGACCGCGCTGACTTCACCTGCTGCATACGCATCGAGCATCACCTTCATCGGGCCAATCAACTTGTCCAAATGCGGGCGATCACCCAAGTGCGTGATGTGCGAAATGACTTTTGCTCCCAAGCGGTTCAAAAAGCCCAAGCCTTTGCCACCGATGGCGACTGCTTTAGGCGTTTTGCCGCTGGTTTGCGTCTCACGCAGTTTGACAGTGACAGCACGCAGCAAATTGGTGTTCAAACCGCCGCACAAGCCTTTGTCTGTGGTGACCACAATGAAGCCGATCGACTGGCCGTCGTTCTTCTTCATGAAGGTGTGCACATACTCAGGATTGGCTTGGCCGAGGTTGTTGGCAATAGAGCGAATTTTTTCACTGTATGGCCGTGCTGCGCGCATCCGCTCCTGCGCCTTGCGCATTTTGGAGACCGAGATCATTTCCATGGCCTTGGTGATCTTCTTGGTGTTTTCCACCGATTTGATCTTGGTGCGTAGTTCTTTTCCTGCCGCCATTGTTGACTCCTAATGTGTTGTCAAGAATGGGCGATCAAGCAAAAGTCTTTTTGAACGCGGCCACGGCGGCCATCAATTCGGCTTCCGCATCTTTATCAAGCGCTTTGCTGCTCTCAATTTTAGCGAGCATAGGTGCATGCTTGTCTTTGAGATAGCTCTGCAAGCCTGACTCGAAGCTCAAGATTTTCTTAACTTCGATATCGTCCATGAAACCTTTGTTCACGGCAAACAGCGTGGTGCCCATCAAGCTGATGGATTGCGGGCTGTATTGCTTTTGCTTCAACAATTCCGTCACGCGAGCGCCGCGATCGAGCTGCTTGCGAGTGGCTTCATCTAGGTCAGAGGCGAACTGCGCGAAAGCGGCGAGTTCACGGTACTGAGCCAAATCGGTACGGATACCGCCGGATTGGCCTTTGATGATCTTGGTCTGAGCAGCGCTACCCACGCGAGACACCGAGATACCGGCGTTAATCGCAGGACGGATGCCAGCGTTGAACAGAGAGGTTTCCAAGAAAATCTGACCGTCGGTGATCGAGATCACGTTGGTGGGCACGAAGGCAGACACGTCGCCCGCTTGCGTTTCAATGATCGGCAGAGCAGTGAGCGAGCCGGTTTTGCCTTTGACTGCGCCGTTGGTGAATTTCTCAACGTAATCTGCGTTGACGCGAGCTGCGCGCTCGAGCAAACGGCTGTGGAGATAGAACACGTCGCCGGGATAGGCTTCGCGGCCAGGTGGGCGGCGCAGCAGCAAGGAAACTTGGCGATACGCCACAGCTTGCTTGGAGAGATCGTCATACACGATCAGCGCGTCTTCACCACGGTCACGGAAGTATTCGCCCATGGTGCAGCCCGAATAGGCCGACACATATTGCATGGCTGCCGATTCAGATGCGGTAGCGGCCACGACGATGGTGTATTCCATCGCTCCAGCTTGCTCTAGCGCACGCACCACGTTTTTCACAGAAGAGGCCTTTTGGCCAATTGCGACATAAACGCAGGTCATGTTTTGACCTTTTTGGTTGATGATCGCGTCAATCGCCACGGCTGTTTTGCCCGTCTGGCGGTCACCAATGATCAGCTCGCGCTGGCCACGGCCCACTGGCACCATCGAGTCAATCGACTTCAAACCGGTTTGCATCGGCTGATCCACCGACTGACGCGCGATCACGCCGGGCGCAACCTTTTCAATCACGTCGGTCATCTTGGCATTGATCGGGCCTTTGCCGTCAATCGGTTGACCGAGCGCATTGACCACACGGCCAATCAACTCAGGGCCTACAGGCACTTCCAAAATGCGACCGGTGCATTTGACCACATCGCCTTCGGAGATGTGCTCGTAAGCGCCCAAAATCACGGAGCCAACCGAATCACGCTCCAAGTTCAGCGCGAGGCCGAAAGATGGCGTGCCATCAGGAGCGCTTGGGAATTCAAGCATCTCGCCCTGCATGGCATGGGACAAGCCATGCACGCGGACGATACCGTCTGTCACGGAGACCACGGTGCCTTGGTTACGAACGTCTGTGTTACCAGACAGGCCTTCGATGCGGCTTTTCAGCAGCTCGGAGATTTCTGCGGGATTGAGTTGCATGGCTCTTATCCTTTTCTTTCAATGTGCACTTTTGACTATCAAGCCAAAAGTGCTGTTTTCATCTGTTCCAAGCGGGATTGCACCGAAGTGTCGAGCACCTCGTCGCCCACCACCACACGAATGCCGCCGATCAGCTCGGGGACGAGCTGTACTTTGGTATTCAGCTTGCGGCCAAAGCGCTTTTCGAGCAAAGCGCTGACATCGGCCAGAGCTGCGCCTTCAATTGGGAAGGCGCTTTGCACCAACGCATCGGAGCTGCCGCTTTGCGCGTTTTTCAAAGCGCGAAACTGAGCTGCGATTTCAGGCAAGGCGCTCACACGACCATTGTCAATCACGGTTTCAAGGAAGTTTTTGCCCTGCTCTGGCAGCGCGACTTTCGCCACACCTGCGAGCATCTCAAACACCTGAACGGCGCTCATGTTTGGGTTGGCCGCAAAATCTTGCAATTGCGCGTTGCTGGCCACTTGCGCCAAAGGCTGCAACCAAGCATCAGCCGCTTGCAGATCAGCGCGTGAGGCCTTGAACAGGGCTTCGGCGTATGGGCGGGCTATTGTTGCGATTTCGGCCATGGCTTCAATCCTTACAGCTCAGCTTTCAAGCGGCCCAGCAAATCTGCGTGCACGGAAGCGTTAACTTCCTTGCGCAGAATTTGCTCAGCGCCCTTGACGGCCAACGCAGCAACTTGCTCACGCAGTGCCTCGCGAGCTTTGATGGTTTGTTGATCTGCTTCAGCCTTGGCTGCAGCGATGATTTTGGCGGCTTCTTCGTTGGCTTTGGCTTTGGCCTCTTCCACGATCGTCACACCACGACGGTCTGCATCTTGCAAACGCTGGGTTGACTCGTTGCGCGACTTGACCAGCTCTTCCTCAACGCGCTTGTTGGCGCTAGAGAGTTCGAGTTTGGCTTTGTCAGCAGCAGCCAGACCTTCGTGCACCTTGAGGGCGCGTTCGTCCAACGCTTTTTTGAGCGGGGGAACGACGAAGCTTTTTGTGAACCACACGAACATGAGGAACACAATGATCTGAATGATCAGGGTGGCGTTGATATTCACAACTATTTCCTTGCTGGCAGTTTGTCAAAATCATCCCGAAGGATGTTGGCGAGAGACTGCTAAGCAGCCCCACACCTCAACAAACAACGGGAATTACTTAACCAAACGGGCGATCTGGCCCAGGAATGGGTTGGCAGTTGCGAACCACAGAGCAATACCGGTACCGATAATGAACGCAGCGTCAATCAGACCAGCCAACAAGAACATCTTGGTTTGCAGTTCGCCCATCAGCTCAGGCTGACGTGCTGCCGACTCAAGATACTTCGAGCCCATGATGCCGATACCGATACAGGCGCCGAGTGCGCCCAGACCAATGATCAAACCTGTTGCGAGGGCGACAAAGCTAATAACTTCCATGATGACTCCTAAGTGTGGATGGAAAGGTTGAGGTAAAACGAAAAATATTCAGGGCGAGAGAGCTTCAATCAATGCGAATCATGTGCTTGACCGAGATACACCAAGGTCAGCATCATGAACACGAAGGCTTGCAGCGTGATCACCAGAATGTGGAAGATCGTCCAGGCCAGGCCTGCAACGATATGAATGAAGGTCACAAACAAGCCGGTGCCTGAAAGTGCGAATGAGCCGCCAAGCAAGGCGATCAACATAAAAATCAGCTCGCCTGCATACATATTGCCGAACAGTCGCATGCCGTGCGAGACGGTCTTGGCGATAAATTCGATCATCTGCATCGCAAAATTAACCACTCCGAGGATCACAGCAAAAATCGGGTTTTTGCTCGTGCCGAATGGGGCAGAGACCAGCTCATGCGCCCAGCCGCCCGCGCCTTTGATCTTGATGTTGTAGTAAATACAGATCAAAAGAATCGCCACAGCCATACCCATGGTGATGGATAAATCGGCGGTGGGCACAACGCGCATGTAATCTTTGGCACCAACTGCTGGGCCGACGGTATGCCAGATTTGTGGGATGAAATCCACAGGCAGCATGTCCATGAAGTTCATCAAGAAGATCCAGATGAAGATCACCATCGCCAAGGGCACAACGAATTCGCGGCTTTTGGCGTTGTGAACAATGCCTTTGGCCTGGCTGTCGACCATTTCATAGATCATTTCCACCAAGCCTTGCAGGCGGCCAGGTGCGCCTGAGGTAGCGCGGCGAGCGGCGAAATACATGAAGGCGCAAGCGAGAACGCCCAAAGTGATCGACCAGAACACCGAATCCATGTTGATCACTGAAAAATCAACAATCTCGGTCTGCGTTTTGTTTTGCAGATGCGTCAGGTGGTGAACGATGTATTCACCAGATGTTGGAGCTTGTCCAGATGCAGCCATGTTTATGAGTCTCTGTTCAACAAATCAATTTTTAGCCATGGCTTCGATCTGTTTACCCGCGCTTTGCTTGGGTTTGTAGATCGCCGCCACAAAATACACTTTCATCGTCAAGATCAGGCCGATCAGCAAGGCAGGCCAGTTCAGGCTTGCAATCAGGCTGGGCGCGAGCATCAGCATGCCGATACTCAAACCAATCTTGACCATCTCCCACAGCATGAACGCCATAGCGCCCGACACCGCATTCATGCGCGACAGCGGGGAAGTCATGCCCCGCGCGAGTACCGCTGCGGGAAGGGCGACTGCCAAACTGCCATAGGCTGCCGAGAGCGCTGTGGGTAGATCAAAGAGAGAGAAACTCACCAATCCGATCACCACCGCTGCCATCAACATCCATCGCACGACCCGCCAAGGAGAAATTGACGGGTTGGTTTTTCTGAGCTGCTCAGCCTCTTGGGGCGAATAGCGGCGAAAAACCTCTTCTTTGATTTCTTCATCGGGCAAAGGCGGCGGCAGTGTTTTCACAGTAGTAACCAACCCGTAACGCGATGATGCGAACTCAGCAAAGCTCACGATTATATGTGTGAATCTACGTACAAACCCACACGTACGTACTGACATCCCCTCTCAAGGCACAATCTGTACATGATTACCTTCATCAAACTCCTTCATCTTGCCGCCGCCATCGTCTGGCTCGGGGGCATGACCTTCATGCTGTTTGCGCTGCGCCCTGCGCTCATGGAGCAGCTCGCTGGTGAACAGCGAATTCGGCTTCTCGCCCTTACATTGAAACGCTTCTTTGCTATTGTTCTAGGAGCAATCGCGGTGCTGCTGCTGACCGGATTGCACTTGTATGGCGCGGGTGCAAAAGCCGTGGGTATGGCCAGTATTCCGCTAGGATGGCATTTGATGGCGGGGCTGGGCATCACGATGATTTTGCTGTTTGGCCACATCTATTTTGGGGGCTTTCGGGGTTTGAAACGCGCCGTGGAGGCTGCAAATTGGCCACTGGCTGCCTCCAAAGCGGCTCAGATTCACAAGTTGGTCGTTGTCAACTTCGTGCTGGGCTGGGCGGCTGTGATCGCTGTGCGCATGCTCTGAACGCGTTTTTTTGAGGTAAAACAGGACTTTGCCGTTATAAATTCTACATAGTTTGCTATGAAGTTAATAGCGTCTCGATTGGCCATCCTGATCGCCAGTGTGGCCGCCCTAGGTTGCGCCACGGTGAACGACGACTACAACGCAGCTAAAAAACACCATCGACCAGATGGTTTTCAAAACAACTACACCCAAGCCACCGACAAATCCCGCTTGGATTTTCTACGTTGGCAATGGCAGCGCTACCGCGCGGGTTTGCCCAAAGCGCCTGAACAGCCCACACCCGTCGTCGCGCCAGACATACGGTTTGTGAGCGCTAACCACGGCGCTGCTCAAGCGCCTGCCATCACTTGGATTGGTCATGCCACGATGCTGGTGCAAATGGGTGGGCTCAATATCTTGACCGACCCGCAATTTTCCGAGCGCGCCTCTCCGGTGCAGTTCGCCGGCCCCAAGCGTTATCAGCCGCCGGGGATTGCACTGAAAGAGCTGCCACGTATCGACTTGGTGCTGCTCTCACATAACCATTACGACCATTTAGACACAAACAGCGTGAAAGCGCTCAACGCGCAAGCCGGCGGACCCCCGCTGTTCTTGGTGCCGCTAGGCATCAAGAAATGGATGGCTGCGCAGGGCATCACGAATGTGCAGCAAATGGATTGGTGGGACAGCATTCCAGTGCAAACCGCTGCTGGCCAAGTGGAGGTGCATTTCACGCCCGTGCAGCACTGGAGCGCACGCGGCCTAGGCGACCGCCGCGCCACACTGTGGGGCGGCTATGCGATCTTTGCGAGCGATTTCCATCTGTATTTCAGCGGCGACACAGGCTATTCGCAAGATTTCATCGACACCCAAAAGTATTTCGCCGCCCGCCAAACGGAGGCTTTAGGCGGCGGCTTTGATATGGCGCTCATCGCTGTCGGCGCATACGAGCCGCGCTGGTTCATGAAAGAGCAACACGTCAACCCCGAAGAAGCCGTGCAGATTCACCTCGACTTGAAAGCCAAGCGAAGTGTCGGTGTGCATTGGGGCACGTTTGATCTGACGGACGAATCGCTGGATCAACCACCAAAAGATTTAGCCGCCGCCCGCGCCGCTTTGAAGCTACCGCAAGAGGCGTTTGATGTGATGGCGATTGGGCAGACTTTGAAGTTGCCTCGGCGCAAGACTTCGCCTTGAATCTCAGATTTCACCCGAATCGGACTGGCGGCATTTGCAAACCGCGTCTTGACACGATCGTGTTTGCCCTACGAAGTAGTGGGCGAAGGCTCTTTGCTCTTTTCGGTCAATGACCCAGCAGCGGCGCCACCGAGCGCACCGGCCACCGCTCCAACTGACGCACCGACCAGCACACCCACCGGGCCGGCCACTGCGGTGCCGACTGCTGCACCTGCCACGGCGCCCGCGACCACTCCCGCACCTGCAAACGCGGTCTTCTGCTCCTCCATCGCACGGTCCCGGCCAATCGGGAACTGGGCAGTTGGGTCTGGATCCTGAGACGGAACGCCGTGCCCTGGCTTGGCCTGCTCAGCCAAGTCCGGGTCAGACTCCGCTTCGGCACGATCAATGTTTGTTTGATTCATAAGATTCCCCAGATGTGTTGTTGGCGACTCAGCCTGAGGTTAGTCTTTTTGCTTTAATCTTCTGCCAGCCATTGCCCGGTCCTGCTGTAAGAGCAGATGCCGCCTCTTTTTAACCCGGATTGCGATTTGATTAGTAGCGTCTACCGATTCGAGATCAAGCCACCCACACCGCAAAGAACCTCACGAAGGAAGCGTTTGATTTGAGGCCGATTGGGTAGACTTTGAAATCGCCCAAGCGGAAGGCGGTTTTTTTAAGCATTTTGGGCAGATTGCCGTCGTATCCATAACGAAGCCGCGGATTGCAAATACTATTAATTCAATAGCACTCTACGCAATAAATACACCGGCTAACAACCTAAATCGCTAAAAATCACTCCGCCGGTTTGATATTCAGCTCCTGCGCCAAGCGCTGCCAGCGTGCTGTGTCGCCTTCCACCATGGCCTTCATCTCAGCGGCGCCACCTGCAGCAGGTGTAAGCGCGAGCACGGCGAGTTTTTCTTTCACATCGGGCATGCTCAGCACTTCGCCCATCGCCGCGGCGAGGCGGGCTGTGACGGCGGCTGGCATGCGGGCGGGGCCCATGAGGCCGAACCATTGTTCGTAATCCATGCCGGGAACGCCTGCTTCTTGAAAGGTGGGTACGTTCGGATAATCGGGGTGACGGCGGTTGCCGGTGACGGCCAAGGGCACGAGCTTGCCGCTCTTGACGTGGCTGCCAGCACTGGTCATGGTGGTGATGAAGGTGTTGACTTGCCCGCTCATCAAATCGATCATCGCACGCGAGCTGCCTTGGTAGGGCACGCTGATGAATTTGATGCCGCTGCGCGCTTTAAAGAGATCGACGACGACCGAGCCTGTGCCGGCAATGGCCATAGAGAGTTTGTCGGGATTGGCGCGGGCGTAGCGCAATACCTCTTGCGCTGTCTTGGCTTCAAAGCCTGGGTGTGTGAGCAAGAAGGCAGGGGTTTTGCCAATGAGAGAGATCGGCGTGAAATCTTTCACCGCGTCATAGGGCATTTTGGCGGTGTAGATCGGCGTGCTGGCGTGAAACACATCGACGAGCACGAGCGTGTAGCCATCAGCCGCTGATTTAGCCACTAAATCCGTGCCGATCATGCCGCCTGCGCCGCCTTTGTTATCGACCACCACGCTTTGCTTGAGCACTTGGCCCAGCTTATCTGCGATCAAGCGGCCTGTGCCATCAGAGCTGCCGCCAGCGGGGAAGGGCACGACGATTTTGATCGTTTTATTCGGGAAATCTTGCGCGAAGGCGCTTGGTGCGAGGGCGCTGATGAATCCAGCTGTGAGGGTGAATGTAAGGAGTTCGCGGCGTTGGGTCACGATGATTAATTTCTTTAAAATAATGATAAAAAATGGCTGATAGCCGACGTAGATATTGCGCAAGGCGCTACTTATTTAATAGCAATTGATGAGTCACTTTAAACCTGAAATCTTTGAATTCAAAAAAAGCAAAGCATCGGGCAGTGTGTCGCGCCAGACCATCCATTCGTGATCACCATTCACGATACGCAGCTCAATCGCTGCAGGCTGGTGAAAGCGCAGGCGCTCAAATAACGTGGTGGCGTGTAGTGCGATGCTGAAGGTGTCGTGATCGCCAGAGTTGATATACATCGGTACGATGGTGCCGGATTTTTTGTAGGCCTCCATGTGCACGGGGTAGTTGAGAGATTTCCACAGATCTGCGTCAAACTTACCATCTTTTTGGAACGGATGGTTGCGCACCGCTGAGGAGCTTGTCGGCGGCACGGGGTCGTAGATCGCGGGGCTGAGGATGGCGGTAGCGGCGAAGAGCTGAGGGTATTTCATCACCAGATTGAGCGCGCCATAGCCGCCAGCAGACAGGCCTGCCACCAAGCGGTTGGCGCGGGTGGCGTCGATGCGGTATTTACCTTCTGCATGGGGCAGTAGCTCTTTCATCAGCGCAGTTTCGGCCTTATCTTTCGCGCCATCGACCCACCAGCCACCGGTGTGGCCGGGCATCACGACGATCATCGGGTGAATCTGGCCACGTGCAATCAACGCATCCATCGTCTCGCGCAAGCCGCCCTTGGCGATCCATTCATTCTCATTGCCGCCCGCGCCGTGCAGCAGATAAAGCACAGGGTAGCGCTTGGTGTCTTTGGCGTAGCTGTCGGGCAGATAGACGGTGTAGTTGTAGTCTCGCGCGAGTGCGGTGGATTTGAAGGTTTCTAAAAACACTTCGCCAGCGTGAGCGCAGATCGCCCATAGCGCGATGCAGCTGAGTAATGCAGCACGTAAAAATTTCATCAAGGTCTCCTCGATGCAAGCAGCATCTTTGATTGATATTGGAATTTGTGAGACCACATCATAGATCACCCTCCCATGCAGTGCTACGATGACTGAAGGAGTTAAAAATGCCACTTCATCACATTTTGTGCGCCCTGCTTTTGGTCTTACTGCCCGCCTGTTTGCAGGCGCAGCCGATGCCGCAATCTACCGATGTGCAGATCATGCGCGAGGCCAAGCTGATCGCCTCATCGGGGCGCGTGGATCTTTATGAACACAAGATTTCAGTGAACGCAGAGCTTGCGCCGCTCTCGGATCGCGCCATCACGCAGATGGAAAATTTGCTGAACCGCAAATGGGATACGCGCACGCTGGGCGAGCGGATCAGCGTGTATGTCTCGGCTGATACGCGCGTGTCTCATGTGCTTGGCGGCTATGAGCATCCGAGCAACCCAAAGCCCATCCTCTTCCTCAATCCGCTGGTGGCGCGCATGGCGCTTGCTGGGCGCAACGCCACCTATGCGCACGAGCTCGCGCACTTGCTCACATGGCGCTTCTACAGCCACACACTGCGCGAAGGCTTGGCAGACTACTTGGCACTCCAACTACACCCCGGGGCAGGCATCGGCCCCAACCGCGATGGCTACGCCAGCTTCCCGCCGGTGGCCGAAGGCCTCGCAGACATCCTGGGCACAACTGCCGCCCCACCCGCCAATCTCATCCCAGACCAAGCCTTCCGAGAAAGCTACTACGCCTCAAGCTACCGCCTTGTGCGCCATCTCATCGAAGTTGGCGGCTTGCCTAAATTTCTAGAACTGTATGCAGCACGTGACCCAGAAGCTGCGTTTAAACAGTTGTATGGTCAAGACAGAGCGGCGCTTTTGGCTGCGGCGTTGAAATGATTTGCATCTAGTGTGATCATTTCAAGCTATTTGAGTGGGTAGCCGGCGTATTTATTGCGCGGAGTGCTATTGAATTTATAGTAACGGCTTACTATGCGTTTCGCGCGAAGTTTTGTATGTGCAGCCTACCATCGGGAATTTGTATTTAACGTAAATACAAATTCCCGATGGTAGGCCGCAGGTGCAAAAGGTAAAGCGGAACGGTTGCGCGCAACCGATGTTTGCAAAAACGAAAGCTTGGCGTGCGCCGAGAAAAATTAGGGTCAGAGCCCAATTTCGGCAGTGCGTTGTCTCACTTCGGGAAGGCTATCGTCCTGAATTGAGATCTGACCCCAATTTTTCTCTGCTCCTCATTCAATAGCACTCTGCGCAGTATCTATGCCGGCTAACTACTCAAAACGCTTCAAACTCAAGCCGCCTGAGCATCCTCGCGAATCATATCGGCGGCTTTCTCAGCAATCATGATGGTGGGGCCATTGGTGTTGCCGCTCACCAGCTGCGGCATGATGGAGGCATCGACCACGCGCAGACCTTGCAGGCCGTGCACGCGCAAACGGGCATCGACGACATCGAGTGCTCCACTTCCCATGCGGCAAGTGCCGACCGGGTGATAAATCGTGTCGCCGTTGCTCCTGATGAATTGCTCAATTTGTGCATCGGTTTGCGATGTGGCGGAGAGCGGGAGCTCTTTACCTGCGAAGCCTGCGAGTGCTGGCTGGCTCATCACGTTGCGCATGATTTTGAAGGCTTTGACCATGCGCTGTACGTCGTCTGGGTCTTGCATGAAGGCGGGGTCGATCAAGGGCGCTGCCATCGGGTCGCTGCTGGCGAGCTTCAGGCTGCCTCGGCTCTTTGGGCGCAAGACGCAGACGTGGCAGGAGTAGCCATGGCCCCAGGTGGGTGTGCGGCCATGGTTGATGAGTTTGCCGATCACGAAGTGAAATTGCAGATCTGGCCGCGCTTCGTCTGGGGAGCTTTTGATGAAACCGCCTGCTTCAGCGAAATTGGTGGTCAAGATACCTGTGCGGCTTTTCCGCCACTCGAAAATACCTTTCACCGCGTTGACCATACCTGTCAGCGAGAGCCCAAAAAGCTCGGTGAGCTTGGGTGCGTTGTACACCTGCACAGCATCCATATGGTCGTGCAAATGCTGGCCAACGCCAGGCAGATCGTGCAGCACCGGGATACCGTGTTCTTGCAGATGCGTAGCTGAGCCCACGCCTGAGAGCATCAGCAGCTGGGGCGATGCAAATGCGCCGCCGCTTAAGATCACTTCGCCCACGGTTTTCACGGTTTTGATCTGGCCGCCTTGGCGGTATTCCACACCGACGGCGCGTTTGCCCTCAAACAACACTTTGGTGGCATGCGCCCCGGTGATCACCGTCAAATTCGGGCGATTCAGATGCGGGGAGAGGTAGCCCTTGGCTGCGCTCCAGCGTTCGCCGTTTTTATGGGTCACTTGATAGACACCCACGCCCTCTTGGCTTGCGCCGTTGAAATCAGGATTCACCGGATAACCTGCTTGTCGGCCTGCTTCTGCAAAGATAGCGCTAAAGCGATTCGGCGAGGTGAGGTCTTTCACGTTCAGTGGGCCGCCAGTGCCATGAAAGGCATCAGCGCCGCGCTCGTTATTCTCCGAGCGTTTGAAATACGGGAGCACATCGTCAAAGCTCCAGCCGCTGTTGCCTTGTGCAGCCCAGTCGTCATAGTCTTCCTTCTGACCACGGATGTAGATCATCGCGTTGATCGAGCTGGAGCCACCCAATACCTTGCCACGCGGCTGATAGCCTTTTCGGCCATTCAAACCTTTTTGCGGCACAGTCTCATAAGCCCAATTGGCAATGGTTGTTTGCGCCATCAAAGCCAAACCAGCGGGGCAATGGATGAGGATGCTCGAGTCCACTGGCCCAGCTTCCAGCAGCGCCACGCGAATGGCAGGATCTTCACTCAGGCGCGAAGCCAACACACAACCAGCCGAGCCACCACCAACTACACAATAATCAAACATTTTGTTCTCCTCAAGCGTGCATAGTAAGCACTCAGACGAGGAGTTTCTAGAGGCTAGCCCCGTAAACGATGCGGAATTACCCTTAAGGCGTGATTTTTTAAGCTAAAGCGGCAGATTGCCGGCGTATTTATTGTGCGGGGTACTATCTTATTTGTAGCGTTCTGAAGGTTTCGTTTTGCATAGACCGGCTACGAGGGTTAGGGCTGCTGCGTCTGCCTCATGTACCCTGCTCGGGATTTGCGGCACCTGCCGTGAGATAAAGAACCAAAACGCTGCGCGTTTATTTAGCCTGTGCTGCGAAAATCGGCAACCGCAGCAACCCCAACCCTCGCGGCCTATTAGCCACGCTTGAGATCTTCGCTCGCCCACAGTAACTACTTCCAATCCAATTGGCGCGCCGTGATTGGAACTGCCCTCGCTAACCCTCGGCCTGTGGGAGCCGTATTCGGGCGGGCGATTTTCGCAGCGCAGGGTTAAAAAGCGCGTAGCGCTTTCATCGTTATTACGCGGCAGGTGCCGCACGCTCCGAGCAGGGTACATGAGCCCGCCCGAATACGGCTCCCACAGGCCACAAGCGCACCACCCAACCCAAGCAACAAAATTAATTGGGTTCTGACCCCAATTAATTTCTCCGTGCCTTCACTGCATCTGAGAGCACTTGCAGCGCCTGCATGGAATCGTCCCAGCCTAGGCAGGCATCGGTGATGCTTTGACCGTATTCGAGCTTGGCCATATCGTCTTGGCCGGGCGTGAATTTTTGGTTGCCGGCTTTCAGATGGCTCTCTAGCATGACACCAAAAATGCTGCGGCTGCCGCCTTGCATTTGCTGCGCGATATCCCGCGCCACTTCAAGCTGCTTTTCATGCTTTTTGGATGAATTGGCATGGCTGCAATCGACCATCAAGCTCTGCGGCAATTTGGCAGCGGCTAAATCTTTGCAGGCTGCGGCCACGTTGGCTGCATCGTAATTGGGCGTTTTGCCGCCGCGCAAAATCACGTGGCAGTCTTTGTTGCCATTGGTTTGTACGATGGCCACTTGGCCGTTTTTATGGACGGACAAAAAGTGGTGGCCGTTGGCAGCAGCTTGAATCGCGTCAGTGGCGATTTTGATGTTGCCATCGGTGCCGTTTTTGAAGCCAATCGGGGCTGAGAGGCCGCTTGCCAACTCGCGGTGGACTTGGCTCTCGGTGGTGCGTGCGCCAATCGCGCCCCAAGCGATCAAATCGCCAATGTATTGCGGAGAGATCACGTCTAAGAATTCGCTGCCGGCGGGCAAGCCGAGGCGGTTGATTTCAATGAGCAATTGGCGAGCGATGCGTAGGCCTTCGTCGATGCGGAAGCTCTCATCCAAGTAAGGATCGTTGATCAAGCCTTTCCAGCCCACGGTCGTGCGCGGTTTCTCGAAATACACACGCATCACGATTTCCAACGTGTCGGCATATTTGGTGCGCACATCTTTCAAGCGACGCGCGTAATCGACCGCCGCTGCCGGATCGTGAATCGAGCAGGGGCCGATCACGACCAGCAGGCGGTCGTCCTTGCCGTGCATGATGTTGTGGATGTTTTTGCGGGTGCGCTCGATCAGCGATTCGATTGGCGTACCGCGAATCGGGAAGAAGCGGATGAGGTGTTCGGGAGGAGGAAGCACGGTAATGTCCTTGATGCGGGCGTCGTCGGTCTGGCTGGTGCGGTCTTGCGGTTGGCTGCCAGGTGGATACCATGCGTCTTGGGCCTGGGTGTTGGACATGTTGTGCTCCTTGGGAGATGGGATGTTTGAAAAAGGCATAAAAAAACCGCCTTGGCTTGGGAGCCCGGCGGTTCGATGGAGGTGTGCAGGTTTTACTTATGCATTTGCCTCTCGTCCGCCGGGGACTGAGAACCAAAAATAAAAGTAAAAGAAATTTTGCATGGGTGAAATGTTAACACGGAATATTGCGCGGTCTTTTTGCGACCCACCGATCAACGCTTGGATTGATCGAAATCCTCGGGTTTCCCCCGCAACTGACCCCACCAGTTTTTGGCGCGCGCCAAGCGTGACTCATCCAAGCCCGCTAGAGCTGACTCTTCGTGCGCCTGAGACTGAGAGAACGCCTGCTCATGCAGGTCGATCATCATCAGGCCTTCGCCCAGCGTACGCCAGCCAATCATCTCAAAATCTTCAATCACCACTTCGCTGTCGCCGCTGATGTTGCGCTCGACCAGCCATTGGCCCACCAGCACGCGGAAATTATTCAGTGCGGCGAGGTAGGCTGCGTATTCATAGAGGCTACGCCAAGACACAGACAGGCCGACCACGAGTTGGCGATGCTTGCGCAGTGCGGTGAGCAAATCCACCAAGAGTGGGCCCACGGTCGCGCCGGGTTGATGACTCGTGAGCGCTTTACCCACGCGCTCGATCACTGCCGACAGCTCGCCCATGCCATCCGACAAGCGATGCGTTTCTTCATCGTTAGACATGCTACGCAGCGCTTGGCCGAATTCCGCGAAATCACGGATATCGGGCAAACCTGTTTCGGGATTCAGTAGAAAATTGGAATGGCCAGACATGAACAGATTGTCTGGTAAAAATCCGCGCTTCTTCTAGAGAGAGCGCACATAACTTCAACATTACAAAATGTTAGCAATTACCGGGTGATGAGAGAATTGCTATTAAAATAATAGCAAACTATGCATATTCTGTAACGGCTATATGCCGATTTTTCTTAAAAATAGTCTCTGTAACGGTTTGCTTTAAGCCGTGCCGCCGACGGTCAAACCTTCAATCCGTAAGGTCGGCTGGCCGACACCTACCGGCACGCTCTGGCCTTCTTTGCCGCACACGCCTACGCCCGAATCCAATGCCAGATCGTTGCCAATCATCGTGACTTTCTTGAGCGATTCTGGGCCCGAGCCCACAATCGTTGCGCCCTTCACGGGATACAAAATCTTGCCGTTTTCCACCCAAAACGCTTCGCTGGCAGAAAACACGAATTTGCCAGAGGTGATGTCCACCTGCCCGCCACCGAAATTCGTGGCATACAAACCGCGCTTGATACTGGCGACGATTTCTTCAGGGTTTTTATCGCCGCTCAGCATGTATGTATTGGTCATGCGCGGCATGGGCACAGCGGCATAGCTCTCGCGGCGGCCATTTCCGGTGGGCTTCACACCCATCAGGCGCGCATTCATGCTGTCTTGGATATAGCCCTTCAAAATCCCGTCTTCGATCAACACGTTTTTCTGCGTCGCGTTGCCTTCGTCATCCACGTTGAGCGAGCCGCGTCGGTCAGCAATGGTGCCGTCATCCAGCACTGTCACGCCTTTGGCAGCCACGCGCTTGCCGATCATGCCGGCAAAAGCGCTTGATCCCTTGCGGTTGAAATCGCCCTCCAAACCATGGCCCACCGCTTCATGCAGCAACACGCCCGGCCAACCCGGGCCGAGCACCACCGTCATCTCGCCCGCAGGCGCGGGGCGGGACTCAAGATTGGTGAGGGCGGCTTTCACGGCGCTGCTCACGTAGTCTTCAATATGTGCATCGTCAAAATAGGCCAAGCCAAAACGGCCACCGCCGCCGCCCGAGCCCACTTCACGCCTGATCTCGCCTTTGACTTTTTGCTCCGCAATCACCGTGACAGACAAACGCACCAGTGGGCGCACATCAGCGGCCAGAGTGCCATCGGCCCGCGCAATCAGCACCACATCGTATTCGCTGGCCAGCCCCGCCATCACCTGCACGATGCGCTTGTCTTTGGAGCGAGCAAGCTTTTCAACCTTTTCCAGCAGCTTGACTTTGGTGGTGCTGTCCAGCGTGGAAATCGGATCGATACCGGCATACAGTTTGCGAGCAGACGCTATTTTTTTAGTAGCACTCTTCGCAGATTTTTCGCCGCCTACACCGTTGTTTGTGGCCCCAATCGACCTCACAGTTTGCGCCGCGTCGAGCAGTGAAGCCCAAGAAATATCGTCCGAATACGCAAACGCGGTTTTCTCGCCGCTCACGGCGCGCACGCCCACGCCTTGGTCAATCGAAAACGAGCCGGTTTTCACAATGCCCTCTTCCAAGCTCCAGCCTTCGGAGCGCGTGTATTGGAAATACACATCAGCTTCGTCCACGCGATGCGCTTTGATCACATCCAGCGCTTTAAAGAGATGGCTCTCGTTCAGGCCAAAAGGCGTGAGAAGCAGGGACTGGGCCGTGGCCAAGCGCTCAAGGGTGGGTTCGCGTGAAATCATGCGCCCATTGTAGGCCGATGGCGCTAGCCCGTGCTTTTCAAGCGCAGTGTGCCCGTGAGAAAGAGGGATGTTAGGTCGGGGCAGATGAGCAAGCGCTCATCCTCAGGCAGTAGGGGCAGCAATTGCTCAAAGTTGAGGTTTTCGCGGCTTAAGATATGAATCAAACGCAAATGCCGCAAATGCAAAGCTTCGGGCTCCAAAGCCGGAAAGCGGCGGACGTGCAGCATCTGCTGCTGCAAGGCGGGTATGTGATCCAGTGCCTGCACGGCGCTTTGCCCGTAATGCCACATCAGGGCAGCCAGGGGCACAGGGGAGAAAGCCTGCGCAACAGCACCTTCGAGCAAACTCGCCGATGTAGGCATGATGCGCAAGCTCAGCTCATCGGCATCCGCCATTTGCCCCAAGGCCGTGCTGAGCGTTCTGATTTGCACGATGCGCTGCGCCTGGCTATAGACTGCCACCAAGCCCGCTGCGCTCGAAAGATGAACGATGCGATCGCCTTGCGCGAGCATGTCTTCGCGCTGTTCCCAAAGTATTTCAGCCAAAGCCAAATGCAGCGTGCCAAAGCCAGCAAACGCCGCAGAGCGCACAGGCAGTGCATTGCGCTTGAGCCATTCGTGATACGCCTGCAAGGCCAGTTGCCAAGCCGGTGGTGTGGTTGAAAGATCGTGTGGCATGGCTGCTTGTTTAACAATCTGATTAGGGCAGCAAGCGCAGTGAACCGGTGAAATAGAAGGAGGCCAAATCGGCGCACAGGCTGCTGGCATGATCTGGAGCCACTTGTTTTTGCAGTTGCGCAAAGCTCAGCGCGCCGCCGCTGAACACATGAATCAGCGCCAAATGGCGCATTTCCAGCGCAGCAGGCGCCACGGGCGGGAAGCGGCGCAATTGGATCAGTTGCGTGCCCATCTCGGGCGGCAGCAGATCCGTTGCGCTGCTATAGACCTGCCCGTAAAACCACAACAGGCTGTGCAAGCCATGGCTCACAAATTCTTTGCCTTGCTTCATGTGCTCAAGCCCTTCGCCCTGCCCCACGGGCAATTGGTGCAGCGAGAGCGCAGCCTTGCTTTGGTAGGCCTGTGCATTCAGGCTCACCTGCCGATGGCTTGGCTGCACCACGGCCAGCAGCGCATCACCGCTGTGAATATGCGCTAGGCCCATATGCAACTGATCGCGCTCGGCCCAGAGCATCTGCGCCACAGCCATGTGCGCAGCACCCCAGTAGGCAAAAAAAGCCGGCTGATCGGCAATCTGCCCGCCCGACAAGCGCTGGTTCACATACGCATCGCAGGCTTGGAGCCAAGCATCGCTTGTACCCGGTTGCGTGAGCCCCGAACGCGCCGAGCGCACGCGCTTCGAAGCTGGATAGGGCATGCTGAAAGGATCATGTGCGCTGGCGCTGGAATGCAACAATACCTCTCCATGACGGCCTGCCGCCAGCACGGAGATCGGCGCAGGCAAGGAGCCGGGCCTGCTGCGGCGAGCAATGCGAGCAAGAAGTTTTTCGATCATGCGGCTTTCGGCCTAGCCGCCTGTGCGTAAAAATCCGTGAGATCGGGATCAAGCACGATGCTCAATGTGCTGATCGCATGCTGCCATTGCTGGGTTTGCGGATCCGCATCTTTGCTGGCTTGCTCCTTGGCTTGGCGCACGATGGCCATCATTTCGCTGCGGCTGGCAGGCCGCGAGCGCCACGCTTCAAACAAGCGGCAGGCCACACCGCGCTTGTGCAAAAGCGGCACCAGGCAGTGTTGACGCGGATCGTTTTGAATATGCCCCCACAGCGAAGTCAACACGTCCTGCGGGCCTTCCAGCCAATGAATCATCAGGCGATCATCCCAAATCAGCAGGCCGGTGATGTCTGCCGTGGCATCGGCCAAGCCCGCTTCATGCATGAGCTGCATGAGGCTCATGGCGTGGATTTCGTTGACGACGATGCTGCAATAAGCCAGTTGCTCCAGGGGGGCACTCTGTCCTGAACCTGCCCCAGCATGATGGCCATGAATTGCAGGCTGTGGTGAGACGGCTTGCATGGCAGCTTGATCAGGTCGCTTCGGCCATGAGCGCCACCATGGAAGAGATGGTGACGCGGCCATAGGCCTGCTCAATAGCACCTCGCGAGGAAAGCTGGCGCAGCTGGCTGGCCACGGATTGACGCGTCATGCCCAGCATAGAGGCCAGTGCATCTTGCGATACATCCAGCGAGCTGCGGTGTTGTCCGCTTTGCGGCTCGTCGTCATAGGCCAGCATCACCAAGCGACGGGCGGTGCGGGCCAGCGAGGAGCGCAGTGTGAAATCTTCTACCAGCGAGAGCAAAGTGCGTGTGCGCCAGGCCAGCAGCCGGATGATGTGGTTGGCCAGCTGTGCATCTTGCAGCAAGCCATGCAGCGCATCGGGTTCGATCACAAGAATTTCACAAGCGCCGACACAGAAAAAATCTCGCTCACGACCTGCGCCATCCAGCAGGGCCAGCTCACCAAACCACTGACCCGGGCGCACATAACTCAAGATGGCCTCGCGACCATGGGGCGATGTGGAAGACACTTTGAGCAAGCCCTCCACCAGCACAGCAAAACCATCGCGCTTCTTGCGCACATTTTGGCCTTGCGCACAAAACAATTGGCCATCGCGCAGAGTCACGCGGCGGCTGGCGTTCAGCAGGGCTGCTTGGTGGGTGGAAGACAGCCCTGCAAACCATCGATTGGTGCATAGCGCTTTAAAGGCGCTCTCAGCCAAACTGGCGGCTACTGAAACAGGCAGTGTCGTCATAGAGATTGTTGAATTTATAAATTTGACTCGCCGACATCTTGTCGTGAGATGGCAAAACAATCGCTTTATAGGATATTTTTGTCTATCCTAGCCAAAATGGTGCTTTAATTCTGCTAAATACTTCACATTTGGCGGCTTTACTCGGGCTTTCTCGGGAGTTTTTCTTTCTCCTGTGGCGAAAACCCCATAGCGCAAGCCAAGCAAGGGCGTTGCTCAATTGCATTTGCTCCCCCCGCTGATGCACCCTGCTTGTCACAGGGCTCACTTCATTGTGTAAGGATGCGAGCAATGGCCTGCACACGCGCCTGAGCAATGGCCTGACCAATTTGTTCTGCCTGCTTACCCTGCGCCAACGCCTGTGCGGCCAGATCGGCAGTTGGCACAGCCAGCGCAGCATCCAAGGCACGCTGTAAGCGCTGCGCTTGGGGATACGGCTCATCTTGCTTACCCAACCGCCCGCGTGCATCGCATTCGCAGGCTTGCAGCACCTGCGCAAAGCGCTGCGGCTTGCGGATCGCGTCACATCGCTCCAGCAGGCGCAGCACCGCCTTGGCATCCAGATCATCACTTCTGTGGATATTGCCATGTTCTTTCGCCACCACGACAGCCAACTCTTTGCATTCGGTGGGCACGCGCAGGCGCTCACAGATCGGCAGCAGCAAATCGACGCTGCGTATTTCATGATTGATATGGCGCGGCAACACATCAGCAGGCGTGGTGCCCTTGCCCAGATCGTGCGTGAGGCAAGCAAAGCGCACAGCAAGCGGTGCCTGTAATTGCGCGGCTATGTCCAGCACCATCATCAGATGCACGCCGGTGTCAATTTCGGGGTGATAGTCTGCCCGCTGCGGCACACCCCAAAGCCGCTCCACTTCTGGCAGCAAGACCTGCAAAGCGCCGCATTGCCGCAACACCTGAAACATGCGCGAAGGCTTGCTCTCCATCAGCCCTTTGGCCAGCTCTTGCCACACACGCTCAGCCACCAGCGCATCCGCTTCGCCACTGGAGACCATTCGGCGCATCAAATCCATCGTGGGCTTGGCCACAGAAAAACCCGCATACCGCGCAGCAAAACGCGCCACGCGCAGGATGCGCACCGGGTCTTCTTCAAACGCAGGGCTGGTGTGGCGCAAAATCTGATCGCGAATATCTTGCTGCCCATTGAACGGATCGATCAAGGCCTTACTCAAGGCTTCAGAAGCTGAAATTTTTAAGTCAAACTGACCATTCGCCCTTATATATTCTGCGCTGAGTGCTATTGAATTAATAGTAATATCGCGCCGCGCAAGATCTTGCTCTAGCGTTACATCAGGCGCTGTATGCATCGAAAAACCATGGTAGCCCGGCGCGGTTTTGCGCTCGGTGCGTGCCAAGGCATATTCCTCTCTCGTTTGCGGATGCAAAAAAACGGGGAAATCTTTGCCCACACTCAGGTAGCCCAGATCAAGCATCTCTTGCGGCGAGCTACCCACAACACACCAGTCGCGATCCGTCACTTCGCGCCCCATGAGCGCATCGCGCACTGCTCCGCCCACGAGATAGGTTTTCATTTTTTCATCACCACCAAGCCCTTGAGGTATTCCCCTTCCGGGAAACGCATGGTGATCGGGTGATCGGGCGCTGCGCCCAGATGCGCAGTGATATAGCCGTCTGCGCCTGCGTCCATCGCCGCGCCGGCCACAATTTTGTGAAACAAATCGGCATCAATGCCGCCCGAGCAACTGAAGGTGTAAAGCAAGCCGCCTGGCTCCAGAAGCTTGAAAGCGAGGCGGTTGATGTCTTTGTAAGCTCGGGCTGCGCGCTCGGCATGGGCGGCGGAGGGCGCGAATTTGGGTGGATCGAGAATGATCAGATCAAATGTGCGGCCCTCGGTGATGAATTGCCTAAGAGAAGCGTTCACATCGGCATCCATGAATTGTGCGCTGCCGTCTTGAATCTGCACCTCAAAGCCGTTGAGCGCCACGTTCGCCTTGGCTCGCTCAATCGCTGGGCCCGAAGAATCAATACTGGTGATTTGCGCACCATCCAAAGCACCCGCCTCGCGCAGGCCAGACATCCCAGCCACGGTGAAGCCACCGGTGTAGCAATAGCAGTTGAGCATGCGGCGAAATTTCAGGCGGGCGGCATCCAAGGCGAAGCGATGGCGGTTGTCGCGCTGATCGAGGTAAAAGCCTGTTTTGTGGCCTTCCGAAATGCTGACCTTGAGCTTCCAGCCATGCTCGCGGATCACCACCTCCTCATCTGCGCCCTGCCCTGCAAGCCAGCCAGTGGCGGGCGGCAGGCCTTCCAGCGTGCGACTGCTGGCATCCGATCTTTCATAGAGTTTGGTCAACCCACTGGCTTGGAGCAAAGCGGGAACGATCAGCTTCTTTTGCCGCTCTGCACCCGCAGATAAAAACTGCGCTACCAACGTATCGCCATACTGATCCACGATCAATCCGGGCAGACCATCGACCTCGCCATGAATCAGGCGCACGCCATCGCTGTCAATCGGTATTTCAAGGCCAAATCGGCCTCTGGCCGTTATAGATTGTGCGCAGAGTGCTATGAAAAAAGGAGCATCTATGCGCTGCCCTTCATCAAAGCTCCAGACCCGTGCGCGGATTTTGCTGCTCGGGCTGAAGGCCGCCCAAGCGAGAAATTTGCCTTCTGAAGACTCCACGCGCACCGTCTCGCCCGAATCTGCGCTGCCTGATGCCAAGGCGTTGTCATAAATCCAAGAGTGGCCGCGCAACAAGGCGCGCTCTTTGCCGGGGCGAAGGGTGATCGTTTTCATGGCCGCTATTGTCGCGGATGTGCAGCGATCAGTTGGCTTTGATGTCGTTGACGAAGCTGTCCCAGTTGGCATTGCTTAGCAGAAAATCCATGCGCTTGATCGCGGGAGCCCAAGCACTTTTGCGGCCCGCCACAATTTCTTCCTTGGCTTCGTGAATCAAATCGCGCAGATCTTCACGCTGCACATAACGCATGTCCCAGCCGTCGCAGGCGCGTGCCTCCACCTCGCTGCGGTGATAAAGCTGCACAACAGCCTGATGGCGTTTGTCATGTAACAAGCGCGCCCAGAGGTGATTGATCGCTTGACGCGGGCCTTCGATCAATTGCACAAACACGCCATCGGCATACATCAGCATGCCGGTAATGTGATCCATGCGGTTCAAGTCAGCAGCTGTATGCACCAATTGCTCAATAGCGAGCTCGTCCATCGGCTGCTTGGCTAAGCTGCAATACAGAATTTGGTCGATTTCAAAATCCTGCATTGCCGCAATAGCAGCAGGGGAATCTTTTTTTGCGGACAGTTGGAATAAATTTGCCACAGTCCATTTTTCGTCATTTGGGCGACAAACCAGAACAGGTGCGATTGAATTTCCTTCTTTTCGCTTCTTTTGGTGATGTTTTTGGCTTGAATTGGATAAAAAACAACATTTCAGACCTAAAGCTAGGCATCAGGTCATCGCACATCAAGCGGCGGCGCGGCGCTTGGCACGCGGATGCGCCGCGTCATAGGCTTTGGCCAAATGCTGAAAATCCAGCCGGGTGTAAACCTGCGTGGTGCTGATGTTGGCATGTCCAAGCAGCTCTTGCACCGCACGCAAATCTTGGCTGGATTGCAAAATATGGCTGGCAAAGCTGTGGCGCAACATGTGCGGATGCACCGCCATCGGCAACCCCGCAGCCAAGCTTCTGAGTTTGAGGCGCTGCCACACCATGGCAGGGCTCATGCGCAGACCGCGCGGGGAGAGAAACAGCGCCTGCTCGCTGCTCGGGTCTTTTTCTTCTTGCGTCAAACGACTTTTCTGACTGAGCTTGAGCTGCAGCTCACTGCGAAACGGCAACCATCGCTCAATCGCATCCACGGATTGTTTGCCCAAAGGCACCGTGCGGCTTTTGCTGCCCTTGCCCACCACATGCACTTCGCCTGCAACCAAGTCAATATAGCCTTTGAGCGTTTGCTGGCCGGCTGTGGACGAACGAATGTCTAAATTAACCAATTCGCTCACCCGCAGGCCCGAGCCATAGAGCAACTCTGTCAAAGCCGCATCGCGGGCTTCTAACGCAGGGTTAAAGTCGTTGGCTTGTTGCAAGCCTGTGAAGCTCACCAACTGCATGGCTTGATCTACAGCCAGTGCTTTGGGCAATGGTTTGGGCTGCTTGGGTGCGCGCACATCTTGCACAGGGTTGGCAGTCATCAGGCCTTCGCGCCCAAGCCAAGTGTAAAAACCACGCCAACCCGAAAGGATGAGCGCAATGCCGCGCCCGCTGCGTCCGCCGCTGTGCATCTGCGCCACCCATCGGCGGATGTGGGCGTTGAGAACATGGTTGATCTCGATTTTGGCCTGCGCTGCATTGGCTTGCAGCTTGGTCAGATCTTCGGTGTAGAGCGCGAGGGTGCGCTCGGCGAGGCGTTTTTCGACGCGGCAATGCGCCAGGTAGCGCTGGATCAGCTCGTGCTGCATCGCCTGCTCTTTCGCTTCGGAAAGAGCGCCGAAAAATGGGGTCAGAGCAGAATTTCGACTGGGCATGAATTCACTCCGGGAAGATCATCGTCCTGAATTCTGATCTGACCCCATTTTTCGGCTAACCGCGCAGCCGAGACAGCGCCGCGCTGGTGATCTCGCCGATACGTTCCAGAAAATCTGTGCCCATCCCGGCATTGAAGCGCTGCGGATCGGGAGATGCGAGCACCAGCATGCCAAAAGCTTCGAGCGCCACGCCGGCGCGCAGGGGAATCAAAGCGAGTGAGCTGGCCAGCTCGGGTTGATCAAGCCAATTGGCTGCTTCAAAATTAGAATTCACGCCGCAATAGGGCAGCTGCAAAGAGGAAGCAAAAGTTTTTGCATCGTCGCTCACGCCGACGGCAAATTCTTCCTCTGAAAACAGGCCATTCACACCCCAAATCTTGATCGCCACCTGCGGCACCAAAAACTGGCTTTTCAGCTCATGCGTCACCGTGATCGGCAAATCCATCGCCTGCTGCGTGAGCAAGAGCGTGCGCGTCCAGCGCTGCATCTTGTCGGCGATCATCACGTTTTCGTTGCCATTGCGCACCATCTCCATGATGCGGCCTTCGAGTGATTTGATCTTCTCGCGCAGCATCTCGGCTTGGCGCTCCTGCAAGCTCACGGCGCGCTTGCCATGCTGGCTTTGCAACTGGATGGTGGAGAGTGTTTCGGCGTGGCGCTCAAAAAACTCGGGATTCGTGCTCAGGTAATTGGCGATATCGTCTTCGGTGATCGGTGGCACGTCGTGCTGCTGAGTCATGGCTAGCTCCTGAATTTGTAGCAGCCATGATCATAAACTTAAATCAGCTCAATCAGGAATCTCTACCACGCCCTCAAACACCGTGACCGCAGGCCCCGCGAGCAACACACTGGCTGCGAGCCCTTGCATGGCAAACGGCCATTCAATCGTGAGCAGACCGCCATGCGTATGCACATCCACTTTTGCATCCAGCAAGCCCAGCCGTATTCCGGCCACGACCGCCGCGCAAGCCCCCGTGCCGCAGGCCAGCGTCTCGCCTGCGCCGCGCTCATACACACGCAGCTTGATGGCACTGCGACTCATGATTTGCATGAAAGCCGCGTTCACCCGGCGCGGAAAAGCCGGATGCGTTTGCATCCACGCGCCCACCTCATGGACGGGCGCTGTTTCTACGTCGCTGACCACCTGCACCGCATGCGGATTACCCATGGAGAGCACTGCAACAGAAGCTTGTTTCGCTATTATTTCAATAGCATACTGCGCAGGATTTATAACGGCTAACTGCCATTTTTGCCATAAATTTGTGGTCTGCACGGTAGCATGCGTGGCATCAAAGGGCACGTCTTCCAAAGCAAAGAATGGCGCCCCCATATCCACCGTCACGCGGCCATCGCTCTGCTCGGTGAGCGTCAAAACGTTGTTCACCGTCTTCACTCGCACCGAGGTTTTACTCGTCAACCCCTTGCTGCGCACATAGCGCACAAAGCAACGCGCCCCATTGCCGCAATGCTCCACCTCGCCACCATCGTTGTTATGAATCGCATATTCAAAATCAAACTCTGGCGAGGGCGCAGGCCGCACGGAAAGAATCTGATCTGCGCCCACGCCAAAATGCCGGTCACCCAAGAATTTGTATTGCGCTGGTGTCAGATTAAGTAAGCCGTTCGTCTCATCGAGCACGACAAAATCGTTGCCTGCGCCTTGCATTTTGGTGAATTGGATTTTCATGCTGCGTATTATCGACTGAGCTTGAAGCTTGCGCATCCGCTTCCACCAACTTTGCACCGGAGCACACCGCCCTAGGCTATGGTCTGAACACGCTGCGTCAGTGAAGCAAAGTATGAAAGGCGCTGCTGCGACCCATCACCCAAGTGAATGGGGCTATTATCAATGGGCACGTTTCATTCCACCCCATTCGCCATGAGCCGCCCCACCCTTACCGCCTTGTTGAAAGAAGTGCGCTCTTGCACTTTGTGCGCTAAGCCACTGGCACAGCTCGGCCTCACGCCGCGACCAGTCTTGCAAATCGGCGCGCACGCACGCATTCTCGTGGTGGGGCAAGCCCCGGGACGCAAGGTGTATGACAGTGGTGTGCCTTTTGACGATGCCAGCGGTGAGCGCCTGCGCCAATGGATGGGCGTGGACAGCGCCACGTTTTACAACCCAAAACTTGTCGCCATTTTGCCTATGGGTTTTTGCTACCCAGGCACGGGCTCATCCGGTGATCTGCCGCCTCGGCCTGAATGCGCGCCGCAGTGGCGTGCGCGTTTGCTCGCAGCGATGTCCCGGGTGTCGCTCACGTTGGTGATTGGGCAATACGCCATGGCCTGGCATTTTCCGGGGCGGGCTTTGGCCTCTGTCACAGATACCGTGAAAGCTTGGCGCAGCCATGCACCCGATGTGATTCCCCTGCCGCATCCTAGCCCGCGCAACAACATTTGGCTCAAGGCCAACCCATGGTTCAGCGTCGAACTGGTCCCGGTGCTGCAAGCGCGGGTGGCGCAGCTTCTGGCCACGGCCTGATTCACTGTCCACCTCTACAACAGAAAGCTCCACTATGCGCATCCCCGCCTGGAATCAAACCCTCAAAGCCCAAGCACCCGAACTCGTTGCTGCCATCGAAGCGCGGCGCGGCGGTGCGCTGATTAATTTAGACAAGGCTTTGCTCTGGAGTGAGCCACTGGCGCGGGGCTGGAATGTGTATCTCAAGGCCGTACGTACCGAGCTGCCCACAGATCGCCGCCTGCGCGAGCTGGCTATTTGCACTGTGGCTCTGCTCACCGGAGCGCATTACGAATACCATCATCATGCACCCGATTTTTTAGCAGCAGGCGGCACGCAGGCGCAATTGGATGCTCTGGCGCTGCATGTAAAGGGAAATCCGTGTTATCCCGTTATAAATACTGGATTGTCTGCTATCGAAAGTATAGTGATTCAATACGCAGCGCAAATGACGGTGCAGGTGAAAGTGGAAGATAGTGTGTTTATACAACTACAGCAGCACTTTGACACCACGGCTTTGGTGGAGCTGACCAGCTCAGTAGCGACCTACAACATGGTGGCGCGATTTTTGGTGGCGCTGGGAGTCAATCCTGAAGATCAGGATTGACCCTGGGTCTTCAGGCGCAAACTCAATCGGCCTTGATGCCCTGTTCGCGCACGACCTTGCTCCAAATATCGATTTGCTTGTCAATGAAGGCGCGGGCAATTTCGGGCGAACCGCCAAGCACATCAATGCCTTGTGCATCAAGCTTCTTGGCAATGTCAGGATTCTTCAAGGCCTTGTTCACCTCTTCGTTCATGCGCTTCAAAATCTCGGGAGGCGTTTTGGCGGGAGCCAGAATCGCCCACCAAGCGGGTGCGTCAAAGCCCGAAATGCCGCTCTCGGCCATGGTGGGCACGTTGGGCAAATCAGGGCTGCGTTTGCTGGTGGTGACAGCCAAGGGGCGCATGCGGCCATTGTCCAGATGCGGCTTGGTGAGAAAGACCGAACCAATCGACAGCGGCACATGCCCAGCCACGGCATCTGTCATGAGCGGGCCGCCGCCGCGATACGGAATGTGCTGCCAATCCAAACCGTTGCTCTTGCCGACCAGCGCCATTGCCAAATGGCCGAGTGAGCCGCTGCCAATGGTGCCGTAGCTCACATTCTTCTTGGCTTTCGCAGCGCTGATCACATCGGCGAAATTCTTGTAGTCACTGGCGGCATGCGTGGCCAAGACCATGGGTGCTGTGCCGATCAGAGCAATCGGCTCCAAATCTTTGCGTGTGTCAAAGCCCATATTGGGAATGAGCGCTGGGTTCACAGCATGCGTGTCAAACACGACAGCGAAGGTGTAGCCATCTGCTGGGCCCTGCGCTACCTGCGCTGTACCAATCGAGCCCGAAGCACCGCCTTTATTTTCTACAATCACGCTTTGGCCGAGCTGCGTTTGCAGGGGTTGCGCAAGAATCCGCGCCACTTGGTCGACCGAACCTCCAGCTGGGAACACAGCAATAAGTTTGATGGGTTGTTTGGTGGGCCAAGCTTGTGCAATGGCTTGCAAAGGAAGGGCACAGGCGATGGCTAGGCTTGCCGCCCAGCGCAGCATATTTTGATTCATAGTGTCTCCAAAGAAGCAAGCATTGTGAGCCCAAAGCAGACACATTCACCTCACGGAATGGCTATAACTGTTTTTGACGAATTCAAAGGATGCAAGCGATTCAGCCCAGCAAATCACCAGCATCCAACGCATAGGCTTTGCCAAAACCCGCATTCAAACTGGCCCGCTGGGGCACCAGTTGCCAAAAATCAAAATCGGTGAAATCTGCATACATCTCTGCGCCAGGATGGCGTTTTAAGAACTGCGCTTTAGCCGCTGCACGCAGCTCAGGCGGCACTTTTTGCGCCTTGCAAACCACCGTGATGCGCGGATGCCGCAGCGGATCACCCTCGCCCGCTTCGCCCAATAGCAAAGAGCAGCGCGCATCTGCTTGTAGAGCGCCGTAATGCGCCGACAAACGCGAAATTAAAATCAAAGGCACGCCATCCGCATCCACAGCCAGCGACACGCGCGAGGCCAGGGGCCAACCCGTTCCCGGCTCTAAAGTGGCCAAAGCGCCATGCATGCTTTCGCGCACAAACGCGCGTGCCTGCGAACGCGCCGCGTCGTCGGTCTCGCGAAGGACTTGCGGTTTGTCTGGTTTATTGGACAGTGACATGCATCACCACCTGTTCGCCATCTGCAGGAGCGTCGGGCGCATCCTTGATGGCTTGCTCAAAAGCCGAAAGACGCTTATAAACCGAAATCAACTCCACAATCGTGCTCCAGCTGTTGACCAAGAATTGAAACGAACCCTCAACGCGCTCAAAAACATTGGAAATCTGCTGCATGAGCCCCAGCGTGATCGTGCCCGCGAGCAAGCCGGGCGACATGGCAATCAGTGGAATCAAGCCGCTGTATTGCAGATAAAAATAGCGTGCCACATCGAAGTATGCGTAGTGAAAAAACAAACGGAAATGGTTGCTGCGCACCTGCGTCCAAATATCGGCCAGTGTAGGCGGTGTGGCGCGTGTCGGATCATCTTCACCGAGCACCAATTCTTTTCTGTAGGCCGCTTCCACGCGCTGGTTGTTAAATTCCAGCCCCGGAAGCTTCATGCCCACCGTCGCCAGCAGCACCGTACCAAATATCGCCGACATCAAAGCCGTCCACACCAACGATTGGCTCACCGCGCCAATGAAAGGCAGCTCGGGTACTTTGGCAGAGAGCGTCCACAAAATGGGCAAAAACGCCAAGAGCGTCATGATCGAGCGCATGAAGCTCACGCCCAAGCCCTCCATGATCTTGGCAAACCGATAGGTGTCGTCTTGCACACGCTGCGAGGCGCCTTCAATATGACGCACCTTGTGCCAGTTGGCGCTGTAAAAGTTGGTTAACGCCGTGCGCCAGCGAAACACCCAATGCTTCACGAAGTATTCCAGCATGACCGCCACACCCACGAAAATGCCCGCAATCTTGGCAAACACCAACACTTGCCCGTAAAACTCAGAGGGCGTGCTGCTACCCGGTTTTTGCAAAATGCGCTGAATGTAGTCATAGAACGAGCCATACCAGCTGTTGAGCTCCACCGTGAGCTGCACTTTGTACCAAGTTACGCCAACAATCAATGCCCCACCCACCCAAGCCCAAAGCCACCATTGGCGGTTGCGAAAAAAAGACTGAAACATCAAAACGCTCCTTGTAGCAAAATATGCTTTCGATCAGCGAATTTAACCTATGCCGCGCGACACCGCCCTCCTTTATCCTCCCAAGTCCCTCGCTGCGCTTTTGCAAGCGGCTACTGTGCTGCTGCTGCGCGATGGCCCGCAGGGCTTGGAAGTACTCATGACACGCCGCTCCATGAAGGCAAGTTTCGCGCCGGGTGCTTATGTGTTTCCGGGCGGCGGGATAGAGCCAGACGATGAGAAATATGCAATAAATGAGCCACTGCCCCCTATAAAACCTACGCAGAGTGCTCATAAATTCATAGCAAGGCGCACCACACAAACACAGCAACACACCAGCTGGGCGCTGGCTGCGATTCGCGAGAGTTTTGAAGAATTGGGCATCGTGTTGGCCAAGCAAGCCAGCGGTGACTGGGTCACGCAAATCCAAGTCAACGCCTTGGATCGACACGGCAATTTTTACGCGCAAATGGCCGCGCAGGACTTTCAGCTTGCCGCCAATGAGGTGTATTTGCTCGCGCATTGGCTCACCGACCGCGACATGCCCAAGCGCTTTGAAGTGCCCTTCCTAGTGGCACGCATGCCGCCCGGCCAAACGCCAGTGGCTGACGACAAGGAGCAGTTCGCGCCCGAATGGGTGCGTCCGCAAGACGCACTCGCTCGGCATGAAGCCAAGCAATTTTCCATGATCTTCCCCACGATCCGCACGCTGCAAAAGCTGATCGAATACGCCAACGTAGATGCGGTTTTGCAAGCTTGTTCGAGCGAAAAACCGCTGTGGACGAGCTGCCCACGCGCTGGCCTGATGCAAGGCAAGGAAGCACGCTTCATGGAGCATGAAGCGGCCTACGGCGAGCTGGCGATGGTTACGCCCTACGGCCAGATCTTTCATGAGTTGACTTGGCAGCACGACAAACCGGTGCAGCTTCTGCAACACGTATGGCGGCTCACCGCCCCCAACCCCGGCATGATGACTGGCCCCGGCACTAACACCTATATCGTTGGCACGCCGGAAAAAGGCTATCTCGTGATCGACCCTGGCCCTGATATTGCCTCTCATATCGAGCGCATCCTGCGAGCCACCAGCGGCGATATCGTGGCCATCGTCTGCACACACTCGCATGCCGATCATTCGCCAGCCGCCAAGCCCTTGCAGGCGCGCGTGGTCGAAGCCAGCAACACGGTGCCGATGGCGCTCACCGCGGAATTTGCGCAACACATCTGCCCTATCCTTGGCCTGCCCAGCGCACCCACGGCGCGAGACAGTGCTTGGTTCGATCCGGATACTTTGCTACAAAACAATGAGCAGCTTAGCGTTTATTTTCGTCGCCCCTACGACGAAAAGCCTTTCGATATCAGCCTGCAAGTCATCCACACACCTGGCCACGCCGCCAACCACCTCTGCCTCATCCTGCCCGAAGACGGCCTGCTGTTCACTGGCGACCACATCTTGAACGGCAGCACCACCGTCATCGATCCGCCTGATGGAAACATGAGCGACTATTTAGACTCACTCGATATTTTGGCCGCCCTGTGCAAACAGCACAATCTGCGCTTCATCCTACCCGCGCATGGCTACGTTTTGAGCCACTGTGATGCTGCGCAAATCGCAAGCGAACAACATGGCGATGCCAAGAGCGACACGCGCGGCGGCGCAGCCAGAGCCATCGCCGCTCTCAAAGCGCATCGCCTAAAACGAGAAGCCAAAGTCATCGCCGCCATGAAAATTAAACCCAACGCCAGCATCGAAGAATTGGTACCGATTGCCTACAACGATGTCGATGCCAAACTCTGGCCCATAGCGGCCAGATCACTCTCTGCGCATGTGCAGCGAATTCGGCAATTGAAGTTGACCTGAACGCAGCTCAAGGCCGCGCATATCCCTCGCACAACCCTGAGTTCGATCTGCCTCTACATTCGCGGGTTAAGCGCTTGTCGCGTTCAGCGCGGCTTTCGGCACTGCCATCGTGAAACGTCACACCGCCGCCTTTCTTGGCTTTGGCTTGCTTTTCCTTCTTGGGCTTCTTGGCTTTGCTGCCTTCCTTTGTTCCAGTGGCTTGCGCAGAGAAGGCTTGAGAAGAAAAAGCGGGGTTCGCCGTTGCAATATCTGCGTGGAGTGCTATAAATAACAGAGCAGCTGCCGTGCTGGCGGGTATCAGTTTCATGCGATGTCTCCCTTGATTGAAGTGTTTGAAATGATAGCCTTAAGCTCCTCGAATGTGAAGCCCCATTTCAGCCGAACCGCGCTGGCCCATAGAGCGAAGCCTCTAGGCATTTAGAAGTGCCAGCCTAAACACTTGGGCGCTCAAGGGCTACATTCACGCCATCACATTTTTTTAATTCAACCATTTATCTGGAGTTCAACATGGTCAAGAAAGTTAACAAAGCCGCATCCGCAGCAAAATCCACCGGCCTCAACCCAGCCGCTCTGGCAGAAAGCATCAAAGCTTCGGCTCAGCAAATCTATTTGGCTGGCTTGGCTCAGTTTTCCAAAGCTCAGCAAAACGGCGGCAACGTGTTTGAAACCATGGTCAAAGAAGGCTTGGCTGTTCAGCGCAAGACGCAAGCTGCCGCTGAAGAGCGCATCAGCGAGGTGACCAACCGCGCTGCTGGCGTGGCCAATGAAGTGGCCGCTAAAGCCACCGGCCAATGGAACAAGCTGGAAGACATTTTTGAAGATCGCGTGGCTCGCGCTCTGAACAAACTGGGTGTGCCTTCCGCGAAAGATATCGAGACGCTGATCAGCCGCATCGATTCTTTGAGCAAGCAAGTAGGCGCCAAAAGCGTGTCGGCTACCAAGCCCGTTCGCGCTGCCGCCAAAACCGTAAAAGCCAAGGCCGCCACCGCTGTGAAAGCCGTGAAGAAAGCGCCTGCCAAGCGCGCTCGCAAAACGGCTTGATTCCAACCGGATCAGATGAGGGCGCTGCGAAGCGCCCTTTTTTATGGTTATTTTAAAGAAAAATCAGCGGTTTACCCTTATAAAACCTGCGCTGAGTGCTCATAAAATAGTAGCAAACCAACGACACTTGATAACTCTCCATGGCCACTGTTATTCGCATGCCCCAGCGCTCACGTTCCGCCCCATCTAACCCACGTCCACGCATCGCGCTCTCGCTCGCAGGTGGTGGCCCGCTGGGAGCAATCTACGAAATCGGCGCACTCTGTGCCTTGCAAGAAGCGCTCGATGGCATTGATTTCACGCGCCTCGATCATTACATCGGTGTGTCTGCTGGCAGCTTCATTGCCGCTTCGTTGGCCAACGGAATGAGCCCGCAAGAGCTGTGCAAAAGTTTTATTGACAACGATTTAACCAACACAGATACCAGTCAGCACAGTGATCGTTTCGATCCTGCTTGGCTCATGCGTCCGGCGTTTGGTGAATTTGCTCGCCGCCTCATCATGTTGCCGGGTTTGTTGGCTTCAGCCGCTTGGCGCGTCACTGTGGAGCGCAAGAGCATCGTGAGTGCGCTTGAATTGCTGGGTCCCGTTTTGCCCACTGGCGTGTTTTCAAACAGCGATGTGAATGAGCGCATGGCCACAATTTTTTCTCAGCCTGGCCGCAGCAATGATTTCCGCGAATTACAAAAAATGCGCGGTAGCCGCCTCACCTTGGTTGCCACCAATCTTGATTCTGGCGAATCTGCGCCCTTTGGTGCACCCGGCTTTGATCATGTTCCGATTTCGCAAGCAGTGCAGGCCAGCTCGGCGCTACCCGGCCTTTTTCCACCGGTAGAAATTGACGATCATTATTTTGTGGACGGTGCGCTGAAGAAGACGCTGCATGCCAGCGTCGCCTTACAAGAAGGCATGGATTTGGTGATTTGCCTCAATCCGCTCGTACCTTTTGATGCGCTGAATGCTCGCCCCACCGTGATGCAGCGAGGCCTGCCCAAAGAGCGCCAGAGCATTCCGCGCATTGTGGATGGCGGCCTGCCGGCCGTGCTTTCGCAAACCTTCCGCTCCATGATTCATTCGCGTTTGGAAATGGGCATGAAAGCCTATGAGCGCGACTATCCGCAAACCGACATCGTATTGATTGAGCCCGATCAGCGCGACCCAGAAATGTATCTGGCCAACACCTTCAGCTACAGCCAGCGCCGCAGTTTGGCCGAGCATGCCTACCAACAAACCCGCCATATGCTGCGCGTGCGCCGCAGCTCGCTCACGGCCAAGTTTGAAAAGCATGGCATCACCGTCAATGAAGAAGTCTTGGCCGATCCCAAGCGCCAGCTCGTGATGCCTGCAGCGAAAGCCAGCCAAGTGGGCAAGGCAGTGCGCCGCTTGGAAGAGACGTTGGAAGACCTCGAGCGACGTCACGCTTGATCACCAAAGCGCTGCGAGAGTAGCGCTAGCATGGAACATGCGCTAGAGTGTGGGTAAGACAAGACTCGTCACATCAGAGGACAAAAAAACACCATGGTCAAAAAAGCGCCGCGTCGCACCGCCGAACGCATTCTGGAAGTCACGCTCGAACTCTTCAACCGGTTTGGCGAGCCCAACGTCTCCACCACGCTGATCTCTGCCGAGCTGAGTATCAGCCCCGGCAATCTGTATTACCACTATCCCGCCAAAGACGAGCTGATCAACAGCTTGTTTGATCGCTACGAACGCTCCCTGAGCGAACTGCTCAACGCCAGCGACGGCGTGCGCAATGTGGAAGATGCATGGTTTTTCCTTCACACGCTTTATGAGCTGATCTGGCAATACCGCTTCCTCTACCGCGATCTGAATGATCTGCTGAGCAAAAATCGTCGTTTAGAGACGCATTTTCAGTGGGTACTGAAGAACAAAACCCGTAGCATTCGTACTTTGCTCGAATCCATGAACCGCAGCGGCGCGATCGCGATGGATTCACGCGAAATCGAAGGCACGGCCACCTCCATGGTCGTCGTGCTCACCTATTGGCTCAGCTACGAATACGTGCGCGACCCGCGTAACGCGCTCGAGCCTGAAAGCGCCAGCATCGCCTTGGTGCGCGGCGCACAGCATGTGCTCAATTTGCTGGTGCCTTACCTCGAAGCCGGGCAGCGCCAGCATTTGCTCAATTTGGTGGCCGAATACACCGCCAAAACCAGCGCAAGCAAGTAACCCTTGCAGCCGGGAAAACCCTGTGCGCAATTTGGTGATGCCATCTGCACACAAGTGATCTCAGAGCCTACACTGCTGATTCAGACAGACGATTCACCGAGGAGGCAGTTGTGATCTTGGATTTCATTCCCAAATCAACCCGCGCAGCGGGCCTAGAAGCACTTATGAAGGGCGCAGGTAAAGTCACGCGCTACATCCCGATCCCGCAGCCCACGCTGATGGTCGGCCCTGGATCTAGCGCGCGCATGGGCGAAGTCATTGCTGGCTTTGGTCATAGCAAAGTGCTGATCGTCACCGACGGCGTTATCTCCAAGCTCGGGCTCCTGGGTAGTATTCAAGACGCGCTACACGCGGGTGGCACAAAAACCGTGGTGTTTGACAAGATCACGCCCGATGCGCCGATTCCGCTGATTGAAGAGGGCATCGAATTTTGCCGTGAGCACGATTGCGATGCGATTGTGGCTTTCGGTGGTGGCTCGTCGATGGATTCAGCCAAAGCGATTGCTATCTCGATGACCAACCGCAAGAGTTTGCGCAACCTGGCAGGCTACTTCAAAGGCCGCAATGCACCTCTGCCGATTTACGCTGTACCGACCACTGCGGGCACAGGCTCAGAGGTCACTGTTGCCGCAGTGATTGCCGATCCTGTCAAGCATGACAAAGTGGTGATCATTGATCCGCGCCTCGTGCCTAAGATGGCCGCGCTCGATGCATCGCTCATGACGGGCCTGCCGCCCCACATCACCGCAGCCACTGGCATTGACGCGCTCACCCACGCCATTGAAGCCTATGTGGGCAACTGGGCCACGCCCTACACCAATGGCATGGCGCTGGCCGCTGTGGGCTTGATTTTTGGCAACTTACGCACCTGCTATTCAAAAGGCACGGATCTGGCTGCACGCGAAAAGATGTCGCTCGCCTCCACCTATGCAGGTCTCGCGTTCACGCGCGCCAACGTAGGCTATGTGCATGCGATTGCGCATCAGTTTGGCGGCAAATACCACACACCGCATGGCTTGGCCAACGCCATCATGCTGCCGCATGTGCTGCGCTACTCCAGCTCGGCCATCACCAAGCAACTAGCGCAATTGGCCGTACGCGCCCAGCTGGGGCTTGAGAGCGAGCGTGACGACAAGCTCGCTGAGAAATTCCTTGATGCAATTGACCAACTCAACCGCGATTTGGGTATTCCTCTGTATCTGGATAAATTGCAAGAAGCAGACATTCCCGCATTGGCCAAAGCCGCTTGCCATGAGGCACACACCGGTTACCCCGTGCCGAAATACATGACGCAAAAGCAATGCGAAGCGCTGATCCGCCAAGTGTTGCCGCCTAAGGGCAAAGCAAGTCCTGACAAACCTGCGCCTGCTGCAAAAAAAGCGCCCGCTAAAAAAGCAGCTGCGAAAACCTCCTCCAAATAAACCCACCTCGTTCACTTTGCTTTCGAAGAAGATTCCCATGAAAAAAGTCACTACCGTCACCCTCGGCTCCAGCACTCAAGATTTCTCCTTCAAAACCAAATTCTTGGGTGAAGATTTCGAAGTCACGCGCATGGGCGCAGACGACGACACCACCAAGGCTTGGGAACTTCTGCGCCGCCAGCAAGGTTTTGCAGATGCGATTGGCATTGGCGAAATTGGGGATCATTACCAAGTCGGCCTGCGCACCGTGGTCAACAAAGAAACCCAGCGCCTGCTCAACGTCGTCACCCGCGTGCCTGCCACCACGGGCGCGACGCTGCGCCGCCTGCTGCAAGTGCGTGCGGTGCGTCATGTGCAAAAAGAATTGGGCGAGTATTTCAACAACAATATCGTCCTGTTCTTAAACGGCATGCGCAATTACGACATGGCTGTCGCTCTGTCGGACTACACACCCAATCTGAATTTTGCGGATGCACTGTATCAAACCGGCGCACCCGCCATGCTTAGCTCGATTCAACAATTGGAGCTGTATGCCAAGAGCACGAAATGGGCGCTCTCGGGCAAGCCTGCCGAGCTGCTGGAATCGTCTTTCACGTGGCTCAAGGGAAAGCGCGTGAGCAAAGCTGTGGATGAAGCGCATCTGATCGTTGGCACTTTTGCAGAATTGAAAGCGGTGGGCGACTCCAGCAATCTAGCGGGAAAAACGGTAATCACGTCTGCGGTAGACGATGACCGTATGGAGTTTTTCAAGAAGTGCAAGGTCAATTTGGTGATCGACGTATCACCGAAATTGTTCGACCATGTGATTGGCATCAACACGCTGGAGGCCATGATTTTGGCCAGCCTTGACAAGAAGGCCGATGAGGTCTCAGACGATGATTTTGAAGAGATTTTGAATGAGCTGAACATCAAGCCGAATATGCTGCACCCCACGGGCAGCTTCCGCAATATTCGCCGCTTTGCCTTTGTGGTTCATCCGCTCTCGCAAGATTACATTCGCAAAGGCATGCCGATTCCAAAAAGCACGCCCAAGTTCATCATGGACCGGATCGAAACTGTGGCAGCACACATGCCACCCATGGTGTATTGCAAGATGGACAACATCATTTCGCCCAGCGGTGCAGAAGCCGAGGGCTGGCTCATTTCTGTGGGCGGTACACCCAAAGAAATGCTCTCTCGCAGCCCAGAGTTCACCTACCGCCGCTTGCTGCATGCTGCAAAAATCGCACAAGGTTTGGGCGCGCAGATCATGGGCCTAGGGGCATTCACCAAAGTAGTGGGCGATGCAGGCATCACCGTGGCACGCCGCGCGCCGCTGCCAATTACCACAGGCAACAGTTACTCCGCATCAGGCGCGCTCTGGGCTGCAGCGGATGCGATGAAGCGCATGGGCTTGGTGAAGCTGGAGAAAAATGGTAAACGCATTCAAGCCAAAACCATGGTGATTGGCGCAAGCGGCTCGATCGGCTCAGTCAGTGCGCGTTTGCTGGCGATGGCATTTGAGCAAGTCGTTATCGCAGGGCGCGATCTGAAAAAACTGGAAGAGCTCAAGCGCTCGATCCTCAAAGATACACCCGATGCCGATGTGGTGTGCTCGATTGACTACGACAGCCTTTTGCACGACATGGACATGATCGTCACGTCCACTTCCGGTGCAGGCAAGAAGATTTTGGACATCATGAAGGTCAAGCCTGGCTGCGTGATCACCGATGTGGCGCGTCCACTCGATTTGCCACCCGAAGAAGTGGCCAAGCGCCCCGATGTGCTGGTGATCGAATCCGGCGAGATCGAGCTACCCACCAAAGTGCGTGGCATGAAGAGCATTGGCTTGCCACCCAATGTGGTCTTTGCTTGTATGGCGGAGACTATTGTGCTCGCGCTCGAAGGTCGCTTTGAAGTGTTCACCGTGGGCCGCGATACCGAGTGGGACAAGGTCAAAGAAATCTACAAACTCGGCATCAAGAATGGCATGAAGCTCTCCGCGATCTCCGGTGTGAACGGTGCGTTTACCGATGAAGATATTGCAAAGGTCGTGACACTGGCCAAGAAAGCGCGTTTGAAGTGGAAATCAGGCTCGGTGTCTGGAGAGGCTTCCACCTTGCCTGGTGCGAAGCCTAAGGCTAAAAAAGCAGCGCCTGCTGTGAAAGTTGCCGCTAAAAAGGTGGCAGCAAAAAAAGCGCCTGCCAAAAAAGCACCCAAGAAAACCACGGCTCGCAAGGCCGCTTGATCAACACTCATTTGCCATGAGCAAGTGATGGATCAAGCCCGTTGGCAACATTCGCAATTTCAGGAACACCCAAGATGAGCACCACCCGTTTGAGCCCACTGGATGCCGCTTGGCTGTTCACAGAAACGCGCGCCACGCCCAATCATGTGGGCGGCCTTTTGCAATTCAAGCTGCCGCCTGATGCGCCAAAAGACTTCATGCGCCAGCTCATGCTGGATTTTCGCGGCCATCGCAGCTTTGCTGCACCTTGGAGTCGCAAGCTCAAAGTCCCCTTTAACAAAAATCCTGCGCACTCTTGGATCGATGCCGACGACATTGATTTGGAATACCACGTCAGGCATGCGGCTTTGCCTTGGCCTGGCGGCGAGCGCGAGCTGGGTGAGTTGGTGGGCCGCCTGCACAGTGCACCGATTGACTTGGCGCGTCCACCTTGGGAATGCACCATCATTGAAGGACTAGAGGGCGACCGCTTTGCGCTCTTTATCAAGATGCATCACAGCCTGATTGACGGTGTCAGTGGTGTGAAGTTGCTTCATAAAGCCATGGCCACAGATCCTGTGACGAGCTTAAAATTGCCGCCTTTCTGGGCGACTGGCAACACTGCACAAGCCAAAGAAAAACGTCGCTCTGAAGGATCTCGCGCTGTACCCACCGTGGCCAGCGCAACGGCTGCCGCCTTAGAAGAGCTGAGCCTGCAGGCCAAATCGATACCGCAGCTCGCTTTGGCATTTGGAAAAATCATCAAACGCATTGGCGATCCAACCGATGGCTTGGTGGTGCCTTTTAATTCACCGCGCTCTGTGCTCAATGGCCGCGTGCGCGAAAAGCGCCGCTTTGCCACGCAGCAGTTTTCTATGCTGCGTTTGCGCAATGTGGCAGAGGCTGCGGGTTGCACGCTCAACGATGTGGTGCTCACGTTGTGTGGCGGTGCGCTGCGACGATTCTTATCGGAGCGAGACAGCCTGCCCGAAAAGTCGCTCACCGCAGGTATTCCCGTTTCTGTGCGCCCCAAAGATGACGAAGGCACGGGCAACGCCATCAGCTTCATCGTGGCCACACTGGGCACAGACATTGCTGATCCGCTAGGGCGCCTGCAAGCCATCAAAAGATCGGTGCAACACGCCAAAGCGCATGTGCAAAGCCTGCCGCGCCAAGTGATGACGCAATACACCATGCTGCTGATGGCACCCACCTTACTCACGCTGCTATCAGGCATTGGCGGGCGCTTGCCACCGATGTTCAACATCACCATCTCCAATGTGCCCGGGCCGGATAAGCCGCTGTATTTCAGAGGCGCTGAGCTGCTGTCGATTTACCCGGCTTCCATCGTCACGCACGGACAGGCGCTGAACATCACCTGCGAAAGCTATGCTGGCTACATGAACTTTGGCTTCACGGCTTGCCATACTTCGCTGCCCAGCACGCAAAAGCTCGCGGTGTACACGGGTGAGGCGCTTGCTGAATTGGAAACGCTGCTGGGCTTGACAGCTGCGCCAAAGAAAGTGGCCAAAACAGTCCCAGTGCCCAAAGCAACAAAAGTAACAAAAGCAGCCAAAGCACCTGCACGCAAAGTGGCTGCAAAATCTGCCAAACCAGCGCCAGCCGTCAAAACTTCCAGGCCCAAAAAGCCCGCGAAGTAAATTCGCAAGCCGACGTACAATTTTCTTCACATCAACTTTTTAGGAGCTTCCCCATGGCCACCAAAGCCCAATTTGAAAAAGCCGCCGCAGATTCCAAAAACCTGTCTGAGCGCCCAGACAACGCCACCATGTTGCAAATTTATTCGCTCTACAAACAGGGCACTGTTGGCGACAACGAAGAGAAAAAACCCGGCTTTACCGACATGGTCGGCCGCGCCAAATGGGATGCCTGGAACAAACTCAAAGGTATCAGCACCAAAGATGCGATGCAGCAGTATGTGGATCTGATTGAATCGCTGAAGTAAGGCCATTTTGGCCTCTCCCCGTCATAGAATATGCGCGGAGTGCTACTAATTAAATAGCAAAGCCTGTGTGTGAAAACACTCAGGCTTTTTTCTTGGGCGCTGCTTTCTTCGCTGAAGCAGCGCCTTTCTCAGCGCTTTTGGCCAGCAGCTCATCGAGGTTTTTCTCGATCTCGGATTCGATCTTGCCTTTGAATGCGCCGAGTAGAAAGCCCAGCTTGGCATGCAGATCAAAGCCGGTGGCTGTGACGGCGAGTGTACCTTCTACACCACTGCGCTTAAATTGCACTTCGTCTGAGGTTTTGCCTTCTTCGTAGGTGCATGCCATATCGAGCTTCTTCTCGGCATGCTCAGCCCATTGGTAAGCGACCTTGCGCGCCTCGGGCAAGCCGAGGGCGTGTTTGCGGGAAATTTTGATGTCTGGCATGGTGGTCTCCTGTGAATGAGGTTTATTTTGTCATGTCTTGCAAAGCGGCTCTCCGCGCATCTTTGGGCAGCGGCGTGATATTTTGAATTGCTTGGTAAAAAGCGGGCCAATTTTTGCCTTGCTTTTCAAACACGGCTTCGAACTGCGGAACGAGTTCATCGTAGGCGGCCAATGCGCCTAAGCTGGCGTTGTTGGCATGGGTAATGAAGCGGTCGTAGCCAGCAAAACCGCCCCAGCTTGCCTTCAATTGGGCATACTCATCGCGCAGTTGTTGCATGGCTTGTTGCTTCGATTTTTCGGTAGCAGCCTTATGGCCAGCACTTATTTCTTCAAGAAAATTGGGGGCGTGTTGTACGTAAACAACAGCTAAGCGCTCCCGCGCACGCAGTGTGAGCGCACGAAACTCGCGGCGCTTGCTGTCAAACGCCGCGTATTCTTTTCTTGCTGCCTCAGAGCCATGGGTTGCGAGCCATTGCTGCCCGCCCAGTCGCTCCACTGCCGTAGCAAAGGATTCGTTGAACATCGTGTCATCCTTCACATAGAGCACCTGATGCGCCAGCTCATGAAAGATTATCCGCGCCAGCTCACCTTCTGGATACATGATGAAGGTCGATAGCAGAGGATCGCCGCCTGCCCAGTTCAAATAACCCAGCGTGGAATACGCGGGCACGCCATACACATTCACTTCAAAGCCTTCGGCCTTCACGCGCTCAGCCTCCATCTTCGCATCGGCCTCCGTGTAATAGCCGCGATACCCCACGCAGCCCACCACGGCAAAGCACCAAGTTTTGAGTTGCAGCGAATATGGCGGCGCGGCCACCACATTCCACACCACGGCGCTACGCTTCAAATCGGCATAGCGGCGATAGCTGGCATTGCTGGGCAAAGCCAGCTCGGTTGACGCAAATTCGCGGATGCGTTGGGCAAGTTGCAAGCGGCGTTTGGTTGCTTCAGGCATCTGAGGGTCATCCAGCCAATCTTGCACTGGCCTGGCGGCATTCATCACCGCAATATGGCCTTGTGTGTTTTGCCAGTAATAGCCTAGATTGCTACAACCTGTCAATCCAATTGCTATTAATACGATAGCAAACAATGCAGATAATATAACGGCAATTGGCCTATTTTTCATGAAATAAATGAATCTAGGCAGCATCTGCGCTGACCTGCACCAAGCAGTCATAAAACACCGGACCGCGCCCCATGTCCGTCAGGCGCTGGCTGGTCAGTTCGTTCACATTTTTGCCATCCAGGCCCATCTTGCGCCACCAAATGCCTAGGCCGTGGACCACGCCAGCGCGGGCGCGCGGCGAGATTTGGGCTTTGCAACGATAGCTGCCGCGCTCGTTGAAGATGCGCACAATGCTGCCGTCTTCAATGCCGCGCTGCGCAGCATCTAGCGTGCTGATCTCCAACAGCGGTTCGCCTTCCATATCGCGCAGACTTTTCACATTCACGAAGGTGGAGTTGAGGAAATTACGCGCAGGTGGCGAGATCATGGCCAGCGGAAATCGAGTATCGCTGCCAGCGGTTTCGTAGTTCGGCAGATGATCTGGAACGCCGTGCACGCTGCTGACAAACTCACATTTGCCAGAAGCTGTGGGAAAGCCGCCTGCTGCATACGGTGCATCAGGTAGGTTCAAAGGCGCAAAGCCATCTTTTAACAATTGCTCAAAACTCACCACGCCATCAAATGCTGTGCGGCAAAGCGTTTCATCATCATCTTCAAAACACGCTTCCGTGTAGCCCATGCGTACAGCCAGTTCGCGGAAAATTTGCGTGTTGGGCTTGGCTTCGCCCACAGGTGCAATCGCAGCTTGGTTGAGCATCACATCAGTGTGGCCATAGGCCAAATGCACATCCCAGTGCTCAAGCTGCGTGGTGGCGGGCAAGATGTAGTCGGCGTAGTCAGCGGTGTCGGTTTGGAAATGCTCCAAGACGACGGTGAACAAATCTTCTCGCGAAAAGCCTTGCACCACTTTGCTGCTCTCTGGCGCAACAGCCACGGGATTGCTGTTGTACACGATCAGCGCTTTTATTTTGCTGCCAAATTCTGCTGACGACTCACGCAACAAGTCGTTGCCAATCGTGCTCATGTTGACCGTGCGTGGTGTTTTACCAGCCAATAAATCTGGCCGATGCAGCGCGGCGCGATTCACCGGAAACATGCCCGAGCTAGAGAGCAACACCCCACCTGAGCGATGCCGCCAGGCGCCCACCAGCGCTGGCAAGCACACAATAGCCCGCGCCGCATTGCCACCGCCGCGCACGCGCTGCATGCCGTAGTTCAAACGAATCGCCACTGGCTCGCCGCGCTTGGCTGCTTGCCCGTATTCCCGCGCCAATTGAGTGATTTGTGCCTCTGGCACGCCGCAAACCTGCGCTGCTCGTTCGCAATTCCATAGCAAGGCTTGCTGCCGCAACGCCGCCCAACCCGAAGTATGCTGCGCGATGTAGTCGTGATCAAGCCAATCGTTCTTGATCAGCTCATGCATGATGGCGAGTGCCAGAGCCGCATCTGTGCCGGGCATGAGCTGGATGTGCTCGTGGCATTTCTCTGCCGTCTCGGTGCGGCGCGGATCAATGCACCAAATCTTGGCACCGAGGCGTTTGGCTTCTTGCACATAGCGCCAAAAATGCAAATTGCTGGTGATGGAATTGCTACCCCAGATCACGATCAGCTTGCTTTCGGCAAAGAATTCCACCTTCATGCCCACTTTGCCGCCCAGTGTGTGCATCAGCGCTTCTGTGCCCGCCGCAGAGCAAATCGTGCGATCCAGTTGCGAAGCGCCTAACTTGTTAAAAAACCGCGCGGCCATGCCTTCGCTTTGCGCCAAACCCATCGTGCCCGCATAGCTGTAGGGAAGAATCGCTTGCGGGTCATGCGCAGCGATTGCTTTGAAGCGCTGGGCGATGTCATTCAAAGCCTCGTCCCAAGAGACACGTTCAAACTGCCCAGCGCCTTTTTCGCCGACACGCCTCATGGGATAGAGCAAGCGCTCAGGATGATAGGTGCGCTCGGTGTATTTATTCACCTTGGCGCAGAGCGTGCCATGGGTGTGCGCATGCGCCGGATTGCCGCGCACTTTCAAAGCGACACCATCTTTCACCTCGGTGAGAAAGGCGCAGGTATCGGGGCAATCATGTGGGCAAGCACCACGCACTTGAATCGGCACATGTACTACAGAATTATTCATAGCCATTCGGGGGAAAACAGGGGGAAGACAAGAGCTGAATTTGCATCATGATACGCGTTGATCTACGAAGAGGAGCATCACCATGAACAATCCAAGCCGCCGCATCTACCTAGCGCTCGCCCTGCTCTGCTGCCACAGCCTGCCTGTGATCGCGCAATCATCTAGCGGCGTGAGCAAGACGGCCATCACCATTGGCCAGCCCACCGCGCTCACCGGCGCAGCCGCCGCGCTGGCGCTGCCTTTCCACCAAGGCGCGAAGCTGTATTTTGATCGCGTCAATGCCGCAGGTGGCATCAATGGCCGCAACATCAATTTGGTCGTGCTTGATGATGGTGGCAACCCAGCAGCAACAAAAGCCAATGCGCAAAAATTAGTGCAAGGTGGCGTGCTTGCGCTCTTTGGGAGCTACGGTTCAGCGCAGACCACAGCCGCCTATGAAGCAGTGAAAGACAGCGACACAATCCTCTTTGCACCTATGGCTGCGGCTGACGAACTGCAAGGCGCAAATTTCCCCAACCTGTATTCCACGCGCCCCGGTTATAGCGAGGAAGCCTTGGCCATCGTGCGCCACAGCCAAACCTTGGGCGCACGCAAGCTGGCCATCGCCCATGGGCGCGACAGCGAATCCCTCAGCGCACTCGATGCCGCCAAACGCACTATGAGCGCACTGGGTGCCAACAATGTGGGCGAAGGTACCCTCGACAGTATCGACAAACTCCTCCTCACGCGTCCAGAATCCTTGCTCGTGATCGGCACGCCGCAGGAAGCGGCCAAAGCTGTGCGCGATGCACGCAGCAAAGGCTATCGCGGGCCAATTTATGGTTTTTCGAACACAGGCGAGAGTCTGCTGGCCGAGCAGCTGGGTGGCGCGGGCGCAGGCGTGGTGCTGGTGCGCGTGACCCCGCGCTCAGACAACGCCAAGAGCGTGGTTGTGCGCGAGTTGATGCAAGATGCGCAAACCGCAAAATTAGGCAAACCCAATGTTTACATGCTGGAGGGCTACATCGCCGCACGTACTTTGGCAGAGGCCATCCGCAAAGCAGGCAAAGAACCTAGCAACGCCAAACTACGCAAAGCCATCGAAGGCCTCAATGAGTGGGATATGGGCGGTTTTCGCATCAGCTTCGATGGCGGCCGCACGGGTTCCAAGCTGGTAGAGCTGAGCTTGATTGACTCAACAGGCAAAGTGCGCGAATAAATCTTCAATCTAAAACGGGTAGAAGCGCCTTCAAAAGATCTGGCACAGCCAAACCCTGTAAAAACACTTCACAACGCGTGAGCTGCTCTAGGCTCACAAACTCATCGGCCTGATGCGCCTGATTGATCGAGCCCGGGCCGCAGACCACCGTGTCGATGCCCGCTTGCTTGAACAGGCCCGCCTCCGTGCCAAAAGCCACGAGCGTGCTCTTTGCCTCACCGCTGAGCTGCTTGGCCAGCTGCGTGATGGCATGTTTATCTGAGCCAAGGAAACTGGGTACAGCGCAAATTTCTTCAAACGAAAAACCCGCATCAGGCGCTATATTTTTCATAGCATACTGCGCAGACTCTGTAAATGCTAACACCTGCTTTTGCATCAAATTCACATCCGCAGTGGGTAAATCGCGGAATTCATAGTGAAACCAAGCATCGCGCGGCACCACGTTGTCTGCAATGCCGCCTTGAAATTGGCCCACGCTCGCGGTAGAAAACGGCACGTCAAAGCCTTCATAGCGTGGCTCATTCAAGCGCCAATCGTCGGCCATGCCGCGAATGAAGCTCACCACTTTCGCCGCTTCTTCAATCGCATTGACGGAAGACGGCGTCAGCGAAGAATGCGCCTCCTTACCGCGAACGCAGCAGCGCCAGCGGTACACACCCTTGTGCGCAATCGCCGGCACCATGCTGGTGGGCTCGCCCACGATGCAAGCCAGCGGCTGGATACCAGCGTCTTTCATGTCGGCGATCAGCTCTTTCACGCCGAAGCAGCCGACTTCTTCGTCGTAGCTCAGTGCGTAATGAATCGCATAAGGTAAATCGCTCTCCAGATACAGCTTGGCTTGCGAAAGCGCGCAAGCGATGAAGCCTTTCATATCGGCGCTGCCTCGGCCATATAGGCGCGATTCCACTGTGCCGTTGTCGCACTTAGTCTCTTTGACTACAGCGCCCAGCGGGTCAAGCGTCCAATCCTGTCCATCCCAGGGCACGGTATCGGTGTGGCCACTCAGGATCAGCCCCGCAGGCTTGCCCGCACCCACGGTGGCAAACAAGTTCGCCTTGGTTTTGTCAGCATTGGATGTCAGGCGTACATCCACACCCAAACCGCGCAAGTGATCCGCCGCCAGCTCAATCAACGGCAAATTGCTGTTGCGACTGACGGTGTTGATACGGATGAGTTGCTGGGCCATCGAGAGGCTGGCCGGGGAAAGGCGTATTGGCGACAGGGTTGGGTGCATCTCCTGATTCTCGCTCAGCTTAAAAGATTTAGACTGTAGGTTACTTCAGAAAGCCTTCCCCATGAAAGTCATTGATTCCATCGTCACCCAAGCCGCATCGATTGCCGCTGTTCGCCGCGATATCCATGCACATCCTGAATTGTGTTTCCAAGAGGTTCGCACAGCCGATGTAGTGGCGCAAAAGCTCGCCGAATGGGGCATTCCAATCCATCGCGGGCTGGGCACGACCGGCGTGGTGGGCATCGTGCACGGGCGCGATGGTGGTAAGAGCGGCCGCGCGATTGGCCTACGCGCCGACATGGACGCACTGCCGATGCAGGAATTCAACACCTTCGCGCACACGAGCAAGCATGCCGGCAAGATGCATGCCTGCGGGCATGATGGCCACACAGCGATGCTTCTCGCCGCTGCGCAGCATTTTGCGAAGAACAGAAATTTTGACGGTACGGTGTATTTGATTTTCCAGCCCGCTGAAGAAGGCGGCGGCGGGGCGCGCGAGATGATCAAAGAAGGTTTGTTTGAGAAATTCCCGGTAGAAGCAGTGTTTGGCATGCACAACTGGCCTGGCCCGCAAGTGGGCAGCTTTGCCGTGAGCCCGGGGCCGGTTATGGCATCCTCCAATGAATTCAAGATCGTTTTTCATGGCAAGGGCGGGCATGCCGCGCTGCCGCACAACGCTGTTGACCCGATCATCATTGCCACGCAGGCAGTGCAGGCGTTTCAAAGCATCATCAGCCGCAATAAAAAGCCGGTGGAAGCGGGCGTGATCAGCGTGACGATGATTCACGCGGGCGAGGCGACCAATGTGATTCCTGATTCCTGCAAGCTCGAAGGTACGGTGCGCACCTTCACCACCGAGCTGATCGATCTGGTGGAAAAGCGCATGAAAGAAATTTCCGAAGGCCTAGCAGCAGCTTTTGGCGGTACGGTGGATTTTGAGTTTGCTCGCAACTACCCGCCCACGATCAACAGCGAAAAAGAAGCGCTTTTTTGCGCGGGTGTGATGGCCGAAATCGTCGGTGCGAGCAACGTCACAGCACAAGAACCCACGATGGGCGCAGAAGATTTCTCCTATATGCTGCAAGCCAAGCCCGGCGCTTATTGCTTCATTGCCAATGGCGATGGCGGCCACCGAGAAATGGGTCATGGCGGCGGGCCCTGTATGCTGCACAACCCAAGCTACGATTTCAACGACGATTTGATTCCGCTGGGGGCAACGTATTGGGTTCGGCTGACGGAGAAGTGGTTGGCTGCTGCTTGATTTCCACTTCTGTGCAAAGCGCACGCTGCGCCAGTGCCATGGCCATGCCGCACGAGCCCCGGCCCGCTTCGCAGTGAGCGTGTGCAGTACTCAGAATTTGATCTTCGAGTGATTGCGCTTTGTGATCTTGGTCGCCAAATTCTTCCGTGCTTCCAGCCCGGGGCTCTGACTGTGCTGCATGGCCACGGCACTGTCACATCGTGCTTTTGGCACTCTGTTGTTTGCAATCCACTATCTTCGCTCTCGCGGCAGGCTACGCGCTGTGCCCATGCGCCCGATTGAACAGCGGGCTCGAAGCACGCAGCTTTCTAAGGTAAAGCGCATCGCGCTTTAGCAAAAACGTGTTTGAGCGAAGCGAGTTGTTTTTGCGGCCTTGGAAAGCGAGTACTGCAGATGCTCCCCCAAAGGGGCCGCTGTTCTGGGCGCACGGGCACAGCGCGTAGCCTGCCGCGAGAACCGCCAACCACATCAAAACATCAAGCCCGAGCACGCTTAACCGCAGTCACCTTAGCCTTCGCACGCGAACGTGGCGCAACCGTAGGCTTCGCCGCCACCAGCTTTAACTTTGGCTCTGCATCCACAGGCTGCTCAGGCACAGCTCCCAGCGTCTTCGTCGCCACTTCTTGCGCCTTAGCGAGCAACACTTGATGCTCAGCGAGCAAATAGTCGCCTAAATCCGTCACATCTGGCAGCGCGCGGCGGCAAGCAATCAGGCCATAGTCCAAGCGGCCTGCGTAGCTTTGCACCGTCACATTCAGCGCCATGCTGTGGACGACGATGGAAACGGGATAGAAGCTGGCCAGCTTTGCGCCTGCAAAATACAAAGGCACGGGGCTGCCGGGCACGTTGGAGATGATCAGATTGCTGATTGGCGGCAGGGCTGAGAGCAGGCCTGAGCGCGATACAGCAGCAGCAACGCCAGACATCAGCCACGGCGCACCAAACAGCGGGAAGTCGGTTGGCATGGCTGTTTTCACGCGACTCATCATGCGCTTGTTGGCTTCTGAGGCTTCATGGATCACAGCCAACCGCTTCACGGGATCGGCAATATCCGTGCCCATCACGGAGGTGACGAAGCTGACTTGGTTGTTGGCCGATGTATCGCCCGCTTCGCGCAGGCTCACAGGAATGGCCACCAGCAAGGTTTTGTCAGGCAAATCGTTGTGGTCTTTCAAATAGCGACGTAGCGCACCAGCGGTGGTGGCCATCACCACATCGTTGAGTGTGCCGCCCAGCGTCTTGCCGATGAATTTGGTCTCAGACAGCGAGATCGTGCGGCCAGCGAAGGTGCGCTGGTTGGTGATACTGGTATTGAGCAGCGTGCGCGGGCCAAAGAGCTTGAGGTTTTGCGGCAAGCCCCACTCGCGTTTGCCTGTCTCTGCGTTTGGCGTGGCCACGGTATCACGCAGCGCGCGCAGCATGGTGGGCGCGGTTTGCACGAGTTTGACGACTTGCAAAGCCGTGTTGCGTAGCGCTGCACCGCCCAGCTCGGCCATGCCCAGTTGATAGCGATGGCTGCGCACTTTCGGGCGCGGTGGCTTGACGACGCGCCCGGTGGATTCCAGATCAAAAATGGCCTGCGCCACAGCCATGCCGGCCTGCCCATCCATGCCAGCGTGATGCGCTTTGGTGTAGAGCGCCACTTGCCCGCTCTTCAATCCATCAATGATGAAAAATTCCCACAAGGGGCGGCTGCGATCCAAGAGGCTCGAATGCAATCGCGCTACGTATTGTTGCAAAAGCCGATTCGTGCCGGGCTTAGGCAACGTGACGTGGCGCACGTGGTAATCAATATCAATGTCTTCATCTTCTACCCACACCGGGTTGGACAAATCAAACGGAATGAGCGCGAGTTTGCGGGTGAACAAATCGGCCAAATGCATGCGCTCAGCGATGCGCTGCTTGGCATGCTCGAAAAAATCATCGCTGGCAAAGCCCTCGGGCAAATCCAGCACACACAGCGAGCCCACATGCATGGGCATCTCAGGCGATTCCAGATGCAAAAATGTGGCATCCAAGCCGCTCAAATGGTTCATAACAATCTCCTCAATATCAAGGCACAGCATGCGCTAGCCGACCCGTAATTTTGCCTATGGAATACCCGAGGTTGCGCTACTCACGGCACAATGGCGACATGATCGCATTGACCTCTGCTTTTTCCTCCAGCTACGCGCAAGCGCGTGCGAAATTCCTCGAAGCCGCAGCCACTTTTGGGCTGGCTATTGAATCTTTTGCGCATCCCTTGCACGGCAAAGATGGTGAGGCTTTGGCCATGGACATCGCGCTCGATGGCTCGCCTGATGCCAAAGAACTGCTGATCGTGAGCAGCGCCTGCCACGGCGTAGAAGGCTTTTGTGGCTCGGGCGTGCAGGTGTTTGCCCTGCATGATCAGCAGTGGCGCGATAAGGCCAAAGCCGCGGGCGCGGCGGTGCTCTACATCCACGCACTCAACCCGCATGGCTTTTCGCATCTGCGCCGTGTCACGAATGAAAACGTCGATTTGAACCGCAATTTTCAAGACTTCTCCAAGCCCTTGCCGCCTGCCACCTCCAACCCCGGCTATGCCAGCCTGCACAACCTGCTCCTTCCCAAAGAATGGCCACCCACTCCTGAAAACATAGCATTGTGCGCAGATTGGATGTCGGCTAGGGGCCTAAAAGACTCAAAGAATGCCGACGAAGCCAGCGGCCTGCGCGCCTTCCAGCAAGCCGTCACCCAAGGCCAATACACGCACCCAAACGGTCTCTTCTACGGCGGTAACGCACCCACTTGGAGCAACCTCACGCTACGCAAAGTGCTGCGCCAACACGCCCGAAAATGTGAACGCCTCGCATGGATTGACTTGCATACAGGCCTAGGCCCCAGCGGCCTCGGTGAGCGCATTTTCGCTTGCAAAGATGATGCCGTAGCCTACGAACGCGCCCAGCGCTGGTGGGGCAACCGAGGCAACCCCAGCGGTGAAACCCCGATCACCAGCATCTACAACGGCTCATCTACTTCGGCACTGCTGACCGGCCTCATGTGGCAAAGCGTGTATGAAGAAGCAACACAAGCTGAATACACGGCGATAGCGATGGAATACGGCACGGTGCCAGTGAATGATGTGCTTACCGCGTTGAGGGCAGATCATTGGCTAAGCAATCATCCCGAAGCCACGTCTGAGCTGGCAGCACAGATCAAAGCGCAACTGCTGACTGCGTTTTACACCGACACCGATGTATGGAAAGGCCAAATCATCAGCCAGGCCCGCCAGTCGATGTTTCAGGCGGTGGATGGTTTGACATCGTAGAACCTGCTTGCGCGAGACTTTGCTCACGCGATCGGCCTGTCGCACCAAGCGCATCAAGGTTTGAAATTGACCAACTCACGCAAGCTAAGTTCTGTCAGCTCTTGGGCGCGACTGACCAAAACATCGGCCTGATCGGGCCACTCGCCATTCTTGCAAGGCTCTTCCAGAGCTTGGCACGCCTTGGCCAGTGCCAACGCACCCACATTTGATGCCGAACCTTTGAGCGCATGCGCCGCACGCGACATCTCGCCCACACTGGCGCTTGCCAAGGCCTGTCGAATGTCGGCGAGACGCAGCGGCGCATCCGCTGTGAACAGCGCAATGACTTCGCGCGTCATGCTCATTTCTTCGTCGTCGAACTCTTTGAACTGCCCCAGACGACTCCAATCCATCAGCGTCTCAGGTTCTGGCGAAATCACCTGCTTAGCGGTGTCAGCAACCACAATTGCGTTTTGATCCGCAGTCTGATCAAGGCGGGCATATTGAAGGATAGCCTTGCCCAGCTCATTCGTGTGCAACGGTTTGGATAAAAAGGCCACCATGCCTGCATCGCTGCTGCGCTGGCGATCCTCCTCCATCACGGAGGCCGTCAGGGCGAAGATCGGGGGAGCCTGAGCACCCCAGCGGGCGATGATCTTCTTACTCGCCTCATAGCCGTCAAGGACGGGCATATTGGCATCCATCAAGACACAGGCGTAGGCTTTTGCACCGGGCTTCATGGATTTTTCCACCCAATCAATCGCTTCTATGCCATTGATACCCGTGTCAGCCTGATAACCGAGCTTCCCGAGCATCAACAATGCCACCTTGAGGTTCACCGCATTGTCATCGACCAGCAAAATGCGCTCGCTCTTCGCGCGTACCGGCGCAAGCACGGTGGTAGCTGGGATCTCAGATGACTTCACAAGCATACTGCTGAGCGTATTAAACAACTGCAACTGACGATAGGGCTTGAACAAGCGCGCACTGAAATTCACTGCGTCCGCGCCAACCGGCAAAGTGCCCGAGGTCAAAAGCAAAATGGGCATTTTGAAATGCGCCTTACGTAATTCCTCTGCGAATTCAATTCCATCCATCACAGGCATGTGCATATCTGTCAGCACCACATCCACTTCATTTTTGGAAAGCCAAGCCAGCGCGAGCGGGGCGCGCTCAAACATCGTGACTTGCATCCCCCAGCGTTTGAGTTGTTTGTCCAAAATAGACAAATTGAGTGCAGTGTCATCCACCACCAAGATGCGTTTGCCCACCAGACTGGTCATTTGCAACTGCTGTTTGCCCAAGTCATCGGGTGCCTTCGTCGCTTGCAGGCTGGCCGTAAACCAAAAGCTCGATCCTTCACCAACTTTTGATTCCAGCCCAACAGTGCCGCCCATCAATTCGGCAAGGCGTTTGCAAATGGCCAAGCCCAGACCCGAGCCACCGTATTTTCGGGTAGTGGAAGTATCAGCTTGCGAAAACGACTGGAACAGCGCACCTTGCTGCTCCTGAGGAATGCCAATACCTGTGTCTTTCACCCGAAACTCAATCAGTTGCGGCGCGTGAGAGTCGTTGGGCGAGTGGTTCGATACGTCATCGGACTTCAACACTGCGCTGACGATCACCTGCCCCTTATCTGTAAATTTGACAGCATTGTTGATCAGATTGAGAAGAACCTGGCGCAAGCGCGTCACATCACCGAGCACCCATTCAGGCACGCTTTCGCCCATGTCAACCAACACCTCCAAGCCCTTTTCTCGGGCTTTAGGCGCTGCGATATCGCAGGCTTCTTCCAAGGTGTTGTGCAGGTTGACCAGCTCATGCTCGAGATCAAGTTTGCCGGATTCTATTTTTGAAAAATCGAGAATATCGTTGATCACCGCAAGCAACTGATCGCTTGAAACGCGCATAGTTTGCACGTAATCTTGTTGCTCTTGCGTGAGCGAGGTATCAGCAAGCAAAGAGGTCATACCCACCACGCCATTGAGTGGCGTACGGATTTCATGGCTCATGGTGGCTAGGAATGAAGCCTTTGCGCGAGCAGCGGCCAAGGCCTCTTCTCTTGAGGACAGCAATTGCGCCTCCTGCTCTCGCAGCTCAGCTTCTGCTTTGCGAGCACGCTCGGTTTCTACTTCTGCCAGTTGTTTTTCTTCCCGCAGTTGCACCGCAACTTTGTTGAAAGCCGCGGCCACTTGCCCCAATTCGTCTTGAGTCTGCAAGGTCAAGGTGTCTTGAAAATCACCATTTCGCATGCGCAAGGCAGCTGCTTGCAAACGCGTGACAATGTTCATCACACTTGCATAGAAAGCGCTCAACAAATACAAGATCAAAACCAGCGCGATCAAAGCAAATCCCAAAATCCAGCTTTTTTTAGCGTTTAAGTTCTTGATGCGTGTATTCAACACATCTTGCAAGGCGTTGGTCGAACGCTCAGACAACGAGATCGCTGCGACGCTGGCATCATCAACCAGAGCCAAGATCGCTTTGCTGCTTCGCGTCGTATCCACACTGACTCGCAGATCACTGCGCAAAGCTTGAACGAGTGACTTTTGGCTGCGTTCAAAGTAGTTGGCTGCATCTCCAATAGTCGCCGAAAGTCTTGCCTCGCTCCCCTTTTCATACACGACTTTCAAGCTGGTGCGCACTTTGGCGGCCTCATCTTCCAGCAGCCCTGCAAGTCGCGCTGTTTCTGCCTGCTCCGATTCGGAGACGATCTCTGCAGCTTGAATGCGCGACAACAAACTGCGCACCTGAATAAGCAAACTATTTGTGTCTGTCAATCGATTCAAACTGATGTCCATGAGATAGAAACTGGCCAGCTCCGGATCGAGAATCAGATTGGATGTATCACCAACATGCGCATTGAGTCTGGCAATATCCTGCAGCACTTGCGCATGCAGCGCCACCATATTTTTCGTATCTTTCGTCTCTTTGCCAAACAGCGAGGCACTCAGGAATCTGTGGTTTTCCATCAAGACGGCAAACAAGGTGCTGGTCTCCAAAGCTTGGCCTAGCTCTTTTTCAAGCAATTGCAGTTGAGCCAATACATCGCCCACATCACCTTGTTTACTGACCAACAAGGGACGAGCCGTCTGATCGCCCGACGCATAGCGCTCAGCCAAATGCTTGGCCTGCCCCATCTGGACTTGCACCTGACTCAACACGCGAACATAGCGAATACCCTGAAGCTCTTTTGCGCTGAATTGAACGCGCTCATCGAATTCGCTGAGCAGCGTATACATGACGCTAGCCAAGGGGAGCAAAAAAAGCAAGCTAACCAAGGCAAATTTGCGTGGATAGGTCAGGCGATCCATCACCCATCGGGCGGGGCTCAGTAACTTTGCAAGGATTCCAGTGTTTGATTTATTCATGGAAATGGGTGTTCTCATTCAGCAAACCACGCTCGCCGCGTCTCGGTCGTGCAGCCAATCAAAATGCGCCTTGAAAGTATAGAGTATGGCTCTAGGCACTGCGAAGCAAAGCGGGATTAAGGCAAGCCTAACTAAGCCTACGTGATCTGCCGAAACCGCGCCACTTCCAACAAGCCATCAAAAATCAAGTTATCCACCAGCTCCACATCGTCCAACCCGAGCCACGGATGCATCTTCCAGCCTGCGCCGCCCGTCATATAAAGCACGGGATCTTGGCCGCAGCGATTTTGCACATGGTGGCGCATACGGCGCACGGCGCCGGCAATCGCATACGTGCCGCCGCTGGTGAGCGCATCACTCGTATTGGTGGGAAATTCTTTCACATCGCCGGTGGGCACATGCAAGCCCGCTGTGCCCGATTCGAGTGCTTTGAGCATGATGCCGTGGCCGGGCAAGATGAAGCCGCCTAAAAATTTACCTTGAGAGCTGCCATCCGGTGCGCGTTGCACGCCAATGGCTTCCACGGTGACCGCCGTACCCACCATCACCACCACCATCGGCTTCGGATGCGCCGCATGCATGGCCATCATGCGATGCCAAGCGCCAATCATCGCCACCCAACGATCCGCCCCCAGGCGCAGCGGATGATCGTAGCCATTCACGAGGCCGGCTTCTTGTTGGCTAGAGAGCACCCAATGCGGATGCAAATCCCAGCGCTCCATGATCTGCTCTTGCACGCGCTGGCGCAGCGCATCACCAGCAACGATGCAGCCGATCATCTTCGTTGGCGCGTCTTGCGCAGGCACATTTGCCCAAGCGCCTTCGGCGAGATTTTCAATTTGCTCTAAAAATTCTGCGCCTGAGGCCAGTAACGCGGCCCCAGGCTGCGCATGCCTATAAATCGCCCATTTCAGGCGGGTGTTTCCAACGTCGATAGCTAGGAGTGTCATGGCTGATGTAAGCGCGGAACGGCGCACTGTTTGCAGCCATTATGGCCAATGTTTACGGGAAGTGGGCAAGCGATGGGATGCGATACAAATCGCTATTGAATGACTATCAATTCCATAGCATTTAGCGCATATTCTATAACGGTGAATGACCTATTTCGATTAAAAAAAGCGGCTTATAACGCAGGGCGTGCAATCGGACGCAATTTTTCATATGCCCGCGCTGCGCGCAGCACCAGTGCATCCAAAAACATCGGGCCGACGATTTGCAAGCCGATGGGCAGGCCGTCGCGCGTCAAACCACAGGGGATGGAGCAGGCGGGTTGTTGCGTGAGGTTGAAGGGGTAGCTAAACGGCGTCCAGCCCAGCATGGCTTCGGGGGTCATGGGTGTGTGGCCGGCTTCTCGTGCATCAAAGGCGGGGATGGAGACTGCCGGGGTGATGAGCAGGTCGTAGCCTTGCGGGTTGGTGGCGCTTTTCATCCATTGGCGCATCTGGCTGCCCAATGCGCCGCGCCGGGTGTTGAGCTTTTGGATGTCGAGGGCTGAAAGCTTGCTGCCTAGCTCAGCTTGTGCTTGAAAATCAGGATCGGTGACTTTTTTCTGCTCAGGGGTGAGCGTGTTCCACACCGTCCATGCGCCTAAAAACCACAAGCCTGTGGTGATATCCAAAGGATCATCAAAACCGGGGTCTGCCCTTTCAAGATGTGCACCGAGTGCTTCCAAATCCATAGCAGCTCGTTCAACAGCGGCGGTTACTTCGGGATGCACATTTTTTGCATAGCCCAGCGTGGGCGAGTAAGCGATGCGCAGGCCTTTGATGCCCTGCTCTAAATCTTTGATGTAATCCACGCCGTCATATTGCAGCGATGTCCAGTCACGTGAATCGGGCTGGGTGATCACGTTCATCATCAGCGCGGCATCCTGCACGCTCATGGTGTGCGGCCCCAGATGCGCGACGCTGCCAAAGGGCGAGAGCGGATACGCAGGCACGCGGCCAAAGCTGGGCTTGAGCCCAAAGTTGCCACAAAACGCCGCCGGAATGCGCACGCTGCCTGCGCCATCCGTGCCTACGCTGAGCGGCCCCATGCCCGCAGCCACCGCAGCCGCTGTGCCGCCACTGGAGCCACCCGGTGTTTTTGCGGTATTCCACGGATTTCGCGTGACACCCGTGCGCGGGGAGTTCGTCTCGCCTTTGCAGCCAAATTCGGGGGTGGTGGTTTTGCCGAGGATCACCGCGCCCGCTTCTTTGAGCCGCACCGTGACAGGCGCGTCTATTTCCCAAGCTTGATTCGCATCCACCGTACGGCTGCCGCGCAGCGTGGGCATGCCTTGCGTGAGGATGATGTCTTTGATCGACGTGGGCACACCTTCAAGCAAGCGCACAGATGCACCTGATTGGCGATGCGCCACCCAAGCCGCTTCACTTTTGATAGCATTCTGCGCAGACTCTATAACGGCCAGATGGCAAAAAGCCTTCAACACCGGATTGTGCAACTCAATCCGCCGCATCACAGCCGCATGCGCCTCCACAGGCGAAGCCGAGCCCGATTTAAACAAAGCAAGAAGCTCAGTCGCGGTGCAATCCGCTAAATCTTGAGGATGATTCATCAAAACCCTTTCGGTATTTTTTTGCGTCTTTCGCGTAACTTTCGCGCTTTTCGCGTAACGGAAGTTCTGTCTTAGGTGTACGCCTTCAAACCGGCAACCGAGGCGAAATGGAAGGCGAGAGTTTCTTCCAAGGCAAATCCCCCGCATCCGCTGCCATCGGCCCCGCAGCCTTCGCCACGATCACATCTCGCGCAGGATCAGCCACCAGCGGCGTGAAATCAGCCCGGAAATGGTTTGAGCTTTTCACCACAATGATTTTCATCTCTTCCGCATGAATGCCCACCATGCGCAGCAGCTCACGATCCAAGAGCTGAGCTTTGCCGCTCACCACCGCCACGCGAATGCCTTCAATGTTCAATGCACAGCTTTTGCCCAGATGCGCCGTCACGCCCGTCATCATCGGGCCTTTGTACGTACACACACCATCGCTCAATTGCTCCACCGTGAATTCACCACTCAGCGCAGGGTCGCTCAACTGCCCGGTAAACGTGCACACCGCTTTGCCGATGCTCAATTCAATTACTCTGTTTTTGATAGCACTCTGCGCAGTATTTATAACGGCTATTGGCTGATTTTGCATAAAAATATGCACTGCACCTGCCGCCAGCGGGTCATACAGCATGCCCAGAGCTACACGCCCTGGAAAAAGCTTTCCCGCACCTTGGCGCAGCAGCTCATGCAAGACACCCGTGGTGTTGCTGTCGCCGCCCGCGCCAGGGTTGTCTTGCGTGTCGGCAATGATGATGGGCTTGTCGGATTGCTCTGCCCGCTCAATCGCCAAAGCCACGGCTTTCGCCACAGGCAGCACGCCCGGATCCCACTGCTTGGTTGGCCTCGCGCTCGCATAGAGAGCGTCCACAGCTCGCGCAGCCTGCTCACCATACGCCCAGATCATCGGCGCGCATTCCGCAAAATCTGCCGCTGGAAAGCCCATGCAAAAGCTCATCACCACATCATGCGCCGCATCGCTGGCGATCAGCTCGTCATAGAGGCGCTTGGCAGGCTGTATCCAAGTGCTTTGCGCGTTCAAAGGGATCATGTAAGCAAAGCGCTGGTAATGCAGTGTCTCTTTCTTGCCTAAAGCCATGCGCCGCGCCAGCAGCTTGGCCGCCAAGCGCCCGGTATCGGCCATGTCGATGTGCGGATAAGTGCGATAGCTCACGAGTGCATCGGCGGTTTGCAGCATGCGCTCGGTCACGTTCGCATGCAAATCCAAGCTGCCCACAATCGGCATGTTCTCGCCCACGATGGCGCGGATGCGCGAGATCAGCTCGCCTTCAGAATCATCGGCGTTTTGCGCCACGGCCGCGCCATGCAAATCGAGATACACCGCGTCAATGCCAGCTTTCAGCGCTTCACGCAAGTCTTCGCAAATATCGCCACAAATGCGTTCAAAGGCCTCTGTCGTCACGTAGCTCGAAGGCGTTGCGCCCGCCCACACCGAGGGCACCAGCTCCCAGCCGTTTTTCAACGCGGCCTGGATGAAGCCACCCACAGGGATGTTGATGTCTTTGAAGGTCTCCACCAATTTCGCACCGCGCCGATACGCCGGAAACGTGTGCCCCGCATTGAACGCATCCCAATCAGCGAGTGTGGGCGCAAAGGTGTTAGTTTCGTGCTGGAAGCCGGCGATGAAGATGCGCATAAGGAGATGTCTATCTATTGAGAAACCGTTCGGGCCGAGCTAGACCAAGCCTTACAAACCCTGGGGCAAGCTCAGGGCGAACGGTATGTGTACGAATACTGTCAAATATTTTTAGGCGCCGCATCGAATAAACGCTTTGTGTAATCTTGCTGTGGATTGGCATAGAGCTCAGCCGTTTTGCCCTGCTCCACAATCTTGCCTTGGTGCATCACGATCACGCGGTCGCACAGTTGTGCGGCTACGCGCAGATCATGCGTGATGAAGAGCAGCCCCAAGCCCAGCTCCGCCTGCACATCACGAAACAATTGCAAAATCTGCGCCTGCACGCTCACATCCAGTGCACTCACTGCTTCATCAGCCACCAGCACCTGCGGCTTGCACATCAGGGCGCGAGCAATCGCCAAGCGCTGGCGCTGGCCGCCAGAGAATTGGCTCGGATAGCGCTCCAGCGCTTCTTGCGGGAGCTTCACTTTTTGAAGAATTTGAGCCACAGCCGTTGCAGATTCTGCGCGAGTAGCTCCGAAATTAATAGCGCCTTCGCTCAGCGAATCGACAATTTTTCGGCGTGGATTGAGCGAGCGATTCGGGTCTTGAAAGACAACTTGGATGTGGCTGCGCAGAGGGCGCAATGCGCTTTCAGGTTTTGTGGCGATGCTGTCCGTGCCCCAGTAGATATCGCCCACGGTGGGATCAATCAGGCGCATGATGCAACGCGCGAGTGTCGACTTGCCGCTGCCTGATTCGCCCACGATGCCAATCGTCTCGCCTGCGCGCAGCTGTAGCGCTGCATCTTGCAGGGCTTGTGTGTGGCGTGCGCGGCCCAGCCAATCGCGGCTCGTGTATGTTTTGCCCACGCGCTCTGCACGCAGCAATGGTTCACCCACAGGCTCAGGTCGCGGCGCAGGCGGCACGATGCTGGGCACGGCCGCAAGCAACATTTGCGTGTAAGCCTGCTGCGGATTTTTGAGCACCTGTGCTGCGCTGCCCAACTCTACCGCTTGACCTTGGTTCATCACCAACACATCATCCGCGATTTCAGCCACCACGCCCATGTCATGCGTGATGAAGAGTACGGCGCAAGCTTGCTCGCGCTGCAGCTCATCAATCAAACGCAAGATTTCTTTTTGCGTTGTGACATCTAACGCGGTGGTGGGTTCGTCGCAGATCAAGAGCGCAGGCTTCAAGATGCAAGCCATCGCGATCACAATGCGCTGGCGTTGGCCACCTGAGAGCTGGTGCGGATAGCTGCGCATCATGCGCGCAGGCTCGGGCAGCTTTACGCGCTCCAAAATGGCGAGCACAGCTTCCTTTCTTTTGGCGGCGCTCCAATCGGTATGCGTTTTGAGCAACTCGTCAATTTGATCGCCGCAGCGCATCACTGGGTTGAGCGCCGTCATCGGCTCTTGAAAGACCATGCCCATGGCTTTGCCGCGCAGGCTTCTTAGCTTTTGGGCAGATGCAGCGAGAAGGTTTTCACCGTTGAGCGTGATCGCGCCACTGCCCACTTTGAGCTCCTTGGCCAGCAAGCCCATCACCGCCGTCGCCATCACAGATTTCCCTGAGCCGGATTCGCCAACGACGCAGAGGGTTTTGCCGGCTTCAATGCTTAGAGAGATATTTTCAATAGCATGCGGGCGATCTGCGCCTGGCGGTAGGGCGACATGGAGGTTTTGGATAGCGAGAACAGGCATCCTTGGTGCTCACCCAAATTTCAGTATCGCGAAAGACGCGAAAGTGACGCGAAAATCGCGAAAGAATACCCGTGAATTTTTTTCGCGTCTTTCGCGTAACTTTCGCGTCTTTCGCGCTACGTCTTTTTGCATTTCAATACCCATCGCCATCACCTTTTCGCAAACTTCGGATCAAGCACATCGCGCAGGCCATCGCCTAGCAAGTTAATTGCAAGCACCGTGGGCACGAGAAACATCGCGGGAAACAGCACATTGCCCGGATATTGCGTGAACTGCACACGGCCTTCGGCCATGATGTTGCCCCATGTGGGAATGTCGGAAGGCAGCCCCAAGCCAAGGAAGCTGAGCACAGCTTCGGTGAGCACAGCGCTGGCAGCCACAAACGTGCCTTGCACGATCATCGGCGCGAGGGCGTTGGGCAAGATATGGCGCAGCAAAATCGTGGGCGTGGGTGTGGCCAGTGCTTTAGCGGCTTCTACAAACGGCTCTTCGCGCAACGTGAGCACGAGCGAGCGCACAAGGCGCGTCACGCGCGGAATTTCAGGAATCGCAATTGCCACGACCACCGTCCACACTTGTGCACCGAGCGCAGCCACAAGTGCAATCGCCAGCAAGATAGAGGGAATGGCCATCAGCCCATCCATGAAGCGCATAAGAATCTTGTCAACCAAGCGAAAGTAACCCGCTAGCATGCCGAGCAACGCACCTATGCCAATCGCCAGCACTGCCGTGCTTGCTCCGACCAATAACGAGACGCGCGTGCCATACAAAACGCGGCTGTAAATATCGCGGCCAAAGCTGTCAGCGCCAAACCAAAAGTTATGCATGGGCGAGCTGCCATCTGCCAAAGCGAATGCGCCGCGTGCGCCTGCAGCCGTGTTGATGTGACTCGAATCCATGGCAGACGGATCGACCGTGCCCAGCCAAGGTGCAAACAGGGCAGCAAACAGGAGAATGCCCAGCACGATCACGCCAAAGCGTACCGCAGAATTTTTAGCCAGTTGCTGCCAAGTGTTCATCCCATGCGTCCTAATAACGAATCCGTGGGTCGAGAAACAGATAGCTCACATCCACCAGCAAATTGATCAGCACATAGCTCAAGCTAAACAACAACACCAAGCCTTGAATCACCGGAAAGTCTCGGTTCAACACAGCATCCACCGTGAGCGAGCCCAGGCCCGGAATCGCATACACCGTCTCAGTCACGACCACGCCACCGATCAAGAGCGCCACACCGATACCCACCATCGTCGCCACAGGCACAGCCGCATTGGCCAGTGCATGGCGCAGTAGCACAGCGCTTTCTTTGATGCCTTTGGCGCGGGCCGTGCGGATGTAATCCTCCGTCAAAGCCTCGCTCACACTGGCCCGCGTGACGCGCGCGATCAGCGCCACATAAATCGTGGACAGCGTGATCCACGGCAAGATGAGCTGCATGATCCAAGGCACAAAGCCCTCAGCAATGCGCTTGTAGCCCTGCACTGGAAACCAATCGAGCTTGACGGCAAACAACCAAATCAAACAGTAGCCCACGACAAAGATTGGCACGGAAAAGCCGGCCACTGAGAACATCGACAAAGCGCGATCCAGCCAACCACCCATGCGCCAAGCGGCAATCGTGCCCAAGGGAATCGCCACAAAAATGGCAATGCTGATCGTACCCACAGCGAGAGACAAAGTGGGCTCAATACGCTGGAGCACCAGCTGCGTGACAGGTTTGTTCAAATAATACGAATACCCCAAGTCGCCTTGCAGCACATTGCTGATCCAGATGCCAAATTGCATGAGGAGGGGTTTCGTCAAACCGAGCTGCTCGCGAATGCGCTCAATATCGTCATTGGTTGCGCTGTTGCCCGCAATCACCGCTGCCGGATCACCCGGCGTGAGCCGCAAAATCAAAAAGACAACGACGGCCACCACCATCAAAACAGGGATGATGGCCAGCAAACGCTGGAGCAGGAAACGAAGCATTGTTTACTTTGAAGCCGTTCGCCCTGAGCCTGTCGCAGGATCTCGCGTGCGCCCGCCGACAGGTTGAGGAGAACGAATGGACATCAGTTCTTCGTCACGTTCCAATACACCTGCGCACCCGCGCCGAGCAAGCCGCTGACGCTCTTGCGATGCGCAGCCGGGTTGTTGTATTGACCGAGATGAACGTGCGTGGCGGTTTCCATTGCGCGGAGTTGAATTTGCTCAGCAATTTTCTTCTTCTCAGCGTCATTGGCGGCAGCGATGAATTTCACTTTCAGGTCTTCAATTTGCTTGTCATCTTGCCAGCCAAACCAGCCTTTGTCGCCCGTGGCGTTCATCATGGCCATGGTGATGGGGTTCAAGATATCGCCAGCCGTCCATGCCGTCATGAAAGCATTCCACCCGCCGGCATTGGGTGCATCTTTCTTTGCGCGGCGTGCCACAAGAGTTGCCCAGTCCATTTGCGGCATGTCCACTTTGAAGCCAGCCGCTTCAAGTTGCTGCTTGGCCACCAAGGGCAGCTTGGCAATTGCGGCCAAATCAGTGGGGCGCATCAGCACCACGGGCGTGCCGTCGTAGCCAGCATCTTTGAGCATTTGTGCGGCTTTTTTCGGATCAGCCGTGCCAGTGTAGATACCGGTGTTGTCGCTGGCAAAGGGTGTGCCGCAAGGGTACATGCTCTTGCAAAATTTGAAGAGACCGGGCGTGCCCACTTGGGTTTTCAAATGCGCTTCTTGGCCAAGCGCCACCATGGCCGCTTGGCGAATCTTCACGTTGTTAAACGGAGGATGCATGTGATTGAAGCGGAAAATGAATTGCGTGCCTGCGGGCGACATGTCAAAAATCTCGATGTCTTTTTGCGTTTTGAGCGAAGAATATTGCTCAAAGGCGGGCTGCTCCACGATATCTACCTCGCCAGCAATCAGCGCGTTGTATTGCGTTTGCGCATCGCGGATGATGACCCACTCCACGCGATCCACTTTCACGACCTTGCCGCCGGTTGTGCCGTTCGGCGCTTCGGCTCTAGGTTTGTATTTGTCGTTTTTCGTGTAAATCACACGCTCTCCGGGCTTGAAATCGGTGGGGTTGAATTTATACGGGCCCGAGCCGATGTGTTCTTTGATCTGTTCCGTGCCGGGTGTGGCGGCAATGCGAGCAGGCATGATGAAGGGCACATTGCTGGAGGGTTTGCCCAAAGCATCCAGCATCACACCAAAGGGTGTTTTCAGCTTGATGGTGAAGGTCTTGGCATCGGGCGTGCCCCAGCTATCGATACTGCGCATGAGTGCGCCGCCAAAGCTGTCGCGGCTGCCCCAGCGCTTAAGCGAGGCCACAGCGTCTTCGCTGGTGACAGCCTTTCCATCATGGAATTCGAGGCCATCACGCAAAGTAAACGTCCAGAGCAGGTTGTCTTTAGAAACACTCCATTTGTCCACCATCTGCGGCTTGACCACACCCTGTAAATCCGTGCCAAACAGCGTGTCATAGATCATGTAGCCGTGGTTGCGGGTGATGAAGGCAGTCGTCCAGACCGGGTCAAGCACGGTCAGGTTGGCATGTGGAATGACTTTGAGCGTCTTAGCCTGCGCATGTGCGGCCAAGGGGCTGAGCAGCGCTGCGGCGAGGCTGATGGCGGTCAAGGCGGTCGAGACAAATGTGTAGCGTTTCATGATTCCAGCACTCCAATGAATAATCGTGTTCCACAATGTAGCCTATTAATCAAAGCACACCGTCATGGAAATTACCAGTTTTGGTGCATCGCACCTCTCCCATCTCATTCTCTCTAAGCAAGTCTCCTGCCAAGAGCTCATGCAAGCCACGCTTGTGCGCGTTGCGCAGGTGAACCCTCGGGTTAACGCTATCGTGAACCTGCGTCCAGCCGATGAATTGATGCAAGAGGCCGCGCAGCATGATGCGCTGCTTGCTCAAGGCAAAAGCAAAGGCTGGCTGCATGGCATACCGCAAGCCATCAAAGATATCTCGCCCTGCACCGGCTTGCCCAACACGCAAGGTAGCCCGCTGCTCAAAGACTTCATCCCGAAAGAAGATGGCCTGATGGTGCAGCGCATGAAAGCGGCGGGCTGCATTGTCATCGGTAAGACGAATACGCCCGAATTTGGACTAGGTTCGCACACTTTCAATGAGGTTTTTGGTGCGACCCGCAATGCCTACGATCACCGCAAAACGGCAGGCGGCTCCAGCGGCGGGGCAGCCGTGGCGCTGGCCACGCAGATGCTCAGTGTGGCCGATGGCTCTGATTTCATGGGCAGCTTACGTAACCCTGCCGCTTGGAACAATGTGTTTGGCCTGCGCCCCAGCCAAGGCCGCGTGCCGATGTGGCCTGCGACCGATGCGTGGATCGCGCAATTGAGCACAGAAGGGCCGATGGCGCGTGATGTGCAAAGCCTCGCGATGCTCTTGCAGACGCAATCAGGTTACTCATCAAATGCTCCTCTTTCTATAGCAAACTATATAGATAATATAACGGCAAACAGTCACTTTTCCTTTAACAATCAGCGCATCGGCTGGCTCGGCGATTTACAAGGCCATCTTGCAACAGAGCCCGGCGTGTTGGCGCAGTGTGAGCAGGGCTTGCAGCGCATGGCAGATGCTGGCGCGGTGATTGATCCTTGCATTTTCAGGATGCCACCCGATCAGGTCTGGCAAGCTTGGCTGGTGTGGCGCAAGGCTTTGGTGAGCTCACGCATCGCGCCGCATCTGCTCCAACCCAGCAACCGCGAGACGATCAAACCTGAAGCCTTGTGGGAGTACGACAGTGCCCAAGACTTGAAAGGCACAGAATTGATGCGCGCCAGTGCCACGCGCACTTCTTTTTATCACAGCATGCTCAAGCTGTTTGAATCGCATGATTTTCTGGCTTTGCCGGCGGTTCAAATGTGGCCGTTTCCTGTCGAGCAACGTTGGCCAAAAGAAATCATCACCGCCAGCAGCACTCGCCCCATGGACACCTATCACCGCTGGATGGAATGCACGATCTACGCCACCTTTGCCGGCCTGCCTGCGATCAGCCTGCCCTGCGGTTTTAGCCAAGCAGGGCTACCGATGGGCGTGCAGATCATCGGCCAACCGCAAGACGATGCAAAGCTGCTCGCGCTTGCTGCTGCCTATGAAACAAGCGCACAAGAGGTGATTCAGCGCAGGCCATCATCAACCTGAGCGCTTAAATCACCCCATACCAAATCGCCCGCTCAGCGGCGGCCAGCTTGTTGTCCACACCTAGCTTACGCATCGCGTTGGAGAGGTAATAGTTCACCGTGCGCTCGCTGCAATCGAGTTTTTTTCCAGTCTCAGAAGCGGTCAAGCCATCGAAGGCCAAGGCCAAGCATTCTTTCTCACGCGGGCTCAAGGGGCAAATCACCTCGGCCATGCCGCGTTTGATGCGTGGCCAGATATTGAGGATCGACCAGACCAAGGCCGTGGCCTCGCTTTTGTCATGCAAAGCACGCGGCGTCATCAAATAGCATTCGAGTGCCTTGCCTCGCGGCAGCAAAAAAGCCACACGTACCATCGATTGCAGGCCGTGCGAGAGCGCCAGCAAGCGCCAGCGGCTCAAATCCGCATAGCTTCCGCGCGAGATGTCTTGCCAAAGCGCCAAGGGCGAATCCGACTCCACCCATTCGCGGCCAAACTCCTCGCTCACGGCCAAAGCCTGCGCCATCGCGTGCAAACGCGGCGGGTGCACAGCACGCACGCAGCGATGCACCGATGTATCGATCACATCAGGGCCCAGCACGACCAGCGCTTCCACAGCTTCGGATTGCAGTGCCGCCATCCAGTCGGCCAGAAGGCCGTCAAGTATGACGCTGTCAAAATTGGCAGGTTGAATCATGCACAGAGTATGCCCTTCCTTCAAAACAGGCTCACAATAAGACACGTTAATCCTGTCATATCAACGACAAACCGCCATTGTCTACAAACCGAAGTCCTCACAGAACCCCTTGCTATGATCGCCCGCGCTTGGAAACAGCTCAAAGACTGGATCGTGATGCCTGAGATGGAAATCATCTTGCATCCTTCTCGGCGGCGTCTGCAATGGCTGGGAATTTTTACGGTGATCGGTCATCTCGCATTCTGGTTTCTGTGGACATCGGTCTTGCCTCAAACATTTGAGGATTGGCGCGTGCGTATTTTCATGGCGGTCACTGGTTTCGGCCTGATCCTGCACCCTTCAGGCAATCAATGTCACACGCCCGGGATGAAGCTCTATTTTTCTGCCGTGTGCTGGCTCCAGCTCCCCTTCTTCTTCATTTGGATGTATTGGATGAATGCTGGCTCGGCTATGTGGATGGCCACAGTTGCCACCATGATCGTCGTGTATTACCACTTAACCGATTGGAGGGTGGCGACACTCGGTCTTGCCTTGGGCGCTTTCACAGCCAGCTTGTTGGCGCACACCATGCTAGATGGTTTAAACGCTCTGCCGATGGAGCACAGCGTGGTTTTTATGTTTGCTTGGGTCAGCGCTGGATTGCTTGCATTATCGAGCGCCAACCTGCGCCGCGAACGCCTTCGACATTCGCTCAATGTGATCGGCATCATGGCGCATGAGTTGCGCACACCGCTGGCCACCCTGGCTTTGATTGCGCAAGCGATCCGCAGCGAGGCTGTTGCCATTGATGACCTTCACGCCCAGCGCTTGGGCGAACTGGCCACACGCATGGATGCGCTCACGCGCGCGATCAATCATCACATTGACCTGCAAATGGCCAATGCGCGCTACACCTATCAGCCCAATGCCACCCAGTTGCTATCCGCTCGGCAATTGGTTAGCAAGGTCTTGGAAGATTACCCTTTTGGCTCTAAGCGCGAGCGACAATGTGTGCAGGTGGTTTTGCATTCGGATTTTTGGTTTCACGGCTCGCAAAGACAGTTCGTGCAGGTGCTCAACAATCTGATCAAGAATGCCCTGTACTCGCTCAAATCAGCCCAGTCTCGTTACGGCAAAGGCGATTTACACATTGAAATAGGTACACGCGATGCGCTTGGACGCATCAAAATATCAGACCGGGGTGTCGGCATCAACGCCAGTCAAATCAAACTGATCTTCGAGCCGTTTTTCTCCACCGCCAACGAAACTGGCCATGGCCTGGGTTTGGCGTTTTGCAAGCAGGTCGTTGAAGCTGCACAAGGCACGATCATGGTTCATTCCGAGCCCGCCATGGGCGCCACCTTTACCCTCCAATTGCCCTGCCAACTGGCCCCTTCTGAAGAAGCATTGTCAAATCATGAAGTTTCCCCTCTATCACCGGCCTAGTGCCCTGGTTTTTCTCGACGACGAAACGCCGTATCTGGAGATGCTGGCGATTGTCCTGCCGCGCGAGTGGTGCATTCGTTTTCACACCCGCATGCGCGACTATCTTGCACAAATTCATGCTCAATCCCAGCAATGGGAGGATGATGTCGCACTGCATCAAGAGATCATCAACCAATGGCACAAAGGCAAGCCTTTGCCTGGGCAGATTTTGGATTACTGGCGCACGCAAAGCCATCGCTATGGTCTGCCCAGCATCGCCGTGGTGGACTACGCGATGCCCGCCGCCAATGGGCTCGAGGTGCTCAAAGCCAGCCCACCTTGGCCTCCTTACCGCGTGCTGCTGACAGGCAAAGCAGACGAGCACACCGCGGTGGCCGCGTTCAATGACGGCTTGATTGACCGCTATGTGACCAAGCAGCATCCCGAATTGGTGCAGCAGTTGGTGGGTGCGCTGCGGCAACATTACGGCGCACCGATGGATTTTCACGAAGGCGTTTGGCGTAACGCCTTGCGCCGCAGCCAACAGCTGGCTTTGCAAGACCGAGCCGTTCAACAGTCAATGCTGGATTGGCTCAAGCGACTCGACTGCATGGAGTATGTGGTTCTGCCCGAGCCATTTGGCTTGCTAGGGCTGGATGCCGCCGGGCAAGCGCATTGGTTGCAGTTTGAGATGTACAAAGATTTAAGCGCTGCTGTCGATCTGGCCAGCGCTGCAGGCCATGATGCCTCTACGCTTGCTGCTATCACGCAGGGGCAGATGCTCAGCGATGCCGAATGGCTGCAAGCTCTGGGCACTACGCAAGCCCCGCAAGCGGTTCCGGCTGTGGCGCTGGGCACGGGCGGACATTTGATCGCAGCGCACTTCCCTCAATCTACCTTAGGTCAGATCGGCCTTGGGCATCGCGCCTTCCTCGCGAGCTTGCCTGAGCGCGGGGTAGATTGCGACGCTTAAGCTGCTTCCAAAGCCGCTTGCCCCGCACCTTCGCGCTGCATTGCTGCACGTCGTGCCAGAGGCCATTGCCAAGGTTGAGCAATAGGCGCAATTTCAGCGGCTGCATCAAGCACGTGATCAAGCTCTGCTTCTGTTAACGCACTGCTGACGGTCAACCGCACCATCGTGCGATTGCGACTTGTGGCCGGGGCGCAAAAAACCGCGCCAAATACATCGCGCTCTTCTAGCAAATCTCGCAAGATCATGGTCGCAGGCTCGGTGCCCGATTCGAGCGCAATGATTTGCTCAGTGCCCTGATGCACGGGGTAGCCCAATTCAGATAAACCCTGACGCAATTGGCGAGAAAACCGATGCAAACGCTGGCGCTCAGCATTGCTTCGTTTGATCACTTCCAGTGTTGCGGCTAACGCAGCGATTTCGTGGGGTAGAAGGCATGAGCTGAACATATTGGGATAACTAAAACTCAGCACATAGTTACGCATCGCAGCTGGCACGGTGAAATAGCCCGCTCTTCCAGCAAATGCTTTGGCTAAACTCGCTGTGATGAAGTGCACGTCTTGCGACAAACCTAGCTCTGCGCACAGCCCAGCTCCACCCGGCCCATGCGTACCGAGAGAATGCGATTCATCTACCAAAATCATGCTACCCGCTCGACGCGCCACATCAACAATATCAGCCAACGGACACAAGGCTCCCGTGGTGCTGTATACCGAGTCCACAATCACAATGCCTGGGCCATTACGTGCCATTAGCCGTGCTAGATGCGCTGGATCGTTGTGGCGAAATGGTTGTGCAGGAGCCTTCGCTGCGCGTGCGCCCTCCCACAACGACATATGCGCAAGAGTGTCGATGTAAACGGGTGTGGACTCATCTGCAATAGCTTGTAGTAAACCGAGGTTGGCAGCGTAGCCTGACTGACAAATCAGACCGTCTTCTTTTCCAACCCATCGAGCTAAGCCACGCTCCAGATCGCGTACAGGATGCGAGCCATGCAAAAACACGCTGGATTGAATGGCGAATTCAGCGTCATGCCGCATGGCATCAGTCTGGGCACGCACGATATCAGGATGGCCAGTCAGCGCGAGATAGTCGTTGCCATTCAGGCGCACGGCGTTCGTACCAGGTGTGAGTCCGTGCAACAACGATCGCCCGCTCCATTGCTCGTTCCATCGTTGCGCAAAATCGCGCTCAATGCGTCGATGTAGATGCGCAGAAATATCGGGATCACAGGGGAATGCTTCAGATGCAAGAGACCAGTTCATGAAAAACCTCAAATTGATGATGACAAGGGGCCCATTGCATCGGAAGGCATCATTTTTGAGTTGTCGGCCCCGGTAAATCTGACAGTGATTTCTCACTTTTTTAAGCTTTTTCTCACAAATTCACTGTGAATTCAGACATATTCATCGGTTCAGTGATGCACCCTAACAAAGCGGGGATAATTCGGGGTGGAACGAAACATGAGCATCACCTTTAAAGATCAAGCTGGCATCGATGGCATGAGGCTGGCTGGCCGTCTGGCTTCTGAAGTGCTGGATTACCTGACACCGCATGTCAAACCCGGCATCACCACGCTGGCGCTGGACAAACTCGCACTGGATTTCATCATCAATGTGCAAGGCTGCCAAAGCGCCACCGTGGGCTACGCGCCACCGGGCTATCCGCCGTTTCCCGGTTCGATTTGCACATCCGTTAACCACGTGGTCTGTCATGGCATGCCCAGCGACAAAGTGCTTAAAAAAGGTGACATCATTAACATTGATGTGACTGTGATCAAAGACGGTTGGCATGGTGATACCAGCCGTATGTTCTTGGTGGGCGAGGTGTCGCCTTTTGCTAAGCGGCTGTGCGCCATCACCTATGAATGCATGTGGAAGGGCATTGCGCAGGTCAAGCCCGGTAACAAATTGGGCGATGTCGGCGCGGCGATTCAGCGTTTTGCTGAAAGCCAAGGCTACAGCGTGGTGCGCGAGTTTTGCGGTCACGGCATTGGCCAGAAATTTCATGAAGAGCCGCAGGTGCTGCACTATGGCAAAGCGGGTACGGGTGAGGCGATCGTGCCTGGCATGTGCTTCACTGTAGAGCCGATGATCAATATGGGTCGCAAAGACATTCGTGAGCTGGGCGATGGCTGGACGATTGTGACCAAAGACCATTCGCTTTCAGCCCAGTGGGAACACACCGTGCTCGTCACGCAGACGGGTTATGAGTTGATGACCGTCTCTACAGGCTCGCCGCCAGCACCCGCTTGGCTTGCTGCCTGATCTCTCACGCATCTGATGATGCTATTAATTTACGAGCACTCTGCGCAATGAATATAACGGCAAACGGCTCATTTCGATCTAAAAAAGCCATTGTTCTTGAGAAAATTGCCGCCACAGGTGCATCCACGCGCAGCGTGAAGCTGCAACTGCGTGAGCTCAGCGCGGTGGCCGATGAGGTATTGCGCCAATTGTGGGTGCAGGCGGGTTTTGCTGCTTCTGTGGCTTTGCTGGCTGTGGGCGGCTACGGGCGGGGCGAGTTGTTTCCGCACTCCGATATTGATGTGCTGATCTTGCTGCCCGAGGGCATGGATGCAGATGCTGACGAGTCTTTCAAGACCAGTGCAAGCAGCTTCATCACGGCTTGCTGGGATGCGGGGCTTGAGATTGGATCGAGCGTGCGCACGGTCGCCGAATGCTTGAGTGAGTCGCAGGCGGATGTGACGGTGCAGACCAGTTTGCTTGAATCGCGGCGGCTGGTCGGTGCGGCTATGCTGCACCGACAGTTTGCCAAGGCTTACCGCACTGCGCTCAACCCGCAAGCATTCTTCACCGCCAAAACACTGGAGATGCGCCAGCGCCATACCAAGTTTGAAGACACGCCGTATTCGCTGGAGCCCAATTGCAAAGAGTCCCCGGGCGGTTTGCGCGATTTACAACTCATTCTCTGGTTGGTCAAAGCCGCAGGTTTGGGTAAAAATTGGGACGATTTAGCTCGTAAAGGCTTAGCCACAGCACGCGAGGTGCGCGAGATCAAGCGCAATGAGGCTCTGCTCTCTCTGGTGCGAGCTCGGCTGCATATCGCTGCCCAGCGGCGCGAAGATCGCTTGGTGTTTGACTTGCAGCATGCCGTGGCGCAGAGCTTTGGCTATGTGGCCATGGGGGAACATCAGTCGCAGCGCAAAGCCAGTGAGAAACTCATGAAGAGCTATTACTGGGCTGCCAAAGCTGTGACGCAACTCTCTCAGATTTTGCTGCTGGGTATTGAGGAGAAGCTGTTCCCGCAAACGCAAACTACACGCCCGATCAATGAGCGTTTTGCCGACAAAGCCGGCATGATTGAAGTCACTTCAGACGATGTGTATTTGACGCAGCCCCATGCGATTTTGGAAACCTTCCATGTTTACCAAACCACGCTGGGCATCAAAGGCCTCTCCGCTCGCACCTTACGCGCTCTGTACAACGCACGCGGCATCATGAATGCCGATTTCAGGCGTGATCCGGCAAACCGAGCGATGTTTCTGCGCATCTTGCAGTCGCCTCAAGGCATCACGCATGCCATGCGGCTGATGAACCAAACCTCGGTGCTTGGGCGTTATCTGTGGGTGTTTCGCAAAATCGTGGGGCAAATGCAGCATGATCTGTTTCACGTATATACCGTGGATCAACATATCCTGATGGTGCTGCGCAATGTGCGCCGCTTCTTCATGGCCGAGCATACGCATGAATACCCGTTTTGCAGTCAGCTCGCTGCGGGCTGGGACAAGCCTTGGATTTTGTATATCGCTGCGCTGTTTCACGACATCGCCAAAGGCCGTGGAGGCGATCACTCCGATCTGGGTGCCTTGGAGGCTCGCAGTTTCTGCCGCCAGCATGGCATTGAGAAAGCAGACACGCAACTGATCGAATTTCTCGTGCATCAGCATCTCATCATGAGCTCGTTCGCGCAAAAGCAAGACTTAAGCGACTCGGATGTGATCACCGCTTTTGCGCAGCGCGTGGGCAATGAGCGCAACCTCACTGCGCTGTATTTGCTCACTGTGGCCGATATTCGCGGCACCTCGCCCAAGGTGTGGAACGCCTGGAAAGGCAAGCTACTGGAAGATTTGTATCGCCTCAGCTTGCGCAGCTTGGGCGGCCGCGCACCCGATGCCAGCGCTGTAGTCCAGGCGCGTAAAACCGAAGCACTGCAAAAACTTGCACTCTACGCCCTGCCCCACGAAGCTGAAAAAGCGCTTTGGAGCACGCTGGATGTGAGCTACTTTATGCGCCACGATGCCAACGATATTGCCTGGCATGCACGCCAACTCTCGCGTCATATTGATACCGCAAGCGCTACTAAAATAGGAGCACCCCCCGCAGATTCTATAAGGGAAGATGGCCTAAACAACTCTAAAATACCAGCTATTGTCCGTGCACGCCTCTCGCCCGTAGGCGAAGGCATTCAGGTGCTAGTCTACACCCCCGATCAAAGCGATTTGTTTGCGCGTATCTGCGGTTTCTTTGACAGCGAAGGCTTCTCGATTTTGGATGCCCGCATTCACACCGCGCAAAACGGCTACGCGCTCGATACCTTCCAGGTCGTCAGTGATGCTCTTCAAGAGCATCACCGAGAGCTGATGCAAATGATCGAGATCGAACTGCCGCGCACGCTGGCCGCGCAAGCTGAACTTCCAACGCCGTCTAAGGCGCGTGTCTCGCGTCGGGTTAAGAGCTTCCCGATTGCACCGCGCGTGAGCCTCGCACCGGATGAAAAAGCGCAGCGCTGGTTGCTGTCAGTCAGTTGCTCGGATCGCAGCGGCCTGCTCTACCGTATCGCACGCGTCTTGGCCAAACACCGCATCAATTTGCAATTGGCCAAGGTGATGACCTTGGGCGAACGCGTGGAAGATAACTTCCTGATCGACGGTGCTGAGCTACAGCACAACAAAAAGCAGATCGAAATTGAGACTGAGCTGTTGGAAGCTTTGAACAGTTAAGCTTCTCCCATTTTTTTAAGAAAAATCGCCAATCGCCCTTATAAAATAAGGGAACCTCGCTATCAAAAAAATAGCGACTTAGGTTACCCCAAGTCGCTATTACAGCAGAGAAAAACAGCTTATGCTGCTTCGCTCGTCTGCTCCGATCCGCCTGTGGCCTCAGCCAACTCTGCGGCTTCCGTTTCGGCAATGGTGCGGCGCTCTGCGTCGTCCATCGCTTCACGAGCCTTGCGAGCCTTGTGATACGCCATGCCCGTGCCAGCAGGCACAAGGCGACCGACAATCACGTTTTCCTTCAAGCCACGCAGCTCGTCGCGCTTGCCCATGATGGCAGCTTCGGTGAGCACGCGGGTGGTTTCCTGGAAGGAAGCCGCCGAGATGAAGGAGTCCGTTGACAGCGAGGCTTTGGTGATACCCAGCAGCAAGTTGGTGAACGTGGCCGGCAATTTGCCTTCGGCGCGCAATGCATCGTTGGCATCGAGCAGCTGTGAGCGCTCGACTTGTTCTCCAGCAATGTAGCTGGAATCACCGACGTTGTCGATCACCACACGGCGCAGCATCTGGCGAACGATCGTCTCGATGTGCTTGTCGTTGATCTTCACGCCTTGCAAGCGATACACGTCTTGCACTTCGTCCACCACATAGCGGGCCAGCTCTTCAACACCCAAGAGGCGCAGAATGTCTTGCGGGTCGGCTGGGCCGTCCACAATGTTCTCGCCTTTGTTGACCACTTGGCCTTCGTGCACCAGCAAGTTCTTCTCTTTGGGGATCAGCTCTTCCCAGACTTTTCCTTCTGGGTCGGTGATCTGCAAGCGAACCTTGCCTTTGGTTTCTTTGCCGAAGGAGATCGTGCCGGTCATCTCGGCAAGAATACCTTTGTCTTTCGGTGAACGGGCTTCAAACAGCTCGGCCACGCGCGGCAAGCCGCCGGTGATGTCTCGCGTCTTCTGGCCTTCGACCGGAATACGCGCGAGCACCTCGCCTGGGCCCACGTCTTGACCATCGCGCACCTGAATCAAAGCACCGATTTGGAAACCAATCGTCACCGAGTGATCAGTGCCGGGAATCTTCACTTCTTTGCCAGTAGCATCGATCAGTTTGACCTGTGGGCGCACCACTTTGGTAGAACCACGACGCTTGGGGTCAATCACCACCAGCGTAGACAAACCTGTAACTTCGTCAAGCTGCTTAGCCACAGTGAGGCCTTCTTCGACGTTCTCGAATTTAGCCTTTCCCGCGAACTCGGTGATCACAGGGCGCGTCAAAGGGTCCCAGTTAGCCAGAATCTTACCTGCCTTGATGGCTTGGTCAGCTTTGACCGCCAGCACCGCGCCATAGGGCACTTTGTGACGTTCGCGCTCGCGGCCATTGTCATCGGCAATGATAATTTCACCTGAACGGGAAATCACCACCAATTCACCTTTGGAATTGCTCACATAACGCATCGTGCTGTTGAAGCCAATTGAGCCAGCGCTCTTGGCATCCACACTAGAAGCCACAGCTGCACGCGATGCCGCACCACCGATGTGGAAGGTACGCATGGTCAGCTGAGTGCCGGGTTCGCCAATCGACTGAGCTGCGATCACGCCGACCGCCTCACCCATGTTGATCAAGCCACCACGACCCAAATCACGGCCATAGCATTTGGCGCACAGGCCAAAGCGTGTTTCGCAGTTGAGCACGGTGCGCACTTTGACTTCATCGACACCAGAAGCTTCGATCAGGTCGATCTCGTCTTCAGACAGCAAGAAGCCAGATGGAATCATCACAGCACGTGTTTCAGGATGGATGATGTCATCAATCACTGTGCGGCCCAAGATGCGGTCACGCAGAGATTCAATGGTTTCACCGCCCTCAACGATAGCGCGCATGATTTGGCCGTTTTGTGTGCCGCAATCATCTTCGATCACCACGAGGTCTTGCGTCACATCCACCAAACGGCGTGTGAGGTAGCCTGAGTTAGCGGTTTTGAGCGCCGTGTCAGCCAAGCCTTTACGCGCACCGTGTGTCGAGATGAAGTACTCCAGCACGTTGAGGCCTTCGCGGAAGTTAGCCGTAATGGGCGTTTCGATGATCGAGCCATCCGGCTTGGCCATCAAACCGCGCATTCCCGCCACCTGACGAATCTGTGCAGCAGAGCCGCGAGCACCAGAGTCAGCCATCATGTAAATAGAGTTGAAGGATTCTTGCTCCACTTCATTGCCATGACGGTCGATGGTCTTTTCTTTGGACAACTGGGCATACATCACCTTGGAGACTTCGTCTCCGGCTTTGCCCCAAATGTCCACCACCTTGTTGTAGCGCTCGCCCGCCGTCACCAAGCCTGAAGCATATTGGTTGCCAATCTCTTTGACCTCGGTTTCAGCGCGAGCAATGATGGTGTGCTTTTCTTTAGGGACGAGCATGTCATCGATGGCAATCGAGATGCCGGCGCGTGTGGCCAAACGGAAACCGCTTTGCAGCAGCTTGTCAGCAAACACAACGGTCTCTTTCAAGCCGCACTTACGGAACGAGGTATTGATCAAGCGAGAAATTTCTTTCTTCTTGAGTGCCTTGTCAATATTCTCAAAAGGCAAGCCTTTGGGCAGAATTTCAGACAGCAAAGCGCGGCCCACGGTCGTGGAGCGCAGCTTGACGCTGCTGGTGAATTCGCCTGTCACTTTGTCTAAGGCGTACTCTACCAAACGCACATTGATACGCGAGGTGATTTCCACAACACCCGCGTCAAGCGCACGCTGCAGCTCAGCCAGATCAGTGAAGACCATGCCTTCGCCTTTGGCGTTGATGCGCTCACGTGTGGCGTAGTACAGACCCAGCACCACGTCTTGCGACGGCACAATCGACGGCTCGCCCGATGCAGGAAAGAGCACGTTATTGGAAGCCAGCATCAGGGTGCGGCATTCCATCTGCGCTTCCACAGACAACGGAATGTGAACGGCCATTTGGTCACCGTCGAAGTCGGCGTTGAATGCCGAGCAAACGAGCGGGTGCAACTGGATGGCCTTGCCTTCGATCAGGATCGGTTCAAACGCTTGGATACCTAAGCGATGTAGTGTAGGGGCGCGGTTCAAGAGCACGGGATGCTCACGAATCACTTCTTCCAAAATATCCCACACCACTGGCGTACCGGATTCGACTTCTTTCTTCGCAGCCTTGATCGTGGTGGCGATGCCGCGCACTTCGAGCTGAGCAAAGATGAAGGGCTTGAACAATTCCAGCGCCATGAGCTTGGGCAAACCGCACTGATGCAGCTTGAGCGTTGGGCCCACGGTGATCACAGAGCGACCGGAGTAGTCCACACGCTTGCCCAGCAAGTTCTGGCGGAAACGACCACTCTTGCCTTTGATCATGTCGGCCAAAGACTTCAAAGCACGCTTGTTAGCGCCTGTCATGGCTTTGCCACGGCGACCGTTGTCAAGCAAACTGTCTACCGATTCTTGCAGCATGCGCTTTTCGTTGCGCGCAATGATCTCGGGCGCTTTGAGTTCGAGCAGGCGACGCAGACGGCTGTTGCGGTTGATCACGCGACGATACAGATCGTTCAGATCAGAAGTCGCAAAACGCCCTCCGTCCAGCGGCACGAGAGGACGCAGATCAGGCGGCAACACAGGCAACACTTCCAAGATCATCCAGTCAGGCTTCATGCCCGACTTTTTGAACGCTTCGAGCACCTTGAGGCGCTTGGCATTTTTCTTGATCTTGATTTCAGAACCGGTCAAGTCATTGCGCAGTTTCTCGATTTCAATTTCGAGATCGAGTCCAGCCAGCAATTCCTTGATGCCTTCCGCGCCCATTTTGGCTTGGAATTCATCGCCGTATTCGCGCACTTTGGCATCGTAGTCGTCTTCGGACATGATGCTGAATTTCTTCAACGGTGTCATGCCAGGATCGGTCACAACGTAGGCTTCAAAATAAAGTACGCGCTCAATGTCGCGCAGCGTCATGTCGAGTACGAGGCCTAAGCGCGATGGCAAAGACTTCAGGAACCATATATGAGCGCAAGGCGCAGCCAGATCGATATGGCCCATACGCTCGCGGCGCACTTTGGCCTGCGTAACTTCCACGCCGCATTTTTCGCAAATCACGCCACGGTGCTTGAGGCGCTTGTATTTGCCGCACAAGCATTCGTAGTCCTTGATAGGACCAAAAATCTTGGCACAAAACAGGCCGTCACGCTCAGGTTTGAAAGTGCGGTAGTTGATCGTCTCGGGTTTTTTGACTTCGCCAAAGGACCAGGAACGGATTTTTTCCGGAGATGCAATGCCGATGCGAATCGCATCGAAGTGCTCGTCAGGGGTGAACTGCTTGAACAGGTCGAGTAAGGATTTCATGTTTCCAGTTCCTTTACGATTAGTTGCGCTCAAGTTCAATGTCGATGCCCAAGGAACGAATTTCCTTGACCAAAACATTGAACGACTCAGGCATGCCCGCCTGGATGGTGTGCTCGCCCTTGACGATGCTCTCGTAGACCTTGGTGCGTCCTTGCACGTCGTCGGATTTGACAGTCAACATTTCCTGCAAGGTGTAAGAAGCGCCATAGGCTTTGAGTGCCCACACCTCCATCTCGCCGAAACGCTGGCCACCAAACTGTGCCTTGCCACCCAGCGGCTGCTGCGTGACCAAGCTGTACGGCCCTGTGGAGCGGGCATGCATCTTGTCATCCACCAAATGGTGCAGTTTCAAGACATGCATGTAACCCACCGTCGTGGGACGCTCAAACTGCTCGCCTGTACGGCCATCATAGAGATACGCTTGTGTGCGTGTCTCGGTCAGGCCCTTGGCTTTAGCGATGTCTTCCGGATATGCCAATTTAAGCATGGCGCGGATGTCTTCTTCGGCTGCACCATCGAACACCGGTGTCGCGAACGTAGCACCGGAGGATAGGTTGTGCGCCATTTCGACCACGCTTTCATCAGACACCTTGGACAGATCTTCCTTGCGGCCAGATGTGTTGTAGAAGGTTTCCATGTATTTGCGCAACTCTGCAGCTTTCGCTTGCGCTTGCAACATGTCGCCGATGCGCTGACCAATGCCTTTGCCGGCCCAACCCAAATGCACTTCCAGCACCTGACCGACGTTCATGCGCGATGGCACGCCCAGCGGGTTGAGCACGATGTCGCACGGTGTGCCATCTGCCATGTAAGGCATGTCCTCCACGGGTACGATCTTGGAGACCACGCCCTTGTTGCCGTGACGACCCGCCATCTTGTCACCGGGCTGCAAACGACGCTTCACAGCCAAGTAGACCTTGACCATCTTGAGCACGCCCGCTGGCAACTCGTCGCCTTGTGTGAGTTTTTTGCGCTTTTCTTCAAAAGCTAAATCAAAGCTATGGCGCTGCTGCTCGATGGCGTTTTTGATGGACTCCAGTTGCGCGGCGACATCTTCGTCAGCAGGACGTATGTCGAACCAGTGGTATTTCTCCACCGAAGCCATGTAAGCTTTGTCGATCTTGCTGCCTTTGGCCAGCTTTTGCGGACCGCCATTGGCAGTTTTGCCATTGAGCAATTTTTCGATGCGGTCAAACGCATCGGCTTCCACAATGCGCAGCTGGTCGTTCAAATCCAGACGGAAGCGCTTGAGCTCGTCGTCAATGATCTGCTGAGCACGCTTGTCGCGCACAATGCCTTCGCGCGTGAACACTTGCACGTCGATCACAGTGCCTTGCGAGCCCTGATCCACACGCAAAGAGGTGTCTTTCACGTCACTGGCTTTTTCGCCGAAAATCGCTCGCAGGAGCTTTTCTTCAGGGGTGAGCGTGGTCTCGCCTTTGGGGGTGACCTTGCCAACCAGCGTATCGCCAGGCTGCACTTCTGCACCTACGTAGATGATGCCCGATTCGTCCAAGCGGTTGAGCTGTACTTCTGAGAGGTTAGGAATATCACGTGTGATTTCTTCCGAACCCAGCTTGGTGTCACGCGCCATCACCACGAGTTCTTCGATGTGGATCGAGGTGTAGCGGTCTTCCGATACGACGCGCTCGCTGATCAAAATCGAATCTTCAAAGTTATAGCCGTTCCAAGGCATGAAGGCCACGAGCATGTTTTGACCCAAAGCGAGTTCGCCTAGGTCGGTCGATGCGCCGTCAGCCACCACATCGCCCTTAGCGATCTTGTCGCCACGCTTAACGATAGGGCGCTGGTGGATGTTGGTGTTTTGGTTGGAGCGCTGGTATTGGATCAGGTTGTAAATGTCCACACCGACTTCGCCAGCCGTCGCTTCTTTGTCGTCAACACGAACCACAATGCGGCTCGCATCAACGTAGTCAACCACGCCGCCACGGTTTGCCGTCACCACGGTGCCGGAGTCCACTGCCGCCACACGCTCAATACCAGTACCGACAAACGCTTTTTCAGGGCGCAGCACTGGCACAGCCTGACGCTGCATGTTTGCACCCATCAGTGCACGGTTCGCATCATCGTGTTCCAAGAAAGGCACGAGAGAAGCAGCCACCGAAACAATCTGTGCGGGAGATACATCCATGTATTGAATGACCTCTGCACCCACAAGCACAGATTCGCCCTGATCACGCGCAGAGATCAACTCGCCCGTCAGCTTGCCGTCTTTGTCAAGCACGGTATTGGCCTGAGCGATCACATACTTACCTTCTTCGATGGCAGATAGGTAATCGATCTGGTTGGTGACCTTGCTGTCAATCACACGGCGATACGGTGTTTCGATAAAACCATACTCGTTCAAGCGTGCATAGAGCGCCAACGAGTTGATCAGACCAATGTTCGGGCCTTCAGGCGTTTCAATCGGGCAGACGCGGCCATAGTGGGTGACGTGAACGTCACGCACCTCGAAACCTGCGCGCTCGCGCGTCAAACCGCCGGGGCCGAGGGCTGAGACGCGGCGCTTGTGCGTGATCTCTGACAACGGGTTGGTCTGATCCATGAACTGCGACAGCTGCGATGCACCGAAGAATTCTTTCAGTGCGGCAGAGATTGGCTTGGAGTTGATCAGATCATGCGGCATGAGGGGCTCTTGCTCTGCTTGTCCCAAACGCTCTTTCACAGCTTTTTCGATGCGTGCCAAGCCAGTGCGATACTGGTTTTCAGCCAGCTCACCCACGCAACGCACGCGGCGATTACCCAAGTGATCAATGTCGTCCACTTCGCCACGGCCATTGCGCAGATCCACCAGGATCTTTACAACCGAGAGGATGTCTTCGTGAGAAAGCACCATCTCGCCGGTAGAGCCTTCACGACCCACACGAGCGTTGAATTTCATACGCCCCACGCGTGACAAGTCATACGTGTCTGGATTGAAGAACAGGCGGTGAAAGAGGGCCTGCACAGCATCTTCAGTCGGCGGCTCGCCAGGGCGCATCATGCGATAGATGGCCACGCGTGCAGCGGTCTCGTCTTGGGTTTCATCAATGCGCAAGCTCTGAGAGATGTAAGCTCCCTGATCCAACTCATTGGTGTAGAGGCACTGCAAATCTTTCACACCAGAAGAGCGCAGCTTCTTCAGCAACGCTTCGGTCAGCTCATCATTGGCTTTAGCAATGATCTCGCCTGTGTCTTGGTCAACGATATTGCGAGCGACCACACGGCCCACGAGGAAGTCTTCTGGCACACTGATATGCGTTGTGCTCGATTGATCCAGCTCACGGGTGTGCTTGGCGGTGATGCGCTTGTCTTTGGCGATGATGACTTTGCCGCTCTTGTCGGTGATGTCAAAACGAGCCACTTCGCCACGCAGACGCTCAGCCACAAATTCCATTTGTGCGCCGCTGTCCATCAAACGAAAGTTATCAAACACAAAGAAGTTGGCCAAAATCGCTTCAGGCGACATGCCAATGGCTTTGAGCAGGATCGTGACAGGCATCTTGCGGCGACGGTCTACGCGGAAATACAGCAGATCTTTCGGGTCGAATTCAAAATCGAGCCAAGAGCCACGGTAAGGAATCACGCGGGCAGAAAAGAGCAATTTGCCGGAGCTGTGCGTCTTGCCTTTGTCATGCTCAAAGAACACGCCTGGGCTGCGATGCAGCTGGGAAACAATCACGCGCTCGGTGCCGTTGATGATGAACGAGCCTTTGTCCGTCATTAGGGGCACTTCGCCCATATAGACTTCTTGCTCTTTGACTTCCTTGACCACCTTGGACTGCGAGGTGGAGGATTCGCGGTCATAAATGATCAGCTGCACGCGGGCGCGAACGGCGGAACCGAACGACAGGCCACGCGTTTGGCATTCACGAACATCAAACGCTGGTTTAGCCAGGTTGTATTCGAGGAATTTCATTTCCACGAAACCGTTATGAGAGACGATAGGGAAGGCGGATTCGAAAGCTGCTTGCAGACCTTCGTGTACACGTTTAGTGGGGGCTGAACCAGATTGCAAGAAGAGCGTGTAGGCATCTTTTTGCATCTGAAGCAGATAAGGTACTTCCAGCACCGCATCGCGAGTACCAAAACTCTTGCGAATGCGTTTACGTTCAGTGTAGGAATAAGTCGAAACTTGGGCCATGAGATCTCCAGGGGAAGTCTTGGCGACTGGCACAGTGGCCTGCGCATAAGCGAAGGCAACCCTCTTGGCGGCTGGCCACTACCAGCCGTTGGCGGACGGTGTTGTATTGCGCAACACCCGAGCCAAGCGGTCTTCTGCAGTCACGTCAGAAGACACAAAGAAAGCATTTTTTGAAATGATTTTTTTGTGCCTTCTTGAAGAAATAAGCGGCGGATGCTGCTTTTTCTTCAAGTGGCAAAGGCTGGAGGCCTTTTCGGGCACTCCAGCCTTAGCTAGGGAGATGAATTACTTCAACTCAGCCTTGGCACCAGCTTCTTCCAGCTTCTTCTTCGCTGCTTCTGCATCGGCTTTTGGCATGGCTTCTTTGACCACTTTCGGAGCGCCGTCCACCAGATCTTTGGCTTCTTTGAGGCCCAAACCGGTGATTTCGCGCACAGCTTTAATGACCGACACTTTATTAGCGCCCGTCTCAAGAAGCACGACGTTGAAGTCGGTCTTCTCTTCGGCTGCTGCGGCTGCACCACCGCCACCACCGGCAGCAGGCGCTGCCATGGCTGCGGCACTCACGCCGAATTTCTCTTCGATTGCCTTGACCAGGTCATTGAGTTCCATGACCGTCATGCTGTCTAACGAGGTCAGGAATGCGTCTTTATCAAATGCCATGATAATTTTTCCTAAATTGAGATAAATGGATGTATGTGTATGCCGCAAATTAAGCAGCAACACCTTCTTTTTTCGCCGCCAACGCGCCCAGCACAACAGCTGTACGCGAAATGGGGGACATGAGCAATCCGCACAATTGTGCGAGCAACACTTCCTTGGATGGAATATTGGCCAGCTGCTTGACCGCGTTGACATCCAGAGCTTTACCTGCATACGCACCACCGCGCAACACCAATTTTTCATTGGTCTTGGCGAAATCAGCGAGCACTTTGGCTGCGCTAACGGCATCTTCAGAAAAGCCATAGATCAACGGACCAGTCATCTGCTCAGACACGACCTCGAAGGCGCTGCCAACCACTGCACGGCGGGCCAAGGTGTTTTTCAACACACTCAGGCTCACACCTTTGCTGCGGGCATCAACGCGCAACTTGGTCATGTCTGCCACCGTGATACCACGGTATTCCGCCATGACAAGCGTTTGAGCTTTTGCTGCGAGTCCAGTCACTTCTTCAATGACGGCTTGTTTCTCACTGCGATTCAGACTCAACGTCTTTCTCCTTGAACAATGCAATGTCAGCATGTGCCTTCATTGCGCCTCTAATTCAGCGATCAACCGACCAAGATTTCCAAGTTCTGCAACTTTTTCATACTGTTCGGCGGGACCGCCATCTGCGTTGGCTCGCATCCGAAGATGCTGATTAAGCTGTCAGCCCAAGAGCCTCTAGCACCAACGGTCTTGGATGGCCTGCGAAATTCATTCGATCTTTCAACCAATGTGCTTCGCAGCCCACCTGAAAGCGACATGCGCCAGACCAGCGTATGTCGCTTGTTTTGCATCAAGCCGACAGAGACTGAATGTCCACACGGACACCCACACCCATCGTCGACGAGACAGCCAATTTCTTCAAGTACACGCCCTTGCTAGAAGCAGGCTTGGCTTTATTCAGCGCATCGACCAAGGCAACTAAATTGCCTTGCAATTTCGCAGCATCGAACGAGCGACGACCAATCGTGGAGTGCACGATACCGGCTTTGTCAACACGGAACTGCACTTGACCGGCTTTGGCGTTTTTCACAGCTGTGGCCACATCAGGGGTCACCGTGCCAACCTTCGGGTTTGGCATCAAGCCACGTGGACCAAGAATTTGACCGAGCGTACCCACAACGCGCATCGCGTCAGGAGCAGCAATCACCACATCAAAAGGCATATCGCCCGCTTTCACCATCGCTGCTAAGTCGTCCATGCCCACGATGTCTGCACCAGCGGCTTTGGCTTCTTCAGCCTTAGCACCTTGAGCGAACACAGCCACGCGCTTGGTTTTGCCTGTGCCATTTGGCAAGACAACCGCGCCGCGAACCACTTGATCCGACTTCTTAGCATCGATACCCAACTGCACAGCCACGTCGATGGATTCATCGAATTTTGCCGTTGCTGCGGTTTGCACCATGCTGAGCGCGTCAGTGATGGGATACAGCTTGTTGCTGTCTACTTTGCCAACTTGGGTTTTTTGTTTCTTTGTGAGCTTAGTCATGATTACAGACCCTCCACCGTGACGCCCATCGAGCGTGCGGAACCAGCTAGGGTACGAACGGCAGCATCAATGCTGGCAGCGTTCATGTCTTTGATTTTGCCTTTGGCGATCTCTTCTAGTTGAGCGCGAGTGATCTTGCCTACTTTATCCACGTGAGGACGGGCAGAGCCCTTGTCCAGCTTGATCGCCTTCTTGATCAAGGTGGTCGCCGGAGGCGTCTTGATGATGAAGGTAAAGCTCTTGTCTGCATATGCCGTGATCACGACGGGCAGAGGTAGACCCGGCTCAATACCTTGGGTCTGGGCGTTAAACGCCTTGCAGAACTCCATGATATTCAGGCCGCGCTGACCCAAGGCTGGGCCAATAGGTGGCGAGGGATTCGCTTTACCGGCCGGGACTTGCAGCTTCACGAAGCCGACAATTTTCTTTGCCATGTTTTCTCCTTACGGGTGATAACGCTGCTGATGCAGCTCCCCGGGGGTTAACGGTTCTTTGAACTTTGATCGCGCAGAACCGGAAGGCGCGAATTTTTTTACTCTGCTTAGGTTTTTTCAACCTGAGCAAAATCCAACTCCACAGGCGTAGCACGGCCAAAAATAGTGACCGAAACACGCACTTTGCTTTTTTCGTAATTGACTTCTTCGACTGTGCCGTTGAAATCAGTGAATGGGCCTTCCTTGACGCGCACAAACTCACCCGAGGTGAACTCCACTTTGTGACGCGGCTTTTCGGAACCATCTTTCATTTGATTGACGATTTTCTGCACTTCGGCTTCAGAAATTGCCACCGGGCGATTGCGCGCTCCACCGACAAAACCCGTCACCTTGCTGGTGTGCTTGACCAAGTGCCAGGATTCATCATCCATCACCATTTCTAGCAGTACGTAGCCCGGAAAGAATTTACGCTCGGTTGTCTTGCGCTGACCATTTTTCATTTCTACCACTTCTTCGGTAGGAACGAGAAAGCGACCAAATTTAGCTTGCATGCCCGCGCGGTTGATACGCTCTAGGATATTACGCTCTACGGCCTTTTCCATACCGGAATAAGCTTGCACCACATACCACTGCATACCCGCAGCTGGCGCAAAAGACTCAGCTACCGCAGGTACGGCATCCTCTTCGGCAGCAGCAATAACTTCTTCGTGTAACTCAGACATTATTTTCTCCAGCCCAACAACAGGTCAAAAATAGCCCATTCGAGTGTCTTATCAGTCAGCCACAAGAACAGCGCCATCACTACCACAAAGGCGAAGACATAAGCAGTCATTTGCATGGCTTCTTTGCGGCTAGGCCAAACCACTTTCTTGGCTTCACGCCAAGCATCGCGGCCAAAGGCAACCAATTCCTTACCCGTCTCGGACGAAACGAAAACAACCACGGCGGCGACCAAGGCGGCGATCAACGCACCCCATTGCGCGAGCGAGCCTTGCTTAGCCAACATATAGAAACCAACAATACCTGCCACCACCAGCAGCACAGACACAGCCAGCTTGGCTTTGTCAGCCCCAGTGTTTACGGTTTGAACTTGCTCAGTGGCCATTTTTTTGACTTCATAACCCGGAATTTCTCCGGATACTTTAAACAGACAAGCCCAGCGCTGTGCGCCGGGCCGATTTCAAGACTGCGCCAACAAATTTTTTAAAATTTGTTGGCAGGGGCGGAGGGCCTCGAACCCCCAACCCTCGGTTTTGGAGACCGATACTCTGCCAATTGAGCTACGCCCCTACAGTCTTCACTTACTTGATAACTTTAGCCACAACGCCAGAGCCGACCGTGCGGCCACCCTCGCGAATCGCAAAACGCAGACCTTCTTCCATCGCAATCGGGTTGATCAACTTAACGCTGATCGACACGTTGTCGCCTGGCATGACCATCTCTTTGCCTTCTGGCAAC
>JANMHJ010000002.1:0-64919 GCA_031375105.1 Variovorax sp.
ACTGGCCTCACAGCCAATGGCCGCCAATACGACGGCACGACGGCTGCGACTGTGAACACTGGCGCGGCGGTGGTTAACAACGTGGTCAGCGGCCAAAGCTTAGGCTACAGCGGCAGCACAGGCACATTCTCCAGCGCCAACGCAGGCTTGCGCAACGTGACGGCCGGCGGTGCGCTGACCGCGGGCGAAGGCACGCTGCTGTCAAACTACAACCTCACTGGCACGAACGCCTTGAGCGCGACGATTGCCCAGCGCGATGTGAACGTCACTGGCCTCACAGCCAATGGCCGCCAATACGACGGCACGACGGCTGCGACTGTGAACACTGGCGCGGCGGTGGTTAACAACGTGGTCAGCGGCCAAAGCTTAGGCTACAGCGGCAGCACGGGCACATTCTCCAGCGCCAATGCAGGCTTGCGCAATGTGACGGCGGGTGGTGCGCTCACAGCGGGTGAAGGCACGCTGCTCTCCAACTACAACCTCACTGGCACGAACGCCTTGAGCGCGACGATTGCCCAGCGCGATGTGAGCATCGCTGGCATGACGGCGGCCAACCGCGATTACAACGGCAACCGCGTTGCCAGTTTGTCGGGCGGCAGCATTGCAACTGGCGTGAGCGGCGAAAGCTTGGGCTTTAGCGGCACAACAGGCCAATTCAGCCAAGCCAATGTGGGCAACGCCTTGGCCGTCACAGTGAGCGGCGCTACGCTGCAAAACGGTGAAGGCGGTGGCCTGGCCTCCAACTACAACCTGACCGGCCAGCCGACGGGCTTGACCGCGAACATCGCACCCAAGGCCGTGACGATCACCGGCATGACGGCCGATGGCAAGGTGTATGACGGCAACACGCTGGCCATGCTGTCTGGCGGCCAAATCAGCACGGGCGTGGGCAGCGAGACACTGGGCTTCAGTGGGCAAACTGGGGCGTTTGTGTCGGCCAACGCGGGCAGCCGCGCCGTGCTTGTGAGCAATACGGCTCTTGCCAATGGCAGCAACGGTGGCTTGGCAAGCAACTACAGCTTGACCCAACCGACTGTGGCAAATGCCACCATCACCCCCCGCCCGGTCAATATCACGGGGATGACGGCGCTGGATCGACCCTTCGACACCACCAACATCATCGTGGTCTCGGGCACGCGGGTGATCAATAACGTGGTGGCTGGCCAGAGTATTGGCTTGTCTGGCACGCCGGTTGGCACCACCCAGTCTCCCGACATCACGCAGCAGCCTGTGCCGGTGGCGGTGAGCGGCTGGGCTTTGGCCAATGGCACAGGCAACAATGCTGGCTTGGCCTCAAACTACAGCCTCACGCCTTTGTTCCTGACAGCCAAGATCAACCCGGCCAGCGACCAAGGTGTGGGCGCGCAAATGAGCCCGCTGATCAACAGCCTGCGCAATGCCACCACCAATGCACCGAGTGCAACTGGCGGCGGCACATTCTCCGGCACGACGATACCCAACTGTCTGTTTACACCAGATATGACCTGGATTTGTATCGTGCAGCCGGGCATCAATTTGCCTTAACGCGCCACCTTGCAGCCTCTGCAACAAACCAGACAAACGCAAGTTTGTCTGGTTTGTTTTCACGCTTTAGCGGTTGAATCTTAGATTTCTCTAGATTTTTAGGGAATTCATCCTATATCTTGTCATACTCTTGTCATATTAAATAGGTTCAAGAGTTAGACAAATGAAAACAACACGATTTAGTACACGCAAAACGACTCGGCTTGCCCTGCTTTGCATGAGCTTGGTTTTCGGCCAAGCCAACGCACAGACGATCGGCACAGGCTCCACCCTGATGCGCGATGTGATGACCAGCTGGACGGCGCAATACGGCTCAGCGTCCGGCGGCGCTCGCTACGAGCCCACCGGCTCTTCCGCTGGCATTGCGCAGGCACGGGAAGGCAATGTGGATTTTGGCGTGACGGATGTGCCGCTCACCGCGGCAGCTTTGCAACAAGCCAATCTGCGCCAAATACCCTTGGCGGCAGCCGCAGTGGCTGTGATCATCAATCTACCCGAACTGGGCGGCAAGCCGATCAAGCTTTCCGGCGATATCTTGGGCGATATTTTCACTGGTGCTATCACCCAATGGAATCATTCTGTCATTGCAGCCGCCAACCCCGGCATGCCCTTGCCCGCACGCGCCATTGTGCCCATTTGGCGTAGCGACGGCTCGGGTCAGTCGTATGTGTTTTCCACCTATGTGTCTCGTGGCAATGCCAAATGGCGGCGCACCATTGCGGGCACCAACAATCTGGCGCTGAGCAGCGGGCGCGGTGTGCGCGGCGGTGCGGCGATGATTGAAGCCGTCAAAGCCACGCCCGGCGCGATTGGCTATGAAAGCCCCGGCGCAGCACAACGCGCAGGCCTAGGCATGGCCGAACTGCGCAATGCGGCAGATCGTTTTGTGGCTCCGAGCACGGCTTCAGTGAATGAAGCGCTGGCGCAAGCCAAATGGGCCGCAGATAGCCTCTCCGCTGATCTTGACGGCAGCCCAGGCGCAGGCAGCTACCCAATGAGCGCTGTGAGCTACGCAGTGATCTCGGGCAACCGCAAAGGCGGTGTGAATCCGATGCCATTTCTCAAAGCCGCAGTCGCATCTGGCGACGCGCAAGTTGCGCAAGCAGGCTTGTTGCCATTGCCCGCTGCCGGGAAGAATTTGGTCAGCCAAGTCAAGTGAGCTTGCCGTCAAGTAGCAAGGCTAATGCGCCAGCCCGCTCACCACCGTCACCAAAGCCACGCCCACACCTAGCCAGGCGATTTGGGCAAAGGTTTCGCGTGGGCTGAGGCGGGTTTGCAGTTGCGGAATCAAATCGGCCAGCGCCACATACATGAAACTGGCCGAGGCGATCACCAGCATGAAGGGCAGCAGGCTTTCTAGCTGCGCCACGAGGAAATAGCCCACCATGCCGCCCAGCACCGTCACGCCGCCTGCTAAGCACAGTTTGAGCAGCGCCGGATGGGAGCTGGTCTCAGATTGGCGCAGCACCACCAGATCGCCCATGTGATGCGGCACTTCATGCGCGAGCACGGCCAAGCTGGCCACAATGCCGAGCTTCACGTCAGCGATAAAGGCCGAAGCGATCAAAACGCCATCGCCAAAGCAATGCACGCTGTCGCCCACCAACACAGCCCAGCCGCCCGAGCGCTTGGCTTCGCTGCTCGCGGCGGGGTGAGCATGATCGTGAGTTGCGTGGTCATGATGCGCATGATCATGTGGTGCGTGGTCATGTGCTGAGCCATGGTGATGATGCTCATGGCCGTGGTGATACAGCTCGGCTTTGTCGAGCAAGAAGAAGAAAATCAAAGCACCGAGCAACACGGCAAACAGCTCTTGAGCCCCAGTCGAGCTGTTGATCGCCTCGGGCAGCAGATGCATGAAAGCTGTGGCCAGCAGCGCCCCGGCGGCCAAGCTGAGCAAATGCTGCGTGTAGCGCGCAAGCACGCCGTAGGTGAGCAGCGCGGCCACGAGCACGCTGCCCACACCGGCAAGCGCAGTGCCCAAAACAATCGCAGGCAGGATCATATCCATTCAATATCAATTCAAAAAGAAGCGTCGTTTACTATCAAAAGATGAGCGCACTCCGCATATTTTATAAGGGCAATCAGCCGATTTGGCTTAAAAATCCATGAAAAAACCGCCCTGAGGCGGCTCTTTCTAGCGCGGCTAAGAAAGCCTCATCTCAATAGCTTACAGGAGTTGTCAAGCCCCCGGCTGAATAGCTCAAGCCACGCCGTTGGCTTTGAACCAATCCATGCAGCGTTTGAAGCCGTCTGCTGCGGGCTCAGCGCGGTAGCTGGGGCGATAGTCTGCATGGAAGGCATGCGGCGCACCGTCATACACCACGAATTCGCTTTTCTTGGCTGCGGCGCTGCCGTTCTTCAACTCAGCCTTCATTTTTTCCACAGTATCTAGCGGAATGCCTGCGTCTGCGCCGCCATACAGGCCGAGCACAGGAGCGTTGAGGCCAGCCACCACGTCCACCGGCTGCTTTGGCGTCAAATCGGAAGCTTGGCCGACCAAACGACCATACCAAGCCACACCAGCCTTCAGACTCTTGTTGTGCGCGGCGTACAGCCAGACGATGCGCCCGCCCCAGCAAAAACCGGTGATGCCGACTTTGCTGGCATCGCCCCCATTGGCACGCGCCCAGGCCACCATGGCATCGAGGTCACTCATGACTTGCGCGTCAGGCACCTTATCCACCACCTCTCGAATGAGATCAGCTATCACGTTGTAGGACGAAGGATCGCCTTGCCTGGCAAACAATTCCGGCGCGATCGCAAGGTAACCCGCCCGTGCAAAGCGACGGGTGGTGTCGGCAATGTACTCATGCACACCCAATATCTCTTGGATCACGAGCACCACCGGCAAATTTGCTTTGCCCGCGGGCCTTGCGACATAGGCCGGCATTTTGAATCCCCCGACATCGATCGCCACTTCGCTCGCACTCAGGCCTTCCGCTGATGTTTTGATGGCCGTTTGAGCCACAGCAGCGCCGGCGGCGGTGGCATAACCCACACCGAGCGCAGTCGTTTTGAGGACGGTTCGGCGACTGGGCGCCTGCCCGCCTGCACTGCTCAAAAAACTGGATGCCTCTGCGATGTTGTCGTGAATCGAGCGCATGTTGCGCCTTTCGTGGAATAAACTCGCAGTATGAATCCAGCCGGACACCTGAGTTCCTCGCTGGGTTATCCCACTGCTAGAGGAAAACCCCATGCCCACTCTCAAAGTTGAAATGATGGAAGGCCGCACGCCTGAACAAAAAACAGCGCTCGTCAAAGCATTGACCCAAGCTGTCGTGGATAGCCTCGGCTCCAAGCCGGAGAGCATCGACATCCTGATTTATGACATCCCGCGCCAAAACTGGGCGACGGGTGGCATCCAATGGTCTGAACGAACTTGAAATAAATACCCCATGACACGCGGACAAAAAACGGGGCGCGGCCCCAATGGCTATTACGTCAAAGGCGAATTCGTGGCTGATGGCAGCGAGCTGGATGTCGAGCTGAAAGCCGAATTCGATGGCAGTCGCTCCAAGCTCAAAGCGGAAAGCGACGCGCTGCAAAAGCTCGGCATCCAATTGCTCGATTTACCCGCTGCCCGCTTGGCCAAGTTGGATTTACCCGAAAAGCTGTTTGATGCCATCGCCGAGGCCAAACGCATCACCAACTTTGAAGGTAAGCGCCGCCAGATGCAATTCATCGGCAAGCTCATGCGCAAGGTCGATGCAGAGCCGATCTACGCCGCCGTAGAAGCCGCCAAAAAAGGCAGCGCCACCGAGACGCTCATGCTGCACCGCGCCGAAAAATGGCGCGATGATTTGATCGCCCTCGATGGCAGCTTCGAGCAATGGATACACGCGTATCCAGACACCGACGCACAACATCTGCGCTCGCTGATCCGCCAAGCCAAAAAAGCCATCGTGCCCGATGCTGGCGCAGGCGAAGCCCAGCGCCAAGCCAAGGTCTACCGCGAGATTTTCCAAATCGTTAAGACGGCGATGCTGGCGAAAGCGGGCGAGGATGATGACATTGAGGTAGATGTGCAGGAAGATGAAGAAACGTGAGTCACAAGGAGCGAAATGTGAGAGCAGTATTTTTGTTATCGTTAACAGCGCTCATTTACATCTTTGGCAGCAGTGCAGTGCCTGCAATGACCGTGGAAGTGCAGGGTAACCAAGTCTTTGCCACTGGGCCAGTGGAAGATGATCTACGCAAGTTTGAAGAAGCGTTTGCCAAACCGGGCGTGGATACGGTGGTGTTTGTGAATTCGCCAGGTGGCGATTTGTGGACAGGCTTACGCGTAGGCCGATTGATTGCGGATAAAGGCCTCAAAACTGTGATCGCTGGAAGCTGCGTTTCAGCCTGTTCAATCATGTTCATGGGTGGTAAGCAGCGACAGTTTTCTGATGCTTTTCGCCCCACCCAAACCTTGATTGGTATTCATGGTGCGCACGACAAAGACACCAAACAAATCAACCCGATCGTTCAAACGCAAATTTTTGCTTTTTACAAACAGCACATGGGTGAGAAGTTCAACTCAGAAGTCATCAATAAGGCTTTGTATGACATGCAAGATGCGGGCTCACTTCTGCGCGTGTTTGATTCGGTGAGAAGCAGCAAAACAGCACCCTATCACTGCACATCCTCACAAACACCGCGCGATAAATGTACTAAGCTCGATGGTATTGATGCTGCCAGCCTGGGAATCGTCACGCAGGTCGATTTGGTCAAGGTGAATCTTCCAGTGGCTTTCAAACCCCTCAACACCGTTTTTGGCCGCGAACTGCTCAGCGATATTTCTGATTTGCCCACCCTGCTTTCCGAGATATCAGAAGGCAAATGCCCACTCCCTGTTTGCAAAGACAACATTAAAAAATTTGCAGAGCGAACTGAAAACCGCGCAATCGCTACAGCAATCAGCTCCGCCGGCTTAGGATTGGCCAACAATGCTGATACGCCCGCCGCCGCCGCTGTGCGTGCTATTTACAACTGCAATCACCCAACCAACTTGCCAGCACGCTCGTGCGAAGTAAAAATTATCAACGGTTTTGAGGTGAGCGGGCATTACCTTGATTCGGATGCGGCACACGCCAAGACTTTAGCTGAGTTAAAAATTCCAAGCGATAAGTTTTACGCCAACGAAGAGTTTGGCGGCGGCTTCACAAAAGCGGAAGGCCTGCGCACAGAAAAATTCACCGACATCACTCCTGCGGCTTTAGATGGCATTAAAACAGTGGGGACACAAGAGCTGGCGCGCATGCTCACAGGTGCTCAGCGGCCCGTTTTGATTGATGTAGCTGGTTTTTTTGAGACGATTCCTAGCTCGGTGGCGATCTTGGGCACGGGAGCAGCGCAAGCTGATGCTGCCAAAGACGCGCCGATTGAAAAGCGCACTGAAAATATGCTCAAAGCCATCGCGCCAGATATGGGGCGAGCCATCGTCTTTTTCTGCGCTGGCCGAAATTGCTGGACTTCCGCCAACGCCGCGATGCGTGCAAAAAAACTGGGCTACACCCAAGTCTATTGGTATCGCGGTGGCATTGAAGCTTGGAAGGCAGCTAGCTTGCCCACAGTACCAGGGGTGGTTCGCGCCATTGCCAACCTTTGAAGCCACGAAGATTCAAAATCAGCATATGACTAGCTTTACACACGACCCCGTCACCATCGGCATCGTCTCCATCAGTGATCGCGCCAGCAGCGGTGTATATGAAGACAAAGGCTTGCCAGCTTTGAAAGAATGGCTGGCCAAGGCTTTGAAAAACCCGCTCACGTTTGAAGCGCGCTTGATTCCCGATGAAGCGCCGATCATCAGCCAGACTTTGATTGAGCTGGTGGATGCCGGTTGCAGCTTGGTGCTCACCACTGGCGGCACCGGCCCGGCGCTGCGCGATGTGACACCGGAGGCCACATTGGCCGTGGCGCACAAGGAGATGCCGGGCTTTGGCGAGCAAATGCGCCAGATCAGCTTGCGCTTTGTGCCGACGGCCATTTTGTCGCGTCAATGCGCCGTGGTTCGTGACAGAAGTCTCATAATCAATTTGCCCGGTCAACCGAAAGCCATTGCAGAAACGTTAGAAGGTGTACGTGTCGGTGACAATTCTGTTGCCGGCATTTTTTCTGCAGTGCCCTACTGCATTGACTTGATCGGCGGGCCTTATCTGGAAACCCATGATGAGGTTTGCAAGGCCTTTCGGCCCAAGTCTGCGCTTAGGGTGCAAACACCAACATAGGTGGGCTGCGCGTGGTCAAATCAGGGAATCTGAATGGAAGTCTTGAGTTTTATGCGAAATCTGCCACTGCCCCTTATAAATTCTGCGCTGATTGCTTCTCTTTTGATAGCATTCGGTGTTGCTCCTAGTGCTTGGGCCGCCATCAGCAAACCCACCGAGCCCTACATCAGCTACACCGTCAAGTCAGGTGACAAGCTGGTCATCGTTTCACGCAATCTGCTCACGGATCCCAAAAAATGGAATGAACTGGCCCGCCTCAATGGCCTGAAAGATCCCAACGTGATCAGCCCTGGCCAAGTGCTGGATGTGCCGCGCAGCATGATCAATTTTGCCAACCAACCCAAGTTGGCTACAGGCGGCGTGCTTCAAAGTGCCAATGGCAATGTCACGATCAACGGTGTGGCCGCTCAGGCGGGCGCGGCTGTGCCGGAGGGCGCACGCGTGCAAACTGCATCTGGCAGCTCAGCCGTGGTCAAGCTCTCAGATGGCTCCCGCGTGCAGTTGATGCCGCGCAGCTTGGCCGAAGTCACCACACAGCATGGCTATGCCATGAAAGACCCCGCCAGCAGCATTTCTACGACCTGGTTTTCCGGTGCGATTCGTTTGATAGAAGGCGTGTTGGACATTGCCGCTGACAAAACTGTGAAGCGCAACGAACCAATGAATGTCGTCACGCCAACGTCTGTGGTCGGCGTACGTGGCACGCAGTTCCGCGTAGCGTATGAAGACCCATCCGAGCGCACGGCCCGCACCGAAGTGCTCGAAGGCAAGGTGCGCGCGGACAACACAGCACAGGCCGTGGGTGCAGATGTGGGCGGCGGCTTTGGTGTTGCGGTCAAACCGAATGAGCGCGAGATCAAAGTGGTGGCGCTCTTGCCTGCATTGCCCGAGAGCGCGCTGCCCTCCCGCGTGGAGCGTGCACGCGAAGGACAGCAGGCCTCTTGGACAGTTGGCGCGTTGAATGGTGCAGCAGCTTATCGCGCAGAGTTAGCGCAAGATCCAGCCTTCGCGCAGATCGTGTTTGACACCAAATCCTCAAGCCCCGCGATCAACTTGGCCGCTGCACCGAACGGCAATTATTTCGCTCGCGTGCGCGGCGTGGATGCATCCGGCATTGAGGGCTATAACGCGGTGCGTCAGATTGATATTGCCAACGTGCCCGTGAGCCTGATCTGGATTCGCGAAATCAATGTTGCCGCCACGGCTGATTTCGTACCCGAAGGCCTGCTGCTTCGCGTGAACATAATGAGTGTGGATGCGCCGCGCAATTTGCAAATTCAAATCGCCCAAGATGCCGCGATGACACAAGGCCTGCAAACTTTGCCGCTAGATGCTACAGGCAACGTGACTCTGAAAGACCTCAAAGCAGGTGAACGCCGCTATGTGCGCTTCACCGGCACGTCGCCACAAGGCATTGCAGGAAACAGCCCTGTGCTGCTGCTTGAATTGCCCGCCAATTGGGGCAGCACGGTGTTTGGCCTGACGAGTGCGCTGCAACCTGCGCGTTGAGATGCTCTGTTTTTTATAGCAATCTTTCCTTATTTTATAACGGAGAGAGGCACTTTATAGTACTTTTTTAGTTTCTATGTTGTGGTTTTGCAGTGCATGCTTAGATGGTATTCTTTTGGCCTGCGGATTGGTCCGCTGGTAGCCTGAGGGCTGGAATCCAAGCCTTGAAAATTACTTCCCAATCAACTCGTTGAGTTTCTTCGCGTCGAGCTTATCCACTGGCTCCCCGGCAGGCATGCAATCAGGTACAGCTTGTGCGCTAGAGATTTTTTCAATTGCTTGCCATAGCAATGCAATCTGATCTTCTTGACTCGAAGCGTTGTCGATCAAACCACGCATCGCCAAACTCAATGGATCATCGTCTTGCGTGATGCCGTAAGCAGAAAATTTCGGATCAGCGACTGAACCCGTCGTCACATCGGCACTCACACCCTCTTTCGACGGAATGATGCGCGCCGGAATGCCCACCGCTGTTGCGCCCGGTGGCACGGGTTTGATGACAACGGCATTGCTGCCGATCTTCGCGCCGTCGCCCACCACGAAGCCGCCCAGCACTTTCGCGCCCGCGCTCACGACCACGTTTTTGCCGAGTGTGGGGTGGCGTTTTTCACCTTTGTAAAGCGAGGTGCCGCCTAAAGTGACACCTTGGTAAATCGTGCAGCCATCGCCAATCTCAGCTGTTTCTCCGACCACCACGCCCATGGCATGGTCAAAAAACACGCGGTTGCCGATCACAGCGCCAGGATGGATTTCAATGCCGGTGAACCAACGTGCGAGCTGCGAAATAAAGCGCCCCAGCCATTTGAAGCCGCTCGTCCAGCAGCCATGCGCTAGGCGATGCAAGATCACGGCATGCAGGCCCGGATAACAGGTAAGCACCTCAAAACGGCTGCGCGCGGCTGGGTCGCGCTCAAGGATGCAATCAATGTCGGCTTGGATTCTGGAAAACATATGAATAGTTTAACTATTTACTCACGTTTGCGCTCTGCGCTGCTTACAGGATGATCACTTGCTGTGATCGCATTGCTGCGTTGGGGTGTGGCCTCCAACATCGCTTTGGCAATGCCGCGCAGAATATGAATTTCTTCCTCGCGCAACTGAGCACGATTGAACAAATCATTCAAACGCGGCATGAGTTTCTTCGGCGCTTCTGGGTCGAGAAAATTCAAATGAATCAGCGCTTTCTCCCAGTGGTTCAAAGCACCGCCCACCGAAGCAGCATCGGCGAGCTTGCTTAGTGATGCTGCGTTTTCAGAATCGACGGCTTCACTTTGCAACGCATCCGGCCACCCTATCGCCAACCGCCAGTCATACGCAATCAATTGCACAGCGCTGGCCAAATTGAGCGAGCCATATTGCGGATTGGTGGGAATTTGCAAAGCAGCATGGCAGCGATACACATCTTCGTTGCGCATGCCGAAACGCTCGGTGCCAAAGAGAAAGACCATGCGACGCGCATTTTTTAAAGCGTTTTCGGCTTCTTGCCTTTGTAAATCCTGTGTAGTTTGCTCTTTATTTAATAGCAAGTCAAAGTAGGCACGCGGCGCGTGAGTCTGCGGCCCGAAGTCGCGCGCCGTCATCGCGGTGGCACAAAGATGGTTGACACCTTCGAGCGCCTCATCCAGAGTGGCCACGATTGTCGTCTTAGCCAACACATCGGTCGCCCCGCTTGCGCGTTGGATCGTTTCATCCCGATTGAGCACCTTCGGATCACGCGGCGCCACCAGCCACAGATCGTCAAAGCCCATCGTCTTCATCGACCGTGCTGCCGCGCCGACATTGCCGTTGTGAGAGGGTTCAATGAGGATGAAACGAGCCACGTCTTTAAGCCCTACCCAGCAAACGCTTCAAACCCAACCACTGCTGTTGCCAAAAGCCCGCGCCATAGTTGCGGGCTTGCTCGATTTGGTCGCGCACGCCGGTAGCGTCGAAGCGTTTTTCAAAATTGCCGGTGCGAAACAGCATGTCCCACCAAGGCAGGAGCACACCGAAATTGTGGCCACCTAACACGCGACTAGGAGATTCATGGCCAATGCCAACAGCATGATGCAGCCGATGAAAGCGCGGGCTGACCCAGAGGCGCTCGCCGACTTGGCCAAACCAGAGCTTGAGATTGGCATGCTGAAAACTCTCAGACAACTGCGTCACGGCCACCAGCGCCACAAACTGGCCGGGCGCGATACCCACGAGCAAACCGACTCCAACCAAAATGCTGTCTCGGATCACATCGTCAAGCAGATGGTTGCGGTTGTCGCTCCACATCGTCATTTGCCGCTGAGCGTGATGCAAGCTATGTAATTGCCACCACCAGTTGAGCTGGTGCTGCCCTCGGTGAATCCAGTAATCGACAAAATCAAACACCACGAGGTAGATCAGAAACCCAAGCAGGGCGCTTTCAAAACCGATGGCGCTGAAGAACCATTGATCGAGGTGAAATGTCTCCATCCCAGCTGCGCGCAACACCCCGAGGCCAGATTCGAGCAGCGGATCGAGCGTGAAGAAGAGCGCGACGCGAAACAGGCCCAGGCGATGAATGAGGGTGTAGAGAATGTCGGTGCGGATGGTGGCGCGATCCGTTACAGCCTCCACGGGTTTCCAGCGCTGGAGCGGGCCGATGATGGCGATCAGCACGATGAGCTGAATCAAGCCGACCAGAAACCAGCCGGTGCCGATGAACCCGTCTTCGAGCAAGCCACCGATTCCCGCGCTGTACATGAGCGGCTGAACGACGGTTTCAAACAACCACTGCTGCGCTTGTGCGAAGGCATCGATGAGATGGTTGATGAGCGAATCCATGCTGAGAATTATAGAGTTTTTGTGCTGCTTGCCGTTATATATACTGCTTAGTTTGCTATTGAATTTATAGTGTCTTCGTTCTGAAGGTTTGTCGCCGGATGCGTCTGCTCTGCCTGATAGCCACTTTGAAGATCTTCGCGCGTGGATCGTGGCGATGCATTTAGCTTCTTGACGCACACAAAGTAGCGTTCAACGATTGCCACTGCAATTCAAGTCGAGAGCCAACCAACCAGACGCTCGCACGCTATCCCCGGCCTGTGGGAGCCGTAGTCGGGCGGGCGATTTTCGCAGCGCAGGGTCAGTCACCGCGCAAGCGTTGACGTTCGTCAATACGCGGCAGGTGCCGCATTCTCCCGAACCGGGACCATGAGCGCCCGCCCGACTACGGCTCCCACAGGCCATGGAGCGCCAGCCTACAGGCCTTGGAACGCCGACAAAACTGCCATAAGCGTACCAACCCACAGATCACAAAAGCGTCAAAAATCACAAATGCACAAAGAAAAAGGCACTAAAAAGTGCCTTTACCCGTTATAAAACGGCCATAGTATGCTATCAAATAAGTAGCAACCTATCCCCCGCGTCGCATCTGATCAAAGAACTCTGAATTGTTCTTCGTCTGCTTCATGTTCTTGAGCATCAATTCCATGCTCTCAATCTCATCCATGTTAAACAAGAAGGAGCGCAGGATGCGGGTTTTTTGCAGCACTTCGGGCGACAGCAGCAGCTCTTCGCGGCGCGTGCCAGATTTGGACAGGTCAATCGACGGGAACACGCGCTTTTCATACAAGCGGCGTGAGAGGTGAACTTCGCTGTTACCCGTGCCTTTGAATTCCTCAAAAATCACTTCGTCCATCTTCGAGCCGGTATCGACCAAAGCAGTGGCGATGATGGTGAGCGAGCCGCCTTCTTCGATGTTGCGTGCTGCGCCAAAAAAGCGCTTGGGGCGCTGCAAAGCATTCGCATCCACACCGCCCGAGAGCACCTTGCCCGAGCTTTGCACCACGTTGTTGTAGGCGCGAGCCAAGCGGGTGATGGAGTCAAGCAAAATCACCACGTCTTTTTTCAGCTCAACCAAACGCTTCGCACGCTCGATCACCATTTCAGCCACGTGCACGTGACGCGCAGCGGGCTCGTCAAAGGTCGATGCGATCACTTCGCCGCGCACACTGCGTTGCATCTCAGTCACCTCTTCTGGGCGCTCGTCCACCAGCAAGACCATCAAATGCACATCGGGATAATTCGCGGTGATCGCATGCGCAATGTGCTGCATCATCACCGTTTTGCCGCTCTTGGGCGAGGCCACGAGCAAGGCGCGCTGGCCTTTGCCGAAGGGTGCGATCAAATCAATCACGCGGCCTGTGATGTTTTCTTCACCTTTGATGTCGCGCTCTAGCTTCATTTGCACATTGGGAAACAGCGGTGTCAAGTTTTCAAACATCACTTTATGTTTGTTTTTCTCTGGCAAATCTCCGTTGACTTTGTCCAGCTTGTTCAAAGCAAAGTAACGCTCGCCCTCTTTCGGAATGCGCACTTCGCCTTCAATCATGTCGCCAGTGTGCAGGTTAAAGCGGCGCACTTGACTGGGAGAAATATAGATATCGTCGGTGCTGGCGGTGTAATCGGCTTCTGGGTTTCGCAAAAAGCCAAAGCCATCGGGCAAGACTTCCAGCACGCCATCGGCATAGACCATTTCACCGTTTTTAGCGCGCACCTTGATGATGGCAAACATCAACTCTTGCTTACGCAAGCGGCCAGGGTTTTCAATACCGAGAGTTTCGGCCTCATTGACGAGAATGGAAACGTGTTGTACTTTGAGTTCGTTTAAATGCATGGAAACTCCAATCGGGAGCCAGAGAAAAAATCAGGGGGGAGGTAAACAGACCGGAAAACAGCAAATGCCGAGGCCGGGAATCTTGGGCGGTGTCACTGTTGACTAAAAAATCCGCGATACCGAAACTATAGCACTTTTTGCATGCAGCATAATTTCACCATGCTTTTCCTTCTTTCCCCTGCCAAATCGCTGGACTACGATACGCCAGCGCCCAAAGAGCTTGCGCACACGCTGCCGCAGTTCATACCGCAATCCACACAGCTGATTGCGCTACTGCGCTTTTTCAGCCCGCCACAAATTTCTGAGTTGATGGATTTGAGCGATGCGCTCTCTGCCTTGAATGTGGCCCGTTATGCAGCATGGCGGCCAAAATTCACTGCAAAAAATTCCAAGCAAGCGATTCTCGCTTTCAACGGCGATGTGTATGACGGGCTGGATGCAAAATCGCTCAAACCCGCCGATTTTGAATGGGCGCAAAGCCATCTCGTGATGCTCAGCGGCCTGTATGGTGCCTTGCGGCCTCTCGATTGGATGCAGCCCTATCGGCTGGAGATGGGCACGCGGCTGGCCAACCCGGCGGGCAGCAATTTGTATAAATTTTGGGGCGCTACCATTTCAAATTACCTCGATGCGCAACTGGCAAAAGAAAAGGCACCCGTGATCGTGAATCTGGCCAGCAACGAGTATTTCAAATCTGTGGATCGCAAGGCTTTGAAGGCACGTGTGGTCGAATGCGTGTTTGAAGAGCAGAAAAATGGGCAATACAAAGTCATCAGCTTCACGGCCAAACGCGCACGCGGCATGATGGCTCGCTACGCGATACAAAAACGCATCAACGATGTGAAAAAGCTCGAAGCATTTAGCAGCGATGGTTATGCATTCGATGCCAAAACAAGCCAGCCGGATCGCTTGGTTTTTAGGAGGTCTGTATGACGCAAACCATCACGCCCCAATTGCGCGACTGGATCATCTCTCAGGCGCAGGCCGGGTTTCCCGCAGATGAAGTGTTGAAATCGATGCTCGATTCTGGTTGGCAGGAAGCTGTGGCCGTTGAAGCCATGGAATCGACGCTGCGTGATCATTTGCAAGCCACACAGGCCGCGGCGCTGCTGCCAACCGCCGTGCCTGTGCCCACACCTGCGGTGCATGAATCGCCACTCTACATTGATGCGGGAGATCGCACGGTGAGTGTTCTCTCGGTGATGAGCGATCCGCATATCGTGGTGTTTGGCAATGTGCTTTCCGACGAAGAATGCGACGGTTTGATCGAAGGCGCCAAACCGCGCATGGCTCGCTCGCTCACCGTGGCCACCCAAACTGGCGGCGAAGAGTTGAATGCTGACCGCACCAGCAATGGCATGTTTTACGCACGCGCTGAAAACGAGTTGATCGCTCGCATTGAGCGCCGCTTGGCGCATTTGGTGGATTGGCCGCTGGACAACGGCGAAGGCCTGCAAATTTTGCATTACCGCCCCGGCGCGGAATACAAGCCGCATTATGATTATTTTGATCCACATGAGCCCGGCACACCCACCATCTTGAAGCGTGGCGGCCAACGCGTGGCCACCATCATCATGTATCTTCATGAGCCCGGCAAAGGCGGCGGCACGGTATTCCCCGATGTGAAATTGGAAGTCGCGCCCAAGCGTGGTAACGCCGTGTTCTTCAGCTACAGCCGCGCTCATCCCAGCAGCAAAAGTCTGCACGGCGGCACGCCTGTGATCGAAGGCGAGAAGTGGGTGGCGACGAAATGGCTGCGAGAAGGCAAGTTCGTTTGATTTTTAATGCGAAAATGGCCTCTAGCCGTTATATTAACTGCGTGGAATGCTATGAAATTTGAAGCGAATGGTGTGAGTATTGAAGTCGAGCAGCATGGCTCGACGGAGCATCCGGCGGTGATGTTGATCATGGGTTTGGGCATGCAGCTCGTGGCTTGGCCACCCACGGTGATTGAGCCTTTGGTGAGCGCTGGCTATCGCGTGATCACCCTAGACAACCGCGATATTGGCCTCTCGCAGCACTTTGATGAAGCGGGCAAGCCCAACCTCATGTGGGCTGCACTCAAACGAAAACTGGGATACAACATCACATCGCCTTATAGCTTGCAAGACATGGCGCGCGATGCGCTTGGTGTGCTAGATGCTTTGAGTATTTCAAAAGCGCATCTCGTGGGCGCGAGCATGGGCGGCATGATCGCGCAGCGTTTGGCATTGCTCGCTCCCGAGCGCGTGAAATCGCTCACCAGCCTGATGAGCACCAGCGGCGCACCTGATCTGCCCGAAGCGCGGCCTGCGGTGTTTTGGGCCTTGCTCAAGCGCCCCAAAAGCGAACGCGTGGAAGATGTCGTGGCGCATTATATGAAGCTGTTTGCCGTGATCGGCAGCCCCGCTTTTCCTGTGGAGCCGCAGCTACTGCGAGATCGTATTCGCTTAGGGCTTGAGCGCAGTTACCACCCCGAAGGCACAATGCGGCAAATGCTCGCCATTGCCGCAGACACGACGCGCCACACCGAGCTTGCGCAGTTAAAAAGCCCCACCCTCGTGTTGCATGGTCTGGCAGATGCGCTTGTGCCGCAAGAGCATGGGCGCGATGTAGCCAAGCGCATTCCTGACGCGCACTTCGTGGGTATTGAAGGCATGGGTCATGATCTGGCGCCCGGCGCTGTGGCGCAATTCCTGCCGCATCTTTTAAACCATCTAAAGCAACATGCTTAATCAACCCGAACAATCCCAGCTCGGCAAAGCCAGCACCTACGTTGACCAATACGATGCTGCGCTGCTCTTCCCAATAGGTCGCGCAGGCAAACGCGCTGAGATCGGCATCGCCCACACACTGCCTTTTATGGGCGCAGATGTGTGGACGGCATTTGAATTGTCTTGGCTGAACTCAAAAGGCAAACCGCAAGTCGCTATCGCCCACGTCACCGTGCCCTGCGAAACGCCCTGCATTGTGGAGAGCAAAAGCGTCAAACTTTATTTCAACAGCTTCAACAACACCCGCTTTTCAGGCAGCAACCATGGCGCGGATGCGGTGCGCGAAGCCATAGCGCTGGACATCGGCGCGGCTACCTGTGGCAAACCACATGGTGAGAGCCGCGTGGGTGTGAAGCTGATCAGTTTTGATGCTTTCTCACAAGAGAAAGTGCAAGAGCTTGATGGCGTGAATCTGGATCGACTCGACGTGGAATGCATGCATTACACGCCCGCGCCGCACTTGCTCAGCTCAGCCATTCACGAGCAGCCCGTCACAGAAACTTTGGTGAGCCATTTGCTCAAAAGCAATTGTTTGGTGACCGGCCAACCCGATTGGGGCAGCGTGCAAATCAACTACAGCGGCCCTCAAATTGACCAAGCGGGTTTGCTGCAATACATCGTGAGTTTTCGCAATCACAACGAATTCCACGAGCAATGCGTGGAGCGCATTTATATGGACGTGATGCAGCACTGCCAGCCTACAAAATTAGCCGTTTTCGCCCGCTACACACGGCGCGGCGGTGTAGACATCAACCCGTTTCGCACGAGTTATCCGCAGGCAGTGCCTTTGAACGTTCGCTCTGCAAGGCAATGATTTTTTTAGTTTGATATCGCCGGCTTCGCTCAGTCTGGTTATAGCTTTGTGCAGTAGGGTCAGGTAAGCGTTGCCTCGTGCAAAACGCGTAAAGCGCGTAAAGCGCACCAAGGCGGGATAAATACGCAATTTAAAAGCATCTTCTCGTAGTGTCAGCTTATACGCCGGTTCTTCGACCGCCATGGTATACCTCCCGTAGAAAGAAAACTCAGCAGCAGCGCTACGTGCGGTATCAGACAGACGCCAACCCTGCCGCAGACTAAGTTCGAGTCATGGCCTGCCTATTGCCCATTGAAGGACTCCCCATGAATGACCACATTTCCCTCTCACGTCGAGCTGCCCGCACCCTCGCCCTGCTGGCTGTTCTGGGAGCAAATCTGATGCTGTCGATGCCCGTCTGGGCCGAACTGTCTCCTGCGCTGGACCGTATAAGCATCTCGGTCGGTAGCTACCGAGGTGACCCCAAGTTCAATGCCTCCCTGAATACGCCTTACGGCGATCTCCAGTCAGGCGATATCCGGCTGGGCAAGGACACAATGCCGCGTGTTAAAGCAGACATGATGATCTTTGACAGCCAAGGGTTGTCGTTCGATTATTTCCAGTACAAGCAAGCTTATGCGGGTTCCATTGCCAGCAACACGAACATCAACGGCACTTCGTTGACAACCGTTGGCAGCGCCAACCTCGACATCAAGCTCGACTTCGCAAAGCTGGCCTACAAATGGTGGCTTGGCAACGGCAACACTGTGGTCGGACTGGGCGCAGGTGCCGCCTACTATAGGATCGGCCTGAACGCGAATGCCACAGCATCCGTCAACAGCGCGACCGCCGCGATCAGCAACGGATACCGCGAGAACGCGGTCGCGCCGCTTTTGGAGATCGGCGTGCGTCACGCTTTCAGCCCGGATCTGCGCCTTTTCGCCAACGTCTCTGGCGCGAAGAAGTCAGGAGGTCAGTTGCACGGCGAGGTTTACAACGCTTCAGTCGGTGTCGAATGGTTCTTGGTTAAACACGTCGGTGTTGTAGTTGACTACAGCATGAACCAGCTTGACCTACAGCGCGACGCTACCATCACGGAAAAATTCAAAGTCAGATCCCAAGGGCCGTCGGCGTTCGTCAAAGTTCGGTTTTGATAACGTCTTGCAGCACAGAGCGCATCACGAAGAAGGGCCTAGGCTTTTTCGGGCACTTCACGCAGCAGGCAAGCAGATCGAGCACAACGCCAAGAAAAACCAATCAACTCCGACGACGCCTGGGCACAATCTGTAACTGCGATTTGATCTGCACAGGCGCAGAAGTGACTTGAACCGCTTGCAGCGGCAAATCCACCAACTGATCAGCATGCCAGACGCGCACTTGCACAGCGCCATCGGGCACATTCTCAAAGCTCACGATGCCTTGCTCATTGGTCTTCGCCGCCCAAGGTGAATCGCTCACATACACACTGCCGCGCATGGAGCCGTGGAGAAAGCAACCGAGAGACACTGCAGTTTGTGGCCCGGCCTTGTCCATCGTCACATCTTGGAATTTGGCGCTCTTGCCTTCGTCTTTGCCAGCCAAGCGCAGCTCAAAGCCACCTGCATTGCGGCCTGCGGCATAGGCTTCAGGCGTGTTGGCGAAGATGGAAGCCGCAGGCGCACCGCGCACATGGTGATCCCAAGGATCGTTGTTCAAAAAACGCACCTTTGCGCCTTGCGCCACCACGCTGACCGCTGGAATGAACTGCATCTTTTCGTTCACCACGGTGGCTGTGCTGGGTAAGTTGTTCGGCGCATTGCGCACTGTGGCATGAACGAGCACCACCACCGCATCTTGCGCAGGCTTACCTTCCCGATCCACCACACTCACCTGCACGCTGCCCGCCTGTGCCGCGAAACTCGCGCTCAGTACAAATATCAAAGAAAAAAGGCTTCTTGCCCTTATAAAATCTACATAGTTCGCTATTGATTTCATAGTATTTGTCTTTCTTTCATTTGACGTTGATGATATCCCGATGCATCGGCGCAAGCAAGGCCAGCATGCGGTTTTGTGCGTTAAAGGGAATGCCGCGCGTATACATGCTTTTTTGCAGCACTTCGACCAAGGCATTGAAATTGGCTTTGTTGATGTCCATCTCTTTGTGAGCGAGCTTCATATCGGGGCCTTTGTATTGGCAAGGGCCACCTGCAAGTTGGCACATTTGGTTGCCCAAGCCTGATTTGAATTGCGCAGGATTGGTCTTTTCAAAGAAAGGCTGCATGCGTTTGTCGGCCAGCAAGTCTTTAAGGAATTCATCCATCAGCGCAGACATCCCGGCTTGCTCGCCAAAGGCTTTGTAGAGGTTGTCGTCCGCCTTTGCTGGCAGGCTGATGAAGGCAATAGCAGTGATACAGGCGAAAAGAATGTGTTTCATGAATGCGTCTTTCAGAAAGCCACTTGGGCAGAGAGATACGCGCCGGTTTGGCGGCGCTTGGCGGTGGTGGCGGGCACGATTTGGCCCAGATCGACATAGGCAAAGGTGAGGGAGAGGTTTTTGCTTGGTGCCCATGCTACGAAAATATCTTTCCAATCGCTGGATTGGAGGCCATTGCCTAGGCCTGCGGCATTGCCTGCCACCTGCAAACGGTTGGACATTTTTCGGTATTCCGCGCCAATGGCCAGGTTGTTGCGCAACAGATACGCCACCGAGATTTCAGGCAACACTTCATAGCCATTCTTCGCGCCACCTAAAGTCGCGCCAAAGCCGAGCAAGCCGTTTTGATTGGCTTTTGTCGCGCGCAAAGTGCCGTTGAGCAAAATGCCTTGTGCCAGAAACAGCTTGGTGGCGCTGACATAAAAATCTGTGCCGTTGCGCTTTGCGCCCAAAGCGCTGAGCGTGGCATCCAGCCCCGTCGCGCCCAGCGATTTGAATTGCACGCCTGCTGCGATTTGCGGCATCAGGCTGTCGCTGTCGAGCACGGCATCGCCTGCCAGCTTGATCTTGATGCCGACAATATCTTGCTTCAGGCGCAGGCCGGGCAATCCCAGCAACGTGCCGGTCACGCCCGTGTTGAAGTCTTGTTTGGCCAGGCTCAGCTCTACGCGATCATTCCAGCCCAGAGCTGCGCCATAGGTGCTTAAGGCGTAATCCGTGGTGACGACGCGCGTGACATGGGCGGTGAAGCCGATTTCGCCTTCCGTGGCTTGGCTTGCGATCACGGCCCAAGGCGTGAGCCCGCCGCCGGCTGCGCCATCGACGGTGCTCACGCCACCGGTGAGTAGCAGCTTTCCAGTGTCTGCATGGGCTACCTCCGTTATAAATAGTGCGCTTACTGCTATGGAAAGCATAGCGATTAAGGTGCGCTGGGTGCCAGGAGCACGTTTTTTGTGATGCATCAATCTTCCTTCTAAATAGGCTGATGCTCTTCATACGCTGCACCCAGCTTTTTGGATGCAAATATGCGAATATGAAGATTTCTTGAATCCAAGCTGACCCTACCGCCGTATTGCTAGGGTCTGGACAACTCAATCCCTCTCCCCCCCCCTCTTCATCTGGAGTTTTCAATGAATTCATCTTCTTCACGCCGCAATTTCTTCGGCCACACCGGCCAACTATCCGCTCTCGGCCTCGCTTTGCTAGGCGGAAACATGGCTTTGGCGCAAGGCATGGCTGGCGATGCCGCCAAAGACGCAAGTATTCTCAATGTGGCGCTCGGGCTTGAGCATGAGGCGATCGCTGCTTATCAACTCGGCGCACAAAGCGGCTTGCTGCAAAAGCCAGTGCTCGATATCGCTGTGAGCTTTCAATCGCATCACAAAGCGCATCGCGATGCATTGATCGACACCATTCAAAAACTAGGCAGTCGCCCGGTGGCAGAGAAGAGCTTGGCAGATTACGCCAAAGCTTTGAAGGCTGATACCTTGAAAAACCAAGGCGATGTCCTCGATCTGGCAGCGCGTTTAGAGCTAGGCGCAACCAATGCTTATCTGGGCGTGATCCCGGCTTTCATGAGCAAAGATTTGGCCAAAGTAGCTGCCCGTCTGGCTGCGGACGAAACCATGCATTTCACCATTTTGACCAATGCGCTCGGTCGCCCCTTGCCTAGCAACGCTTTGAGCTTTGGGGCCTGAGCCGTGTTCTCCCGTTTGATGCACTGCCTGCACTCAAAAGCAGGCTTAACGCTGGGTCTACCGCAAAGTCTTATGGCTTTAGCGGTAGCGCTCAGCGCTTTTTTTACTCCTGACGCGCAGGCTCAAAGCGCAGCAGCAACACCCACCCAGCCCAGCGCAGAACGCGGCTTGGGCGTTTACACCGCCAAATGCAGCGCCTGCCACAGCGTGGATGAAAACCGCGTAGGCCCAGCGCACGCGGGTGTGGTGGGTCGCCGCGCAGGCAAGCTCAAAGACTATGAGTATTCCGAGGCGTTAGCCAAAAGCAAGATTGTTTGGAATGCTGCGACACTACAAGCTTGGCTGACCGATCCCGAAAAACTCATCCCCGGTCAGCGCATGGGTTACCGCCTCTCGCTGCCGCAAGAACGCGCCGACGTGGTGGCCTATCTGGCCAGCCTGTCTGCCTCAAAGTAACTCCCTCATAGCGACGCATCATGACACCTGCCACAACCGACGACCAACTCATCCAATGGCTAGAGCGCATTGCCAGCCAAGATGCCGCCGCCCTGCGTCAGCTTTATGACGCGACCAGCAGCAAGTTGTATGCGATTGCAATGCGCGTGGTGGGCAATGTGGAATATGCAGAAGATGTATTGCAAGATGCTTTCCTCACGATCTGGCGTGTGGCTGGCGATTACCGCGCTCCCTTGAGCCCGCCGATGGTTTGGATGGGTGTGATTGTGCGCAGTCGGGGCCTGGATTTTCTGCGCCGTCGCAAAGCCGAGCGTGCTTTGGCAGGCCAGCCCATGGACGACATGCTGGCCGACACCCTCGCCTCTGATCAAGAAACGCCGATGGACACACAAGAAGCCAGCGAACAAGCTTGGGCGCTGCATGAATGCTTGCGCAAGATTGAAGCCAAGCAAAGGCAAGTCGTCACGATGGCCTATTACCGCGATTTGAGCCACAGCGAATTAGCGCAGCAGCTTAAGCTGCCGCTGGGCACAGTGAAAACCTGGATGCGCCGAGGTCTGGATCAGCTGCGCACTTGTATGAACCGTTTTGCCTGAATGCCCAGCCATGAACATCGCCCAACACCCCGAATTGCTCGACCATCTCGCCGCCCGCTATGCCGTGGGCGTTTTGCGCGGCGGGGCACGCCGCCGCTTGGAGGCGCAGGCGCGCCAAAGCGCCACCGTGCGCGCTCGCATCTTGCTTTGGCAAGAAAGGATGACTGCCATCATGGAATTACCCAACCCCGAGCAGCCCAGTGAGAATGTCTGGAAGCGCATTGAAAACAGCTTGCAAGCTCTGCCCGGGCGCATGCTGCAAACCCCGATACTGGAGCAACTGCAAGCTGCAGCGAATCGCTTGCGCCGACACTTGGCTTGGTGGCGTGCAGGCGCCGTGTTGGCAGGAGTCGCTGCCGTTGTGGGTAGTGTGGTTTCGCTGCAAGAAACGCAGTTGTCGCAAGGACGCGGCCAGCAAATCGCACAACTTGAAAAGAAACTCCAGCAGCAGAACGCGCAACAGCAAGTGCAGTATGTGGCCGTACTCGCCGATGAAAAATCCGATGCTTCGGTGCTCGTCACCTTCGATCCCGATAAAAAGCGTCTCGTGTTGCAACGCGTGGGCGGCTACCAAGAGGCTTCTGACAAATCATTGCAACTGTGGGCGCTGCCGCCCGGCCAAGCGCCCCAATCGCTGGGTGTGATGGGCGGCGACAAGGTGCTCAAGCTCACTGCCGCACCCGAGCAAATCAAAAATGTGCCCACTTTGGCGATCAGTCTGGAGCCCAAAGGCGGCGTACCCAGCAGCGGTGGGCCTACGGGGCCGGTGCTGTTCAAAGGCGCCTTATTGCAAACTGTTCTTTAAACTATTTGTAAAACATTGTGTAAATCACGACATGCCTCGCGCAGCTGTGCATCTGAAACGCGAGCATGCGCGTAGCACTCCTATGTCCGCCTTACTTTCATTTTCCCCCGCTTCTTGCGTGCCGATCCCGCCTTGGCGGCTCAGGCCCAAGCTTTCAAGGCACAATAGTTGGGTGAACCGTTTTTCCAGCCCTGAAACCCAAGCCCCCGCTACCCTATTGAGCGAAGAAGCCGCTCTGCAAGGCCTGATTCAGCGCATGGCCCAAGGCCAAGCGGCGGCCATGGCAGAGCTGTATGACTTAACCATTTCCCGCGTCTACAGCTTGGTGCGCCGTTTCTCATCCGACGATGCCAGCGCACAAGATGTTACGCAAGAGGTCTATTTACAAGCTTGGCAGCAGGCCAGTCGATTTGATGCCCAGCGCGGCGCGGCCATGGCTTGGTTGCTCAATCTCGCGCGTAGCCGCGCTCTTGATGCCTGGCGCAAACTAGCCAGCAGCCCCGTGATGGCCAACAGTGACGTAGCCGAAGAGGCTTCTGCGCATTGGCTTCATACCCAGCAACCCGCCGACTTGCTTGAAGCCACCGATACAAAAGCCCAGCTCCATGCCGCAATGAATCAATTGCCCGCCGCCACACGCCAAATGCTGAGCTTGGCTTTTTTCCATGACATGACCCATCTTGAGATCAGCAAGCATCTGCATATGCCGCTCGGTACGGTGAAAAGCACCGTTCGCCGCGCCTTGATGAGCCTGCGTGACTCATTACAACAAAGCGGCCTGAGCCGAGAATATCTGGCTGCCTTGGCGCTGGAAGACATCTTATGAACGACGACAAAGCACTTAACCCGGCCTGGACAGGCCAAATGGCGCAAGCCCTGCGCAGCGATCCCGCGCACATTCTCAGCGAAGAGGCGAATGCTCGCATCAAGCAATCTTTGCTGCAAAAAGTCACGGCCTCAGAGCAGGCACAGAGCAGTGTGCGCAATGTGCGCCGAGATGAGGGCTGGCACAACTTGGGCAAACACAAGCAAGCCAAGGTCTTGCATGACGACGGCACAAACCTGTCTTGGCTGCTCAAGATGCTGCCCGGAGGCAACCTGCCTGTGCATGACCATGCTGATGGCGCTGAAGAGTGCATGATCCTAGAAGGTAGCCTGCGGATCAATGGCGAAATGTTTCTGGCGGGCGATTACCAAATTGCACTGCATGGCTCGGTGCACTATGAAGTCTTCAGCGAGGAAGGTACTCTCGTCTATCTGCGTTCGCCTTCGAGCCGTCGCAAGGATTTGATGGGCGCTTGAAGCTTTAAGAAGCCGGTGTCGGCAAAGCTTGGGCAGCGGGTTTCTTGCGTTTGGCTTCGCGCTCTTGTGCATTGGCGCGGCGCTCGGCGGCGGCCTTCTCCCGCTGTGCGGCTTGCTGGCGGCTGCGCTCCATCTTGGCAGCATGGCCGGGTCGTTCGCCTACGGGTGTTTTGGCGGAGCGCTGAGCGCGGGCTGGGTTTTGTGGCAAGAGAGCCGCCTTAGGCGCAGCGCGGTCAGGTGCAAAAGCATTTGGTGCAATGGGTGCGCTTGCTGAGGCAGCTATCTTCGCCTCTCGGCTGATATCGCGCTGCGTGCGCTCTTCTTCGCGCTTACCTGAAGCCTCCAACGCTCGGCCACGACGCTCGGCCACATTCTGCTGCGCCTGGGGTGAATTGCGATCATCCACAGCACGCAAGCGATCTGCGGCGGCGCGTTTGCGTTGCGTATCATTCAGCGCCACCTCTTGGCGCTTCAAATCACGCATTTTGTCGTTGTGTTGGTCACGCGCTTCGTTCAGGCAAGGCGTGACAGCCAGTTTTTGATAACAGGCTTGGCGCTGCTGCTCCAGCGTCTTCTTCAGTGCCCCGCGCTCGGCGCCAATGCGCTGGCGCTCTGCTTGCTCTTCAGATGCTGCGTTTTTAGGCTCATTTTGTGCTCTCGCCGTTGTATATCCTGTGCAGAGTGCTATGCAAATCATAGCAATATGAAAGCGCGAATGAACGAAAGAGCGAGCGAGTGAATGCAGCAACATGGCTCAATGTATCACGTCAATCGCGTATCCACAGTGCGCCGCTCCAGCGCCAAGAATTCAGCGCTCTGCATTTCATTCAAGCGCGAAGCCGTACGCGGAAATTCATGCGCCAGTGGCCCTTCGGTATAAAGCAACTCAGGCGCCACAGCCGCGCTCATGATGAGCTTGCAGCGCCGGTCATACAGCACATCAATGAGCCAAGTAAAGCGCCGCGCCTCCGATGCGTTCTTCACAAACATCTGCGGCACATCCGACAGCATCACGGTATGAAACTGCGTGGCCAGCTCCAGATAATCATTCTGGCTGCGCGGCCCGCCGCACAGCGTTTTGAAATCAAACCACACCACACCGCCCGCCTTGCGCCGCGCTTTGATTTCACGTGCTTCGATGGTGAGCACAGGGCTTTCATCGCGTGATTCGGCCAGCTCGGTAAACGCTTGGTTCATGGCCTGATCAGCCAATTCGCCCAGCGGCGTGTGATACATGGTGACTTTTTCCAACGTGCGGCGGCGGTAATCCGTGCCGTTGTCCACGCTAAGCACTTGCATCTCGGATTTAAGCAACTCAATCGCAGGCAAGATGCGGTCGCGGTGCAGGCCATTCGGATACAAGCCATCCGGATGAAAATTGCTCGTCGTCACCATACCCACGCCGTTTTTAAACAGCGCATCGAGCAGCCGATGCAAGATCATCGCATCGGTGATGTCAGCCACATGAAATTCGTCAAAGCAAATCAGCCGATAACGCTTAGAAATGCGCTTGCCCAGCTCATCCAGCGGATTGACTGTCCCTTGCAAATCCGCCAACTCGCGATGCACCTCACGCATGAACTCATGAAAATGCAAGCGCGTTTTTCGCTGCAAAGGCACGGCATTGAAAAAACAATCCATCAAAAAGCTCTTGCCCCGCCCCACGCCGCCAAACATGTACACGCCTTTGGGAATGTCGGGCCGATTGATCAGCTTCTTAAACGCATTCGAGCGCTTCTCTTTGAAAGCCGCCCACTCATCCGCACACCGCTGCAAAGCCTCGACGGCTCTCAGCTGCGCCGGGTCGCTGGTGTAACCACGCTTTTTGAGCTCTTCTTCGTAGGCTTGGATGACTGACATGTTGTTGGCGCGGTGAGATTAAACATCCGGTGCGCGAAAGGCGCGAAAGTTGCGCGAAAGATGCGAAAAAGTCAGAAAAGAAATCCAAAAAAATGAAACTCTAAAATTAAAACACTTTGCGGAACAACCGATTCAACGGTTTTTCTTCAAAATTTTTGTCTTTCTTTTTCGCGTCTTTCGCGCCCGGAAATTTGAATTCAACTCCTAGAAATTCAGAGTCCGCTTGTCAACAGCCAACGCAGCTTCCTTCGTCGCCTCAGAGAGTGATGGATGCGCATGACAGATGCGAGCAATATCCTCGCTCGAAGCGCGGAATTCCATCGCCACCACGCATTCAGCGATCAGCTCAGAAGCAAACGGCCCAACGATATGCACGCCCAGAATTTCGTCCGTCACAGCATCCGCCAGCATCTTCACCATGCCCGTCGTATCACCCAAAGCCCGCGCACGGCCATTGGCCATGAAGGGGAAACTGCCAGAGCGATAAGCCCGGCCAGCGGCTTTGAGCTGCTGCTCATTTTGGCCAACCCATGCAATCTCAGGCGAGGTGTAAATCACCCAAGGCACGGTGTTGAAGTTCACATGCCCATGCTGCCCAGCGATGCGCTCAGCCACAGCCACGCCCTCTTCTTCGGCCTTGTGCGCCAGCATCGGCCCGCGCACCACATCACCCACTGCCCACACATTGGGCAAATTGGTTTTGCAATCATCATCCACGACGACCATGCCGCGCTCATCGAGTTTCAAGCCCACAGCTTCGCCGTTCAATCCAATCGTATTTGCAGTGCGGCCAATCGAGATGATCAGCTTGTCTACCTCAAGTGTTTGAGCTTCGCCTTTGGCATTGGTGTAAGCAATGCTCACACCCTTCTTGCCATTCTTGATCTCGCCGACTTTCACGCCCAGCTCAATCTTCAGGCCTTGCTTGTCAAACGCCTTCTTGGCTTCCTTGGCAATCTGCTCATCGACAGCGCCAAGGAATGCGGGCAAACCTTCGAGCACGGTCACATCCGAGCCCAACCGACGCCACACCGAGCCCATCTCTAAGCCAATCACGCCTGAGCCAATCACGCCAAGCTTTTTCGGCACAGCAGGAATACGCAGCGCGCCGTCGTTGGACAAGATGTTTTCTTCATCAAACGGTGCGCCCGGCAGCGCCCTCGCATTCGAACCTGTCGCTACGATGATGTGCTTGCCAGAAATCACTTCACTACCCGTGCCCGCAACGTTAATGTCATACAGGCCATCCTTCGCCGCAACGAACGAACCACGACCATGGAAAAACGTCACTTTGTTTTTCTTAAACAAATACAAAATGCCATCATTGTTTTGCTTGACCACAGTATCTTTGCGCCCAAGCATCTTCGCGATGTCAATGGTGAGGTCTTTCAACCCAATCCCATGATCCGCAAAATGATGCCCCGCATGATCAAAATGCTCCGAGCTTTGCAGCAGCGCTTTAGAAGGAATGCAACCCACATTGGTACAAGTCCCCCCCGGAGCAGGCCCGCCTTTGGCATTCTTCCACTCATCAATACATGCCGTATTGAAGCCCAACTGCGCCGCGCGAATGGCAGCAATATAGCCACCGGGGCCACCACCGATGACGATCACGTCGAATTGTTTACTCATTTTTAATTCACTTTCAATTTCACAAGTTGACCGTTCTGCTGAACGATAAGAAAAGTATTGGTTTGACGCGCAATTTCTTGTGCACGTAAAAAGGCTCTCTCTAACGCAGCTGGTGCGTTACGCAAGTCAGGTGTTTTAGCCTCAGAGATAGGCTTGAGATTCGCAGTCGTCACACTCATGCTCGTTCACTCCAATCCATCATTTTGTACGGACTTTGCGATGAATCGATCAAAGTCCACGCATCTACCAGCGGTTTGTAGACCTGCTCAAAAGAAACACGGCCTGAAACAAAACGCCTTTCAATCACATCCTGGGTAATATTGTGCCCACCTTGCCTAACGCGCTGCGCCACTCGCTCAATGGCGAATTGTGCAGAAGGCAACGATAGGAAAAACAACTCAATCCGATAGCCAGCTTCTCGCCACTGCGGAATCATTCGCGCATAGCCTCGTCCGCTCAGCGTTGTCTCAAAAGCAAAACTTTCACCCGCAGCAGCATGCTTCGCAATCAATTCCAACATCAGCCGCCCAGCCGCAATCGCAGCTGATTCAGGCGCAAACGGCGAAATGCCAGCGGCAATCAAATCAGCATTAACAAAAATCGGACAACTTGCCTCCGAGGGCAAAAATTCCTTGGCAAAAGTCGTCTTGCCGGCTCCGTTAGGGCCAGCAAAGATGATGATTTTTTTGCTTTCAACCACAACAGAAATCAGCGACGATTGACAGCGCAAATCGCTGCAATGTAGCAGTTGCGGTCACCACCGATGACGATGACGTCGAATTGTTTACTCATTTTTTATCCTTACCAATTTTCCATTGAAGCAGATGTCATTCCAACATGCACCTTCGCGTTTGGTTTGACTAAAAAACAGAAGCATTTGGCCAAATTTCTCCTTAGAGGTGCAAAAATAACCAAAATCTCTAGTGAAAAATCCAACTCTAAAGCAACGATCCACTACTGGACGCGTTTCTAGTTCAGAGCTGAGAAGATTGCTACGAGGATCGTTCACTGACTCAAACGAATGCTTGATAGATTCGTTGATTTTCTCTATGACATCCAAATCCAATGGTTTGATTGAAGTGGGCATAGATATTTTTTGATCATTAAACATACTCACTATGTGATAGGAGCACGCTGTAGGAATACATCCAACAGAATAAGTGATTGTTGGTCTGTCTTTAGGCAATGAACGAGACTCGACATACTGGCCTTCTGGAATCAAAGGAGCAACTCGTTCTTGGGCGTATAAATAACCAAAGCCGAGATAGACAAAAATTCCTAAAAGCAATTTAATCATCAGATATCAAACAACAACCGAGCAGGATCTTCCAGCGCTTCTTTCATCGCTACCAAGCCCAGCACAGCTTCGCGGCCGTCGATGATTCGGTGGTCGTAGCTCATGGCGAAGTAGTTCATGGGGCGGACAACGACGACACCGTTTTCGACCACGGCGCGGTCTTTGGTGGCGTGTACGCCGAGGATGGCAGACTGTGGAGGGTTGATGATGGGGGTGGACATCATCGACCCGAAGGTGCCGCCATTGCTGATGGAGAAGGTGCCGCCGGTCATGTCGTCCATGCCCAACTTGCCTTCAGCTGCTTTTTTGCCGAATTCAGCGATCTTTTTCTCGATGTCGGCAAAGCTCATTTGATCCGCATTACGCAAAATAGGGACGACGAGGCCGCGCGGGCTGCCCACTGCAATACCCACATCAAAATAGCCGTGGTAAACAATATCGCTGCCATCGACCGAGGCGTTGAGCACAGGGAATTTTTTCAATGCATGTACTGCGGCTTTCACGAAGAAGCTCATGAAGCCAAGTTTGCAGCCATATTCTTTCTCAAACTTTTCTTGGAAGCGCTTGCGCATTTCCATCACGGGTGCCATGTTGACTTCGTTGAAGGTGGTGAGAATTGCGTTGCTGGATTGCGATTGCAGCAAACGCTCAGCCACACGCGCACGCAAGCGGCTCATGGGCACGCGCTGCTCGGGGCGACCAGCGAGTTGTGCGGCCAAGCTGCCGGCTGCGGGCGCAGCCACTTGCGCGAGCGCCGTAGTAGGCACACCCGTTGGGATATTTACAGAAATTGGGGCTGTAGCCGTTACATTACCTGCGTTAGATGCTTCTGAGTTAATAGCACCTAATACATCCCCCTTGGTCACGCGGCCATCTTTGCCAGAGCCAGCCACCGAGCCTGCAGCCAAGCTGTTGTCTGCCATCAACTTGGCAGCCGATGGCATCGGCACGCCAGCCATCGCACCACCAGTTGCTGCGGGGGCAGCAACTGAAGCCGCAGCGGGCGCGGGAGCAGCAGCCGAAGCAGAAGCAACGGCAGGAGCTGCGCTTGCCTTGCCTGCGCTATCAATCTTGGCGATGACTTGACCCGAGACGACCATGCCGCCATCAGCCACCAAGATTTCAGCCAACACACCCGCGCTGGGCGCAGGCACTTCGAGCACGACCTTGTCGGTTTCAATCTCGATCAAGATTTCATCAATAGCGATTGCATCGCCGGGTTTCTTTTTCCATTGCAACATGGTGGCTTCGGCCACAGATTCGGACAGTTGCGGGACTTTCACTTCTACGATTGCCATTTTTAATATTCCATCAGTATGAGAAAAAAATCCGGCGCGCGAAAGACGCAAAAGTTACGCGAAAGACGCGAAAAAGCAAGAAAAAATACAGGAAACCGAATTGATTTTGGTATTCAAAACGTCTGATTTCATTTTTGTATTCTTCCGCGTCTTTCGCGTAACTTTTGCGTCTTTCGCGCCCGGAAACTTGTATCTAAATTATTTAGTCAACACAAAACCCTTGAGCTTTGCAAAGGCTGCGTCTGTGAGCGCTTTTTGTTGCTCTTGGTGCAGATGTGCATAGCCCGCTGCGGGGGAAGCAGAGGCGGCGCGACCGGCGTAGCCTAGCTTTTGGCCTTCCATCATGTTTTCGTGAATGTAATGTTGCACGAAAAACCAAGCGCCTTGGTTTTGCGGCTCGTCTTGACACCACACGATATCTGTCAGATTAGGGTACTTTTTCAATTCCGCAGCAAATGCTTTGTGCGGGAATGGATACAGCTGCTCGACGCGAATCAGAGCCGTATCGTCATGCCCTTTTTCTTCGCGTTTCTTGGCCAGATCGTAATAAACCTTGCCAGAGCAAGCCACAACGCGTTTGACCTTTTTAGGATCGAGCGCTTTGTTTTCAGGAATCACGGTTTGGAAGCCACCCTTGGTGAACTCAGACAACGGCGAGGTCGCATCCTTGTTACGCAAGAGCGATTTCGGTGTCATGATAATCAGCGGTTTGCGCAAATCGCGCACCATCTGGCGGCGCAACACATGGAAAATCTGGCTCGCCGTGGTCGGCTGCACGATCTGCATGTTGGTGTCAGCGGCCAACTGCATGAAGCGCTCTAGGCGCGCTGAGCTGTGCTCAGGGCCTTGGCCTTCGTAGCCATGAGGCAGCATGAGGGTGATGCCATTGACACGACCCCACTTCACTTCGCCCGAAGCAATGAATTGGTCAATCACCACTTGTGCGCCATTAGCAAAATCGCCAAACTGCGCTTCCCAGATCACGAGTGTGTTGGGGTCATTGGAGGCATAACCGTATTCAAACGCGAGCACCGCCTCTTCTGATAGCAGCGAATCAATTACCACAAAGGGCGCTTGCCCATCGGCCACGTTTTGCAGCGGAATGTGTGTGCCCGCGTCAAACTTTTCACGGTTTTGATCGTGAATCACCGCATGGCGGTGCGTGAAGGTGCCGCGTCCGCAATCTTCGCCAGATAAACGAACGGGGTAGCCACTGGCCACGAGCGAGGCAAAGGCCATGTGTTCGCCCATGCCCCAATCCACATTCATTTCACCTCGGCCCATCGCCGCGCGGTCGTCATACACTTTCTTGACCAAGTTGTGGGGTGTGATGGTGCTGGGGATGGTGGTGAGTTTTTCGGCGATACGCTTCCATTCGGCATTCGGAATCGCGGTGTCGCCAGCGTCCGTCCATTTCTTGCCAAGAAATGGACTCCAATCCACCGCGTACTTGCTCTTGAAGTTGCTGATGGTGATGTCTTCAGTGTGCTGGCCGGCATCCATCGCAGCGCGATAAGCCTTGGCCATGTCGTCGCCAAGTGTGTCGCCCAAGCCTTGTGCGGCAAGCTTGTCCGCATAGAGCTTGCGCGTACCGGGGTGAGCTGCGATTTTTTTGTACATCAGCGGCTGCGTGAGCGCAGGCGTGTCTTGCTCGTTGTGGCCAAGTTTGCGGAAACAGATGATATCTACCACCACATCTTTGTTGAACTTCTGGCGGTATTCCAGCGCCCATTGTGTGCAAAGCACCACAGCTTCTGGATCATCTGCGTTGACGTGCAACACAGGCGCCTCAATCATCTTGACCACATCGGTGCAATACAGCGTGGAGCGGGTATCACGTGGGTCAGAAGTGGTGAAGCCGATTTGGTTGTTGATCACCAAATGCACGGTGCCGCCGGTGTAATAGCCGCGCGTTTGTGCCAGTGCCAGCGTCTCCATCACCACGCCTTGGCCAGCGAAAGCGGCATCGCCGTGCACCAGCACAGGCAGCACTTGCGTGCCATGCTTATCACCACGGCGATCCATGCGCGCGCGCACACTGCCTTCAACCACAGGGTTCACAATTTCCAAATGCGAAGGGTTGAAGGCAAGCGTCAAGTGCACCGGGCCACCGGGGGTGGTCACATCGCTTGAGAAGCCTTGGTGGTATTTCACGTCGCCCGATGGCAAGTCTTCGGGTGCGGTGTGATCAAACTCTGCAAACAACTGCGCAGGCATTTTGCCCAGCGTGTTCACCAAGACGTTCAGGCGGCCACGGTGAGCCATGCCAATCACGATTTCTTGCACACCCGCCATACCCGCGCGTTGCACGAGCTCGTCCATCGAGGCGATAAAGCTTTCACCGCCTTCGAGCGAGAAGCGCTTTTGACCAACATACTTGGTGTGCAAATAGCGCTCTAGGCCTTCAGCGGCTGTGAGGTTTTGCAGAATGTTTTTCTTCTCTTGGGCGTTGAAAACAGCCTTAGCGCGCACGCTTTCCATCTTCTGTTGCCACCAGCGCTTTTCGTCTTGGCTCGTGGCATACATGTATTCAGCACCGATGGTGCCGCAATAGGTTTCGCGCAAGGCATTGAGCAGCTCGCGCAGGCTCATTTGGTCTTTGCCGAAATAGGTGTTCGAGGTGTTGAACACGGTTTCCATGTCGGCATCGGTGAAGCCGTAAAACGCGGGGTCCAGATCGGGGATGTTGTCGCGCTCGGTGCGCTGCAGGGGGTCAAGATTGGCCCAGCGTGCGCCGACGTTGCGGTATGCGGCAATCAGCTGCTGAGCAGCGGTGCGCTTTCTGCCCATTTCCGAATCGGTGCTTGCATGCACGGTGCGCGTAGCGCCTTGCTTGGCCAATTCGGTGAAGGCATTGATGACAGGCATGTGTGCCACGTCTTTGGCAGCCGAGCCGTCTGAGGCGGGAACGTGCTGCAAAGCATCAAAATAACTGCGCCAGTTGTCGGGCACCGAACCTGGATTGGCTAAATAATTTTCATAGAGTTCTTCGACATAGGGCGCATTGCCGCCGAAGAGATAGGTATTGCTACCGTAGGCCTGATAGACCGATGCGTTCTGGGACGCTGACATAAGACGCTGACCTCCGCACCCCTGCAGGGCGCATTAGTTGGTTGATAAACCTCCCGCGACACGGCTGAACCGGTTGGCGGATGCTTCATGGCAAGGAAGGAGCCTAGAGTGATTTGTATTGTGGCAGGTTTTGTAGTGCTTGTGGCATCGTATTTGTACTGACATTTATGCTGGGTTTGCATGGTTTGCTCTGTTTTTGATTTGTTGTAGGTTGGTTTGTTGTGGGTTGGCACGCTGTGGCCTGTGATCGGCGCAGTCGTCAGCCCCTCATGCGCCTGAGCAGCGAGTTACGCGGCACCTGCCGCGGGAATGACGTGCGCTGCGCGGCCAAAATCGGGGCTGACAACTGCGCCGATCACAGGCCAGGGATAGCGAGGAAAGTTCCAATCAAGGAGCGCAATCAATGCTGGGGGTAGTTACCGTGGGCGAATGAAGGTTTTCGAAATAGCTAACAGGCCGCGGGTGAGGCATGGCGCTTGGGGTGTCTCACTTGGCGAGGTAAAGGGGGAATGCGGGCGCAGCCCGCAGGAGGACACGAGCTAAGTGGGAAACCCCAAGTGCCGTGCCTCACTCGCAGCCGCCCTTTCCAAGACGAAATTTTCAGAACGCCTAAGTTTCTCTCTTGACAGAAACAAAAGACAAGATCAAAATACATTCAACAAAGCAACAACCATGAACCTCAGCCAAACCTCGCAGCAATTCATCCTCCACTGGGGCGAGATGGGTACGCGCTGGGGTGTGAATCGCACAGTGGCTCAGATTCATGCTTTGCTTTATCTGCATGGCAAGCCCCTGCCCGCCGACGAAATTGCCGAAACGCTGACTGTGGCGCGGAGCAATGTGAGCAATAGCTTACGTGAGTTGCAATCTTGGAATTTGGTCAAACTCGTGCATGTGTTGGGCGACCGGCGTGATCATTTTGAAACGTCCACCGATATTTGGGATTTGGCTCGCACCATTGTGCGTGAGCGGAAAGAGCGCGAGATTTTGCCGACCTTGGCTGTGCTTAAAACCCTGCTCGACAGCCCTGAACTCATGCTCGACGGCGTGGATCGCGCCACACGTATCCGCGAAATGCTGCTCATGCTGGAATCGCTCACCGTGTGGACAGATGAGATGCTTCGGCTAGACACCGAGACGCTTTCTAAAGTACTCAAGCTGGGCGCAAAAATCCAGCGTTTGATTCGTGGCGATGCAGATGCCACCAAGCCAGACAAGGCCGTGGCCGACAACGAAGCCATGGGTTCGATGATTGGCCCATGACCCGCTATAAGTCCCTTTTTTTGATCAATTATTTCTCTATTGACAGAAACAACAGGTAATATGGAATTTAAAAAAATACACTTTACAACTCAAGAAAGGAGCATCTTATGAAGATCATTGTTTTTGGCGGAGCAGGCCTGCTCGGCAGTGCCATCGTGCGCGAATTGCGCAGCCATGGGCACAGCGTGGTCACGGCGGGGCGCAGTGGCTGCGATGTGACGGTGGATTTTCGCTATGAACACAGCGCAGATGCGTTTGCGCCGCTTCTTAAAGATGCCGATGTGGTGGTGAACGCCGTGGGCATTTTGATTGAAAGTGGCGATGAGCGTTTTGATGCGGTGCATGTGGCGGCACCGCGCGCTTTGTTTGAGGCTTGCGCACGAGCGCATGTGGCGCGGGTGGTGCAAATCTCTGCGCTTGGCGCGGGGCGTGAGCCGCTGGCGAGCATGCAGGCAGTGCCGGGCGGGCGCTACATGGCGAGTAAACGCGCCGCCGAAGCTGCGCTGATGTTGGCCATGCAAAGCAGCAGCGGCGATGCAGTCAACGTGCGGCCATCGCTGATCATGGATGCGCAAAGCCCTTCTACAAAACTCTTTCAGCAACTCGCCCGCCTGCCCATCATCGCCCTGCCCGGCCTGCTGCGCCCCGGCAGCTGCCAGCTCGCGCCGATGCAATGCACGGATGTGGCCGAAGCCATCGCCCGTATTTGCGAGCATCCAAAATCTTTGCGCCGCGCGATTGAGTTGGCTGGCCCGCAAGAGCTGAGTTACCGCGAATTTCTTGCGCAACTGCGCAGCGCACAAGGCTTGAAACATGCGCTCTGGCTGCCGCTGCCTTGGTGGCTCATGCGCCTGGCCGCAAAAATAGCCGAGCTGCTGCCGCAAAAAATCATCAGTGCAGACGGCATACAGGTGTTGCAAGCAGGGCTCACCACCGAACGCAATGAAGCGCTGTATTGGCTGCGTCATATGCCAAAACCGGCAGTAGCCGTTATAAATCGTGCGCAGAGTGCTATGAATTTTATAGTAAATCAAAGGTGAACCGTATGCCCATCGTCAACATCCATACCCGTCATTTGCCTGCATCGGTTGCCCAAATCGGTCAACTGATCGCCACCGCCGCTTCCCAGGATGATCGTGTGTGGCCGCATGAAAACTGGCCGCGCATGCACTTGGATCGCCCGATTCAAGTAGGTGCGATTGGCGGGCATGGGCCAATTCATTACCGCGTGGTGACCTATTGGCCGCAAGAATGCGTTCGCTTTGAATTCACCAGCGGCAGCGTGGGCTGGCATGAGCTGCAATTGCAAGCCACCAGCGAACACAGTTGCCTGCTCACGCACACCATCCAAACCCAGCCCAGCTGGCAATTTCGTATCGCGTGGCTGCTGGTGATTCGCCATATGCACGATGCGCTGATTGAAGATTTGTTTGACAAACTCGAAGCCCAGTTTCACGACCTGGAGCAGCCCAAGCGCTGGAATGCGTATGTCAAACTCTTGCGGATGGCGCATGGCGGGTCTGCTTCGAGGAGATACATATGAGCTTTGCTGCAATCCATTTGCTACATGATGAGACTGGGCTCGATACTCATAGCGGAGTGCCGCGCATCCACGCGCATTCGCCTAGCCAAGCGCTCGCAGGCGTGGTGCGCTGGTCTCCAGTGAAATCGCTGTGGTGGTTTTTCATGGTGAGCGTGGTCATGGTGTGGGGTTGGGAGACGCTGAGTTTAGCCAGCCTCACGGTTTTTACACTGACCACGGGTATCACGCTGTGCCTAGGCCATTCGCTGGGCATGCATCGCCGCTTCATTCACAACAGCTACCAATGCCCGCGCTGGCTGGAATATCTTTTCGTTTGGCTGGGTACGCTTGTGGGCATGGCCGGGCCGCTGGGCATGATGCGCATGCATGACACCCGCGATTGGGCGCAGCGCCAGCCGCACTGCCATGATTATTTTGCGCACCGCCAATCCTTTTGTATAGACGGCTGGTGGCAAATCCATTGCGAAGTGAAGCTCGATCAACCACCGCATTTTCAGCCTGAGCCGCGCGTTGCCAACAGTCGCTTTTATCGCTTCGTCGAAACAACATGGATGGCGCAACAACTGATTCCAGCTGCGTTGCTTTTTGCCATGGGCGGTTGGGCATTTGTCGTCTGGGGTATCTGCGCTCGAGTTGCGGTCTGCGTGACGGGGCATTGGCTGATCGGGCATTTTGCGCATCGCCATGGCGGCCAACATTGGCATGTAGGTAATGCTGGTGTGCAGGGCTACAACGTGCATTTGAATGGCCTGCTCAAACCGCTCACCGCTTGGATCACCATGGGCGAATGCTGGCATAACAACCACCATGCGTATCCGGGCTCAGCTAGGCTCGGTCTCAAGCAAGACGAGCTGGATCTGGGCTGGTGGGTGCTGCGTGGCATGCAAATGTGCGGCTGGGCGTGGAATATGAAAACACCGGCAACTCTTCCCAGCAGGCCAAGCCTTCAATCTCTCAGCAAGGATCGAACATGACCATCCCGACTGGCTCAGAATTCACCCCCGAGCAGCAGAGCACACTTCCGTTTAGAAAAGCATATCCACTGGCTGCCGGTGTTGCGATGGGTATGGTGCTACGTTTGTTGTTCTCTGGCCTACCCGGCTCGGGATGGTCAGCCATGGCGGGTGCATTCATCTATGGTGCGCCGATTCTCGTGGGTGCCATCACCGTTTATGTGGCCGAGCTCAAAGAGCGCCGCAGTTGGGCTTACTACTTCTGGGCACCGTTTGTCGCCAACAGTCTTTTTGTGTTGGGCACTTTGCTGATCATGATTGAAGGATTGATCTGCGCCATCGTGATCATTCCCCTGTTTTCAGTGCTAGGCGGCCTAAGCGGCTTGGCCATGGGCATTGTTTGCAGACTCACCCACTGGCCCAAGCAAACGCTTTACGCACTGGCTGCGCTTCCTCTCACGCTCGGGCTTGCCGGTGATTTACTTCCTACGCCACAAGAATTCAGCCGTGTAGAAAGCAGCATCGTGATCAGTGCGCCTGCGGATGTGGTCTGGCAACAAATCACCCAAGCCAAAGACATTTCACCGGAAGATTTCAAAGGCTCATGGGCTGCGCGCATCGGTGTACCGATGCCGCTGACGGGCATCACCACTTATCAGCCCGGCCAAAGCCCCACCGGCTATGTACGCCAAGCCAGTTGGCAGAAAAAGGTGCAATTTGAGGGCGTGGTGACGGATTGGCAGCCTGGCCAATATCTTCGCTGGACGTATCGCTTCAGCCCCGATTCTTTTCCCCCGCAGGCGCTGGATGACCATGTGATGATTGGCGGCCATTACTTCGAACTGATCGACACCAGCTTCAAACTGACTCCCGAAGCGGGCGGCACGCGCCTCCACATTGCCGCCAATTACCGCGTGAGCACGCAATTCAACTTCTACGCCGAGCGCGTCGGGCAGCTTTTACTCAGCAATATGCTGGATACAGCCACAGGCTTTTTCAAAAGCCGCAGTGAGCGTGCAACCAACTGAAGCCGCCAGATCAGCCCACATTTCGGGCTATAATCACAGGCTTACCTGCTTTTGGGCGGGTACTTTAGACCGCTGAAAAAGTCTCCGAAAGGAAGCGATTGGCAGCGAGGTGCGGCGGGAGCCGTTAATTTAAGCTCTAGGAGTGCTCAATGGCACGCGTATGTGATGTAACGGGCAAGAAGCCCATGGTCGGAAACAATGTTTCCCACGCCAACAATAAAACCAAGCGCCGGTTCTTACCCAACCTGCAATACCGTCGTTTCTTTGTCGAAACCGAAAACCGCTGGGTGCGTCTGCGCGTGACAAACGCTGCGCTGCGCCTGATTGACAAAAACGGCATCGATGCCGTGCTCGCAGACCTGCGCGCACGCGGCCAAGCTTAAGGAGTAACACCACATGGCAAGCAAAGGCGGACGCGAAAAAATCAAGCTGCAGTCCACAGCCGACACTGGTCACTTCTACACGACCACCAAAAACAAGAAAACCATGCCCGAGAAAATGCTGATCATGAAATTTGATCCAAAAGCTCGCAAGCATGTGGAATACAAAGAAGTTAAGCTGAAATAAGCTGATTTCCTCTTCCCCAAAAAGCCGCTGGTTGCAAGACTTGGCGGCTTTTGTTTTTTTTTAGGGATTGGTATTCGACTGTTGGGCACAACCCGCTCGCCTGCTATGTGACGTGGTTGGTGCGTCGCTGATTACTACTGAATTCATAGCACTCTGCGCAATAAATACGCCGGTGATCTGCCTATATTGCTCCATTTTTGTTGCTTCAACGCATCCGGCGTGAGATGCCGATACACATCCGCCTGCCCACCACGAAACGGGATACGACTTTCTACTTTCGCACCCAAGCGCTGCGCCACCGCATGTGAAGCCGCATTGTCCGTAGCGATCACGCTGACTGCGGTTTGCCAGCCAAAGTGTTCGTAGGCGGCTTGCAATGCGCGGCGTGCGGCCTCTGTGGCATAGCCTTTGCCGTGTTGACCGGGAATCAAAGCCCACGAGATTTCGGGTTCTGGGAAGCCCTCTGGAAACCACATGCCGCACAGCCCCACAAACTCGCCGGAATCTTTCGCCACAAGCGCCCATGGCCCGTAGCCGCGAAGAGCCCAATGCCCGGAATACACCGCGAATTTGCGCCAAGCCTCATCTCGCGAACACGGGCCGCCATACGGGCGCGAGACTTCCGACGCATAAAACATCGCCATCGGCTCAAAGTCTTCGTTGCGGAATGCGCGCAACCGCAGGCGCGGGGTTTCGAATTCTGGAATGGTCTGCATGCGGTGGATTATGTGTCACGTCGTCGTACCTGAATCGATATTTACCCAGCAGACGTGCCTCATGTTAACATCGCCCATGATATGAAGCCAGTCAGTAGAATCGTTCTTGATACCAATATATTGGTCAGCGCTGTGCGCAGCAATACAGGCCCCTCATTTGCCTTGGTGCAAAGTATTCGCCGGAGCGCGATTGGCATGTGTTGCAGCCCAGCGCTGTTTTTAGAGTACGAAGATGTAATAAAGCGGCCCGATCAACTTTTGGCATCTGGGCTTTCACTAAGCGACATTGACGATATCCTGGCCGACCTTGCATTGCACATCGTGCCCATTAACACCCACTACCAATGGCGCCCCCAGTTGCGTGACCCGTCAGACGAGATGGTGCTGGAGGCTGCTGCGAACGCAAGCGCACAAGCCATCGTGACTTACAACTTGAAAGATTTTGCACCCGCCCGAGATTTTGGAATACTTGTGCTCAACCCCGAGCAAACCTTCAAGCACTTCAAGCTAGCAAACCGCCCTCGTCCACCCACCTAACAAGGCCCACACCATGAGCAGCTACGCCCTTCGACTCCCCGAATCACTCAAACGTGCATCCAAACGCATTGCGCAAGCGGACGACACCACCATGAATCAGTTTTTTGTCGTCGCCATCGCAGAAAAAATCAGCGCCATGGAAACCGCTGACTTTTTTCAAAGGCGCAGCGCTAGCGCGTCTAAAGCCAAAGCGGACTTGGCTTGGGGCAAAGTGGGTAACCAAAACCCAGTGACTGAGGACAAGTGGACTCAGACCTGAGCGGCTGCTGAAAAGCCGCAATGCATCAAAAAACATGGATGCATCGCGAGTGCTTTTGCCTGTCCAAAATGCCGACAAGCGCGGCGTAAGTTAATGCAGCGCGCAATGCGCGTAAGCAAACCAAACCTAGCCAACACGATGATTTGCGAAGTTGGGATGACAGTTGCCATCCAGCATTTACAATAGACCCTGACGGGCCTTCCCGCATGGTGAAGCGGCCAACCGGGTCAGATGGGGAACCAAGCAGCCCTAACTGTGGAGTCAGTGCCGGGGTCAAGGCTCGTCACCTTTTTTCTTTTTGCGATAGCTGTTTTCACATACAAAGGAAACGCTTCTTTTATGTCCCTCTGATTCACTCTCAGCGACTGAATCTTTAAGGTGTAAATAAATTTTCTCTGTGCCATTTCAGAAACGAGTTATCGGGTGCGAATCGCTCTGGAATTTGGACAACTGCACCTTGACACTCTAGAAAATGCTTAGCGAAAGCAGACTCGCTTTGTTCGGGAATCATTGATTTTGATATCAATACCTTGCCCTCGCTGCTAATGCTTATCAAGCCTTGATCGAACGCGCGATCATGAAGTGCAGAAAGACAGAGCCCATTGCGAGGATTAAGCCGATTTTCTTCATCAATGCTCCAAGGAACGATGTGGCTAGCGACAAGTAGCTTAGGATTCTTTAGCCCACTGATGCAGCAGGTGCTCTTGTAACTCGCCAAAACGGTTTTTCTAAATCTTGCTTGATTCACCCGGACCTGAACCGTTGCACTGCGCGTCTTTCCAGCAGGAAATACAAACCCTTCCGCGGCTAAATCGTCAGCCACATCTACCACTGGACTCAGGCCGTTGTTGACAGCAAGAGTCTCATACGCCTTGGCCGCCTCTAATGTCATCGAAGTCCAATGCTTGTTGAGATCGTTCCAAATAGCCTTATCAAGTGCTGACGAATTGCCCATGCCCTTACGCCCACTTGCTAATATTTGTGGGTCAAGGCTGGCGAAATTGACTAATTTCAAAGCAACTGAATTCGCAGTTCTTCCAATCCAAACAGCGAACTGTTTGATCAATGCGTTCCTAGCATGCAATTGACCAAAAGATAGCTGCATGTACACATGTAAAGCGGCAATCGTCTCTTGGCGAGACCAATTTGATTTTGTGGCTTTGGTCATCTGGAATGATTGTGCTGCATGTGTTGGTTGAACTAGATCGATAACGTGATGCAGCAATGTAAATTGTCCTGTGGGTCTGCACTAATTGAGTAAATTTAAATCTCAATCAACGCGCCCTGCGCCGTGATGAACGCAGCTTTGACTGCGGCTTGCGGGTTCGCTGCTTTCACGGCTTCTTTGTATTGTGTTAACTGCGCAGTCAGCTCGGGCACTTGCTGCGGCGCAACGTTAGATTTGTAGTCGAGCACCCACCAGGTTTGCGTGATCGTGTGCTTCACGAGGCGGTCAATGCGCAGCAGAGCGCCTTGGTGCATTAACTCAACTTCATCGGCTTGCCAATCAATCACGCTGCGATCCCACACCCATGCGGCTTCGCCTTCAGTGATGACTTGCGCGGCTTGCAGGGCTTGGCCGACAAGTTCTGGGCTAAGTTGGAAGCTGGCGGCCACGGACAGCGCGAGGCGGCTCAGATCGAGGCCGGGGCGGTAGAGCTCTAGCAGGCGGTGCATCGCTTGGCCGATGCGGGCGGCTGTGTCGTCAATGGTGTTTGATTCTTTTTTTACTATTGATTTGATAGCAATCTGCGCAGGATTTATAACGGGCAGAGGCAGTTTTTGTATATAAAAACGGCTCTGCGCTGTATTCGCAGATGCAGCGACTGGCGCAGCGAAATCGCCGTGCCATGCTTCTTCTACGGCTTCTGCATCGAGCTCCCGCAACGCTTCAATTCGCATCCACGGGCAGCTGGGATCGGGGTTGCGCACCTCGTGGCCGCTAATAACGAGCTGCTCGCGGGCGCGGGTCATGGCTACATAAAGGGCATTGACTTCTTCACGCTCGCGCTGCTGCGTCTCGTGTGCGAGCGCAGCCAGCAAGCACGCTGGCGCACTGGCTTCGCTGCGCAAGAAGGCGAAGATGTGCGGCACCTTGCTCTCGCCCGGCCAATCAACGAGTACATCCAGCGATTTGGCCCGTTTGGAGGCGGCATTGCTGTCGAGCAGGAGCACGGTATGCGCCTCCAAACCTTTGGCACCATGCACCGTCATGAGTCGCACGGCTTGCTCGCTGGCAGCAGTTTGCGGCGTTTTGAGGGCAGCGCTTTTGAGTTGGCGCACCCACGCATGCGGCGTGAGGAAACGCCCGCCACTGGCTTGCAGCGCGGCTTGCAAGAGCGCTTGCAAACTCAAGCCAACGCGGTTGCGCAGTGGCGCGGGCGCTGCTGCCATGCAGCGCTCAATCACTTGCCATTCGTCGTAAACAATGCTCAGGGCATCGTGGGGCGGGAGGGTTTGAAAGAGGTGCTGCGCTCTTTTCAGTTGAAGCGCAGTTTTTGAAGCGAAATCGGCATCTAGCAGTTGTTTTACCTGGGTAGAGTGCTCACTATTCAATAGCGTATCAAACCAACTTTGAGAGGTGGTTTTTTGAGGACTGGAGGTGTGGGCGGGGACTTCGACAGGCTCAGTCCTAACGGAGGGGGGCTCAGCGTGAACGGAAAGGGGCGTGGCTTTTGCTGCGATCGCCAGCGCCATCAGTTGTTCATCGCCCCAGCCAAACAAAGGCGATTTCAGAGCGCGCGCCAGCGCCAGATCGTTGCTCGGCGAGACGAGTGCATCGAGCAGCGCCACCACATCTTGCACTTCAGGCTGCTCGATCAGCGCCGTCTTTTCGGCGATTTGGCTTTCAATGCCTAAGCTGCGCAATGCATCGCGCATGCGAGCGAGGCGATTGCGCTGCCGCGCGAGCACCATGATCTCTTGCGGCTTCAAACCAGCTTCGATTTGTTTGGCCACCCAACGCGCCGCCATCTGGCATTCGGTATCGACGGCGTGCTCTTCGGGCTCATCGCGCGGCTGATTTAAGGTATCGCGCCAAACGAGCGAGTCCTCAGCCAACGATTTTACTGGCTGCGGCGAAAGCGGCAACTGGATCACGCGGCCTGCTTTGTCGCTCTCCGTGGTGTGTTCGCGGAAGTCATAGGGCTGTTCCACGACGCTTTGTGTGGTTATCGAATGCGCGGCTTCGCGCATCACGGCATTGACGACATTGACAATCTCAGGCGCATTGCGCCGCGTGTGATCGCAAGAAAGCAGCGTGCCGCCAAGCCCTTCGCAGACAAATCGCGTAGCCGCTGCAAACACCTGCGGCTCAGCGCGGCGAAAGCGATAAATACTTTGCTTCGCATCGCCCACGATGAACACGCTGGGCGCTTGTCCTCCACTTCCGCCACCCGCGCCCGCATAACCCGAGAGCCAGCTTTGCAGCGATTGCCACTGCAGCGGATTGGTGTCTTGAAATTCGTCAATCAAGAGATGCTTGATCTGTGTATCCAAGCGCTGCTGCACCCAGCCTGCCAGCGCGTCGTCGCTCAGCAAATGCTGCGCAGCGCGTTCTAAATCGCCCATGTCCACCCAGCCGCGCGAGCGCTTGAGCTCTGCAAAACATTGCAGCAGCCCCCGCGTAAGCTGCGCCATGCGCTGCTGATGCAGCCAAGCGGCATGCTGCTGCGCGGCTGCTTGAATGTGCACGCACAGCTCTTGCGCAGCGCGGATTTTTTCAATGCCAGATATCTTGTCGGAGAACTTGCGCGGCTCGCCTTCTTTGGTGAGCAGGCAGAGGGGAATGTTTTTCCATTGCGCCGAGGTAAGCGCAGTTTCTAGCTCCACGCCTTTTGCAGCGTAGCTCTTTTGCGGTGCTGCGCCCAGTAGCCGTGCAGCCTCTTGCAAAGATGATTTCTCATCAAGAAGCTTATGCAGTGGCTCATCCAAATGCGCCATCTCGGGGAAGCGCTTGCCAAACGGCTCAATGCTGCGCGCCACCACGCCTGCGCTATCGGCCAAAGCAAACTCCACCCGTTTGGTAAGCGCATTCGTCAATGCTTCCTGCACACCCCAGCGCCCCGCATCTGCCACCGCCTCTCGGTACACGCGATGCAGCGCTTCATTTTTTTGTAGCAGCTCATAAAATTTCGGCCACACCAAAGCAGTAGCCTGCGCATCGTCTTCCAGCAGCTCATAAGGCATCGGCAGCCCCAGCGCCTCCACCACCGCGAGCGGCGCGCTGGAAAGCAGCGCGGCAAACCAACTGTGAAAGGTGCGAATCTGCACCGGGCGGCTGGATTGCAAACTCTGCAGGTATAAATTTGATAGCAAACTACGCAGGTTTCGTAACGGGGGAAGGCCGATTTGGCTTGAAATTCCGCGTATCGCCAGCTCTTGCGTGAGCGTGGCTTCATCCGCATCTGCAAACGCATGCAGCCATTCCTGCAAACGAGAACGCATCTCGCCCGCAGCTTTCTTCGTGAAGGTGATCGCCAAAATCTCATGCGGCTGCGCGCCTGCGAGCAGCGCGCGCACGATGCGCGAGACCAGCATCCAAGTCTTGCCTGCGCCTGCACAAGCCTGCACCACGATCGGCCTTTGAGGATCGCAAGCCGCTGCATAAAACGCTTCGCGCGAGCAGGGCTGGCTGTTGAGGGCATAGGCTGCAGTTACGGAAGCGTTAAGAATTTCGCCGCTCATGCCCGCTCACCCCCAGCTTCACGCTCTGCCCAAAAATCTTTCCTGCACAAGCCCCGCGCCGCGCAATACTCGCAAGCCATGCCCTCACCCATCGCAGGCAAACCATGCCCTGCGGCAATGCGCTGCGCGTCATCAGCCAAGCCTTCGAGCAGCATCGGCAAAGCATCATGAACCAGCGTTTGCTCCACCACTTTCGTCTCTCTCTCCGCCACGCCGAGATACACCGCTTTCACATTCTCTTGACCGAGCAGAGCTGCGTAAAACACAAGCTGCGTGTCTTCCAATGGCTCTTTGACTCTGCGTTGCAAGCTGCTCACGGCTTCCGTCTTGTAGTCAATCACCATGTGCGTGAAAGAACCTGTTGCAGCACCCGAGCCAGCGAGTAAATCCACACGATCTAAGCGGCCTTGAATCGCTACGCCTTCCACTTCCAATTTGGCATCCAGCTCACTGCTTTCAAAGCGCCAGCCCTCACCTTCATGCTTTTCCAGCCAGAGCAAATAACTGCTTCGTACCTGTGGCCACGCAGCGGCAAACGGAATAAACCCCGCGTCTTGCCCATACCACTCTTGCGCGATGCGAGCAGCGCAAGCATCTAAGTTTTCCGCATCTATAAGAGAGTCTGTTTCACGCGGACGCTTCTGATGAAACTCACTCAACACCGCATGTAACCAAGAGCCAAAATCACGCTTGGAAAGCTCCGCATCCAGCTCCTGCGCCTCTTGCAACCCGAGCAATCGCAGCGCAAAAAAGCGATACGGGCAGGTGCGCACATCTTGGTAGCTGCTCGCAGAGAATCGCAACGTCTGCCCCGCATTCATCAACGCCGTAGCGCTCGGCGCAGGCTGCATGACAGGAGTCGAGGCGACTTCATGACTCACCCGCGCATCCACGCCCGCTTCATGAGCATGCCCCAACTGCCAAGCCTGCAAGAGCGGGCTGCGCTGCAAAGCCTCTTCTCCCTCCGAAGAGCGCCAAAGCACATTCACCAGCGGCACTTGCATCGCCCGCTGCCACACCGTTTGCTGCTCCTCGCGAAGCAGCTCCCGGCTAGGCAGCCCAAGCGCCTCGCGTTGCGCCGCATTCCACCAGCCCTGCGGCTCAGGCGCGAGCGGCAAATGCGCTTCATCACAACCCGCCATCACCAGCGCCGCAAACGGCCTCGCTGCCAATTGCGCCAACGGCAAAATCACCACCTCAGCCTCGGCTTCAGGCGCTGGCATCTTGAAGCTCGCGCCCTCCAAAGCCGTTTGAATCCATTGGCTGAATTCCGGCAAGCTCATGCGCGAAGCGTCTGACTGCAAAATTTCTCGTGCTTCACTGCCCTGCAAGTGCAAAGCGCTGAGCACTTGCTCGCCAGCAGCATCTCTCTGCAAATTTGCCCATTGGCCACTGCTCTTCAAAGCCTGCGTCAAAGCATCCAGCCAAGCTGCGAGCGGGCGAGAAGAGCGCCATTCTTTGAGCAAGGCCACAGGCTCAATACTCAGATCATTCACTATGAATTCAATAGCACTCTGCGCACGTTCTATAACGGCAGGTGCCGTATTTTGCTTACGAAGCTCGTGCTCATAGCGTTGCACTGCGCCCTGCGCTGCCTGCGTGTGTTTCAGCCAATCCAAATGCTCATCTTGCGTCGCCTGCGGGTGCGCAGCGCGCAGCAAGCTCATCACATTCGCCGCTGCCCGCGTGGTGGACAATTTCCAACCGGTCTCATCGCGCAGCGCCACACCTTGGCTGCCCAGCATTGCGCTGATACGCCGCGTGACCAATCTGTCAATTGCAGGCAGCGCCACGGGTGTGCTCCCCGCAGCCACATGCGCCATCACGCAAGCCGCCGCGCGTTGTGCTTCATCTTCCGCATCTCGCGCTGCATGAAGAAAGAGCTGGCCATCGCTAGCAGTAGGCAAATCCACAAACAACGTTCGCTCCCCCAGCTTTGCAGCCAGCGAGAGAGTCAAAGCATTCCTCTGCACTCCGCGCACCACGATCAGCGCGTCCACATCCTGCAAAGCCCATTCAAACAATGCATCGCTCGCATAGCGTGAAGCAGCCGCCCATTCCAGCGCAATCCGCGCCACGGCCGCTTCATATGCCGCAAATTCCGCGCCAGCCGTCAAACCCGAAGCCACCACAGGCCGCATTTGCTCCGCCCAAGCCGCCCGATCATCGGGTGCAACGCTAGCTGCCAAGCCGCCCAGTTGCTGCGCCGTCTCCACCAGCAGGGCTCCAAGCACCGTTTGCTGGGCTTGCAGCCCCGATTTAGCCAGCCAAATCCGCGCCCGCAACGCATCCAATGCCGCATCAAAGCTCAAATCCAGCGCATCGGGCGAAAAAGGCGCAATCCGCTGCTGCCAGCTTTTGGTCGTCTCAAGGCGTGGCAGAAATCCGCCCGGCCAATATTGCGCCGCCGAAGCGCGCGCCACCACTTGAAGCTGAAAAAACGGCAACAGCACCACCGTTCGAGCCGCATGTGCGCTGCAAAGCTGCATGTGAGCAGCCACTTGCTGCCACACGCTGCCCCAAACAGGCGCAGCGCTGCCCGCAGCATCAACTTTGCCTATCGCGCTCATAGCCAGCGCCCTGAACCGGATGGGGGAATAAAAAATTTGCTTTCTGTCACAATGCCCACACTGTAATGTGCATCGAAGCCATTCGACTCAACCCAACATTCTTCCAACACATTTTGCTAGGAACCCATCATGGCCAGCCCCCTCATCAAAACCATCACCGACGCCAGCTTCGAGGCTGATGTCTTGCAAGCCGACAAGCCCGTGCTCGTCGATTTCTGGGCCGAATGGTGCGGCCCTTGCAAAATGATCGCCCCCGCCTTGGACGAGATGGCCACTGCCTACGAAGGCAAGCTGCAAATCGCCAAGCTCAACGTGGACGACAACCGCGACATCCCCGGTAAATTCGGTATTCGCGGCATCCCCACCCTGATGATTTTCAACAAAGGCCAGCTCGCCGCCACCAAAGTCGGCGCATTGAGCAAAGCGCAGCTGCAAGCGTTTGTGGATCAGACCATCGCTGCTTGATTTTTTTCAAACCGCCAATTGAAAAGGCTCCCGAGGGAGCCTTTTTGTTGTGAGCAAGTTTCCCCTACTCAACAGGCATCCAAGGATTGATCAGCGTCAGCGCTGTGCCTGCAAAGTCAGGCGTGTTTCGCGTCACCACAGCAAAGCGATGCTCAAGCGCCACCGCAGCAACCATCGCATCGCGCTCAGAGCGCGGATTGGGAATATGCAGGCTGGCGCAGATAGGGGCAGTTTTGGCTGTGAAAGGCAAGATACGCCCCTCGAAGTGCTGGAGTACTTGGTTCAGCCAACGTCTGAGGCCTTGGCCTTGTGCAGGCACTTTGCTTTCAAGACGCTGAACTCCCAATTCAAGCTCAAAAATGACTGGAGCACATAAAAAAAGCGTAGCAGGCAATTGTTGCTTCGCCCACGCGCGAACCTGCTGCGATTGCATTGGTTTACCAACACGTAGCTCAGAGATCACATTGCTATCAAGTAAATACACAATGCGTCACTCATTCTCGAAATCTGGAATCTTGAATTTGACGTTCATCTTAGGCGGATCAAATTCAAACTCACCGCCACCAGGAATACTGTCCATCACTTCCAGCAAAGAGCGCTCCTGCTGCCCCGCAATCCGGTGATACTCCTCAATGCGCAGCAGCGCGAAGGAAGGCTTACCGCGATCCGTGATAAACACCGGCCCCGCGCCTGCCGCCCGCTTGGCAGCCGCCACATCCCGCGTGAATTCGCGGCTAGAAATCGTGCTAATGCTCATGACAAGCTCCTTTCGGCAAAGAATGCTTGTATGTTATGACAATTTACTCAATTCGTCAATCCAGCGCCTTGTACATCAACGTCGTCCCCACCAGACCACCGCGAGGCAGCAGCGCATATCCCGGCACCTCGCCCGCAACTTGCCAACCGCAGCGCTGGTAAAGCCGCCAGCCAGCCTCATTCGTCACGGTATCAAGCACCAGCAGCGTCTTGCCCGCCGCCAGCGCATGCACCTCAGCCGAGCGCATCAGCGCTTCGCCCAGCCCCTGCCTGCGCGCACGCGAATGCACCAGCATCTTCGCCACATCCGCGCGATGCGGCTGGTTATCCGGCTGCGCCGTAATCAGCTGCACCGTGCCCACCAGTTGACCAGACGTATGCCGAGCAACTAACAAAATCCGCTCCCCGCGCACCACGCCAGCCAACACCCCCCGCCAAAAATCCAGCGCCTTCTCCCGCGGCAGCGGCCACATAAAACTCACCGAAGCTCCCTGCTCCACGCAATCCTTCAAAACATCGGCCAGCTCGCCGGCTAACGCCTCCAGTTCAGCGGCATCCAACGAAACAGAAACGCGCTCGATGTTCCACGCGGGTGTTGCCATGCTGTTACCCATCGACTGGCTCCAAAGGTGTAGCCAACACAAGCTGCATCAGCGCCAAATCCAGCCAACGGCCAAACTTAAAAGCCGCTTGCTTGACGACCCCACAATGCTGAAAACCTAGCTTCTCATGCATTGAAATGCTCACAACATTCGCCAAATCAATCGCACCCACCATCACATGCTTGTTCTGCTGCTGAGCGCGCTCTATCAGCGCCGCCATCAGTTGCTGCCCCAGCCCATGGCCGCGAAAATCGCGGTGGATATACACCGAATGCTCCACCGAGTATTTGTAAGCTGGCCAAGCGCGAAATGTGCCATAGCTGGCAAAACCCATCAACGTGCCATCGCTCGCCTCAATGCCCAGCACCGGGAATTGCCCCGCAGTTTTCGCAGCAAACCAAGCTGTCATTGCATCGGGCGCGCGCGGCTTGTAGTCGTACAAAGCCGTGGAGTTGACAATCGCTTCGTTAAAAATATGCAAGATCGCATTCGCATGCAGCTCATAAGTGCAATCCACCAAGCGCGTTGGCTCTGAGTTCATCTGAATCTCCTTTATCAATGCGGCATCAAGCCTGCCCCACCACGTACCGAGCCGCCTTCGCACCAGGGTTAAAAAACACAATTGGCTGATCCACTGTCATCGCCAAGCAGTCGCCCTTGTGCAGCGCATGCACCTGAGCGCTCAGCGTGATTTGCAACTGCCCCTCCAGCAGCCAGACCTGCTGATCCACTGGCGGCAGCGCCGCGTTCGGCTCATAGGCAATGCGTGCGCCAGCAGGAAAACTCACCTCAATCAGCCGCAACCGAGACGCATGCCCCGGCGGCGACACGCTGCGCCGCTCGTAGCCCGTGGCCGGGTCTTGCCACAGCAATTGATCCGCGCGGCGCGACATCGGCGAGGCGTTCCCCGCAGGCTCCAGCAAATGCGTGAGCACCACGCCCAGCGCGGAAGCCAAGCGATCCAACACCAGCGCCGTTGGGTTCGTCTCGCAGCGCTCAATCTGCGAAATCATCGACCGACTCACCCCACTGCGCTGCGCCAGCTCCTGCAAAGACAATCCGCTGCGCGAGCGCAGCGCCGCAATCCGCTGCGCCAAATGCTGCGCAAATGCTCTGTTGCTGGGGGCGTTTTGATCTTCCATAAATCCATTATATTGGATTTAATTATTTTTTATTGGATTTTTATGAAGAAAGGGAACACACCCACAAACTATCAAATCAATAGCACTTCGCGCATTGCCAACGCCGGCTACCATCGCTTTTCAGCCTCAGAAGTAGTCAAAAACAGCTAAAAAGCAAAAAAATTAATCTTTTTCAATGCCGTTTAGCACGCTACCCGGCACAGAATCTGCGTGGCATGCTATCAAATTTATAGCTCCCTACACAGCCAGCGCCGCATCCAGCGCTTGCAATTTCGCTGGCATGCTCGCAAAGCTAGCCGGCAGAACAGTCAGCGGCGGCACCGTGATGCGCCCTTTTTTAAACTTCATTTTCACCACCACCTGCGCCACCTCGTGGCGCCCGCATGCATCGTGTGTGAGAAGTAAGCGCATTTTTCGTCGGCATACATCAGCCGCGTCTCCACCCGCACGCGGCTGAACATCACAGCAGGCCGCGCAAACGTCACCACCTGCGCCAAATTCACAAAGGCCACGCCGCTGCGAATGAGCGAAAAAAACTGACCCACCTTGAGTAAATAATCGATCTGCGCCGTCTCTGCAAACTGCAAAACCTTGTCGCTCTTCAAAACGCGAATGCCAGTGTCAAAAGGCATAACCCAAAACCACACCGTCGTCACATCATTCGCGGCTTTGCTCCCCTGCGCGAAGAGGTCGAGAAAAAAGGCGATCAAATTTCGTAAGAATCCCGACACAAAATTCCTTCATGAAAACGTCCGACGAAGCGCCTCGCTCTTGATCCCACAGTGACGCAACATTCTGCAAAGCCGCCAACTGATGTTACCCGTCAACATACACCGGCTGCCTAGCGGCCTGATACACATGCATCAGGTGGCACTCAGCACTCAGCGCACAGCGCCCATCACTATTAATTTAATAGCAAACTAAGTAGAAAATATAACGGGAAGGGCCCCTTTTTACCCTCAAAACCCAAGATACACGCATAAAAGCCCAAGAAACCAATTTTCCAAGCTTTTTAGCCCTCTACCCCTTATAGAATCAGCGCAGAGCGCTATGTATTTAATAGCAATTGACTTCATAAATAGAAATTGACCCGATAGTCATTAAGCTATCAGGGTCATTGATTTTCTTGATTTGGCACTCTCAGGCTAAGAGTGCTAATATTGCGTTATGTCAGCGAAAACCCGCACTTTTAGCGCAGTCGCTGGCAATAGAGAAGAAAGAAGGAGTTCCGTCATGTCTGGAGCTTTAGCTGTATCGAACAACACCGCCGTCTCCAATTGGAGCGGTATGAGCCTCGTGCCCTCTCTGGGCAATTTGGATGCGTATATCAGCGCGGCCAATCGCATGCCCATGCTCACGCTGGAAGAAGAGCAGCGCTATGCGCGTCAGTGGCGTGAGAATGAGAATATGGAGGCTGCTGGGCGGCTGGTGCTCTCGCATCTGCGCTTGGTGATCTCTACCGCTCGCCAATATCTGGGCTACGGCCTAGCGCATGCGGATTTGATCCAAGAGGGCAATGTGGGGCTGATGAAGGCTGTGAAGCGCTTTGATCCGGATCAAGGCGTGCGCCTCGTGAGCTATGCGCTGCACTGGATCAAGGCCGAGATTCATGAATATATTTTGAAGAATTTCCGCATGGTCAAGGTGGCCACCACCAAGGCGCAGCGCAAGCTTTTCTTCAATCTGCGCTCCATGAAGCAAGGCTTCAAACACGATGCCGCCGAAGAGCTAGAGGGCACGACGCACCGCGATTCACTCAACACCAAAGAGATCGATGCCGTCGCAGCCAAACTCAATGTGAAGCGTGAAGAAGTCATTGAGATGGAAGCGCGTTTTGCAGGCGGCGATGTGTTGCTTGATCCTGCGCCTTCGGATGACGGTGAAGAAGCCTTTGGCCCGATTGCGTATCTGTCTGACAACTCGATGGAGCCTACCGCGCAACTCGAAGCCCGTGAGCGTGATCATCTTGCAGGCGATGGTGTGCAAGCAGCCATGGCCCAGCTCGATCCGCGCAGCAAGCGCATCATCGAAGAGCGCTGGCTCAAGGTGAATGACAACGGCTCTGGCGGCCTCACTTTGCATGATCTGGCGGCGGAATACGGCGTAAGCGCCGAGCGCATTCGCCAGATTGAAGTGGCGGCGATGAAGAAAATGAAGAAGGCTTTGATGCCAGCCTGATGACGGATTGACAGTGATCCTCGCAAGCCCCGCTGTGCTTACAACGGGGCTTGTGTTTTTATGCGACGGTATTGACGGCCCGCCGTCAACTTCTTCACGAAGCAAAGGTAACTAAAGAAACCTCTGTAGTAGTTTAGTGTTACAACTGGTAGCATGCTAGGCACATGACTTCCCGTTTCTATCAGGCCATCCGCTTCAACACGCTGATGACACGCAGCTTGCGTTTCATCGCTGGCTTTGCTTTGGTTTACGTTGCGCTGTTGTCATACAAGCAAGTATCAGCCCAAGATACTTTGCCACGAAACCCAAGCCCTGTGGCCACACCGCCGTCCCGTGCCTTGGGTCAGCGTCCACTGACCACCAACGATCTGAATGCCAATACCAAGCACGCCGACATTTCTGCGCTGACCGAATATTGGATCGACGATGCCCCCGATTCGAATCTTGACGCTATGCTAGCGCGCGCCACGGCGGGCACAGACCTCTTCAAACCCAGTCAAAACACAGATTCGCACCGCGTTCATGGCAAGGTGCTTTGGTTGCGTTTTGAAGTGAAGGTGAGCGATCCGCGCTCACGTTGGCTCTTGGAGCTGCGCTCGCCTTTGGTGGATGACGTGCAACTGTATTGGCGTGATGCCAACAATCAGTGGATGTCGCTCAAAGCAGGTGATGCGGTGCCCCGCAGTCAATGGCCGCTGCAAACGCGAATGCCTACTTTCATGCTGGCTGAAAGAGAAGGTGATGTGCAGTATTACCTTCGGGTGCAAAACGCACGCGCCCCTGTCTCACTGCCCATGCACATCTATCGCGACAACACTTATCTAGGTGACCGGCAGCTCGAACTGCTCTTTCTAGGCAGTTTCATCGGTCTCATCGGTCTGATGCTGGTCACCAGTGTCGCCATGGCTGTGCTGCGTCGCGAGAAAGCATTTGCAGCCTATTCGGTCTATCTGGTGTCTTTGGGCTTGTTTATCTTGACGAACACTGGTCTCACCTCGCTGTTTTTATGGAATGACTCGCCCATTCTGGCAGACCGGCTCAACTATGTTTGGGCAGGATTGGCTGGTGCTCTTGGCCCTCTGCTGGTGCGTGTCGTTATTCAACCAGGGCTGCGAAGCCATCTCTTTGACATCGTGTTGTCCTTACATTTAGCCATCATGCTCACCGCTACCGGATTGGAGCTTTTCTCTCCTTCGATAGCATCGTACCGCGTTCTCAACTTTGGCACGATGGCCTCCATTGGTATCGTCTATACATTGATTGTGATCGCTTGGCAGCGCGGGGAAAAGATCACACGCTGGCTGGCCATCAGCTTTGCGCCTGTCGCGTTGTCTGCACTGCCTCTCATCTTGCGTAATTTCGGTCTCATTCCTAACAGCTGGCTCACCAGCTATGCCCCTCTGATCGCCAACAGCATAGAGATACCCCTGCTGCTCTATGCACTGTCTGTGCGCAGCAATGCGCGCCGCGAAGCCTTAGCGCGCGCTGACGGCCTGCCTAGCCAAGATGCACTCACTGGTCTGCCTAATATGCATAATTTTTTGCAGCAAATGCATGGCAGTATCACTCGCGCACATCGCTTTGGTCATCCATACGGTTTGCTGATGGTGGAGCTCGCAAATCATGCTTGGTACGTCAAAGAGCACGGTCGTGAAATGGCTGATCGCGCCTTGATCCTGACCAGCATGCGACTACAGCAGCAGCTGCGCGATGTGGATGCTGTTTGCCGCATAGATGAATCAAATTTTGTGATCTTGGTGGAGGGCGCTTGCAATCCAAGGCAGCTCACCAAGCTAGCTGCCCGCGTGTCAGCCAGCGGGCATGCACCCACGGATATTTTGCCAGTGGGTGCCTGCCTGCAATTTTCCGTTTGCTGTGCGCTGATGCCTACGCCAGAGTCGCGCGAGGCAGGTGACGATGCCCATTCCCAGCTCGGCTGGCTGATAGCCGCCGCTGAAGCCACCTCGCCCGAGCAGCGCAAGCTGGTGCGCAGCATCGGCTTTTAATCTCAGCCCGCTCAGGCGGGTTATAATCATGGGCTTTCCCCTTGCTGCACTGGCTCTTGACGCGTCAGGCAGCTTTTCGAGCTTTTATCGGCTCATCATCCATCAGGAGTATTCATGCGTCACTATGAAATCATCTTGCTGATCCACCCGGATCAAAGCGAGCAAGTTCCGGCTATGCTGGAGCGCTACAAGGGCATGGTCACCACCGGCGGCGGAAAAATCCACCGCGTGGAAGACTGGGGCCGTCGCCAACTGGCTTACCAAGTTAACAAGCTATCCAAGGCACATTACCTTTGCATCAACATCGAAGCCGATCAGGCTGTGATGGTCGAGTTGGAGCATGCCTTCAAATTCAACGATGCTGTGCTGCGTCACCTCACCGTGCTCAAGAAGCAAGCCGACACCGCGCCATCTTCCATGATGAAGCAAGTCGAGCGCGAAGAAGCCCGCAAAGCCCAGCAGGAGCAATACGCCGCCCAGCCAAATTAAGGTTTCGGCGAGTTCACTTTGAACGCCTTTGTCCTGACTGCCCACGTTGCTGAAATCAGCGCCCAGCGCTACACACCAGCAGGCATTCCAGCCATCGATTTGGTCCTCCAACACGAGTCCTCCCAAATCGAAGCCGGACAGGAAAGAAAGGTTCACTTGAGCCTACGCTCCCTTGCACTTGGCACCACAGCAGAAACGCTGGCTAAGCTCAAGATCGGGCAAACCGCCAAGTTCAAAGGATTCCTCGCTGCCACCAAAAATGGCAAAGGCTCTGTGTTCCACATCACTGATATTGATTTAACCCCCCTTAACTAGGAAGACCATCATGGCCACTTTCGGTAAAAAGCCCTTCGACAAAAACAAGAAGCGCCCCGCACAAAACCCCCTGTTCAAACGCAAGCGTTTCTGCCGCTTCACCGTCACAGGCGTTGTTGAAATCGACTACAAAGACATCGATGTCTTGCGCGATTTCATCGGCGAAAACGGCAAAATCACGCCCGCTCGCCTGACCGGCACGCGCGCGATTTTCCAGCGCCAACTCACCACCGCCATCAAGCGTGCGCGCTATTTGGCCATGGTGCCCTACAGCGATCAACATCGCGTTTAAGCCCTAGGAGAACCCACATGCAAATCATTCTTCTCGACAAAGTGATCAACCTCGGCAACCTAGGCGATATCGTCAAGGTTAAAGACGGCTATGCCCGTAACTTCCTGATCCCCGAAGGCCGCGCTCGCCGCGCTACCGCCTCTGCCAAAGCCGAATTCGAAGCCAAGCGCGCCGATTTGGAAAAAGCAGCAGCAGCTAAATTGGCCGAAGCGCAAGCCCAAGGCGAAAAGCTCTCGGGTGCCAACGTCAAAATCACGCAAAAAGCCGGTGTGGACGGCCGTTTGTTTGGCTCAGTCACCAACTTCGACATCGCCGAAGAGCTGGGCAAAATGGGCTTCGCGGTTCATAAGAGCCAAGTGCGTATGCCTCTGGGCCCCATCAAGATCACCGGTGACAGCAAAGTCTCCGTGGCCTTGCACACCGATGTGGTGGTGGAAGTGGGCGTGACTGTGTACGGCGAAACCGCCTAAGCCTTACAGCCTTTCAAAAGCAAGAGCCCGTGTCGCAAGACCCGGGCTTTTTTCATGCGCAAGCATGCTTTAACATCATCCACGCCTCATGCTCAGCTCTAGCCTAAAAACCGCCTTCGTCTTCGCCGCTGCGATTGCTGTAGTCAACGGCTTGGGGCGCTTTGCTTATGCCTTACTGCTGCCCGTGATGCGCACTGATCTGCAATGGGATTACGCGCTGTCGGGCTGGCTCAACACGGCCAATTCTTTGGGCTATGGCTTGGGCGCTTTGCTGGGCATGCTGATGCTGGCGCGGTGGCGGCCTGCGAGCCTGTTTGTGGCGGGCCTGGCCATGACCGTCATCACCTTGTTGCTCTGCGGCCTAACGCGCGAACTGCACTGGATGCTGCTGTGGCGCTTGCTGGCGGGCATCGGCTCGGCTTGGGTGTTTGCCTGCGGTGGCGCGTTGATCGCCACGGCTTACAGCAGCGAGCCGGCCAAAGCGGCCAATGCGATTGCGATTTACTATGCGGGCGGGGGATTGGGCATTGCGCTGTCGGGCTTGCTCTTGATGCCGGTGCTCAATGCGCAGTGGAGCTGGAGCGCGGGGTGGATCGTACTTGGCGTGGCCGGGCTGGCATTGTCGCTGTGGCCGGCCAAGCTGGCCTTGCGTATTGGCGGGCAGTTAAGCGCTTTGTCTGCGCAGGCATTGCCATGGCGGCCTTACCTCGTCATCATGATTGCGTATTTTCTTTTTGGCGCAGGCTATATCGTCTATCTTACCTTTGTGATTGCATGGCTGCGCGAAATGCAATTGGGCGTGACGGCCTCGGTAGGGGTGTGGATTTGGCTGGGCTTGGCCGTGATGGCCTCAGGCTGGGTGTGGCGCGGCGTGATGGCGCGCTGGTGGCCAGCCCATACATTTGCTGCCGCTACATTGGTCACAGCACTCGGCGCAGCACTGCCTCTGCTCTCCAACCATCTGGCCGTGCTGCTGCTCTCCGCATTGCTAGTAGGAGGCTCGTTTTTCATGGCCCCGGGCGCAGTGATGGCGTTGATTCGCCAAACGCTGCCGCAAGCCCAATGGGCCAAGATGATGAGCTTGATGACGCTGGTATTTGCCATCGGCCAAGGCGTGAGCCCCGTGCTGGCGGGCGCGTTGGCCGATGCTTCGTCGATGAATGCGGCGATGGCCGCCAGTGTGGCGGTGCTCGTCCTCGCTGCGGCGCTTGCCCTGATGCAAACGCCAGCAAAAAGGCCTTAAGCAAAAGAGTTACTGCATGCCGTTGCGGCTAGCCAGTTCCACAAACAAACCGCTGTGATCCAGATCGCCCAAGCCATGGTTTTCGGCTTGCGCATAGAGCTGCTCAAAGAAGCTCACAATCGGCGCGTCCATACCGGTCTCTTGCGCGCAATCGACGGCATTGCGCATGTCTTTGAGCTGCACGGAGAGCCTGCCACGCGGCGCGAAATCTCGCCTTGCCATACGATCACCATGCAGTTGCAAGATGCGGCTGTCGGCAAAACCACCCAAGATCGCTTCGCGAACCTTGGCCATGTCTGCGCCGCCGCGTGAGGCGAGCAGCAGTGCTTCAGCCACCACGCCTATCGTTCCGCCCACGATCATTTGATTGGCCAGTTTTGTGAGCTGCCCCGCGCCATGCGGGCCCACATGCGTGGTGCGGCCAAACACCTTGAGCACCGGCTGTGCTCGCTCGAAATCTGCCAGCAAACCGCCGGCCATCATCACCAGCGTGCCGTTTTCTGCGCCCACTGTGCCGCCCGAGACGGGGCAGTCGATGTGATGCAAGCCCACTGCAGTGAGCCGCGCCGCATGGTCACGCGCTTCGCGTGGTTTGGATGAGCTCATATCAATCAGCAGCGCACCTTTTTGCATGGCCTGCGCCACACTTTGGCGCATCGGTTGCCCCACACCTTGGCGCATCGGTTGCCCCGCGCCTTGGTCGAAAAGCACGGATTCTGTCACTTGGCCATGCTCAAGCATACTGACGACGATTTGCGCTCCTGCCACCGCTTGCGCAGCCTCCGAATGCACATACGCCCCATGCTGGATGAGCGGCAGTGCCTTGGCCTGCGTGCGATTCCACACATGCGTTTCAAATCCTGCTTCGCAAAGGCGACGCGCCATGGGCAGACCCATCAGACCAATTCCAAGAAAGGCAATTTTCATGTGACGCTCAATCCATTACTATCAAATTAATAGCACACTATGCAGTTTTTATAACGGGCAGTGGCCTAAATTACTTGAAAACATGTTCCATCTCACGGCGCAGAGCATACGCGCGTGAAGCAGGCATAGAAACATCATCCCACGTCAAGGCTTGCCCTTTGCTGACATTGCGAATGAGCTTCACATCATGTGCCAAGCCCAGCGGCAAGCCGCCGATTTGGCGTGAGGTACTAGCGGGCAACAGCTTGCCCCACACGGTGTAGCCGCCCTCGCCGTCTAGCATTTCTCCCGCTTTCAAATCGCGCTTGGCAGTCGCCACCACATCGGCATTCCAGCCGCGAGCCACGCCCGTGGGCTCGCCGCGCAGCGCCACGCTGGCCACGCTCATGCCCACTTCCAAGCCAATCAAATGCCAGCGCTTGTACAGCGTGAAATAGCGCCCACTCGGATCGGTATGGGCGTTGTATTCCTCAAAGCAGTGCTTGATGTAATCCGTTTCGGCCTCCACCGTGACCCACACACCCATGCGAATGTCATACGGGATCTGGCGGCCATCTTTCTCCAGCGAAGAGATCACCTCCACCATGCCTTTTTTCTCCAGCACACCACCCTCAGAAATCGGGCGTGTGACAAACGGAATGTCTTCCACGCTTGCGGGTGGATACAACAAACCATCGCTCGGCACTGCCAGCCCGGTAGCATTGCTTACTGCGGTGCATTCAATGGAGGGCTTGGAACCATCAAGGAAGCTGTTGAACATCTTTGGGTTCAAGCCACCGCGCGTGGCCTGCTCTTGCGTGAGCCCGTAGTAGCCCCACACTGTCTCAGGCGTGCTCTGCGCAAAATGCGGTAGCCATTTGTGGCCTCGACCAGCCGCCACCACCGGAAAACCGCAGGTGCGTGCCCAATCCACCAAATCGCAAATCATGGCGGGCTGGTCACCATAAGCCAAGCTGTAAATCACGCCTTTTTCTGCGGCCTTTCGCGCCAGCAAAGGCCCGCAAAACGCATCTGCCTCCACCGTCACATTCACCACATGCTTGCCATGCGCAATGGCTTTCAAGATGTGATCCACCGCATGCACTGGCGAACCGGTGCATTCGACCAAAATGTCAATCTGCGGCAGCGTGGCCACCGCCTCCCAATCGTCGGTGATCCAAGTTCCTCCTGTTTTAATAGCATCCTGCGCAGATTCTGCGGCGGCTAGGACCATATTCCAGCCCACATTTTCTAAATTCTTGCGTGCTTGCGCGGGGTTGAGATCAGCAATCGCCACCAAATGCACGCCGGGCGTGCGCGGAATTTGGCTCAAATACATGCTGCCAAATTTGCCAGCACCGATCAGGCCAATCCGGATGGGGTTGCCGGCAGCGGCGCGTTGTTGGAGTTGGGTGTAGAGGCTCATAAATTTTAAGAAAAATGCGGCGCGCGAAAGGACGGACTAGTTACGCGAAAGACGCGAAAAAGAGAAAAGAGATAAAGACAGAAAATGAAATGTATTCAAACCATTTCTTCTTTCTTTTTGGTATTCTGTTTCGCGTAACTTTCGCGTCTTTCGCGTCCGGAAGTTTGGTACTGCACCCTTAGGCGGCCAGCCGAAGTTCTTCCAACGAAGTTTGCATCGCACTCGCAGGTAGTCCATCTTTCCAAGGCAGATCTACTGAATAGTCCTTCAGCAAGCAATCGTCAGGCAAGCATTCAATCGGCGTGAAATCACGGTGGGCAATGTATTCGGGGCGCTTGTGGCGGCGGATGTGGTTGCTCACGGCGCACAGGCTCAAGTAGACACTCACGCGATTGAAGGGTGAGAGATTGGCCGAAGAGGCATGCACCAAGCAGGAGTGAAACAGAATCATCGAGCCGGCTGGGCCTTTGGGGCTGACGATGCCGCCTTGCTTGCCGCCAGCGCGATCCACCAATTGCTCGATGAGCGGGTTGTCCACCGTCCACAGCGGGTAGCTGGTCGTCGTCAAATCATGCTTGGCATTGACCACGCCCTTTTTGTGGCTGCCGGGGATGAACATGAGCGGCCCGTTGAACTCATTCACATCATCCAGAAAAATCGCCACATTCATCGCGCGCTCGGTGGGCATCATGTCGTCGTTGAGCCAGGTGCCGTAGTCTTGGTGCCACTGCCACACATCGCCTTCAAAAGCCATCTTGCCGTTGATCTTGAACTGGTGCATGTAAAGTTTTTCGCCAAACAAATCCTGCACGGGCTCGATCATGCGAGGATGGCGGGCGAGTTTGGCAAAGGGCTCGCTGTACATATGCGCCGCAAAATTGGTGCGCACGGCATCTTTGCCTTTTTCACGCACGTTGTAAGCCTCGCGCCGGGCATAGAGCTCGGGCACGGCCTCTGTGAGCGTGCTCGTCTCTTCTGGGCTGAAATGGCTGGGGAAAAAGAGATAGCCCTCGCTATCAAAATGCGCCAGTTGTTCAGGGGTGAGTCTCATCTCGCGTCTCCTGTCGTTTTAAATAATTATGCTGCTGCATCGCTCATGAGGCGCTGCAAGTTGTTCCCAGCACTCACGCCATGACCGCGCATCAGCTTTTCTGCTGAATCAGCTTTGCCGGAAGAAATAGCCTTGGCAATCGCCTCATGCTCATCCCACACAGCCTCGCGCAAACCAGCGCTTTGCAGCACAGCGCCCATCGCGCGGCGAATATGCCGCCAATGCAGCTTTGCGCTTTCAGCAATCAAGGGATTGCGCGCGGCTTCGTAAATCGCCATGTGAAAAGCCATGTCTACATCCATCATGGCTTTGATATTTTTGCCGCGCGCCGCTTTGCGCCCTTGTGCAATCAAGCCGCTATCAAGCTGCACGCCATGCTCGCTGGCCAAGCGAGCCGCCAAGCCATCCAGCGCGCTGCGCACCTGATACACATTGGCCAGCCAAGCCGCATCCAGCGGCGCTACCAAAATGCCGCGCCCTGGCGCATCCAACACAAAGCCATCTTTTTTAAGCAGCCGCAGCGCCTGCAACACCGGCTGGCGGCTCACGGCCAATTGCTCCGCCAGCTCCTCTTGCGTAATCCGCGCACCCGGCGCAAGCGAGCCCTCGCTGATGGCGTCAAGAAGTGCACGATACACCTGATCGGTTAAATCGGGGGCAACTTCGAGTTTGTGAAGGGTGGCAGGCATAGCGTGAGATTTTTGTACTCTGTATACAGAACACAGTTTAAATCTCAATCGTGCATATAAGCTCCGTGCAAACCCGCAGTTGCCTGACGGTTTGCTGAAGCATGAATCTCCAGATCATTTGTGTCAGGCAGATTGGTTTGTCCAAGCTTGCAATATTGCCCGGGCACTGTAGCCAGATTTGAAGAAAGCGCTCTAAACTTGTGCTCTTTTCAAACGGCTCACCATGGAAACCATCGCCTTCGATCTTCTGCAAACCCAGCGCACGCCTTTGGCTGAGGATCATCTCGCCGCTCTGCGCAGCATCGGCCAAGCCAAGAACTATGCAAAGGGCGAGATTGTTGCGCAAGCGGGGCTGGCGATTGATCGGTTTATCTTGGTTGAAGAGGGCGAAGTCGAGGTGATCAGCCCGCGCACGGGTGAGCGGCATCTGACGCATTCGCTCGGGCCTGGGCAGTATGTGGGTGAGATTGCTTTTTTAAATGGCGGCAGCTTTTCCATGTCTCTGCGCGCTGCGCAGCACACACGCGTGACGCAAGTGCCGCGCAAAGAGATGCTCGCGCTGATGGCCAGTGTGCCTGAGCTGTCAGACATCATCATTGGTGTGTTTGCCGCACGGCGCAGACGGCAATTGGAATCGAACGACAGCAGCTTGCAATTGATTGGCCTGGAGCAAAGCAAAGAGATTCGGCGCGTGGCCGAGTTTGCCAGCCGCAATCGCATTCCTTTCAAAGCGATTGAGTTGGGCACGCCCGAGGCTTTGCAAATCACCAGCCTGTGTGGCCTCAGGCCCGGCGAGCCGGCGGTGGTGTTTGGGCGCGATCAGGTGATTGCACAGCCCAGCCCCGAAAAAATCGCTGCGCTGCTGGGGCTGAATTTAGAGATTGATTTTCAAGACGTGGTGGATGTGCTCATCGTGGGCGCAGGGCCAGCAGGAGTGGCAGCAGGTGTGTATGCGGGCGCGGAAGGCTTGGCCGCTTTGGTGATTGAAGATGTGGCCATTGGCGGGCAAGCGGGCACGTCAAGCCGAATAGAAAATTACATGGGCTTTCCCACGGGCATTTCAGGCGCGGATCTGGTGTGGCGCGGTGAAATTCAGGCGATGAAATTCGGTACGCGTTTTGCCATGCCGCATCGCGTGACTCGCCTCACACAGGGTGAAGACGGTTTGTTTTGCGCGACGCTGGCCGATGCGCACGAGATTTGTGCGAAAGCTGTGGTGGTAGCCACGGGTGTGCAATACCAGCGCTTGGCTTTGCCTCGGCTGGAGGAGTTTGAAGGCGCAGGCGTGTATTACGCAGCTACCGATATGGAGGCACGCTTTTGCCGCAGCTCCAGCGTGATCGTGGTGGGCGGGGGCAATTCGGCGGGGCAAGCTGCCATGTTTTTAAGCCGCTTTGCGCAGCATGTGCATGTGCTCGTGCGCGGGTCTTCGCTGGCAGTTTCTATGTCTGATTATTTACTCTCACGCCTAGAAGCCGATCCGAAAGTCACGGTTCATCTGAACACAGGTGCAACCGAGCTTCATGGGCAAAACCAGCTCCAAGCCGTGATGATTCATAACAGCTCAAGCGGCCAGAGCCAGCGCATTGAAGCTTGTGGCCTTTTCCTCATGGTGGGGGCGCGGCCGAATACGGCTTGGCTGGAGGGCGTGGTGGCGCTGGATGAGAAAGGCTTTGTGAAAACCGGCGCAGCAGCAGACGCGAGTTCGCCCTATGCCACCTCGGTGCCCGGCATCTTCGCCGTGGGCGATGTGCGCGCGGGCTCTGTCAAGCGTGTTGCCTCATCTGTTGGCGAAGGCTCGGTGGTGATCTCACAAGTGTGGGAACATGTACAGCGCTTTTCCAAATAGTAAGGTGAATCTATGAATTCATATTTTTCTTATCGCAACGATGCCTCGTATCTGGATAACCAATACAACAACCGCCTGCGTGTGCCTGAGTTTGCAACGCACTTTCAGCGCTGGCAGGCCGATTCGGCTGTGGTGCGCAAATCGCAGCCCTGCCATTTGGACATCGCTTATGGCAAAGGCGGGAGTGCAGAAACGCTCGATGTGTTTGCAGCTGATGGGTCAAAGAAAAATACCCCTGTCATAGTGTTTATCCACGGCGGCTACTGGCGCAGCTTGGACAAAGCTGATCACAGCTTCGTCGCGCCCGCGTTCGCGAAGGCAGGAGCGTGCGTCGTGATCCCCAATTACGCGCTCTGCCCAGCTGTCACCATCGAGCAAATCGTCTTGCAACAAATCCAAGCGCTCGCCTGGGTGTATCGCAACATCGCCCAATTCGGCGGTGATCCAAAGCGCATCAGCGTCGTCGGTCATTCTGCGGGCGGGCATCTGGCCGCCATGATGCTCGCCTGTGAGTGGCAGCGCGTCGCCCCGGATCTGCCTGCCAGCCTCGTTCGCAATGCGCTCAGCCTCTCTGGCCTGCATGATTTGAAGCCCATCATGCACAGCCCTCTTCTGCAAACTGATCTGCGCCTGACGGCCGCGCAGGTGCAGCGCTGCAGCCCCGCCTATTTCCTCGCACCGCAAGGCCAACTCACCGCCCTGTGCGGTGGCGATGAAAGCGACGAATTCAAACGACACAACCGCCTGATCCAACAAGCATGGGGCAAGCGCAGCGTCCAGATCTGCGAAGAAGTGCCCGGCGCGAATCATTTCAGCGTTTTAGAGGCGCTCTGCACCCCAGGCCAGCGCGCACATACTTTAGCACTCGATTTATTGAAGAAATGAGCCAATTGCCGGCATAGAATCTGCGCGGGTTGCTATATATTTAATCAGTAGTGTCCCAACGTTTTTCAGAGGAGAGAGAGCTGTTTGTGCTCTATATCCCGATTTAAATTTGCTGGGGTTGTTGTAAGTAGTTGATTGATAGGGACATTTTCAAACATGGTCAAGCTCAAGATTTGTAGGATTT
>JANMHJ010000005.1:0-53998 GCA_031375105.1 Variovorax sp.
GGTGCTCGGAAGAATTGCCAGCGAAGCAGCTCTCCGTTTACGCGGCAAACACAAGGCCATTTATACGCCTCACGTCGATACCGGCGATTTCATCGTCGTTGTGAACGCAGACAAAATCCGCGTCACCGGCAACAAAGCCGAACAAAAGATTTACTACCGCCACAGCGGTCACCCCGGCGGCATCTATGCCACCAAGTTCAAAGACATGCAGGCCAAGCACCCTGGCCGCGCTTTGGAAAAAGCCGTCAAGGGCATGTTGCCCAAAGGCCCTTTGGGTTACGCCATGATCAAAAAGCTCAAGGTCTATGCGGGTGGCGAACACCCACACAGCGCCCAACAGCCCAAGGTCTTGGACATTTAAGGAGCCTACAAAATGATTGGTGAATGGAACAATGGCACCGGCCGTCGCAAGAGTAGCGTCGCCCGCGTGTTTCTGAAAAAAGGCTCTGGCAAGATTTCGATCAATGGCAAAGACATCGCTGAATATTTCGGCCGTCAAACCTCGATCATGATTGCCAAGCAACCCCTGATGTTGACCAACCACGCTGAGACGTTTGATATTCAAATCAACGTGCACGGCGGCGGCGAATCCGGCCAAGCCGGTGCAGCCCGTCACGGCATCACACGTGCCTTGATTGATTACGATGCGATGCTCAAGCCTGCCTTGAGCCAAGCTGGTTTCGTGACGCGCGATGCGCGTGAAGTCGAGCGTAAGAAGGTCGGTTTGCGCAGCGCTCGTCGCCGCAAGCAGTTCTCCAAGCGTTAATCGCACTGTTGCGGAGCTTCAACACTTCGTCACAACAAGCCGCCAAGTTGCAAAACTTGGCGGCTTTGTTTTTGCAGTAAGCTCTGCATCCCTTATGCGTTTTAGACTCCTCCGCCGCCGCCTCACCATCAGCGCGCCCAGCATGGCGATTCGCTCAGCCCTGCCTTGGCCGCTGCGCTGGGCTGCGGCTGCCTTGGTGCTGGGCTTTTGTGCGGCGATAGGCCTGTGGGCTTTTGAGCTGGGCAAAGACTTGGCCGGCATTGATGACAATGCCAAAGAAGAATTGGTCAAGCTGCGCACGGAAGTGGCTTCTCTCAAAGACCAGCGCGACAAAGCGCAATCGATTTTGAACACTTCAGGCAGCTTGCTGACTGCTGAAAAAGCCACGCAAGACAGGCTGCTCGCGCAGACCAAGCAGCTCGAAGCTGAAAACCGCGCCTTGCGCGATGATTTGGGTTTCTTTGAAAAACTCATCCCAGCAGGCGGCAACGAAGGCGTGGCCATTCGGGGCTTGCATGCTGAGGCTTTGAATGCCGGGGCGCAGCTCAAATGGCAGGTCTTGGTGATTCAGCCTACCAAAAATGCGCCGACCTTCAATGGCAAACTGGAAATCACGCTCTCTGGCCTGCAAGGCGGTGCAGCCGGAACGGGCGCAGGCGGCAAGCCTTGGACGCAGGTGGTGGGCGGCGCAGCGCAAGTCTTGCAATTCACGCAATACCGTCGCCTGGAAAACGTGGTCGACCTGCCGCCCCAAGTCGTGGTAAAACAGTTGTCCGCCAAAGTGATCGAAGGCACGGCAACACGCGCTGTGCAGAGCTTGAAGCTTTGAAGCGATGTTTGATTGATTTGATTTGCTTGAGGAGCACGCAATGTTTGGCAAGAAAAAACAACCCCCGATCCGCAGCCTGATTGCCCCCGGCAGTGACATCCGTGGCAATTTGAAATTCACCGACGGCCTGCGAATTGACGGCAGTGTGCACGGCGATATCCATGCCAACACCGAGCATCCCAGTCTGCTGGTGGTGAGCGAGTCGGCAGTGGTGGAAGGCGAAATCCATGCGGATCACGTCATCATCAACGGCAAAGTCAACGGCCCGGTGTATGCCACCGAGCTGCTCGAATTGCAGCCCAAAGCGCATATTGAGGGCGATATTCACTACAAAGCACTTGAAATGCACCAAGGTGCCGTCATCTCTGGACAATTGAAACCGATGCTCGCGGGCGAAAAGCCAGCGTTGAAGTTGGCTGCAAACAACGGCTGATGCACCTGAGCCAGCAGGTTTACTCCGAATAGGTTAGTATTTCACTCAAGTTTTATCTCCCGAAGGAATCGCCATGAGCGCTTTAGCCGAAAACATCCAAACCGAGATGCCCTCACCCATCGTCTTCACCGACAGCGCCGCCGTGAAAGTGGCAGATCTGATCGCCGAAGAAGGCAACCCTGATTTGAAGCTGCGCGTGTTCGTGCAGGGCGGCGGCTGCTCCGGTTTCCAATACGGCTTCACCTTCGATGAAATCACCAACGAAGATGACACCGTGTTGCATAAAAATGGCGTGCAGCTCTTGGTCGATGCCATGAGCTACCAATACCTCGTGGGCGCAGAGATTGACTACAAAGAAGACCTGCAAGGTGCTCAGTTTGTGATCAAAAATCCCAACGCCACCAGCACTTGCGGCTGTGGCTCCTCGTTCTCATCTTGATTTAAATCAAATCATAAAAAAACCGCCTTCGAGGCGGTTTTTTTGCTGCGAAATGCGCAAGGTGTCAGCACGCGCATCAAAATACAACGCGCAGCCCTACCGGCTGTTTCTTCATGCAGTCTGCAAAAAGCTTCGATTCCAGCCATTGACTCAGCCAAAGCTGTGTCAATGGCAGCGCCTGCGCGTCAAACCAAGCCATGTCCACAGCGCGAAACTGTCGGATGAACGGGAATATCGCCAAATCAGCAGCGCATGGCTGCATGCCGCCCAAATACTGCTCAGCAGACAGGCACCGCTCCAGCGATTGCAGTAGGCCTTGCATGGCCTCGCTGCGATGGACTTCACGTCCGCAGTCTGCAAATTTCTCGGGATATTTGTAGCGATCTAAATGGTGCTTGAAAGGGCCATCGTTGAGTGCCACTAAAGCCAAGTTGCCGCTCGTCTGTGACCTTGTCCAAATGCCCTGTGCGTCATGCACTTGGAAAGCCCAGCGCATGATGTCTAAGCTTTGCTCGATCACCGTGCCATCAGGTAACACCAGCACCGGCACCGTGCCTTTGGGTGAGAGGCTCAGCATTTCAGGTGGCTTTTGCTTTAAAGTGATCTCGTAGGCATCAAACTCGACAGCCGCTTGAAGCAACGCCATCCGAGTGCGCATGGCATACGGGCAGCGGCGGTATGTGTAGAGCAGGGGGCGCAAGGTCATGGGAGGTTGCGGAAAGATGCGGCTGTGCGGCACCGCTGGGGAACAAGTGGCTCTACGCGAGCCCAAAAATCGTCCGTGACTTCCCATGCCTTTGCTTTGCTCATCGCAGCTCCATTCGCGAAAATCGCGTATGGAGTGAGATTATTCTTTATTTACGGATCAGTTCTAAATCTCGGCCGCTACTCACCTTTCTCGTGCAGCTAAAAACACTGAAAGTTCTTTCAGCACGGTCTGAACGGCTAGGTTTGCGGCAATGACGCCACCATGTGCGTCTTCGCTCTTTGAAGTGATGGTGGCGTCAAATTCGCGCCATGCCAAAACTCGACGTGTTCTGTCATCGACAAGGTAGGCGCGCAGGGTGAATCGAACCCTGCTGGGCTGGGTCAAAAATTCGTGTTGCAGACGAATGATCTCGGTGTCCAGTCGCAAGTCACCCGAGGCAATGGCCGATGTGAGGGCGACGGCGCGAAAACTCGCCGACTCGGCTATAGCACCGACCAACAAAGGCCCAAGCATGCGTGCGGGCGGGTCTAGCCATTCGCTTTGCGCAAAATATGCCAGTTTGAATGGCTCGCGCAAATACATGATGCGCGAGCTGTCGAAACCGGCGGCTGCGTGGGGTGGGTTGACGATGAGCGTCTGGCCATTGGTTGGCAAGGCGGCGAGAGGCGCAACGGTTGGTTGACTGGCATCTAGGGAGTAAAAGGTGGGATGGGACGTTTTGGTTGGACTCAATGCACTGCAACCCAACAGCGGCGTAAAAACGAAGACAAAGACAAGTGCAAGGGCCGCTACATGGCAATGGGTTATGGCAAGCGCAAAGCGCAACAAAGCTAGACGCGTTATGTTCATGGTTTGGTTTCCTTTTCGCCGGGCCCGGGTGGCAATGGTTTGCGCCCAAACAACAAGCCGCGTGGATCTCGTTCAGTCTGTTCGCTCAGGCGACGAAGCGATGTTGTGAGCGCGCCGAGCTCGCCCATGAGTCGTTCCAGCTCGGGCAGTGTTTCAGTGCCGAAACGCTTGATATCTGCGCCTACGGCATCAACGGTTTTGCCTGCGCTGGCGCTGGTAAGTGCGACTTCATTTCCCATTTTCTCAAGGGCATCGGCGCTGCGCCCAACGCGATCAACGACCGGGCCCATCTGTGCGGTCACTTTGGATGCGTTTTCAAAGGTTTTCGCAGCGCTGGCTATGCCCGCATCCAAAGTGTCTTTTCTGGCCGCGAGCGTGTGGGCGACGATGGCAATGTCGGCCAGTGAATTTTTAAAGGCGATGCGATTCTCTTCATTCAGAATGGCATTGATGCTGTTTGAAGTACTGTCCAGTTTTTCCAGCACATTTGTAAGCACGTTCTCCAGCCGGGCACTGAGCGACGGTTTGGTGCGGATTACAGGATACTTGTATCCCGGACTGACGGTCAGCAATGGCGCGGTGATTGCGCCGCCACTGAGCTCGACGTAGGCAATACCGGTCAGGCCTTGTGTCTTCAGGATGGCAACTGTATCAATCTTGATGGGCGTGCCCCGTTGAATGGCGAATAGCAGGTTCACGCGTTGCGGATTGGTGGGGTCGAGCTCAATTGCACGCACTTTTCCCACGTCAACGCCGTTGTATTTAACGGGTGCGTTTAGGTTCAGGCCCGCGACCGACTCATCTTCCAGGGCAAGGTAGAGATCGTACTTTTTTTGCAGTGCACCACCCGAAGCAAGCCACAGCACAGCGGCGATGACAACGGCGCTCAGCGCAAGCACAAAGGTACCCACCAGCGTGTAGCTCACTTTGGTTTCGATGATGGGACTCCTAAAGGCGTGTCGGCCAATGGCTCCGCCTGTTGATGTGCGACCCGGGCGCGCGGGCCGTCAAAGAATTGGCGAACAGATGGATTGTCCATCTTTGAGAGTGCTTCCATCGAGCCTATGCCCTGCACAGTGCCTTCGCCCAGCACCGCTACCCGGTCGGCCACTTGCCACAACAGATCGAGGTCATGGGTGATCATCACAATCGTCAGGCCGAAGGTATCGCGCAGCTTAAGCACCAGTTCGTCGACCCCGCCCGCGCTGTAGGGATCCAGCCCCGCAGTTGGCTCATCCAGAAACAGCAGCTCTGGGTCCAGCGATAACGCGCGAGCCAGCGAAGCCCGCTTCATCATGCCGCCACTCAACTCGGACGGATATTGCGCACCGACTTCCGGTTCCAGGCCAGTCATGGCAAGCTTCCATGCCGCTATCTCATCAATCAATGGGTCTCCCAGATCAGAGTGCTCGCGCAAGGGCAGGCCAATGTTTTCATTCACCGTCAGTGCGCCAAATAAGCCCCCATGTTGAAACATGACACCCCAGCGCTGTCGCAAAGCCTGCGCATCCACTTCATTAATACTGAGCAGATCGTTACCCAGCACATGAATCTCCCCGGCACTGGGCTTGTGAAGCAGAATCATTTCGCGAAGCAAAGTTGACTTTCCGGAGCCACTGCCGCCAATCAGTGCAAAAATTTCGCCGCGCTTCACTGACAAATCCACATTTTTGTGAACAACATGGTCACCAAAGCGTGTTTCGACGTTTCTGAGTTCAATGACCAACTCATCTTTGGTTGCCGGGGCTTCAAGCGTGGGCTGCATGTCACAGATCCAGCGCACTGAACGCAACTGAAAAAAGGGCATCAGCAACGATCACCAGAAAAATCGATTGAACAACGCTGCGTGTGGTTTGCCTGCCTACGCTATCGGCGCCCCCTTTGGTGCGAAAACCCTGAAAGCAACCCACAATGGCAATAATCGCGGCGAACACCGGTGCCTTGCAGATCCCGATGAGGTAAGAAGTTGGGCTTACTGCTTTGACAAATCGATCCAGAAACTCATTGAAGCTCACATCGAGTTGGCTGCGCGCCATGATCATGCCCCCAAATACACCGAGAACATCGGCAAACGCAGTCAACAGCGGCATGGCGATCATCAATGCAATGATTTTTGGAACAACCAGTAAATCCATCGGTGCTATCCCAATGGTGCGCATAGCGTCAATCTCTTCTGTCACCGCCATGGTGCCAATCTGGGCGGCATAGGCCGATCCAGATCGACCGGCGATGATGATCGCGGTGATCAAGGGTGCAAATTCGCGCAACATGGACAAGCCCACCAGATCCGCTACAAAAATGTTGGCGCCGTATTGCCTGAGTTGATTTGCACCTTGGTAGGCCACTACAATACCAAGCAAAAAGGCAAGCAAACCTACGATGGGCAAAGCATCAAAACCGGCACTGCGAATGTTAAAGAGAACAGGTCGCCAGCGCATGCGCCCGGGATGCGTGATGCAGCCCCAAAATGCAATGGCACTCTCGCCCAAAAATGATAGCAGGGCCAAAGCCTGTTCCATGGCATCTGCAACGGACTGGCCAGTGCGATGGAGTATGCTGAGCGGTGAAGTAGCAACTCTAGCGGGGACTTTTGCCTGGTCTGCTACATGCCGCGTCACCACGTCAAGCAGCTTGCTTAAATCGGGTCGCAAACCGTTCAAGGTAACCGGCGTGCCTTCGCTTTGCAGTCGCATGATTAGCTTGTGTAAGACCCATGCGCCAGCTGTGTCTAATGCTTCAATGCCGGTTGCATCTGCCATGACTGGTTTTGCGGTTGCCGCTGCTGGCCTTGGAAACTTGACAGCAGCCAGTTGAGGCTGAACTGCTCCAATGGCACGCGCCGTCCACGAGCCTTTCAGAGTAAGCACCCCAGATATTGGCTGGGTCATGGCAGCTAGTTTTGAAGGAATTGTTGGCATGTGAGGCAACAATAGACGAAGAGTACCACTTCGTATGTGCGTTGGCGAACATGGGTGACAAACATGCCAATTGACACGCAAAGCCTTTAGTCCATCTGCCTGTGCTCTAAAGACGAACAAAGTGTTTGCGGCGTGATCAACTTGTCGAGCGACTTTGCCGCCCCCTCCCCCACAATATTTGCTAGCGCACGGACGGGTGGGATAGCATCTAACGATGCCGGTGAGTTGGCACATCAATACCGAAACATTGATACACCCCTGCGTGTCTATTATTGACACATTGGAGTTCTGTCATGCGGACTAGCAATGCTCAGCTCCACCAAATATTCAGCAGTACTCAGGGCGCTTGCAGGCGACGGATCAGCGCGTCCACCATATCGTCGTCTGCTGGATTGGCGAGGCGCTCCTTTTGCAGGATCGCTATCAGTTCGGCGCTGACTAGGGTGCTCAGATCGGCTCGCAGCAAGATGCCTGCAATCGCGGCCTGCACTGGCCATGAGCTCGTGTCGATGAACAGTCGGCTCAGCAGTGCCAGAATTTCCCGATCCGACACATAATGCCGACCCAATACTTCAAGTGCGCGCACTTGCGCCTGTGACGCTGGCATGGCAGCAATGGCTTGCGCCATGGCGCGTAGTTGGCTAGCGTCGGTCAGCGGACGGTGGCGCAAGTAAGCTTGCGCAATTTGAACATCCGCCGCGTTGCTGCTAACAAGTCCTTGCAATACGTGCACCTGCGCTTCGGGGCTTCCTAGGCAGGCACGCATAGCAGCGTGCGCCAGATCGTCGCCCGCGCTGCCTATGACGCGCTGCGAGTTGAATGCGCCGTCGAGCTGGTGATCTTGGTTCAATGTGCAAGCCAGATCAATTTCCGTAATACCGACGCTGAGTCTTGCCTGCACCTCACCCAGCATGAGTGCCAGCTCGGCACGGCGTTCGGCTTCGCTGAGCCAACCGAGGTCTTGCGCCATTTGGAACATGCGCGCACGCACGGCGAGTTGATCCGCATCTCTGGCGAAGGTGAGGAAGCTGGTGCGCGTCGGTGCGTCTTGCGCTATCAGGGCGAGCGCCTGCTCCACCTCCAGACTCTGAAGAGCCGAGTCGCGTAGTGCCACTGCATGGCGCTGAATGCGGTCTAGGTGCACACGCGTTTGCGACATTTCGCGCTGCAATACCTCGTGGATGAAGCTCAGCTTGTGCTCGGCACTCAGACGGTCGTCAGCAAACTTGCAGACATCGTCGCGCACGCCAGCATGCGGGTCGCTTTGTGTCATGCCCTGTGTGACAACCATACCGAACTGCGAGAAATGAGCCAACAAACTCCTACTAGTGCGGCCTTGGCCTATTTCGCGAACGCCATTGCTGCGAAAGTAGCCATTCAGAGTGCTGGCGGCAATCGGGCCTAGCGGTGCCACAGATGAGAAGCCATAGATCACAGGGACGTCCTTGAACACCTGTCGCATGCGGTTATGGCTGCTTTCGCCGTGCTCGGCATTCAGGGCCTGCAATTGGCGCTGAGCTTGCTTCAACGTGCTGCCCTCACGCACCAAGCTGCGCACTACTTCAGCTGTGACTTGGCTATTGGCCGCAGTGCTCAGAGTGTTACAACCATAGAGGTGTACTTCCTTCAACTGTGAAAACAAGCCTGGGCAAGAATCGCTGCAAGAGACGCGTTCAAGCTCGTCCACTGGCAAATGCTCAGCGCTCTCCAGCCGATCCGAAAAGAATGCATTACCACCGTCGTAGTGGCCAGAGATGATCAGCACGTCGCACTTCACGCCTTGGCTACACGAGGAGGCCAGCCAATCGGGCCGCCCACGTTCGACCAATTCCACAAATTCATAGTTCGCTGTTGGCAGGTGGCGACGAAACGCTTGCTTCTCATCGGGTGAGTTGACCGTGATAGTGCAAACTGTTTGCGTCGCAGCTGCAACTGAGGATGCCGATGCGCAGGCCGCCACAGTCAGCCCGGCAAACAGGTGTCTTAGTGCGCTGTGCATGTTAACCGCCAGTTGACTGGTGATGCGGGCAAGGCTTGGCTGGATTGGGTAGTTGCCATCAATTTGTGATTAAGTTTCATATCTGTCCTTCGTTATTGTTGGTTCGATCACCCATTCTGCGCATGATCGTGCAATGAAAGCGTAGTCAACTATATATAGCAGGCTCACTGCGAAATACTTGTAGGACAGCGGCTTGAAAACGCGATAAAAGTAGAAGCAACTGAGCATTTTTTATACCAGTTTCAATAGAGGCAAATGTCAGCAATTTCAGGCGACGAGCTTGGCTTATTCGCCCAATAACTCGCCCAATGGCGTGAGCGAGTCAATCCGGTCGCATACCGTCTTGATAGCCACAAGAATCGGTACGCCCAAAAACAAACCCCAGATACCCAGAATCCAGCCCGAAACCAATACACCTACAAAGACAGCCACAGAGTTCATACGGCAGGCTCTTCCGGAAAGCCACGGGGTGAGTAGCCAGCCCTCGATGCTAGTGATCAACAAAGCCATGCTACCGACCAACAAACCCATATCTATGCCGCCAAACTGCACATAAGCCATGAGCGCGGAGCTGACTGCGACAACAAAACTGCCTATGTAAGGGATGAAGTTAAGTGAAAAACTTACAACGCCCCAGACTGCGGCATTGTCAACACCCACCCATAAAAACGCCAGCCAAGTAATCAGACCCACAAGCGTGCTGGTGAACAGTTGTACCAACAGATAGCGCTGTATTTGCTGATCAATCTCAATCAGCGCTTGGAGCGTCAGCTTTTTCTGCCCAAAGCCAGGGCCAGCTATTTTGACCATCTTTCGCCGAAAGCTGTCACCTGAGGCCAGCAAGAAGTATGTGAGGAACAGCACCACGCTGATCTGCCCGATGGCAACGCCTAAGCCTAGCGCACCGGGCCACAGGTATTCTTTAATATTGAATTTGGACTTTTCAATTTGCACCTTGGTCACACCGAGTGGCGCAGAAGTGCCGACACCAGCATTGTTGCCCGATGCGCGCTCGAGTTCGGTTGCAGCCTTCTGCATTGTTTCAATGACTGCGGTTGGGCCATGGCCACTTTGTTGATCTATGCTCAGACGCAGTTTGTGAGCTGCCGCAGGCATGGCTTCAACCAGAGCTGCTGCCTCATCTCTCAAGTCGTAAGCTATGCTGCCGACACCGCTGACGATCCCAAGCAAGAGCAATGCCGCAGCAAATGGCCGAGGCAAACGCAGACGCGTCATCAGATGGACGACCGGATTAAACGAGTAACTCAGTATTAAGCCCAACAAGATTGGCACGACCAGTGCGTAGGCCACTTTCAGGGCAAACAAGATGGCCAGCACCGCGATCACGGCCAATGCGCTGCTTTGCCTGTAGAGGTGAGCAACGCTCGGTGCAATGGGCGGTGAATCAGGGACAATCTCAGATTCAACGTGCATCATGCACGCGGCTCACCACTTCGGTTGACGGTGATGTAGGCTCCAGGCTGGCTCGTCATTTGCACACGATAGACACCACCACGGAACTGGTAAGTGACGTCGTAATAGTCGGGGCGCTGATTGGGTGCATTGGTGCAGCGCCGAACGTCTTGGGTCACGACGCGCGAGCCGCCACTGTCGCGTCCCACGTTGGAGCCGATAACACCACCGCCAACTACACCTAAAGCGGTGGCAATATCTTGGCCTCTGCCGTCACCCACTTGGTGGCCCAAAATGCCACCGATCACAGCCCCGAGCACCGCGCCACCTGTGTTTGCTCGATCGCGTTCTTGCTGCACCACTTGCTCGCGCTCAACCCAGCAGCGCTGCTGCGCGGGGGAAGTCACCACAGCCCGCACGGAGGTGACCTGCGCCTGAAATGTACGCTCATTGTTGCGCCGACGGTAGTCATGAGTGACTGGCGGCGGCGGGCTGTATCGGTCGTCATTCACGCGTACATTTCGATTGATTGCGCGCACAGATGAGACGCTGTCGTTCATACCCATCGCAGTCAGCGACGGGTATTGTCCGGGCCGCAAGACCACGCAGTTACCCCTGAACTGAGCGTCAGCGCAGACCTCCCAGCGCTGACTACGTACCACTGCAGAGGATGCGCGGTCATTGAAACCATCGCGTTGAAAATTGGGAACCACGCCTTCAGTCGTGAATGATCGCCCTTGATAATTGTCGTGCTCGTAAAAAGTCACTTGTGCAAATGCTTGCGTCGCCAAGATTAAGCTGAAAAAACCAAGAGCTGATTTTAAATAGGTAATCATCTAGAAACTCCATTTGTAGTTAGTGGAACGACTATCTGAGCTATTGCGCATTTTGAGAAGCAGACAACGGCTTCATCTACCGTAGGCTGGCTCCTACACCACCGCCAAGTACGTTGGAAACTGCAAAGCTATCTCTATCTGAAGCTGCAGACCTGCAATGAAACGCCGTGCACTTCGTGCTTGAATCCGCCCCTACAAAAAAGCTTAGGCTTGAAGGTTTTAAGCTTTTGAGGTGGATTTGCGGGGTTATGGTGATCAAAAGTGAGGATGCCCGGCATCGAATATGCACGGATTGCTATTGAATTCATAGTCCTGGCGTGCTTGGTGCTTCGTTTCATTGGTTCAACTGCGTCGTACTATCTCGAATTCAGATAGTCATTTGCATATCGCAATTCCCAAAATTTCGTCAGCAAACCTCTGCAACCAGAATGCACCTATACACGACAAGCTCTCACATGATTGCAGTAGCTTCTAGGGCCAATCACTTTTGTAGAGCTAACCATTGGTCAAAAGAAGCAATTTCCTTCTTTTGCGCAGCAATGATGTTGCGAGCCATTCTTTTCATAGCAGGTGATTTGCCGTGGGCTAGCTGCATTTCAGACATATCGACGGCTTGCTGATGGTGGATTTTCATCATCATTGCGAAATCTTTGTCGGTGTCGCCTGTCATAGTCATGGTGTTCATGCGATCCATGCCAGTCATCATTGACTTTTTCATGCTGTTCGAGCCCATCATGCCTTTGTGCATCTGCATGTTTGGCGCCGTCATGGGCATGGCTGGCACAGTGCTGCTTTGTGCTTGCGCGATCTGGCTCGCTACAGCCAGTACACAGATAAAAAATACTTGCAGGAGCGTACGGGTTTTAAAATTCATGATGTATCTCTATGGGTTGGACATGCTTTGGGTCATAAACTAAGCAATCGATGCAGCGAGAATCAAGCGATGGGTCATCATGCGCTTGAGTCTCATTGCGTAATGCACGTTCTGTGATCAGGTTTTTTTCACGTCTTTGCTGCTGTCTTTCTCGCTACCCGCATTTTTGTGAGCCTGATCGACGACCGGTTTTTGCGAACCCTTGCCTTGCAGGTCTTTATTACCGACCAGTTTGTCGTTACCAGGTGCTGATTTTTCCGCAGCTTGATTGGGATTACTTTTGGTTTGATCTGAGCGCATGTTGATTTCCTTGGGTAAGAGTTGAGATAAACGTAATATGAGCCTTTGCAGGCACACGAGCCCATCTTGATGGCGTGCTGTTACCACGTCTGTACGTCAGCATACAGATCACAAAGCGTTACACCGCAATTCATCTTGGGCTGCTTGCAGGCTTTGCTGTAGCAAGTGGTGCGGAGTGGTCATTGTTTTGCCCTGGTATCGGCATACCACTCATCTCTTGAGCGGGTGTCAACGCACCACTGGGACGGCCTGTTGGTGGGATGGGCTGAGTTGCCGTAGCGTCAGGAAAGACGGATGCAGCGCTGGGTACGCCAGTATCTGAACCCAAGACGAGTGAAGAGTTGATTTTTTGCTGATCTGTCGTGCTAATGGGTGGTGTGGGTCTCTCGGGCGGTTTATCGCAAGCAGAAATCGAAAACATGATGCCGAGAGCAAACAGTGCTATGTGATGTCGCATAAAAATCCTTGTGGTGATCAAGCTGGCGTATTACTGAAATTCAAGCCTTGGATGAATCTCAAACATGTGAGTAACGCATCGTTATAGCTTGCTGGCATGCATTCGTCTGTTGCGTAGCGAACAAAGCATTTGTGAAGTTAATAGATCGCATGTACGCCAGCGCACAGACCCAGCTTAAGACAAATACGAACATAGCTTTGTGATGATTCATCACTTCACCGAACCACTAGCCTATTGCAACCCGTGGAAATGCCATGTTTACTTTTGTCAAATCAGCACTTCGTGGTCATTGGACTGCATTTATATTTTTAGGAGCCTGCTTGGTTTGGTCACAAGCAGCTCAATCTGCGGATTCGCTCAATGGCATCCCAGTCATTGACAAGCTAGATTTACAAACCCTTGCGCGTGGCAAGATATATAAATTTTGGTTCAAGGCGGTAGACACCAACACGGGGCAATCATGGAACGTTCCTGTGATTGTTAACCGAGGTGCTACAGACGGCCCCAGATTGCTACTCAACTCAGGTACGCATGGGGATGAACTCAACGGCATTCGAGTGGCGCAGCGCATCGCGCTCACGGTAGACCCCGCAACGCTCAAGGGAACCATCATTGCCATCCCCGGGTTGAACACCTCTGGCTTGCTACACGGCAATAGGAATTTCATTCTTTCGCGCGATGGTGGTTACATGAGTGATCTGAACCGCTTGATGCCAGGCACTGCGAACGAAGGCGATCTGGCAAACCGCTTCGTGGGGCGTGTCTGGGATCAGCTTTGGAAGGGTAATGTCGATTACGTGATTGATCTGCACGCTCAAAGCAGGGGCACATCCTATCCCATGTTTGTGTATGTTGATCCGCGTAGCGAACGCGCACGCTGGATGGCCGAGACGCTTGCCCCTGATGTGATCAAGTATGACGCTGGTGAAAAAGGCTCCGCTGAAACCGAGTTTGTCAGGCAGGGTATTCCCGCTGTAACCTTTGAGATTGGTCGGCCAGGCATTTGGCAAACTGACCTGATTGATCGCGGTTATCAGGGTATCTATCGCGTTCTTTCAGGGCTGCAAATGCTGACGGCTCCCACAAGCCCAGCTACTTCAGGCGCTAAGCCATTTCTGGGTAATCAGTTCACCACGCTCAGAGCGAACGTAGGTGGCTACGCAGAGTTATATGTCTCACTGCTTGAAGATGTGAAGACAGGTCAACTGCTAGCCCGGCAGATCAATGCGTTTGGAGATACGGTGGCCGAATACAAAGCCCCTCATGACGGCAGAGTGCTTTCAATTGGAGACGACCCAGTGCGTGAGCCAGGTGCGACGATTGTGCGAATCATCCAATGGAATCCACTGGATTCCTGCAAGCTAGGTTGCTAAAGCTTGCAATCGCCTTCTTATCCCGCGAGAGTGGGATAGTCGGTATATCCCTTTGCGCCGGGAATATAAAAGGTCGCTTGATCGGGTGTGTTCACTGGCGCATTCGTTTGCATCCTTGCAACGAGATCGGGATTGGCCAGAAATGGCCGACCGAAGGCGATCAAGTCGGCGCGTCTTTCGGTCAAGGCCAGCTCAGCGCTGGCTTTGTCAAATCCGCCGCAGAGAATAAATAGACCGTCGAACGCTGCACGCAGCTTGACTTTGAAGTCTGCCGGTACAGGCGGAGCGCCCATTGCACAGTGATCCACCAAATGAATATAGAGCAAACCCTTCGCTGACAGTGCTTTGGCCAATGCGAAGTACTGCGCCTCTACATCTGGAAACTTACCCGTGCCATTAAATACTCCGTAAGGTGAAAGCCGTATGCCAACCCGGTCACGCCCAATAGCAGAGACGGTTGCTTGCGCAATATCCAAGGCAAACTGATTGCGCGCTTCAATGCCGCCGCCGTAAACATCAGTGCGCAAATTCACCAATGGGTTTAAAAACTGCTCAATCAAATAGCCATTCGCTGCATGAAGCTCGACCCCATCAAAGCCCGCTTCCATGGCTAATTTCGCAGAGGCGGCATATTCCTTCACGGTGCTGTCAATATCGTTTTGTGTCATGGCGCGTGGTGCGCTGTGCGGCTGCATGCCATGATTGTCTGTGTACATCTCCCCGGGGCAGATCACATTGCCAGGCCCGAGCACTTCTGCACCTGCGGGCAGGTTGTCGACATGCGAGACTCTGCCGCAGTGCATCAGCTGCACGAAGATTTTTCCGCCTTTGGCGTGCACAGCCGTTGTCGTCGCTTTCCACGCTTCAGCCTGCGCTGTATCAATCAGCCCAGGGATACGCGGGTAGCCCAAGCCATCGGGGCTTGGAGAAGTGCCCTCTGTGATGATCAGGCCAGCGGTTGCACGTTGGCCATAGTAGGTTGCCATCAGAGCGTTTGGTAGGTGCGCCGGAGTCGCTCGGCTGCGTGTCAAAGGTGCCATCACCATATGATTGGTCAGTTTCAGCGAGCGGGCGAAGAATGAGTCGAACAGCATCTGATGGCCTCTGCTTTTTAATAAGTCATCGTCAAGTTATCGGTGACTTTATGCACTCCAGCTGTGCCCCAAGCTGCATGCGTCACCATATTGCGATCTGCCCAAGAATGCACTGTGCCAGACAAAGTCACGTCGCCACCGTTTACAGAAATGGTGATGTGATTGCCATCGCTGCGGAAACGGCGCTTAAGCGCTGATTGAATGTCGTCTTTGATAGATGCCACGGTGACTGTGGATTTGATAGTAATTTGATCACTTACGCCTTTGACACCGAGCAGATAGCGAACCGCTTGCTTGGCACTGATGCGTTGGTAATTCCAATTGACCTCGCCAGTCAAAGTGACCCAACCTTTTTCAACCAATACCCTCACGCTGTCGCGTGGCAAGACTGCTGTCCATAGCAATACATTTTTTACCGATTGGGCAATATCGGCATCGCTGCGCTCGCTTATACCGGGCAGCTTCACGTCCATTTCTACAGCCAATGCTTGCACACCAAAAACTCGTTGCGCTGCTTTTTCGGCATGCCATTTTTCGTTGTAGCTACCCACATGTCCGGCCAAAGTGACTACGCCATTTTTCACTTCAACGCCGATCTGCTCAGCGTTCACGGAGGGCTCCCATTTCAGTTCAGCGATCACGTCTTGTTGGAGTTGGGAATCAGTTTTCATAAATCAATCTTTCATTCAGTGTTTAGGGAAGCAAATGGTGCGCGGTTCCTAACAAAATGTATGTACACCAGCGCACTTAGTACGCTTTGTTTCGTGTTGGAAGATTGCAGAAAACTCAAATCGTCGCAACGATTTGCGTGCCGACTGTCCCTGCCAGCATGGCTTCAATTTGATGAAGCGATCCAATGACGGCGCGCTTACCTGATGTGGAAACAAATTCACAAGCCGCATTGACTTTGGGCCCCATCGAGCCGCGTGGAAAAGACAATGCTTTCAATTGATTGGCAGTGACGCGCCCAATGGCACGTTGGCTTTTCAATCCCCAATCTTCATACACAGCCTCTACGCCAGTCACAATCAGCAAGCAATCGGCTTTGAGTGCTAAGGCAAGCAGGGTGGCTGTAGCATCTTTATCGATAACAGCTTGCACGCCTTTCAGCTTTTCACCATCTGATTCATGGATCACAGGCACACCACCGCCTCCGGCTGCAATCACGATGAAGCCTCGGTCAAACAGGCAGCGTATGGCCTCCAAATTCGTCACGGCCAAGGGCGTAGGCGACGGCACGACTCTGCGATACCCTTTGTCGTCAGCAGCTACGGCCCAATGCCGCTCATTGGCAAGTTGCTTGGCCTCTTGCTCAGAATACATTGGGCCAATCGGTTTGGAAGGCGAGGCAAGCTCAGGGTCTTTGGCATTGATCACGGTGCGCGTGATCAAGCAAGCCAACTGCCTCGAAGCAGGCAATCGGTTGGCCAGCTCTTGCTCAATCAAATAGCCAATCGATCCTTGGGTTTGCGCGCCCAATATGTCCAGCGGATAGGGCGCTACATCTTTATAGCTCTCCGCTTGCAGCGCCAGCAAGCCAACTTGCGGGCCGTTGCCGTGTGTGATCAGCAGATCATGCCCCTGAGCAATGCTGGCCAGTTGAATGGCCGCAGTGCGAATGCTGATGAGTTGATTTTCCGCGCTCAATGCCTGTCCGCGTTGTAGCAGCGCATTACCACCCAAGGCGATCACGATCTTCATGAAAAAGTCGCCACCAATACGGCTTTGATTGTGTGCAAACGGTTCTCAGCTTGATCAAACACAATCGAGGCATCGGATTCAAAGACTTCATCGGTCACTTCCAGCGCATCTAAGCCATATTCAGAAAAAATATGCTGTCCAATCTCAGTGTCTTTGTTGTGAAAGGCTGGCAGGCAATGCATGAAGCGTGTACGCGGGTTACCGCTGGCAAACATCAAGGCGGCATTCACTTGGTAGGGCATCAAAGCGGCGATTCTTTCCTTCCACACATCTTCCGCCTCGCCCATCGACACCCAAACATCGGTGTAAATGAAATCAGCGCCAAATGCCGCTTTTACTGGATCTGTGTCGAGTGTGATCCGCGCGCCGGTTTTATTGGCGAGCAAATACATTTTTTCAAGAAGCGCAGCAGGTGGTTGAAAGTTCGTCGGAGAGGCAATACGCAGATCCATGCCCATCTGCGTGCAACCCACGAGCAGCGAGCAGCCCATGTTGAAACGCGCATCACCGCTGTAACACACGGACATGTTGTGCAGGGGCTTTTCGCCAAACTCACGCATGGTCAGCAAATCAGCCAAGATTTGTGTGGGATGAGACTCATCTGTGAGCCCATTCCACACCGGCACATGCGAATAGCGAGCCAGCTCTTCCACCACAGTTTGGTGAAAGCCTCGGTATTCAATGCCGTCATACATCCTCCCCAATACCCGCGCCGTGTCTTTGAGCGATTCTTTGTGCCCCATTTGTGAGCTAGCAGGATCGATGTAGGTCACGTGCCCGCCTTGGTCGTGCACGGCCACCTCGAAAGCGCATCGCGTGCGCGTGGAAGCTTTTTCAAAGATCAAGGCAATGTTCTTGCCTTTAAGTCGCGGGATTTCATTGCCAGCGTATTTTGATTGCTTCAGTTCAGCAGCCAAGTCAATCAAGAATTTCACCTCCTGCGGGCTGAAATCTTGCAAATCCAGCAAGCTGCGGTTGTTCAGATTAAAGGCCATGGGGTGTTCGCATTCGATTAAAACTGGGCTACAACTTGCTGCGCTCTACCGGGCAAGACATGCAATGACTTCCGCCGCGCCCGCGCCCCAGCTCGCTGCCGGGAATCGTGATCACCTCCACGCCGGCCTTGCGCAGCAAGGTGTTGGTGAAGACATTTCTGTTGTACGAGACGACTACACCCGGCGCAAGCGAGAGCAAGTTGTTGCCGTCATCCCATTGCTCGCGTTCAGCTTCAAAGCTATCGCCACCAGTGACGACAGTACGCAATTTGGGAATGCCAACAGCCTGCGCTAAGACATCGAGGAAAGATTCTTTTTCAGCTCTCACATCCAAACTGTTTTCCTTCAAACCGGGGCGCAGGCTGTGAATCTGAATGCCGTCGGTCACTTCGGGGAAGATCGTCACCAAATCCACATCGCAAAATGTCATCACGGTATCCATGTGCATCGCGCCGCGCGAGTTGGGCAGGCGTGCAGCAAGCACCCGCGTGGCCGTGCCGGTAGAAAAGAGATCCAATGCAAGCTGGCAAACGCCCTGCGGCGAGCTGCGTTCCCCCATGCCCACCAATACCACGCCATTGCCCAGCGGCATCACATCGCCGCCTTCAAATGTAGCGAGGCCATGGGCGTGGGTGGTAATTTGATTTTGATGAACCAGTTCATCCCTGTCAGCCAAATGGTGCTTGGGGGCTAGATCACCTGAGAAAAGTGGATGAAAGCGGTATACCGCCTCCATGATCACTGCCTCTTGCTGCCTTGCTTGCCAATACATCGGGCAAAGAAACAAGCGGTCTTCAATCCAACAACTGCTATCGCGCGTGAATATGATGTTGGGTAAAGGCTGGATGAGAAATTCCCCTTCGCGCGTGCAATTGGCAAGTAATCCAGTCGGCTCAAAGGGCAAATCAGAGCGCGAGATACCACCCATCAAATACTCAGCCACTTTGTTGAGAGGCAATACTTTCAGCCATGCATGGAGCTGATCTGCCAGCGACTCGTCAACATAGTTTTTACCCAGCACGCGCTTGAGTACCCATTCCAGCGCAGCCGGATTGGCCAACGCAGCTTCCAGCAGATCATGCAGTTCAAGCACCTGTATGCCGCGCTCAGTCATGAGATTAGTAAACACATCATGATCATTGCGCGCTTGCGCCACCCACATCACATCATCAAAAAGCAGGGCATCGCAATTGGCGGGCGTGAGGCGCTTTTGAGCCAAGCCGGGGCGGCAGACGATCACCGTTTTCAGAGCGCCCACTTCGGAGCGAAGACCTTGTTGCATAAATAGCCCTTTAAAGCGCAATGCGCCCAGAAATCAACATGAATCCTGCGATTGCGGCCAGCACCCAGAGCGCGATGGCAGCCACAGACTCAGCACCATTGAACACAGGCTGCGCTAGCTGCCTTTTGGCATAGATATAAACCAGCATGCCCGGCGCATAGAGCAAGGCGCTGAGCAGCAAATATTTAGAGCCGGCCGCATAAAGTAGCCATACGCAATAAATGGTGGCCACAGCCGCCAGCAAAACATCTGCTCGAAACCACTTTTGCGAAGCCGCCTTCGCATGCAAGGCCAGCCAAAGGGCATACCCTGCACTGAACAAATAAGGTATGAGGATCATCGCCGTTGACAGCGAAATCAAGGCAAGATACGAAGCCTTTGAGAGCAGCGTGACAAGCAGAAAGACTTGCACTAAGCCATTGGTCACCCACAGCGCATTGGCTGGCACATCGTTGGCATTTTTTTTCGTCAGCCACGTGGGCATCACGCCGCTCTTAGAAGGCGAGAAGAGTGTCTCAGCAGCAAGCAAAGTCCACGCCAATAGCCCGCCACCGACTGAAACGATCAAACCGATATAGATCAGCAAAGCCCCCCAATGCCCCACCACTTTCTCCAGCACGGGTGCCATTGATGGATTTTTCAGCACCGCCAGCTCAGCTTGCGTGAAGATGCCCAGCGACAGGATGGACACCGCGCTGAGCAGCACCAAGCAGATCAGAAAGCCCACGATGGTAGCTTTGCCCACATCAGCTCTGTTTATAGCGCGAGAAGAATACACGCTCGCCCCTTCAATCCCAATGAACACCCACACCGTGACCAGCATCGTGCTTTTGATCTGATCCAGCACGCTTCCCAGCTTGGCATCGCCCCAAAAATCTAGGCGAAAGGTTTTCACCTCAAAAGCCATGGCCACCAGAATGATGAACAGCACCAAGGGGATGAGCTTAGCCATCGTCACTACCGCATTGAGCACCGCAGCGCCTTGGATGCCGCGCAGCACCAAGGCATGCATCATCCAAAGCACAATGGATGCGCCGATGCAGGCCGCTAGTGTGTTGCCCTCGCCAAAGATTGGGAAAAAATACCCCAGAGCACCAAATGCGGCCACGAGATAGCCTACATTGCCGATCCATGCGCTGATCCAATAGCCCCAAGCGGAATTGAAGCCTGCGTATTCGCCCAAGAGAGCGCGGGCGTAGGCGAATACGCCGTTATCAAGATCTGGCTTTTGAATCGCGAGGGTTTGATAAACGCGAGCTAATGTCATCATGCCTAAAGCAGTGATGAGCCAGCCGATGATGATCGCTCCCGTGCCGGCGCCCACTGTCATGTTTTGTGGCAGCGCGAAGATGCCGCTGCCAACGATAGAGCCCACTACCAGCGCAACCAACAATACAAAGCTCAAATTGTTGCTTGGTGTCATCGAGCTGGGCTTTGAAGTGGTGGTATTTTTGCGCAGCGCTTCTTCCATTTTGATGCTCCTAGCGATTCTTACGGAACAGGTCGAGTTGCGCACGATCATCACGCTCCAACTCAGCCGCTAGGTCTGCACCCGGTTGCGTCAGCCGGTGCATTGTGAGTTGCATGCTGCACAGGTTCTGCTCCAGTTCATCAATGCGCTGAAGATTTCCCAGCACAATGGCTACTGTAAAAAGATCAAGATCAAAATCATTTCGTAGTTTGCAAGCCGCGCGAAAAGGCTTGAGCCATTGGGTGCTGAACACCCAATGGTCTTTGTTTTTGGTGTCTGGCTGTTCAGCGTAGCTTTTCATAGGGACCAAGGCGCTGTAGCCTACCAGCTCGCCCAGCTCCATCATGCTCATGCCACTGAAGCCAGACAACTGTTCACACGTCATGAATGCCGCAGAGCCCGCAGGCTGCGCGGCAACATCAGGTTGCACTTGGCGGCAGCTCTTCAGCGGGCTTGCTGACGGGGTGCTCATCTGGGCCGATTTGCGTGAGTCGGCTGGGCTTTGTGAGCCGATTGCGTTCTAGCGCATCGCCTAGCAAAGAGTCTTTGATTTGAGGTGCAGGTCGGTCTCGCAAGGAAGAGACGATGTTGGGATTCTTGATCATGGTGAGTCTTTCAAAAGTTAAGGCTAAGCGGATGAATAGAAATTACAATTTCAACTGCCAGCCGATTCTGATCAGCCGATTCACACGGGTCTGTACGCCAACGAACACTTCATCCAAGACGGCTACGTAATAAAAAGCTACTTGCTGCGAAGCAAGATACTATGTTCGGTGGCGTACATACAAGCGCCAAAGTAGTACTTATACTTGCCTGCGCGATACCCCTGTCATGCAGCATTGACTTTCAATTGCAATTCAACCGAATATTTATCGATGACCTTTGCCCCCCCCCACACCGTGCAAGCATGTGTACCTTGATGCCTAACAACCCCAAAAAAAACCATTTGCTTGCCGCTTTAGCAGGTCAAGAGTGGCAACGTTGGGAGCCGCATCTCGAATACGTTGAAATGCCGCTCGGCCAAGTGATTTATGAGTCGGGAAAAACACTCAACCATGTTTACTTTCCGACCACATCGATCGTATCGCTGCTGTATGTCATGGAAAACGGCTCTTCTGCTGAAATTGCAGTGGTGGGCAATGAAGGGCTGGTCGGTGTATCGCTCTTCATGGGCGGTGACTCAACGCCTAGCCGCGCTGTGGTGCAAAGCGCTGGGTATGGCTTTCGTCTGAAGGCCATTGTGATGAAAGTAGAGTTTGATCGAAGCGGGCCCGTATTGCACTTGCTCCTGCGCTATACCCAAGCTCTCATCACGCAGATGGCGCAAACTGCTGTGTGCAATCGCCACCATTCAATAGACCAGCAGCTTTGCCGCTGGCTGCTACTCAGCCTAGACAGGCTGGAAGGCGATGAGCTGGTGATGACGCAAGAATTGATTGCCAATATGCTGGGCGTGCGCCGTGAGGGGGTGACAGAAACTGCGCTGAAGTTGCAAAAAGCAGGCTTGATCAAATACAGCCGTGGCCGCATCACCGCGCTAGACAGGCCAGGCTTGGAAGCGCGCACCTGCGAATGCTATGCGGTGGTGAAAAAAGAATACGACCGGCTGCTGCCGGACAAGCTAGCCACTTGAGAAGCAAGAGATCGCTTTGCAAAATTCATTGTCGCTATGTGCGCTAGCACACGGTGATGGCATCTTATTCGCTATAAGCTGGTTTGGCATTTGAGTCTGCCGCTACAAGAAGATCTAGGGCAGCGCGAACGCGGCTCATTCCTTCGCTTTGAAGGGCAGCAAACCCGTGAGCCCACCATGACTGAAAATTCGAACCATCTTGTTGACCTGCTTCCCCGCAAAGATAGATTGCGCTTTATCTCCGCTTGCGATAGCGTGAGCCTCACGCTGGCTGAGGTACTCTGCGAGCCGGGCAAGCCGACCAAGTATGTTTACTTTCCCACCCAAGGCTTTATCTCGCTGATCGCCATTGTGAAAGGGAGCCCGGGGGTTGAGGTGGGCATGGTGGGGCGCGAGGGTATGCTGGGCGTGCAATTGGCGCTCGGTGTAGCGATTGCTCCGCTGCATGCGCTGGTGCAAGGTGCAGGGCAAGCTTGGCGCATCGGCACGCAGGCCTTCAAAGCGGAGCTGGCAGCCAGCGCAGCTTTGCAAAACGAGCTCAATCGCTATCTCTACATCCTGATGGCGCAACTGGCTGAATCCACCGCCTGCGTGCGCTTTCACCAAATTGGCCCGCGCTTGGCGCGCTGGCTACTGATGAGCCAAGATCGATCTGGAAGCAGTAGTTTTGAAGTGACGCAAGAATTTTTAGCCTACATGCTCGGTGTGCGGCGCGTTGGCATCACGGTAGCTGCTGGTGCGCTGCAGCGCAATGGACTGATCAGCTACAGCCGAGGCAAGCTTTCGGTTTTGAATCGCGCTGGCTTAGAGAAAGCGGCCTGCGGCTGCTACGCGGCTGATCAGAAGACCTATGCAGATCTGTTGTAATAGTACGGTGCCGACTGCCCGTCACAAAAACTATCAAATTAATAGCACACTATTCAATATATATAACGGCAATATGCCAATTCGACTTTAAGAATTTGCCATGAGCCTACATTCTACTATGCACACATTGTGTGCGGCATATCTGGGCTGATATATGCGCAAACCTCCTGCTCAAGATGCTCCTTGCAGCCAAGACCCTCTTGACATCGCAACGGCGTTGAATGCCGATTTAGAGCAAGGGCTGTCCACCCAAGAGGCATCCACCCGCTTGGCCAGAAATGGCGCGAACACGCTTGATTCAGCGCCGCCCACGCCAGCTTGGCGGCGTATCTTGGGACAATTTCAAGACCCTCTGATTTACCTGCTGTTGGCAGCCATTGCCGTGGCGCTGATCGCTTGGGGCGTGGAGGGCTTTGCAGGCTACCCGATAGACGCGATTGTGATTGGCATCGTCGTTCTGCTGAACGGTGCTTTGGGCTATTTGGAAGAAGCCAAGGCACGCGATGCCGTGGCAGCTTTGGCGAGGATGACCGAAGCTACTTCTGGGGTGATGCGCAATGGGCATTTGGTGCGATTGCCCAGTGCGCAATTGGTCACGGGTGATGTGCTGGTACTGGCGGAGGGCGACAGTGTGGGCGCAGATGCGCGCTTGATTCAAGTGGTATCCCTTCGCGTGCAGGAAGCTTCCTTAACGGGCGAGAGCGAGTCTGTGCTTAAAGATATCGCTGCGCTGCCGAGTGCAGCCGCGCTGGGCGACCAACTCAACATGGTTTTCAAGGGCACGGCTGTGGTGCAAGGCACGGGCCGCGCCATCGTGACTGCCACTGGCATGGCCACCGAGATGGGTGCGATTGCCAGCTTATTGACGGCAACGCCTGAAGAGCCCACACCGCTTGAGAAAGAAATCAGGCGCATCGGGCGTTTCTTAGGCATAGCAGTGGTCGTCATTTCTGTGGTGGTAGTGAGCACTATTTTGCTGATGTCAGACATTCAAAATACCAGTGATGTGGTGACAGTGCTGTTGTTTGGCGTGGCGCTGGCTGTGGCCGCTGTGCCAGAGGGATTGCCGGCGATTTTGTCGGTGGTGCTGGCGTTGGGTGTACGGCGGATGGCTAAGCGCAATGCGATTGTCAAAAAGTTGTCTTCGGTTGAGGCGCTTGGTGCCACCACCGTGATTGCGACTGACAAAACGGGCACGCTCACCCGCGCTGAAATGACGATCGAGCAAATCGTCACCGCATCGGGCAGCACGCGCGTCACAGGCGTGGGCTATACGCCCAACGGTCAGGTGCAAGTGGATGGCGTTCAGCTTGATAGCGGCGAGTTGCTAAACGAGCAGACCGCGCTGCTCATGTATGGCTGCCTAGCAGGTAACGCGACGCTGCGTCAAAGCAAAAGTACAACTTCAGATGCCAAAGCTGAAGAGGAATGGCAAATTCAGGGCGACCCGACCGAGGCGGCTTTTCTGGTGGCCGAACGCAAACTGGGCGTGACTGAGCAGCGCATCAAACGCTTCACCCGCATCGGGGAAATCGCGTTCACATCGGTGCGCAAGATGATGTCAACCCTACAGACCGATCATGAACAAGCAGACGCGGCGATTCTAATCACCAAAGGCGCACCCGATGTGCTGCTACAGCGCTGTAGCCACCTTCAAGTAGGCACAGAGACTGTTGAATTGGATGAGACGCATCGGATTCAAATTTTGGCGCAGGTTGACGCGCTGTCTGATGCAGCATTGCGCACGCTGGCGGTGGCTTTTAGGCCATTGGTTGAAGGGGAAGCTGAGAAGTTCAAAGTTGCCTCGTCACCAGCGACACAAGCCAGCTCGGAACACGATCTGGAGCACAAGCTGATATGGGTAGGCATCGTAGGCATGATGGATCCACCCCGCGAAGAGGCTGCTGTAGCCATTCGTGAGGCGCGGCGTGCAGGCATTCGGGTCATCATGATCACGGGCGATCATCCGCGAACAGCTCTGCGCATCGCAACAGATTTAGGCATCAACGAAAAAGGCCATACCGTCTTGAGCGGGCTGGAACTGGATGCGCTGGATGACGCGGCATTCGCGGCGGCCGTGCAAAAAACTTCGGTCTACGCGCGCGTGTCGCCCACACACAAGCTGCGCATCGTTGCAGCCCTCCAAGCAGACGGCCAGGTGGTGGCCATGACGGGCGACGGTGTTAACGATGCGCCTGCTCTGAAGGCAGCCAACATTGGCGTTGCGATGGGCATCACCGGCACCGAGGTGACCAAGGAAGCCGCCAAAGTGATTCTGGCGGACGATAACTTTGCCACCATCGTGGATGCGGTGCGCGAAGGGCGCAGCTTGTTTGACAATATTCGCAAGTTTTTGCGCTATTTGCTGTCATCCAACATGGGAGAGGTTTTAACGGTATTTCTGGGAGTGGTGGGTGCGGGTGTCATTGGGCTCAACCTACCTGCCAGCGGGGGCAGCGCATTGGTGTTACCGCTGTTGGCCACTCAAATTCTGTGGCTCAACCTGATCACGGATTCATGGCCCGCGCTATCAATGGGGATCGATCCACCCACCGATGATGTGATGGCTCGCAAGCCGCGCCACATGAACGAGCGCGTGATTGGTCTGCACATGTGGGTAGGCGTGTTTGAGATTGGATTGGTGATTGCTGTCGTGACGTTGCTGACGATGGACATGTATTTACCGGGCGGCTTGGTTGCACCCATCGGTGGTACTGGTGAGATTGCCAATGCCCGCACCGCTGGGTTCACCGTCTTGGTGATGATGCATTTGTTTCAATGTTTCAATGCGCGATCAGAGACCACCAGCGCGTTCAGCAACTTGTTTGCTAACCCGTGGCTGTGGGGTGCAGTGGCAGTGTCGGCATTGCTGCAAATCGCCGTCATCCATGTGCCCTTCCTGAATGTGGCGTTTGGCACCGTGCCGCTGACGGCGGATCAATGGATTACTTGCTTGGCCATGGCCAGCATCGTTCTTATTTACAGCGAATTTCGTAAATTGGTCATGCGTTGGATCTATCGCAAATCAATCACACCTACCGTATCGAAACCCATACATTAGGGGTGGAATTCTTCCCAAAGGCTCAATATTTAAATACGAGGTATCTATGTTCAAACACATCTTATTGGCGACGGACGGTTCTGTTGCATCTGACCACGCGGCCACAATGGCGATAGCGTTGGCGCGCACGCATGGTGCTAAGCTGACTGTGGTGTATGTGATAGATCCGTACCCTATCTTAGGTATGGTTGAAGCCAATCCCTATGGCTTTCAGGCCTATATGGGAGCTGCGCAATCGCAGGCTGCGGGGGCGCATGCCAATATCAATGCTATGTGCATGAAGATGCAACCTGCTTTGGAGATGCAGGCTCGATTGGTGCAGGATATGAGTCCTTCAGCAGGCATTGTGCAAACGGCTAAAACCGAAGGCGCTGATCTCATCGTTGTGGGTTCGCATGGACGCAGTGGTGTTGCTCGCTTGATGCTGGGCAGCGTGGCTAACAAAGTGGTGGCTGAATCGCCAACTCCTGTCCTGGTGGTGCGGTGAATCAGACAAGGCTAATGCGCCTGGGGCGTATGTGTTGTGCTGTGTTGCTCTAGGGTGAATGCTGTCGATGAAAATAGAGCCACACAGCCACCATGGTGAGTGCGAGGTAGTTGAGTGCCATGAACCACGGCGTGTTCCAAGCGATGCAGTCAAAGCTTTGTTAGGTCATCGGGTAGAGCACGGGCGAAGGGTAAAAATCAGCTGAGTGGGTAAAGATGTCTTTCAAAATGTGTGACCACCAGCGCCGCAGCGGTATCCAAAAGCTGTGCAGTAGCCACCACAGCAGCAGTGTAACTAAGCCCGCCACAATGGCGCTGTGAAGAATGCAATGTAGGTGGTGTATCACTAAGAAAAGTTAACCCGCATCAGCTTTTAGTTGAACGATGAGGAGATAACTCAAGACCTACGCTGATCACTAGCGGTATGAAGATACCTAGGCAGATGGCAGCAAGCACATCCGTAGGCCAATGTACGCCTAAAACCAGACGCGATAACCCGACAAGACCGATCCATGTTGCGGCCAGAAGCAAGACTACATTGCTTGAGCGCGGCCAGATGTGTGCTACTGCTAGCGCCAACGCGGTTGCAAAAGAAGCCGTGCTCAAGGTATGCCCACTCGGAAAGCTTGATCCCCAGTACCATTCAGTGCTCCAAAGTTCAGGACGCACGCGTCCTACCAGTACTTTCAGCGAATATGTTGAACTCCACGCGCAGGCCATGGAAGCTAGCAGTATGACGGCCTCGCGTCGATGTTGCGTTAGAAAAAATACAATAGATATTCCAACTGTTAAAGGCACTAAAAGATTCCCAGAACCACTAAAAGTTGCTGCTTTTAAAAAGCCTAAAAAGGCGACTGGTATGTTCTCCCGAATAAACCACAGTAAAACCGTGTCAACGGCATCAGATTCATTGGCAATCACATCTTCAAAAACCTTGATGCCAACAACCAACAGTATCAACAGTACTAAAACCGCGAAACGTCTCCTTGCCAACGCCAGCAACCAAGGGGTTTGAGCGCTGCGTGTGTATATGCCGAACGCTATGTAGCCACAGACTACATAGAACGCTAACTTCACAACATCAAAGATAAATTCGGTATTGATTAGCACTTCGTCCTGAACTTAAATCAGACTTAAACCACATTGCCTCTAGGTGAGCATGAAAACTACTTCACCAGCAGCACCGGCCAGTTCTATTCCAGCCTTGACTGCTTTGTCACCGAGAGCTGAACCGTCGGTGGCAATTAGAATTTTCCTAAACATGCTGAACTCCTAGCTGTCAATGGGTTAGCGATATAACCAGAGATGGCGCTTAGAATTGATCTCGATCAAATCATCAAAAAGACCTTCTTATCACCAACGGGAATACTGCAGCAGCGCTTGATGTGTACCTATCTGCGAAGCTCGCGCCTAAAAATAGATGACTTTGGTGGCATTGCCTGTACAAGTCTGTACGGTAGCGCACGAAAGGTATGGGTATTGCTCACTTCCACCGCTACGTAGCATCCCATGTCAAAGGTGAGTAAATGGAGAGCCATTAACGGACGCAGACACTAACGAAACCTATTTGCCGAGCTCGTATTAAGGTAACGAATAAATTCATACGTGCGACAGCGCACAGACCCACCAAACTGTCGTGGCTATAAAGTATCAATCGCAACCCAGAGCCACCAGTACGCCCCATGACTTTTAAGTCCCTCAATAATTCTTCAATCCATTAGCACTGCGCTGCGAACTGTTTATGAGCGACATTCCAATCGACAGCGATGCTGCCAAGACGGCATCCGAACCTCCAAATGTCAAGGCGCTAACGATCACGCCTGCCACGACCATAACACTCCCAAAAAAATCCAGTGCGCTTGCGCCTGCAGCGTCAGAGCAAGGCGCAACCAAGCGCACCCGACTCAGCCGTCGCGCCTGGCTGCTGATTGCTTTGGGCAGTGTTTTGGTTTTGGCTGCAGCGTTGTATCTGCTGCGGAATGTGTTGCTGGGCACACCTACTAACGTTTATTCCGCCACCAGCGGGCAATTGGTGCAAACCGTGGTGACCAGTGGCCGAGTGATCTCGCCGCAACGCGTCACGGTGGCGCTGCAAGGCTCTGGCCGGGTGCTACGTGTGGCGGTGGCGGAAGGCCAAACTGTGGAGCGTGGCCAATTGCTCATTGAGTTGGACAACAGCGACGCCCGTGCCAGCTTGGCCCAAGCCGATGCCTCGGTCGTTCAAGCCCAAGCCAAGTTGCGCCAGATCGGTGAGGTGGGTCAGCCGCAGGCGGCGCAAGCGCTCGCTCAGGCCCAGGCCACAGCTTTGCAAGCGCGCAAGACACTGCAGCGCAACAGTGATCTATTGTGGCAAGGGTTTGTCAGCCAGGCTGTAGTTGATGATGCGCAGCGTGCACTTGATGTTGCCGTCAGTCAGGTAGCCAGCGCCCAAGCGCAAGAGAAAAGCAATGCACCCAGCGGCAGTGATACCGCGGCAGCCCAAGCCTCGCTCGCTCAGGCGGTGGCGGGGCAGGAGTTGGCACGCGTCAAGCTAGCGCAGGGGCAGGTGCTGGCCCCCAGCAGCGGCGTGTTGATTTCGCGCGATGTGGAAGTGGGCGATATCGTACAACCCGGCAAAGCGCTGATGGTGCTCGCGGTCAGCGGGCAGACACAAGTGTTGGTGCAGATCGATGAAAAAAACCTTTCGAAAATCGCACTGGGGCAAAAAGCCCTGGGATCGGCCGATGCGTTTGCCAGTCAGCGTTTTGATGCGGTGGTTTCCTACATTAATCCTGGCGTGGACGCTGCGCGCGGCTCGGTGGAGGTTAAGCTGAATGTGACCGAACCGCCCGACTATTTGCGCCAGGACATGACGGTGTCGATTGACATTGAAACCGCCCGGCGTACGGCTACCGTGGTGATACCCACCGGCACACTAGAAGACGCCGCCACCGACAAACCTTGGGTGCTGGTGGTACGCGACAAGCGCGTCGTCAAGCAGTTCGTCACGCTCGGCCTGCGCGGCGACACGCGGGTGGAGGTGCTCACCGGCATCACTGCAGGTGAAGACGTGGTGCCGGTGTCTAAAACCGGTGTGAAAGCGGGCCAGCGCGTGCGCGCCACCGTGACACCCGCGCCGCAGGGGGCGAACGCCAAGGGCAATGCGGGCGTTGAGCCCATGAAACCGTCACGATGAATCCCTTGTTGCCGTTTGAATGGGTGCTGGCCACCCGCTTCTTGCGCGAAGGCTTGCTGCAAACGACCTTCATCGTCGCAGGTGTGGCGCTGGGCGTGTCGGTGATCGTGTTCATGTCGGCGTTGATCACCGGGCTGCAAGACAACTTTTTCAAGACCCTGCTGGACTTTCAGGCGCAAATCGTCATCAAGTCGCCCGACGAGGCGCCACGCAGTTTACGGCAAGCGCCGGACACCGAATTTGCCGCGCGGGTCCAGCCACGTGCCCAGCGCGAGCGCTCGCTGGATCAGTGGCAAAAGGTGCGCGACACCACCTTGGCCATCCCCGGTGTGTTGGTGGTTACGCCGGTGATCGAGGGCTCGGGCTTCATCGTGCGCGGGGAAGCCAATACCGGGGTGGGCTTGCGTGGCATCGAGCCTGAAAGCTATTTGCGCTTGATTGCGCTCAAAGAAAAAATCATTGCCGGCAGTGCCGAGTTGACCAGCACCGACGTAGTGATTGGCAGCGATTTGGCCCAAGACCTGGGCTTGACGCTGGGTGATAAGCTGACCTTGAAAGCCGCTGTGGGCACACCGGTGGTCCTGCTTGTGTCGGGCATTTTTGACTTTGGCAACCAGGGCCAGAACAAGGGCAGCATTTATGTGGCGCTGCGCACCGCCCAAAGCCTGCTGGGATTGCCTGGTGGCGTGACCCGTTTATGGGTCAAGGTGGCGGCACCGTTTGAGGCGGAAACCATGGCCCGGCAAATTGCGGCGCAGCCGGGCATTCAGGTGGAAAGCTGGATTGAAACCAACGCGGATTTCTTCACGGCGCTCAGAGGGCAAAACCTGAGCTTTTTCATCATCCGCCTGTTTGTGGGCCTGACGGCGGCGCTGGGCATTGCCAGCGTGCTGGTGGTGTCGGTGGTACAAAAGTCCAAAGAGATTGGAATTTTGCGCGCCACTGGCACAACGCGTGCCCAGATTTTGGGCGTGTTTTTGCTGCAAGGCGCGATGCTGGGTTTGCTGGGCTCGGTGTTTGGTGCGCTGATGGGCTGGGCGTTTCTGGTCGCCTGGCGTGGATTCGCCGTCAACGATGAAGGTGTGCCGTTCTTCGTGCTGGAAGCCGGGCCAATGCTGTACTTGTACGTGGCCTTGGGGGCCACGGCGGTGGGCACACTGTCGGCGCTGTTCCCGGCGCAGCGCGCGGCCCGGCTGGACCCGGCGGTGGCTATCCGTGGCTGATGCGCCAGCCAAACCCACAGACGGGCCGACCCTGCGTCTGGAGGGCATTCACAAGTCGTACGGCACCGGCACCGCGCACGAAACCGAGGTGCTGCATGGCATCGACCTTGAGTTGGCACGCGGTGAATTTGCCGCCTTGATTGGCCCCTCGGGTTCGGGCAAAAGCACCTTGCTCAACATCATTGGCCTGCTGGACAAACCCAGTAGCGGCAAACTTTTTCTGACGGGGCAAGAAGCTGAAAACCTAGCCGACAAAGCGCTCACCAAGCTGCGCGCCCAGGCCATTGGTTTTGTGTTTCAGTTTCACAACCTGCTGCCGGCATTTACCGCCGTGGAAAACGTGATGCTGCCCCTGCTGGCGTCACGCGGCAGGCCCGATGCCGCTATGCGTACACGCGCCGAAGAGCTGATCGAAAAAGTAGGTTTGAAACCCTGGGGCCACCACCTGGCCAACGACCTGTCGGGCGGTCAGCAGCAGCGTGTGGCCATTGCCCGCGCCCTAGTGATGCAACCCGCGCTGGTGTTGGCCGACGAGCCCACTGGCAACCTAGACACCCAATCGGCTGACAGCATATTTGACCTACTGCGCGAAGTGAGCAAAGGCGGCACCACATTTTTGATCGTCACCCACGACCCGCGTCTGGCTGCCCGTTGCGACCGCTTGATCGAGCTGGTGGACGGGCGCATTCAGACCGACAAGGCCACGGTGGCGACGCGGCCGGGGGACGATAAAAAGTAGCCGGCGCAAGCCGCGCCCCGACCTTTCAGCGCGGGGTCAAAATCTCAGAGCCGATGCCCCGGTATCCCGCAAACCGCCCGGCGGTGTCGAAGATGGGCTCGCCGCTGACGCGGAAGTGTTGGGTTGTGCCGTCGTCGTGGATCCGGTTGAATGCAAGATCCAGAAATGGCTCGCGCGATGCAATCAACCCCTGAAGTACATCACGTTGCTGCTCTTTCAACCCGTTGTTGATAGCCGCCTGCCTTTCGATGCCTTGAACTCCCAAAAATAGCCCATCCGGAAGGCCCAGCATCTCAAAAACCGGACCGGACACGGTGGTGAAGTCGCCTGCCACGTTCTGCTCCCAGTACCAGTCGGAGGCCAGGTCTGCCAGGCTGCGAAACCGGTATTCACTGGCCGCGAGTTCTGCGGTGCGCGTCTGCACGGTTTTTTCAAGGGCCCGGTTGTGCTCTTCAAGTTGTTTGTAAAGTAGCCTCACTTCGAGGATGTTGTAGATCCGTGTTGTCACCTCAACTAAGTCAAACGGCTTGCTGAGAAAGTCCTTTGCACCCGCCTGTAGCGCTTTCAGCTTGTGGGCAGGCTCGGCGGTGAGCACAATCACCGACAGGACCATATCCGGGTTGAGGGCCTTGAGGCCTTCCATCACTTCAAAGCCATCCATGCCGGGCATTTTCAGATCCAGCAGAATCAGATCAAATGGGTCCTTGCGATGCAAAGGGCAAACTTCGAGCGCGTTCATTGTGGATGTGACGTTTTTGTACCCAGTCTCGCTGAGCAATTGTTCGAGCAACTGCACGTTGGCGCTCTGATCATCAACGATCAGGATGCGTGCATCGAAAATATCGGTTTGAGTCAGCTTCATGCATGTTCCTTATGGGGCTGGTGAATGATTTGCGCGGCCGAAAGCACGAGGGCTGCGTCCAGCGTTTCCATGAATTCGGTGATCTTGATGGGCTTGGTGAGGTAGCGGAAGAAGCCCGCGTCCATGCCCCTTTCAATGTCGTGGGCCATGGCGTTGGCGCTCAGCGCCACCACCGGAATCTTGGATGTGGCGGGGTTGTCAGACAGAATCCTCATGGCCTTGATACCGCTGATGCCAGGCAAGTTGATGTCCATCAGGATCACATGGGGAAGCGCCGTGCGCGCAAGCTCAATGCCGCTTGTGCCATCGCGCGCCGTCAAGAGCCGAATGTCTGGTCGGCGCGTGATCAAGTCTTCTACCAGCATGAGATTGGCCGGGTTGTCTTCTACATAGAGCAGCGTGTATTGCACCGCATCGGCATGTACTGCGGTGGGTGGTTGACCGTCGGTGGCACTCGGTTCGCTCATGACCTGTTGCCTTTCATCGGTTAGGTTGATCTCTATCCAAAAGGTGCTTCCTTTTCCAACGGTGCTGTTGACACCAATCACGCCGCCCATCAGTTCAATCAGCCGCTTGGTCATGACCAGGCCAATGCCCGTGCCTTCTTCGGCGTTGGCCTCTTGTCCCAGCCTGTTGAACGGCTGAAACAGCTGTGAGATTTGCTCTGGGTTCAAGCCATTGCCGCAGTCTTCAACGCTGATGCGCAGGCGTTGCTCCGGTACTTCATTGACGCTGAGCACCACCTGGCCGCGCGGCCCGTTGTACTTGATGGCGTTGGACAACAGATTGATCAGAATCTGCTTGAGGCGCGTGCGATCCGCCTTGACGAAATACGACACTTCAAAGTCAGGAAAGCAGACGGTAATGCCGCGCTTGTGCGCTTGCGGCCCAATCATCGCCTCGCACTCCTGCATCACCGCCTCCAGCGATACCGGTTCGGGCGAGAGCGACAGCTTGCCCGATTCAATCAACGCGAGATCCAGTATCTCGTTGATGAGTTTGAGCAGGTACCAGCCGGCCAGCAAAATCTGGTCAACACTGCGCTTTTGTGAGGGTGTGGGTTTGGGGCTACCCGATTCAATCAGTTGCGCAAACCCCAGAATCGCGCTGAGCGGCGTGCGCAACTCATGGCTCATGCTAGACAGAAAATCCGACTTGGCCAGATTGGCCTTTTCTGCGGCCGACATGGCGTTTTGCAACTCGACGTTGTTTTCCTGCAGCACCTGGTCCAGCAGCTTGCGCTCGGTGATGTCACGCGCCGCAGCAAATACACCTTGCAGCGTGCGGTCGCGGTCATAAAACGTGGTGGCGTTGTACGACACCACGGTTTCCCGCCCGTCGCGCGAGCGCACGGTCAGCTCATAATTGGTGACCTTGTTTTCGCCCAACACGCGTCTGATGCCAGCCTCGGCCCGCTCTGGGTCGGTAAAGTAGTTTTTGAAGGGTGCGCCAATCAGCTCATCGCGCGTGCAGCCGGTGAGCGCTTCCATCTGCTTGTTCACATCCGAGATGATCCCCCAGGGGTCGGTGGTCATCAGCGCGTCAATGTTGGATTCGATCAAAGAGCGCGTGTAGAACTGCTGGTCGCGCAGGCGCTGGTCCAGTTTCTTTTGCTCTTCTTCCACTCGTTTTCGAGCCGTGTTGTCGGTACCAATCAACAAGTAGCCAATGATGGCATTCTCATCGTCGCGCAGCGCGGTGACCGACACGATGGCCGGAAACCGGCTGCCGTCCTGGCGGATGTAGGTCAACTCGTAAATGTCTTCAATACCGCGTGAAGCCTTGAACACCAAGGCCTCGAAACCGGGCTTGATTTCGGTTTCTAGTTCGGCGCTCAAATTCTTTGCACGGGTAATGATTTCATGTGAATCAGAAATCTCGGCTGGGGTGATCTTGTTCATCACCTCCAGGGCGGTATAGCCCAGCATGCGCTCTGCGCCCACGTTGAAAATTTGAATCACACCCTTGGCGTCAGTGGCAATGCTGGAGAAGTTGGCGCTGTTGAAGATGGCGTTTTGCAGTGCTCCAGCCTTACGCAGTGCCTCTTCAGCTTGCTTGCGTGCAGTATTGTCAGTGCCAATCAACAAGTAGCCAATGATGGAGCTTTCATCGTCGCGCAGCGCTGTGACCGACACAATGGCCGGAAACCGGCTGCCATCTTTGCGGATGTAGGTCAGCTCGTAAATGTCTTCAATGCCGCGCGCAGCCTTGAACACAAGGGCGTCGAAACCGGGCTTGATCTCGGTTTCCAATTCGGTACTCAAACTCTTTGCACGGGTAATGATTTCCTGTGGATCCGAGATTTCGGCCGGAGTGATCTTGTTCATCACCTCCAAGGCGGTATAGCCCAGCATGCGCTCCGCGCCGACGTTGAAAATTTGGATCACACCTTTGGCGTCAGTGGCAATGCTGGAGAAGTTGGCGCTGTTGAAGATGGCGTTTTGTAGTGCTCCAGCTTTCAGCAGTGCCTCTTCAGCCTGCTTGCGTGCAGTATTGTCAGTGCCAATCAACAAGTAGCCAATAATGGAGCTCTGATCGTCGCGCAGCGCGGTGACCGACACGACGGCCGGAAACCGGCTGCCGTCTTGGCGGATGTAGGTCAACTCGTAAATGTCTTCAATACCGCGTGAAGCCTTGAACACCAAGGCTTCAAAGCCTGGTGTGATGGGGGTGCCCAACTCGACGCTCAAAGCCTTTGCGCGGGCGATGACCTCTGAGGGATCCGAGATTTCGGCTGGGGTGATTTTGTTGATCACATCCGCTGCCGTATAGCCCAGCATGCGCTCGGCACCCACGTTAAAGATCTGGATCACGCCTTTTTCGTCGGTGGCGATGCTGGAAAAATTGGCGCTATTGAGAATTGCGTTTTGCAGCGCGCCGGTCTTGAGCAGAGACTCCTGCCGCTTGACCTCGGTGACGCCGTCGGCTTGGGCAGCGTCTACTTTCTGAATCGCGAGTTGGAAGGTGTTGGGCATCGGTGATCTTCGTGATTCCTTTGTGAGGCGTCTGTGTGCTAGCACACATATGAAGCAGTGGGAGGCTCATTTGATTGACGACTGCACTGCTGGGACTGCACTTTTTCAATTGTGCGTTGGCAGCCTTTGCGGTCAAAACTGATTGGACAGTCTTATTAAATGTGTTCTATATGGGCCTCTAGCCCTTGTAAATACTGCTCAACTAGCTATTAATTCAATAGCAAATAGTTCACCCTGTGTGTGCCAGCGCACTGACGACTACAGACAAGCAGCGTAGGCTGTGCGTCTTAACCCAAAAGTCACGCATGCTCACACGCCGAAAGTTAGTTCTGGCCTCCAGCGCACCGCTGGTTTTGAACGCGTGCGCCCCAGCCAGCGGCACGACTTACGAAGAAGCCGCGAAGCAGATCTGGCAAGTCCCGCCGGCTGCGCCCGTGGGCACACCGCAGCTCACCCAGCCCTTGCTGCGCGAGCTGGTGCGGGTGGCCACGTTGGCACCGTCCAGCCACAACACGCAGTGCTGGAGGTTTGCCGTTGCCGATGCCAAAACGGCTGGAAAGCCGGGCACCGTGTGGATTGCGCCAGACCTGTCGCGCCGCTGCCCGGCGGTAGATCCGGACGATCACCACCTGTTTGTTTCGCTGGGCTGCGCCGCTGAAAACCTGGCGCAAGCGGCGCTAGCCCAGGGTTTCATGGCATCGGCCAGGCTGGGCGCAGCCGATGCCATCCAGATCAAGCTGGAACCCACGCCGGCCGCGACATCACCGCTGTATTCAGCCATTGCCCAGCGGCAATGCACCCGCAGTGAATTTGATGGACGAGCCTTGTCGGCAGACGACCTGCGCCTGTTACGAGTGGCGGTTAAGCCGCCAGGCACCAGCGCGGGGGTACAACTGCTGCTCATCACCGAAAAGCCGCAGATGGAGCAAGTGTTGGCGCAGGTGATTGCCGCCAATGCTGCGCAGATGGACGACCCGGCATTCGTGATCGAACTGAAAAGCTGGATTCGTTTCAGCGACGCACAAGCGCTGCGCAGCGGTGATGGCTTGTTCTCGCGCGCTTCGGGCAACATGGTCGTTCCCTCCTGGCTGGGTAGCGCCTTATTCCCGTTGTTTTTCAATGCCAGCAGCGAGAACGACAAATACGCCAAGCAGGTGCGCAGCAGTGCGGGCATTGCGGTGTTTACGTCGGAAGATGTTTTGCCTAATGAACCCTTCGCGCAAAAAGCTCACTGGGTAGAAACAGGGCGCGCATTCCAGCGCTTCGCCTTGCAAGCCACCGCTTTGGGTATCCGCACTGCGTTTGTGAATCAGCCGGTAGAAGTGATCAGCCAGCGCGTGGCATTCGCTGCCTCTTTGGGCTTGGGTTCACGTCGTCCCGATTTGGTGGTGCGCTTTGGCCGTGCGCCATTGATGCCTCGGTCTTTGCGCAGACCAATGGACGAGGTGTTGCAAGTGATTGCTCTCTAGATTATTGCTATGAATCTGCTCAACACCCAATAACACTACGGCTGGATTTCAATCGGTGTGCACTTGCTGCTGCTGGTGCTACTGTGATGCAAATGAGGTGATTGGGTTAGAAAAAGAGTCTATGCGCTTTGTTCGAGCGCCCTCAACGTAAAGCTTTTGCACTACCACCATAAGCACGATCATTGCTGGAGGTGCTAGAAACACACCCAGCAGCGCCAACAGCAGCGCAGAGGCAACCAGCAGAACCTTGCGCGGAAACGTCCACGGCTGTGCGAAGGTATCGGTGGGTGGAACGGGCTTCATTGATACATGGTTCGGCTCATTGTGTCTCCAACGCTGAGCGCAAGGCTGCCTCCAGTTGCATCTTGTTCATTTTTGATCGCCCCTTCAAGCCCTGCTGAATAGCTTCGTTGCGAAGTTGCACAAGCTTTCGCTCTGCTGCTCCCAGGTGCGAGCGCAGGCCGCCACGCCGGCTGGGAGAGATATCGTTGATGGAAGGTGCACTGGCTTGAGCAGACTCGCCGTGTTGCGCCCGCTCTTTGTTAACGACGCGAGCCGCAATCTCTTGCGCCAGCGTCGCGGGCTCACCTCGTTCGATCAGACTATCTTTGATGCGCGCGTATTGACGTTCGCGCTTGGCGCTACAAGCTTTTTGAGACATATCGAATCCTTAGGGTAGAGTGAGCAACTAGGCTATCTCGCTGAGTGGCTGCGCAGCGACAGAAATGCCAGTGTCTATCAATCAAGCTTCAGCTGCTGGAGGACAGCGCCGCAAATACGTCTTCAGAATCTCTAGAGAAGCAGTTTCAGTTTGAGCTCCTGCCCTACCTTGCTTGAATTGTGTGCGCTGGCACACAGACGACGCGTCCCCATCGTGCCAGTATGTGTTCTACCATTAAGCAAACGCTTCTAAGGAGGTTGTCGTGACCTATTTGCCAACCCCAATCTTGCTTTTGATAACGCTAGCCACGTTAGGTGCAACGGTTACTGCGCAAATAGCGCCGCAAAATCCATCCCTCGCGCCATTTCTCGCAAAGCCTGAGCAGAGCCGAGGTGCGCTGCTGTACACCACGCATTGCATCACGTGCCACACCACACAGATGCACTGGCGTCTTGTTAAGCTGGCCATCGATTGGAATAGCCTGCAATTTCAGGTGCGTCGTTGGCAGAGCAATACCGGTCTGCAGTGGTCTGATGCAGACATCACCGCGGTAGCCCATTATCTGAACTACACCATTTACCAATACCCGGAAATAAGTAACCGTGCAGGTCTGTTGCCTCTATCCCAGCTGCCACAAAAAAGTGACTAGCACTAATCCAAGTTAGGCACCCATGACTAAAAAGATATTACTTTTACAAGGTCATCCAGATATTAGTCTGCCCCATTTATGTCATGCGTTGGCTTCAAGCTACATTGCGGGTGCCGAAGGCGCAGGTCATGCTGTCAGGCGCGTCAACGTTGCTGAACTCGATTTCCCTTTGTTGCGCAGTCAAAAAGACTTTGAAACAGGTTCTGTGCCACCAAGTCTAAGACCTGTACAAGATGATCTTCTTTGGGCTGATCATATGGTGATACTCTTCCCGCTCTGGGCGGGCGACATGCCCGCACTACTCAAAGGTTTTTTCGAACAACTGATGCGTCCTTCTTTCAGCGGAGAGCATGCCAGTTTCTTTGATAAAAAAGTGCTGTCAGGTCGCAGCGCCCATGTGGTGGTCACCATGGGCATGCCCGCCGCTATTTATCGCTGGTATTCTCGCGCTCACAGCGTGAAGTCGTTGGAGCGCAATTTGCTGGGCATTGTGGGCATCGCCCCGGTGAATGAAACATTGATTGGCATGACTGGCAACATGAAAGCCGCTGATGCAGGCAAGTGGCTAGCCAAACTCAAGCGGCTCGGGGAAGGAGCTGAGTGAACATTCCTTTCACAGCCGTGCAGTTTTACGGCGTGTTCACGGCGTACAACACCGCCGTGTGGCCGATGCAGTTGCCATTGCTTGCGCTGGGCGTGCTCGCCGTTGTGTTGTTGGTAAGGCAGCGCAGCTACTCCAGTGTTGGTATGGCTGCCATACTAGCGTTGCTGATGATTTTTGTGGGTCAGCGTGTAGCGAGTCACATTCTGAGGCGCATTGCTTTAACGCGCGTCGATCAGACAACTTGACGCGAAAAGACAAGCAATGAAAACCGGCAGCCGATAAGGAGTTTCATGGAATTCAAAGACTATTACAAAGTCATGGGGATCGATAAAAGCGCGCCACCTGAGGACATCAAACGTGCTTATCGCAAGTTGGCGCGCAAGTATCACCCCGATGTGAGCAAAGAAAAAGATGCTGAGGCACGTTTCAAAGAGCTCGCGGAAGCCAATGTGGTTCTCAAGGATCCTGAAAAGCGTGCAGCTTACGACCGCTTGGGTGCTAACTACAAAGCGGGGCAAGAATTTCAACCACCTCCCGACTGGGCTAATCGAAAGAACGAGAGCAGCTATTTCTCAGAAGGTTTTCAAAATGAGAGTGGCCAAGATCACAGCGCATTTTTTGATGCACTCTTTCGCGGCATGGGGCGAGAATATGACGCTGGCCAACAGCGGGGTCATGAAGCCTTTGACATGCATGGTCAAGACCAGCATGCCAAGATTCAAATCGAAATTGTTGATTCCTACAAAGGTGCGACGCGCACTATTGAGCTCAATGCGCCGATCAACTCGCGCGCTGACTTGCCGCAGACGCAAAAGCGGATGATTGAATTTGCTATTCCCAAAGGCATACGTGCTGGCCAGCACATTCGCTTGGCTGCGCACGGGGCGCCAGGCTTGGGTAAGGGAAGTCCTGGTGATTTGTATTTAGACGTAGAGATACTGCCGCATCCTCTTTACCGAACGGACGGCGCGGATGTGATGATGGATCTGCCCATTGCGCCATGGGAAGCCGCTGCAGGCGCGGAGATTATTGCACCAACACCCATGGGGCAAGTTGAAGTTAGGATACCGGCTGGCTTAGTAAACGGACGCAAGCTGCGCCTGAAAGCGCGCGGGCTTCCGGGCAAAACTCCCGGTGATTTTTTCTACATATTGAAAATCGTGCAACCGACTCCTGAGGCTGAATCGGAGAAGAAAGCCTATTTAGCTTTTCAAGCAGCATTTAAAAACTTCAACCCACGCGCAACGATTGATGCGATTGAGAAAACACTCTAAACACACTGAGACGCATGCCATGACACCAAATTTCACGCTCATCACGCCTTTACAAACTGCTAGCTGCGTTTTGATGGAAGAGATCACCGAACTCACTCTATCAGACCTATGCCGTGCATGCGAAGCGCAAGCGGATATCGTTGTTGAACTTGTCCATGAAGGCGTGATTGAAATCGATATTGAGCTGCAGAGCTTGCCCTGCGAAGACTGGCGCTTCACGGGTCTGCATCTGCATCGAGCCAAAGTTGCCATGCGCTTGCATCGCGATTTGGGCGTGAACTTTGCTGGTGTTGCACTCGCGCTGCAATTGATGGATGATCTTCGAGAGGCTAGGATGAGGATTCACTAATCGCATGGATGTATTTCGCTACGGTTTTGCAGCCTGATCTGTGTTGTTGCTAGATGTCTGTAGCGCGTTGGACTCCAAATACATGTGCTGTATCGAAGGAGAAATCTGCTTGATGGAGGTTTCCAGTCGATGGATTGCTTTCTCCACCTCATCAAGATTCATGCTGCGCTTGAACCGGATCGCTGCTGTCAAAAGTACATTTTCAGTGCCTAGCTGCATGGTGAGCAAGCGCCCAACAGTTTCTACCGCTGGGTCAAGAGCAATGGCATTGCGCAGTTTGACGATTTGCTCCCGATCTAAGCTCTCACCCACCAGTAACCCGCTGCATTTGCGAGCCAATACGATAGCTGCACCGATCATCACAATACCAATGAGAAGAGACGCAGCGGGATCAAAATAGGGGTTGCCAAAGGCATGGCTTAGCCCGATGCCTGCGGCTGCAACGGCTATACCGATCAATGCGGCGGTATCTTCAACGAAAACGGTAAACACAGTGGCATCGGTGCTGCGCAGCATGGTTTCGCACAAACTTTCACCCGGTCGCCGCTGCAAATTCAAGGCGCTTTGCGTCGTACGCCAGCTCACGCCTTCAAACACGGCAGCGATGCCCAGCACGATATAGTTCCACATCGGCGATGTAAGGGTTGGTGGGGTGATGATGCTGGCGATGCCGTGATAGATCGACAAGCCGCCACCCAGCGCGAAGACAAGTAACGCCACCATAAATGCCCAAAAATACATGGCTTTGCCGTACCCAAACGGATGCCATTCATCCGCTGCCCGCAGGCTGCGGCTTGAGCCTAGAAGCAGTAGCAACTCATTGCCTGTGTCAACGAGCGAATGAAGCGCTTCCGAGAGCATGGCTGAGCTGCCAGTCAAGCTTGCTGCCACAAATTTACTGACAGCAATTGCCAAATTGCTAGCTACCGCAACCAGGATGATTGATCTGGAGCTCATGGCTTTCATTTGGAGATCCCTCTATTGATGGCCTCAGGATAAAGAAATACAGAGGAGACCACATTGCGCGTCCTATCGACTCTGATTGATTTTCAATCCTGCCGTCTGTACGCTGCTGCACGCATATAGGCGCGGCACGGTACGACAATGCACAGAACCTAATTTTCTTTTGGCACGCGTTCACATTTCACATCGAATTCGAATGCAAAATTTTCTATAGAGGTTGTCCGACACGAAGATGCACTGTTGGACTACTCCCAATCAGTGCTTTCCGAGCGACGATATAAACACTCACCTTCTTCATTCACTTGGCAGTTGCCAACGATGAACTAGGTGCGCTAATCAAATGCTGTTTAAACCGAAAGAAACTCCTATGAAAACCAATTCACTTATCCTGGCTTTATTCTTAGGGTGTGTTGCTACCTCCTCAGCGTTCTCGATGACAAAGCTTGAGCACACCACGCAAAAAGACATGATTGCTGGCGACTAAAAAGTCAGCCGTGACAAATGCAATAGCCTCAAAGCAAACGCCAAAGATATTTGCGTGTCAGAAGCTAAGGGAGTTCAAAGTGTTGCTAAGGCTGAATTGGAATCCGCCTATGAGCCTAGTGCACGGCATACGCAAAAAGTCGCTTCAGCTAAAAGTGACGCGGCTTATGACACGGCTAAGGAAAGATGTGATGACAGCCAAGGCAACGCAAAAAGCATCTGCAGAGCAGATGCCAAAGCAGCGCATGTCAAGTCAATTGACGAGGCTCGCGTCATGCGTGTGAATTCTGAAGCGGATAAGGTCAAAACGGGTGTGCGCAACATGGCTACCAAGGACGAAAATGAGGCAAGTTTCAAAGCTGCTACAGCACGGTGCGACAATATGATGGGTGCGCCTAAAGATACTTGTATTGCAGACGCAAAAATTAAATACAACATGAAGTAAGTTAGCGCCGGGCTGGCTAAAGGTTGATCATATTTGAGTCGGGTGAGATCGGCGTGTATCAAGTATTGGCCAGTAAACGTGTCGTGGGCGCTGCATCAATTCCCATGAAACGATCACATCTGTACTCCACCCAGCTGAATTGAGCATCAAAGCGGTTATCTAGCTATCAGTGACTGCATGTTGTAAGTTGATTCAATATCGCTGAGATGGACTCATCACTTAGCTTTGGGCTGCACCGGATACTTTGCAAACGCAGCAGCAACCGCCGCATTGATGGAGGTTTGCAAGTTAGCGCGTTCTTTGCGCGTCACATCATCGTCTATCACCCGGCCTTCCCAGATCAATTGCTTGCGCGATGCATCGATGATGTCAATATTCAGCGTGCCTTCTTTGTAGCTGGATACGACGGTCTGATCCACGTACATCGGCCACAGCGAGTAGAGCCCACCTCGATAGCCGTAGTAGCTGCCGCCGTAGAATCCGCTGCCAAATGCAGGTTGAACCAGGATCGGCGCGGTCGAAATGTGTGTTTTGTCTGTGATGAATGCGTTGAAGTTCACCAGAAGTTGAGGTGCATCTGCCGTCAAGCGCATGCCGCGTGCCTCAAGCTGCCCTTGTACGGCAGACTTGATCTGCTGAGTGATAAGGGTTTGGTAGCCACTGCGATCCGTACCTAACGGACTGACAAAGCCGAAGGTCTGGTAGCCCGAAAAATTAGCGTAGGGATCAGAAGCGATCCGCACTTCTGGCGTGTTAACGCAGCCGCTCAATAAGAGAACGAGTGCCGCTGCTGCCACTGGCAGCCGACATTTCTGTGAATAGTTTTTCATGACGAGCCATACTATAAATTTAGGAGCACTCCGCGCAGTAAATATAAAGGCGAACACCCTAAAAGCTTCCTAATACTACGCAGAATGCTGAAAACCCTAGCGCGATAGGCTTAGTGCGCCAAATAGCCGCCATCGACAGGGTAATATGCGCCCGTCACAAATGAGGCTTTGTCTGATGCCAACCAAGCAACCGATTCGGCAACTTCTTCTGCCTTACCCAGTCGTCCAATTGGATGAGCGGCAATGAGCATAGCCAATGCATCCTCGTTTTTTTCTAGGCCGCTGGTCATGGCCGTGCGGATAAAACCAGGCCCCACCGCATTGATGCGGATGTTTTGTGCGCCGTATTCAATGGCTGCAGCCTGCGTGAGCCCAACCACGCCATGCTTGGCTGCCGTATAGGCGGGCGATCTGGCCAGAGCTACTGCGCCAAGCACTGATGCGATATTGATAATTACGCCGCCGCCATTTTTAAGCATAGCTTTGAGCTGTTGTTGCATGCCATAAAACACGCCTGAGAGGTTGATCTGAATCACGCTATCCCAAGCATCTAGTGGGTAGTCTGCGGTGGGTGCGCTCACGCCGCCAATACCAGCGTTGTTGCAGGCTAAATCAAGCCGTCCAAACTGCGCGACCGCTGTATCCACCAGCGTTTTGCTGTCTGCAGACTTGCCTACGTCGGCCACCAGAAAGATCGCCTCAGCGCCTTGCTTGCGCACCAAGGCTGCCGTCTCTTCGCCAGTGACTACATTGAGATCCGATAGCACCAGCTTTGCTCCCTCGCGGGCGCACACGAGTGCCACCGCTCGTCCAATACCCGCAGAAGCGCCCGTGACGAGCATGACTTTATCTTTCAACATAGCAGCTCCTTCATTTCTTCAGGCTCAGCTCATTGCGCACGGTTTTCACGCCGGTTTGTTTGGCCGCGATGTTTTCAGCTAAGCTCATCTGAGATTTGGTGGCTACAAAGCCGCTCAGCATGACCTCACCTTTACGCGTCTCTACACTAATGTCTAGGCTTTTTGCTGCTTTATCTTCAAGCAGAGCGGCTTTCACGCGGCTTGTAATCACGGTGTCATCCACATTGCTGCCCATCGTTGTATCGCCTTGCTTGAGTACCAAACGGTTTTGCACCTCTTTCACCCCGGCTACGGCTTGTGTTACGGCGACAGCGCGATCCACCTGCGCTGTGTCATTCACAAAGCCACTGAGTTGCACCACCCCTTTGCTGGTCTCCACTTTGAGATCCATGCTCTTGATGCTGGCTTCTGCCAAGAGAGCCGCCTTCACGCTGGTGGTGACGACACTGTCATCGAGCTCATTGCCGATAGTGGAACTGGCCACTGGAGGCATCTGTGTGGCGGCGGGCTCTACAGGCTTGGGACTACAGCCCATTCCAAGCGCTAAAAGCGTGATGGATAAGCCACTGGCCATGGCCCGGTGGTGTGATAATGCTTGTGATGTTTTCATGATGAAGTCCAATCGTTGAGGTGCATGAAGGTAAACATGTTTTTCGGAGTATTCATCTATCGCTAGATGTCGTCGGTGCGCTAGCGCACTTTGATTCGCTTTACTTGGGATTTCTTTGATGCGGGAGGCCAAGGCACAAATGCAGAAGTGCGGCGTATATAGCTGGCATAGGCCGCACTTCGCGATGTACCGTCCTTTTCTTGCAAGTTGATGCCCGAGACACGAATCAGTAAAAAAGTGATCAAGATAGGCGAGAGCAAAGCCCACCAGCCGCCTGCTGAAAGAGCGACCAAGCCAAAGCCCCACCATACGCAGCTCTCGCCGAAATAATTGGGATGACGTGAGTAGCGCCAAAGGCCAGCTTGCATCACGCTGTTTTTTTCAGACGCTTTGGCTTTGAAGGCGGCCATCTGCGCATCCGAGCTGGTTTCGAAAATCAATCCAAAAGTGGCTAAGCCCAGCCCCAGATAGTCCAGCCAGCTCCATGTGCTTGCAAGGGTATGCGCTCCTGCCACCGCCAAAAATGGCATGGCGATGAACCAAGCCAGCACTGCTTGCAATTCAAAAACCAAATAAAGGCTCGTCCAAATGAAACTGGGTTGATTGCGTGCACGCATTTGCGCATAGCGCTGATCCTCAGGCTGCCCCCAGCTTCGCTTCGTGACAAAAAGACTCAGACGCAATGCCCAGAGAACGCAGATCACCAGCATAGCGATCAGTTGACTACTCATCGGTGGCAGCAAAACCGCGAAAATCACGGCTGATAGCAGGATCAAAAGAGACCAAACGCGGTCTGCCAAGGCCACATTGCCCTGTACTGCGCTTACCGCCCAGACCAAGCCGCTGATAAGAAGGTTGCTCGTCAACGCGATGATGGCGATATTCCAAATGCTAAAGGTCATCATGCGCTCACCTTTTGCGATGTAGAAGCCGAAACCGAGCCATCGGGAGACACCAGTTCTTCATCCAGCGCAGCCAGTACGCGCTCTGGGCTCATCGCAGTTTGCATCACTGCGGCGCGCGAATCGTGACGATTTTTCACGTTGGGCAAGTCACGGCGTAACTCTTCCATCAAGTCTATCAATTTCGCCGTCTTCTGCTCAATCAGCATCGTCATCTTTAGATCCAGATGATCACGTTGCTCGCTCAATTTTGCAATGCGGTTTTGTTTGATCAGCACGACAGTGGTGACCAGCAGCGCTGCCAACCCAAGAATGCCTTGTAGCCAAATGAAGGGTGGCTCGTCAAAGGGTAGGCGTTGCGAAGCGAGCAGGCTAAAGTTGATGCCGATCCACAGGCTAACAAAAACAAGAATTGCGTACACGAAAACGGGGCGTCCGACAAAATTGCTGATGATTTCGGCGTGCCGCTGCGGCGCACTACGTTTGTTTTCTTCACGTGTGTAGAAATCATGAACAGCGGCAATATTCTGGCCGATTTGGCTGCTTTCTGGATCAGCATTTGCAGCGATGCGAGAGGCTGCTGATGCGGCGATGAAAGGCGTGTTCATTTTGGGCGCGGCTTGTTGATTTGTTTATCAGGTTGGCTTAGAAGCCCAGCGCGAAGCAGCGTCACGGCCTGCGACACTGAGCGCGCTACGTTGCGCACTTCTTCTTGCAGTGCCCTATCCTTGTCAAGCGCTTCGTGGCTGGTGCAGTAAGGCTCGTAATAGCCGATGTAACGGTCTAGTTTGGATGTTGCGCCTGCATCAATCAGGCCCATCCAGTCAAGCCAATCTGTGAGGTTGCGTCGGTGTACTTCAACACCCGCTACATCGCCATGTACGACCACGCCGTACACACGGCCTGCGAGGTGCTTTGGGTAAGTCCAGCCGCTTTGCTCGATGGCTTTGGCTTCATCAGCATTTTTGCCATGCGTGGTGGTGGGATCAGAGTTGCCGCCATCGGCACATACCAAGCGATCAATCATCAACTTGAGTGGGCTTGGGCTTTGATACCAATACACAGGTGTGACGATGATCACGCCGTGGGCAGCAGCCCAACGCTCGTAAATTTCAGCCATCCAATCGTTTGTTTGGTTCATCGCATGATTTGGGTAGCAACTGCATGGCCAATGGCACAAGGGCATCGCGGTGGAGACGCAGCCTTTGCACGGGTGAATGAAGCGCCCATATTCAGAGCTAAGTAAGCTTAAATCCAAGACGTCAGCTGCCATGCCAGCTTGCTGGATGATTTCTCGTGCGAGGCCTGTGAGCCGGTAACTTTTTGAAGTTTCTCCGGGACAGCTTCCATCGTTGCGAGCTGAGCCGCAGATCAGCAGAATCCTATTGGCGGAGCGTGCATCTTGCTGTTGCTCTTGTGCAGATTCAATGCTCTTTTTAGTTGCGAGCCATTCAACAGATAGTTCATACGTTGGATCAGCAAAGCTTGTGCCAGCTACCTGCGTCATTGGCGCTTTGCGGTTGGTGATGTAGCCATCCCAAGCTATTTCTTCTAGCGCAGCGATGGCAGCGTCCTCGTGGCGAAATGCAGGATCAGCATACGCAGCGCGAAAGCGCACACCAAATTCTTTGCGCTCAAGAGCTGCGGGGATTTGGCCTCTGCGAATAGTAATTGGACTCACGGGTTTTCGATCCGCGGACGGCCACCTGCGCCTGGCACGAGCTTGCGGCGTAGTTGTGCGTCCAATCCAGGCGTCGCACGCATGTCGGTATCAACTAGGCCTGAATCCAAATCGCGTTTGGCTTGCGCAATCATCGGATCTGGCGCACCGGGGGCGCGAGGCGGCTTCTTTTTTGAGGGCGCGCGGAAATTGTTCTTCAACACTCTCTCGCGCTGAGCAGGCAGGGAAACCATGCTATTTCTTTGGTTTGGTCACTTCATGACCAATCACACCGCCCACGGCTGCGCCTCCGAGCGTACCCAATGTGCCGCCGCCGAGCACAGCGCCACCAATTGCGCCTACGCCAGCGCCAACAGCTGTTCCTTTTTCTTGGTCTGTCATGCCAGCGCAGGCGCTTAAGCCCAAAGCCACTGCCACGAGAGCAAATGCACGTACTGTGCGATTCATAGTTTTCATAAAGTCACCTGTTTTCTGTTTCAAAATGATGCATCGGATATGCACCCAATAATGCCACCGGTAAAGGCAACATCAACCTCCGAATCAAGGCCGCACAGCGACTTCGTTTTTGACCGATTTCACCCCTTTGGCCCGATGTGCAATACCTTCCGCCGCAGATTTCTCTTCTTCATTCTTAGCAAACCCTGAAAGCAAAACCGAGCCATCAAACGTCTTGACGTTGATGCTCGTACCGCCTGCATCTTTGTCGGTCACGAATTTCGATTTGATCGATTGCGTGATCAGTGCGTCTCCAGAATAGCTAACGTAGCCTGGATCTACGGATGCATTTCTCATGTAGAAGTAACTTAGGATGCAAGCAACAATAAAGAAGGCAATCACGCCAGCAATAATCTGGCTTAGTTTCAAAGGTTTTTTATTCATTGAAGATACAACTGTCTATTCAACCGTGAGCCAGTCTTTGAGCTCGTCTGCATGCTCCTGCTCGTCACTCAAAATATCTTCGATCAACCGTTTGGTGGTTGGGTCTTTATCACCAATTAAAACAATCATTTGGGTGTAAGCCTCAATCGCTACGCGTTCTGCGATTAAATTTGCTTTGATCATCGCTTTGAGATCCAGCGCGTCGTTGTAATCCGCATGACTGCGCTTTGATAGAGAGTCAGGGGAAAAGTCTGGCTCACCGCCCAATTGCACGATACGCTGGGCAATGCGATCTCCATGCCCAGTTTCTTCGTTGGCATGCACCAAAAATTCATCGGCGATTTTCGGTGAAGATAAGCCTGCTGCTGTGAAATAGTGTCGCTTGTAGCGTAGCGTACAAACCAGCTCTGTGGCTAAGCTGTCGTTGAGTAGACGAATGATGTCTTCTCGCCAGGGGCCATAGCTTGGGGTGATCGCACCTTTATCGAGGCTCTTCTTTGCAGCGTCGAGAGCTTGCATATCGAGCTTCATAGATTGTTGTGCGTTGCTGGATTTTTTTAATAATAATTGGGTTGTCGACATATTTTTTCCTTAGACTAGGAGCAAGCGTCACTGAACTCGGCGTTCAATGGTGATTTGCTCAACTTCTACGCGGCGGTTCGGCTCCAGGCACTCAATCAACTTAGCCAGTTGTTTATCCGAACAAGTTACGACAGGATTGCTTTCGCCTTTGCCTGTTGCTGTCATGCGGTTGGCCGCTACACCGCGATTGACCATATAGCTCTTAACAGCATCGGCGCGCTTTTGTGAAAGCATTTGGTTATAGGCATCTGAGCCTAAGCGGTCCGTGTACCCGCTGATCACGATGTTGTTGGCATTAGGAAATTTTGCCAAAGCATCAGCCACTTCATCGAGCTTGGGCATCGGTGTGCGCAACTCGGCGCTGTCAAAGTTAAACAGTTTGCTGGCTGATATCGTCATACGCTCAAATCTAGGGGGCACAGGTGCTGGGGGTGCAGGAGGAGCGACGATGATGATGGGGGGCGGGGGGGGCTGTGGTGCGGGCGCAGGCGGCGCAGCCACAGGAGCTGGAGGGGCCACATACACAGGAGCTTGCGCCACGCGTGGCGCAGCTCGAGGTGCCTTGTCAAACGTGTACATCAAGCCTAGGCTCACAACATCTGTATCTGCGCGTTTGGTGCCAAAACTGTTGCCGCGCAAGTAGGCGTAGTTGCGCCGAACATCAAGTTGCATGCCCCATTGATCGCTAAAGGAATACTGTAGGCCGACACCCAATCCGACAAACGGCGATGTGCTGCTCGCTTTAGATATGGGTGTAGTGAACTGATCGCGCTCAGCACCGACTCCAATCAGCAGTAAGGGACGAAAACGTGAGCGGGAAAACAGATACACCCCATCCATACCCAAAGTCAACTGCTCAAAACGGTTGGCTGCATCGCTGACACGTCCATACTGTAGACCCAATTGAATATCCCAATGCGGCGACACCGGTGTACCAAAACGAATACCGCCCCCTGTGGCGCTTTGCCCCGTGCCGAACTTGTTGTCTGGACTCACGCGACTGATATTAGGAAGTACATAGCCCGAGGGGTTGTAGTCGATACCCGAGGCTTCGGTATAGGTGTAACCTTGTGCCATCGCTGTGGATAGGATCAAAGCAGAAATTGCTGCTGCCGTTGCTATGAGATGTCGCGTGTGTTTCATGGTGTCCTTGCTTTGCAATGTAGATGCCTGCGTCAGTTGAGCGCATGGATGAATTGTGAAAGTGCACAAGCAGAACAACCATCAGACAACTTGCATATTGGATGTAGGACATTGACTTGACAAGAAATTTAATGTCCCTTATTTATAAGAATGCGATGCATAATGAATTTCCATCTGATTAAAGAAATCAGCTCGCTCAATGTGCGCACGCATTGAGCGCTGAGGCCAGCTCAATGTCTGTCCTTTAATTCTTGCGATATGAAAGTATTTGAGCTGTGACACCTCTTAAGATTTACTTGGTAGAAGACAGCGCCGTCATTCGTGCCAGCCTGATTGCAACCTTAGAAGAGCTTGCACCAGTAAAGATTGTGGAAACCGCGGAAGATGAAGACGATGCTGTGCAGTGGATGCTCAACCCCGCGCATCATTATGATTTAGTGATTGTGGATATCCAACTGCGAGGTGGCTCTGGGTTGGGCGTGATCAGTGCAGCCAACGGTTTAATGCAGCGACACAAGTTAGTCGTTCTCACTAACTACGCTACACCCGACATGCGGCGCAAGTGCATTGGCCTTGGAGCTGATCGCGTGTTTGACAAATCCAATGAAATTGATGCATTGCTCGCTTATTGCAGCGCTTTAGCTACGGGAGAGGCCAGCGACAGCAAGCTTTTACCTGTCTAATCATGTGTTTACTGCATCAAGCCATTTTTAAGCGCGTAATACGTTAAATCGCTGTTGGAGGCAAGATTCATTTTCTCCATCACCCGCGTGCGATAGGTGCTCACTGTTTTGACGCTGAGCGACATAGCTACAGCCATATCGCCAATCGTTTGTCCCTGAGCCAGCCGCAAGAATACCTGTAACTCTCTATCAGATAAATGCTCATGCAAAGCTGCCACCGATCCCCGTACCAAGCTATCGGCCATCAGCTGTGCCACGCCGGGGGTGATATATTTTCTACCCTGCGCTACAGTGCGCACCGCCAACACAATCTCTTGCGGATCGCAGTCTTTGTTCAGATAGCCGCTCGCACCTTGGCGCAGCAGCGTGGTGGCATAGTGCGTTTCAGGAAAGCCGCTAAGCATAAGCACAGGCAGCTCAGGTGCCCGTGCCTTGATGGCAATCAAGGCATCCACACCGCTTTGATCCGGCATGGAAATATCCATCAATATCACATCCACCGCGCCAGAGCGAACGATATTAAGTGCTTCTCGGCCATTGGCCGCTTCTGCTACCACCGACATATCAGTTTGGTCACACAGGAACTGTTTGAGGCCCGCTCTCACCACAGCGTGGTCATCAACGATGGCGATACGAATCATGCGGCATCCTTTGCTCATATTGAAGTACATGATCCCACACTTTTACAGAATCGCAAACTATGCGCGTATTGACTCTGATCAAAGGCAACAAGCTGGTCGTGCCGTTGGCATTTGTGGCTGCATCGGCGATGTTAGCAGTGAACGAACTGTCTTACCTATACACGTCTCGATACGCGCAGGAATCCAAGGCGAGCATGCGCTCGCAAATCATTCTGGGCGATTTGCTTGTGCGAATGCTCAATGCTGAAACCGGGCAGCGCGGCTTCCTGCTCACGGGGCGGCCAGAGTATTTGCAACCTTATGAGGATGCGATTGCACCAGTGACGCAGAATTTGCTAGAACTTCGGCAGCGGTATATGCATCAAGCTGAACTTTTAGCCATGCTAACGGAGCTGGAGCTGCTGTCAAATCAAAGAATGCTGGAAATGGCGCAGACGATTGATTTGAAGAGGAGCGGCCTCTCTCAGCAGGCCTTGGAAAAAATACTGGATGGCGGTGGACGAGAAAACATGCGGCGCTTGCGACAGATCTCCTCAGCTTTGCTTGATTCAGAGGCCGATCAGTTAACTGCATCTTATAAGAGCATGCATGTAGCCATAATTTTAAGCCGAGTGAGTATTGCAGTGCTTAGCGTGCTTTGCTTGCTGGCTATCTTAATCTACCTGAGAAGAAATCTTGAACTCAAGACACAGCAACTGGAATTGCGTCGTCTGCTCGCATCAGAGCGTGATCAATTGGGTTTGTTGGTACGCAAGAGAACGGAAGAACTCACGCAATTGGCGAGCTACTTGCAAAGTGCTCGCGAAGATGAGCGCAGCCGCTTGGCACGCAATCTTCATGACGATCTTGGTGCTTTGCTCACATCGGCCAAGCTGGATGCGGCGCGCATCAAATCGCGTGTCGATCAGGTTTCTCCTGAAGCGATTGAGCTACTGGCGCACCTGGTAGGAAATCTTAACAGCAGTATTGCACTGGGGCGCAAGATCATTGAAGATTTGCGGCCTTCAGCACTGAACAATCTTGGTTTAGTTGCGACGCTGGAGATCCTTGCGCGCGAATTTGCGGACGGCTCAGATCTGCGGGTTCACAGCAGTTTTGAAGCGGTGGAACTGACGCCCGATTCACAGCTTATGGTGTATCGCCTGATGCAGGAAGCTTGCACAAACATTCTGAAATATGCGCATGCCGAAAATGTGTGGCTCAAGCTCGGCATGCTGGATGGTGTGATCATCGCCTCAGTGCGTGATGATGGCGCAGGATTTGACACCGAAAACAAGCTCTCTTCATCCTATGGGCTTTTAGGTATGCGCTACCGAGTAGAGGCGGCGCAGGGCGTGCTCAATATCGTTTCTACACCTGGCCAAGGTACTTTGATACAAGCGCTGCTTTAGCAAAGATAGCTGTTTGTCCTACACCGCGCAAAGACTTCGCCCGACATGTTTTCAGCTACACCGCCTATGGTTGGGCCTGACCCCATCTATGACACTGCTTTGAGTTGCTCAGCCATTGCTTCCTGCAACGCTTTCACAAGGATTCGTCATGCTTTATTACACCATCGCGTTTTTTATTATCGCCATCATTGCTGCCGCTTTCGGTTTCGGCGGCATCGCTGCCAGTGCAGTCGGTATTGCAAAAATCATTTTCTTTGCATTCGCCTTGCTCACCGTGATCAGCTTTTTTATGGGGTTATCCAAAAAAAGCTGACCGCTCAACTGTATTTTCTCCATTAATCAATAAGGATTCATCATGAACTCAACCATTTTGCCTAGCGCCAGCCATTCCGTACTCGACCAGGCTTCTGCTGCTCTCGATCAAGCTGAGGCACTTACCCATCGTGGTGTCGAAGCCGTGCGCGATGGTGTCCAGCAAGTGCGAAGCAAAGCACACAATTTGGGAGACCACACTGTGAGCTACATCAAAGACGAGCCGGTCAAATCGGTGCTGATCGCTGCCGCTGCTGGCGCGACGTTGATGGGGCTGCTTAGCTTGATAGTTCGCGGCGCAGGTCGTGGTTGAAACAAGCGCAGCAGCAAAAAGCGAAGCCACGCTCAGCCTGCTGCGTCTACTGACTCAGAAGCCCCAATTGCTACTCATGCATGCAGATGCCTACTCTGATTTGATAGGGCAAGAAATCACGCAAGCATCCACTATCTGGCGCAACCGGCTGCTGTTTGCTGCTCTCGCGATTTTGCTTTTAGGTATTTCCGGTGTTTTGTGCGGTGTCGCCGTGATGTTTTGGATCACAACGCCTGTGGTTCAATTTCAGTCACCGTGGATATTCTGGCTTATTCCTTTAGTTCCTCTGGCGCTCGCCTTGCTGTGTCTTCAAAAAGTCAACGGCTATATGAAGCGCAGTGTGTTTTTTGACCTGCGAACGCAAATTACTGCAGATCAGTAGTGTCCCAACGTTTTTCAGAGGAGAGAGAGCTGTTTGTGCTCTATATCCCGATTTAAATTTGCTGGGGTTGTTGTAAGTAGTTGATTGATAGGGACATTTTCAAACATGGTCAAGCTCAAGATTTGTAGGATTT